>JALSIB010000044.1 GCA_026981855.1 Methylothermaceae bacterium | reverse complement strand
AGCACTGGAACCACCCGATCCCATCCCGAACTCGGCAGTGAAACAGTGTTTCGCCGATGATAGTGGAGGGCAACCTCCGCGAAAGTAGGGCACCGCCAGGCTCCCATCTACTCAAATCCCCCTCAGGCCACAATCCTAAGGGGGATTTCGATTTTATGACCTACCTTTATTTGAATCGAATCACGTCTTTGTTTTTCAAGACGATCTTCTTTCCTATGCCTTTGACCCTTTTTTGTAGATCGTCCAAATTTTTGAAAGGACCATTTCTTTTTCTTTCCATCACGATTGCTTTGGCTTTTGCCTTGCCCACGCCATTGAGTTCCTTGGCGATTACTTTTTCATCGTCTTGATTGATGTTGACCAGTGCCCATGACAGCTGGCTGCCGACCATAAGCATCAATCCCATGGCGAATTTGAGTATCGTTTTTTGCATAAGAACCTCCTTCTAAATAAGTTCCCTATGCAATTTAATACATCTCGGGTAGGGCAGTTGTGACCGAGTTCTGATTTCCGCAAAGTCGTCGAGGAGTGTCTGTTGGAGGAAGAGTGCCCCAAGTGAACCAGGGTTAAAACAGGGAGGCGAAATGAGAGCGGGGACTCTATGAAATTTTGCTTACATTTATGGAAATTATCGGGCTATTGAAACCCACGTTTTGACCAGATCCACGGCTGCTACCAGCTGTGGTTCCCTGTTGTGGAAATGTGGTGAGAAACGAATACCCCCGCCGCGCTGGGCGCAGATCACGTTGTGATCTCGAAGGTAGTCGAACAACCGACTGGGCTTGCCGCTCACAGGGCGGAAAGTGACGATTCCGGCGTGCGCTTTGGCGGGTGAGAGCAGTTCAAGATCGGGGTCTGCCAGGATTTTTTCGATTAAAAGGGAAGCGTTGGCCAAAACCTGCCGTTCCACCGCGTCCATGCCGATGTCGAGCAACAGGGAGGTACTGGCTTCGAGGCCGAATATTCCCACCATGTTGGGGCTGCCGCACTCGAAGCGTCGGGCAGTGGGGGCAATCTGCCACTCGGTGCGATCGTAGTCGCCGGCGTGTTCCACCATGTGCCAGCCATATTGTCTCAGTTGGAGCAGATCCCGTGAGCGTGGAGTGGTGTAGAAAAAACCCAGTCCTTCCGGTCCCAGCAGCCATTTGTGGCCGTCCGCCATGACGTAGTCGGCCTGCCACGCCTGAACGTCGGCCTTCATAGCACCGACGCTCTGGATCGCGTCGACACAGAACAGAATGCCCCGCTTGTGGCAGAATTCCCCGATTCGTTGCAAATTCATGCGTCTGCCGCTGGCATATTGAACCGAGCTGATGGTGATCAGCCGGGTATGTCGGTCCACCAGTTCGAACAGCGCCTCTTCCGCCAAAGGGGTGCTGGTAAGATCTGCCTGGCGCAATTCCACGCCCTTGTTGCGAAGGGATTCCCAGGGAATCCGGTTGGAAGGGAATTCCTCGTCGCTGGTGACGATATTGTCGCCAGCCTTCCAGTCGAGTCCGTAAGCCACCATGGACAGGGCTTCGGAAGTGTTCTTGACCAGGGCGATGTCATCTGTGGAAGGTGCGTTCAAGAGGTGCCTGAGATGGTTTCGCAGCCTTTTTTCCACTTCCATCCAGCGAGGATAGTCGGTGGCGCCACGGCGGCTGTTTTCCTCAGCGAAGCAGGCTACAGCTTCTCGGGTACGTCGGGGCCAGGGGGCCACGCCGGCATGATTGAGGTAGATCAGATCCGGTTCCAGCTCGAATTCAGAATGAATCATGGCGTGAATCCTCTTCCCGGCTGGCGATGATTTTCGGTCTTCCAGGGGCGACTGGCCAGAAATACTGCCAATGCCAGATTCAGCAGCAACCAGTCACGGCCGATGAGAATCAGGGCGGTCCAGGAATAGCCACCATAGGGTTGGCTAAAGTCCTGGTACAGATCCCCCAGAATGATGATCATCAGTGCCAGTGGGACGAAGCCCTTGATCAGATAGTCCCAATATTTCCCCAGGCGAATGGAAGAGATGCGGTTGATGTGCCTCCGTAGCATCGGCAGGTCGAACATCCAGCCGATCACCACGCACTCGATGATTCCCACGATCACAAGGCCGTAATGGGTCAGGAAGTGATCGACGATGTCCAGCCACAGTAAACCGGCCCGTGAAGCGAAGATCACCGAGCCAAGAAACCCCAGTACACTGACCAGGGATACCAAAGGCTTCCTGGATGTTCCGAATTTGTCCACCACGGCGGAGACGAAAGCCTCCACGATGGAAACCGCCGACGACAGGCCGGCCACCACCAGACACAAAAAGAAGACCGCTCCGAACAGGTTGCCGCCGGGCATCAACGACAATGCCTTGGGGTAGGCCACGAAGGCCAGCCCGATGCTTTTGCTGACCACTTCCGCCAGGGGCTTGCCCTCGGCGGTGGCCATGAAGCCGAGGACAGCGAACACGCCAACGCCGGCGAACAGTGAATAACCGCAGTTGATGAAGGCGGTCAGCAAGGCATTGCGGGTGATGTTGGTCCGGTCGGGCAGATAACTGGCGTAGGCGATCATGATTCCGAAGGCGAGGCTGAGGGTGAAGAAGATCTGGCTGTAGGCATCGATCCAGACCTTGGGATCGGACAGTTTGGAAAAATCGGGGCTGACATAGGCTTTTATTCCTGTCCAGGCGCCATCGAGGGTCAGGGACCAGCATACCAGAATGGTGGTCAGCAAGAGCAGGGTCGGCATCAAGATCTTGTTGGCCAACTCGATACCGTGCTGCACACCCCGGTATACCACCCACCAGGTGATGAACCAGACGAAGATCAGAGCGAAGAGGATGGGGGTGCGGATCTCACCTAAGTCGGCGGGCGACTTCGAAATCCTGAGGAACCGGTTGAAGAAGAAGTCATTGGGGTCGGCGCCCCAGGCCAGGGAAAACGAGTAGAAGAAATAATCGAGGCACCAAGCGATCACCACACTGTAGTACAAGATGATGCCGAACATCACGAAGCATACCGGCCACCAACCCAGCCACTCCCAACGGCGACTGATCTTGGCGTAGGCCAAGGGAGCGGAACCGATGCGTTCGTGGCCGATGGCGTATTCCAGGATCAGCAGCGGAACGCCTGCGGTGAGCAAGGCGGTCAGATAGGGAATGAGGAAAGCGCCGCCGCCATGCTCATAGGCCATGTAGCTGAAACGCCAGATGTTGCCCAGGCCGATGGCCGAGCCCACCGCAGCGAGCAGAAACCCCATTTCACTCTTCCACTGTTCGCGCGCCATATCGTTTTCCCCCATGCGTGGCATCCCGCTGCACTTTACGGGAAAAGCACAAGGTCGATCAAGCGGTTGACTTGAAAAACAGGCAGGCGTAGAGTCGAAATTCAGACCCGAAACCAATTGGTGAATCTCATGCAGGAAATATTCCAGGCTTTGAACGAATATGTCCTGGGCCATCCCGACGCGCTCAAACTGCTGCAACTGCTCATGTGGATCAGCTGGTGGATGTTCCTCGGCATGATGGGGTTGATCCTTTATGAAATGTATGCGGGACGGCAAAAATACCTGGCCCGCGAGCGCCACAAGGAAAAGCTGCTGGGCAAGGGCAAGGACCGTTTCGTGGCTTGAAATTCCGGTCGCCTGCCCCCATGAAAATTCCGTTTGCCGGCGAATGGTGGGCCACCGCCCCGGCCATACGGCGGCAAAATTTTTCTTATCCCACGCAATGAGATGAACAATTTCTGGAAATGATGAGCGAGACGACACAGAACAAACAGACCATTGGATTCCAGGCGGAAGTCAGGCAGTTGCTGCAGTTGATGATTCACTCGCTGTACAGCAACCGGGAGATCTTCCTTCGCGAATTGATCTCTAATGCCGCCGATGCGGCGGAGAAATTGCGTTTCCAGGCCTTGGCGGACGAGTCCCTGTACGAGGGTGACAGCGAACTCAAGATCTGGATTGACTATGACAAGGATGCCAGGACGATCACGGTACGGGACAATGGTATCGGCATGGAGCGCCAGGAAGTCATCGACAATATCGGCACCATCGCCAGTTCGGGAACCCGCCGGTTCCTCGAGTCGCTCAGCGGAGACGAAGCGGCTGACAGCCGGCTCATCGGCCAGTTCGGGGTCGGTTTCTATTCTTCCTTCATCGTTGCCGATCGAGTCGCTCTGGAAACCCGAAAGGCGGGGCTGCCAGCCGATCAGGGCGTCCGTTGGGAGTCTACCGGGGAAGGGGAGTATACTCTGGAGGCGGTGAATCGGCCTGCCCGGGGGACCACCGTCACCTTGCATCTGCGCGAGGATATGGATGAATTTCTCGATGGCGCCCGTCTTCGCGCCATCGTGCGGAAATTCTCCGATCACATTCCCATTCCCATCGTGATGAAGCAGGACAAGGGTGAGGGGGAGGAAGTGGTCAACAGCGCCTCTGCCCTGTGGATACGCTCCAAGGAAGAGATCGAGGAAAAGGACTACGAGGAATTCTACAAGCATGTCGCCCACGACTTCGAAGGCCCTCTGGCCCGTCTCCACAGCCGGGTCGAGGGGACCAACGAATACACCCTGCTGCTGTATATCCCAAAAAATCCCCCCTTCGATCTGTGGGATCGGGAGTCCACCCACGGGGTGAAATTGTATGTACAACGGGTCTTCATCATGGAAGATCCGAAACTGATGCCCCGCTATCTGCGATTTGTGCGCGGTGTGATCGACTCCGACAGCCTTCCCCTCAACGTCTCGCGCGAGATTCTCCAGGAAAACCGGGCGTTGGAGAGGATCCGTGCCGGTGCGGTGAAGAAGATCCTGGGGCTTTTGGAAGATCTGGCCAAAAATCGGCCAGAGCAGTACCGTATTTTCTGGAAATCCTTCGGCAGCGTACTCAAGGAGGGAATCATCGAGGATTCCAAGAACCGCGACCGCATCGCCGGATTGTTGCGTTTCGCCTCCACCCGGGACGAGGACGAATCTCAGAATGTGTCCCTGACTGATTATATCGGGCGGATGAAAGAGGGGCAGGACCAAATCTATTATCTGGTGGCGGAGAATTATCAGGCGGCGAAGGCCAGCCCGCATTTGGAAGTCTTGCGAGACAAGGATATCGAAGTGCTGCTCTTGTGGGAGCCGGTGGATGAATGGCTGGTGGCCCACTTGACCGAATTCGAGGGCAAGCCCTTGCAATCGGTGGCCAAAGGGGATCTGGATCTGGGGGGGCTCAAGGATGAGGGGGAGGAAAAGGCCAGGGAACTGGTTGCCCAAACCTTTGGTGATACCCTGGAGAAGCTCAAGAAATTGCTGGGAGACAAGGTGAGCGAGGTCAGGCTCAGCCAGCGCCTGACCGATTCGGCTGCCTGTCTGGTGCTCGACAACTTCGGGCTGAGCCGGCGGATGGAAAGTATTCTGAAATCCAGTGGCCAGCCTATGGCTTTCGGCTCCAAACCCATTCTCGAGCTTAACCCAAAACACGGCTTGGTGGAGCGTTTGCGGGATGAAAGCGATGCCGGGCGCTTCGAAGATCTGGGCAAACTGCTGTTCGATCAGGCAGTGTTGGCCGAAGGAGGGCAGCTGGGAGATCCGGCGGGGTTCGTCCGCCGTTTGAACGCTTTGTTGCAGGAGGCGTTGCCTGCCTCTTCCAGGGAGTCTTCGTAGCCATCATTCTGGAGGCGGGCAAGATTGGGGGTCGGAGAAGACCGGCCCTTTCGATAACAACCAAGAACGAAACGAGGAGGTGACCGATATGCTGAAATTGGAACCCAACATTGGCAAAAAGGACCGTTTGATCCGTATCATTGCTGGCGTGGTGGTCGTCGGCTTGGGGCTCAAATTCAAAAGCTGGCTGGGTCTGATCGGCCTGGTGCTGATCGCCACTGCCATCCTGCGCTGGTGCCCTGCCTATGTGCCACTGAAGATGGATACTCGCGAAGAGGAAGAGAAACAAACTCCTCCGGCTTCAGGCCAGTGACCGGGTAAAGCTTGACGCCGCTGCGGCGGCGTCTTCCTTCGCGGCGATCTCGAAGTAAATAAAACTTGAAAATTGCGCCGGATTACATAGAATAACCCCCATTCCAGGCGCGTAGCTCAGTGGGAGAGCACTGCCTTCACACGGCAGGGGTCGGCAGTTCAATCCTGCCCGCGCCTACCATTTCTCCCCGTCTTTCCCGGTTCTTATTTCCAATAGAGAGCATTTTCCCTATGCACGATGACATCGAGAGCCATCTCAAACCCTCGCGCTTGCGTACTGCCATTTGGGCAATTCTCATGGTGGCGATCATCGTTGGATCCGGTGTCATGTTATGGCGGGCCTATCAACTCAAGCAGTCGTCCATCCTCACCGGGGAAGACCTGAAGACCGCCCCCCCGGTCAGAGAAGGTAAGGACAGCGCAGCGGAAGGTGTGACACCGACGCAAGAGGAAGAGACAACCGGGGCCGCCGATAACGAATTCGTCGCCCGGGTGGAGCACACGGTGAGCTTCACCCGCCCCCCTGCCGATCTCAATGCCAGTGATCCATGGTTACGGCAGCAGCTGCCCCTGGTCGACCCCCATCCCCAATTCAAGCACTGGCTGGAACAGACTTCCGATTTGATGCGTCAATTCGTGTTGCTGGCCGATCAGGTATCGAAAGGCAAGTTGCCGCGCAAGGTGTTTTCCTTTTGGGCACCCAAGGAACCCTTCAAGGTCAAGGAGGCGGAGGGAAAACTGGTCATCGATCCCCAAAGTTATCACCGTTACGACCTTCTGGCCGAAGTGGTGGATGCCATTGACATGGAGCTGGCGTGGCGCCTGTACCAACTGGCAAGGCCACTTGCCCGGGAAGCTTTCGCGGAAATTGCGCCCAGTGGAAAGCAGTTCGACCAAGCACTGCTGGCGGCGGCCGAGCATCTTCTCGAAGCGCCTCAGCCGAGAGGTGAGATTGTCCTGGTCAAGCCATCGGTCATGTACAAATTTGCCGATCCCAAACTGGAGTCCCTCAGCGCGGCGCAAAAGCAATTACTGCGTATGGGGCCTGTCAACGCCACCATCATCAAGCACAAACTCGGGATTCTGCGCGGTTACCTGTTACGGGAGGCCAATCAGGCAACCCGGCGACCCGAGTTGCCCTTGCCGTGATCCTTTGGCTCAGATGTCGATCTGATTGAGCCAGGTATCGTGCTTGTTGCACACGCTGAGCACGTGAACCCGTCCCTGATAGTTTCCCAGCTCGAATTCCGATAGCGGCACTTCGTCCTTTTGCGGCTGGAACATCTTTTCCGCGAGGAATCGGTAATCCCGGTTCAGCACGACATGCTTGACGATATAGTGTTCGAAGCCGCGCATTTCGTGAGCGGTCAAAACTTTCAGCCGGACGCCGCCCGCGTGCCTTGCGATTTCCAGTTGCGGCAGGTGCCCACCGATTTTTTTGGCCCAGCGTCCTGGGTTCTCTTTGGTATGGAAAACGCCCCCCGCCATCGCCCGACAATCGCCGGCGGCCGTGGCGATTTTGGGTGCGATGACGGCAGCGGCAGTGCCGGCGCTCAACCAGCCAACGAAGTTTCTGCGATTCATACTGCTTCCTCTTTTATTTTCGAAAATCACTTCAAAATATCGTTTCCAATGGCTTCCCGGATGGCCTGATCGACCGTCTCCAGCCACACGAAACGCAGTTTCTCCCGGGCTTCTTCGGGAATCTCCTCCCACTCCTTGCGGTTGCGTGCCGGCAGCATCACAGTGTCCAGGCCGGCCTGGAGCGCTGCCAGCACCTTTTCCTTGATCCCGCCCACGGGCAATACCAGCCCACGCAGGCTGATCTCGCCGGTCATGGCGACGTTGGACCGCACCGGACGATCGGTGAACAGGGACACCAGCGCCACGAAGATGGCGACGCCGGCGCTGGGCCCATCCTTGGGGGTGGCTCCGGCGGGTACATGGACATGGATGTCGGATTCGCCGAACACCTTGGGATCGATTCCCAGTTTCTCACAGCGGGCCTTGAGCAGGGTGAGCGCTGCCTGGGCGCTTTCTTTCATCACGTCCCCCAGATGGCCGGTGAGAATCAGCTTGCCATTGCCGGGAGTCTTGGTGGCTTCGATGAACAGGATGTCACCGCCCACCGGCGTCCAGGCAAGCCCCGTGGCCACGCCCGGAAGGCTGGTACGCATCGCCACCTCGCTTTCGTAGCGGGGCGGTCCCAGAATTTTGCTGACATCATCGCTGTCTATGCGGATTTCCCTGGCCTTGCCCTCGGCGATCTGCACCGCCGCCCACCGAAACAACGAGCCGATTTCGCGTTCCAGATTGCGTACCCCGGCTTCCCGGGTGTAGTGGTGAATCACCGTCAGCAGGGCTGCGTCACTGATCTGGCATTGCGCCTCACCGAGGCCGCAAGCCTCCAGTTGCCTTCGGACCAGGTAGCGGCGGGCGATCTGCAGCTTGTCGGTATCGGTATAGCCGGGGATCTCGATGATCTCCATGCGGTCGCGCAAAGGGCCCGGTATGGTGTCGAGAACATTGGCGGTACAGATGAACATCACCTTGCTCAAATCGAAGGGCACGCCCAGATAATTATCGACGAAATTGACGTTTTGCTCCGGATCGAGCACCTCCAGCAGTGCCGAGGCCGGATCGCCATGAAAACCGCCAGCGCCCAGTTTGTCGATCTCGTCGAGCATCATCACACAGTTGTTGCTTCCGGCCTTGCGGATGGCCTGGATGATTTTACCCGGCATGGCGCCGATGTAGGT
The DNA here is from genome assembly GCA_026981855.1 of Methylothermaceae bacterium. GTDB lineage: Bacteria > Pseudomonadota > Gammaproteobacteria > Methylococcales > Methylothermaceae > Methylohalobius. The sequence goes on along the minus strand of JALSIB010000044.1, from coordinate 38,121 downwards.
TCGCCGGTGACCGCGAATCTCCGCTTCGTCGTGGAGTCCACCCAAGGCAACGCGCACGAATTTGCGCCCGGTGGCCTTGGCAATGGATTGGCCGAGAGAGGTTTTGCCGACACCGGGTGGTCCGACGAAGCAAAGGATGGGGCCCTTTCCGCCGGGATTGAGTTTGCGCACCGCCAGATATTCGAGAATTCGGCGTTTGACCTTTTCCAAGTCATGATGATCCTGGTCCAGGACCTCCCTGGCCTCGGTGATGTCAAGCTTTTCTTCCGTGGCTCTGGACCAGGGAAGTTCCGTCAGCCACTCCAGATAGGTGCGTAGCATGCCGTATTCGGCCTGGGCCTCGTGCATCCTTTCGAGCCGTTTGAGTTCTTTCAGTGCGTGCTCCCGGACCTCCTCCGGCATCTCCGCCTCATCGATGGCCTTGCGGAGTTCCTCGATTTCCTCGGCCTGTTCTCCGCTTTCTCCCAGTTCTTCCTGAATGGTTTTGAGCTGCTCCCTCAACAAGTATTCACGCTGGCGTTCGTCCATGCTTTTTTTGGTGCGTTCGCTGATTTCTTTCGACAGCCGCAACACTTCGAGTCGGTGGTTGACGTGCTCCAGCAGCTTGTCAAGGCGGGCCGCCACATCCGAGGTTTCCAGCAGCTTTTGTTTTTCTGCCGGTTCAATGTCGATGAAGGCTGCGATCATATCGGCCAGCATGCCGGGGGAGGTAATTTGCTGGACCGCGTTGACCAGTTCCGAAGGCGCTTGTGGCATCAGCTCCAGGAGTTCACCGATCAAGGCCTTGAGTTGCAACATCCGGGCTTCGCCTTCGGTGGTTTGCGCTTCCTCCTCGGAAATGAGCTCGATCTCCGCCACCAGGAAGGGATAGCCCTCGATGAACGCTTTCACCCGGAAGCGTTGTTCGCCCTGGCAGACGATATGGTGGGTATCGTCCTGGCCGGTCACGTAACGCAAAATGGTGGCGGTGGTGCCGACTGGATAGAGATCGCTGGGCATCGGGTTGTCGATGGCGGGATCTTTTTGCAACAGCAATCCCACCGGCCGTTCCTCCCTGAGAGCCTGTTGGGCTGCGGCGATGGAGCGGTCACGGCCGATACCGAGGGGAATGATCACGCCGGGAAAAAGCACCACGTTTCGTACCGGGATGATGGGTACGGCATTTTCCGGCAGTTTGAATTCGGGTTCTCGATCGGTTTTTTGAGCTGGTAATTCTGTCATGGTCAGGTCCCTTGTTCCTTAGCGTTTGCGGAATGTCAATGCCAGGCAGCCATGCTGGTGGCTGGATTCGAGTAGTTCATAACGGCCGGGCGGAAGGTGAATCCGGCGCTCGAAACGCCCATAGGGAATTTCCAGCCGGTGAATCCGGGTCGTGGCGCGTTCGATGGGGGGTGGCCGATCCCCGGCGATTCTGAGCATCCCCGCCTCCAGGTGGATTTCCACACGGTCCAGCGGGACGCCGGGCAGCACCACGGTGATCTGCAGAGTTTGACAGGTCTCCACAATGTCCACGGGAGGCTCCCAGGTGGGAAGCTGTGGCCGCGAATGGCGGACGAAGAACCGCAGGCGGCTCAGCCGCTCGGTTTTTTCCAGCATTTCTATGGCTTGCAGCCACATCCATTGGAGTGGATCGTCTCGTTGCATTGCGCTCCCTCTTATCTGAGATACTTGTGGTTGAATCGGGTTGAACCGATGAAGCGGCCATAGTCGTTGAAACCATGTAAAGCCACGATTACGGGCCGTGGCTCCGTGTCCGGTCGCCATCGATGCAGGGGAAGACGGTGGCCGTCGCTGGTGATATAAGCTGTATTTTCGAGTCGGGCGCCGGTCCATTGAACAGGCTCGTCGGGCAACGAGGCGCATCCGGAGAGAAGGAGCAGCAGCCAAAGCAGACCAGGCATGGTGTCAGGGTGTTTCCAGAAGTCGTTTTACCTCTTGGTATTGATCCTCGGGTACCTGGATCGTCACTGTGACCTCGGCGCCATAAGTGGCCTTTTCGATCGTGGCGCCAAAAGGGGAAAGGTGCCTGGCCAGATCCTGGAATTGGCTGTAGCCGATCCGGGCTTCCAGGCGTTTGAATGCTATATGGGGCTGGATGTCGGCGATTTCAAGCACTTGCCGCGCCGCCTGACCATAGGCGCGTGCGAGTCCGCCCGCCCCCAGCTTGATCCCACCAAAATAGCGGATGACGGCGAGGCACACGTTGATCAGCCGCTTGCCCTGGAGATGGGCGAGAATGGGTCTTCCCGCGGTGCCCGAGGGTTCACCGGCATCGAAGCAGCGTTCGCGCAGCCCTTGCGGGGTTTGGATGCGCCAGGCGTAGGTGAGGTGATGGGCCTGGGGGTGGCGTTTCGCCAGTGCGCCAAGGAAGGTTTCCAACGTCTGGCCGTCCGCCACCGGTCCCAGGACGGCGACGAAGCGTGAGCGCTTGATCTCGTATTCGCTCTGGTATGGGCGGGTGACGGTGAAGTCGCTCAAATCAGCCCCAGTCTCAGATCGGTCTGCCTGGTCAGTTCACGCAGCGCGGTGGAGATCTCCACCGTCAGGGTGGATTCCCGTTCCAGTTCCTTGAGATCGGCCGGCAGGCATTCCAGTTCCATGGCGGTTCGTCTTCTGATGGTTTCGAGCGATTCGGGCGGGTGGAGTCTTTTTCCCTTGCGCATGACAGGTCGCAGCAGGGGTTCCCCCTCCTGGGCATCGTCCGCTGTGGTGAGAATGTCCCCTGCCAAAACGCCTTTTTCGTCATATCTTCGATAGATCTGCTTGCGTCCCGGCCAGGTCTGTTTGCCGCTGGAGACCTTGCGCCGGGGAATTCCCGCGTATTCCTGCAATTTGTAGGCACAATTCAGGTAGGGGGCGTCGCTGGAGGTGGTGAGCCTGGTGCCGACACCGAAGCCGTCTATGGGCGCGTTCTGCGCATTGAAGCGCTGCAGCGTGTATTCATCCAGATCGCCACTGGCGAAGATTCCAGTCTGCCGGAGGCCCGCAGCATCCAGTTTTTTTCTGACTTCCTTGGCGAGGGTCGCCAGATCACCGCTGTCTATCCGTACCGCCTTGACGGGAATGTTGCGCTGCGCCAGTTCCCCGGCCAGGGCGATGACTTTGTCCACCGCCGCCAGGGTGTCATAGGTATCTATCAACAGTACCACATTCTGTGGCTGGGAAAGCGCGAAGCCACGGAAGGCGGCCAGTTCGTCGTCATGGGCCATGATGTAGGAATGGGCCATGGTGCCGAAGACGGGAATGGAAAATTTCATGCCCGCCGCCACGTTGGAGCTTCCGCCGAAACCGGCAAGGTAAGCCGCACGGGCCGCCAGGATTCCCGCTTCACTGCCGTGAGCGCGCCGCAGGCCGAAATCCACCAGGTTCTTTCCGGGAGCGGCCAGAACGCAGCGGGCCGCCTTGGAGGCGATAAGGGTTTGAAACTGAAGCAGGTTGATCAGCCGGGTTTCGACCAATTGCGCCTGGGGCAGGGGGGCGACGACCCTCAGGATCGGTTCGTTGGGAAAAAATACCGTTCCTTCCGGCATGGCATCCACGTCACCGCTGAAGGTGAGGCCGGCCAATCGATCCAGAAACCGGTCGTCGAAGAGGCCGGTCTGCCGGAGATAAGCGATTTCCTGCTGCTCGAAGGCGAGATTTTCCAGATATTCGATGGCCTGTTCCAGGCCGGCGGCCAGCAGAAAATTACGCCGCGGAGGGAATTTCCGCACGAACAGTTCGAACACCGCCGTCTCTTCCATCCCTTCATGCCAATATCCCTGCAGCATGGTGAGCTGATAGAGATCGGTCAGGAGCGCTGAAGTCATGGTTGACCTGAATCAGGAAGAGACGTTTCGCGGGATGCCGACTGTAAGCGGACGAATTCGGCCCCCCACTGACGCATTTGCTCCAGGGCTTTCGCTTCGTCTCCGGGGTTGGCGTTCACGGCCCGCATGGCATCGCTCAGGACGACGACCCGGAAGCCCTTTTCGATGGCATCCCTGACGGTGTTGAGGACACAGTATTCGGTTGCCAGACCACCGATGAAAAGGCGGGTGACACCCAGGCGCTTCAGTTTTTCCGCCAGCCCCGTTCGCTCGAATCCTGAATAGGCTTCTTGATCGGCTCGGGTCGCCTTGGAGACGATGAGGGTATTCGGCGGCAGCCGCAACCCTTCGGCGAACTCCGCACCCGAGGTGCCGGCGATACAGTGGGCCGGCCAGGGGCCTCCCCGGGATTTGAAGGAGCAATGGTCGGGGGGATGCCAGTCCCGGGTGGCGACGATCGGAAGCCCCAGGCGTTGAAATTTCTCGATGTAGCGGTTCAACAGCGGCACGATCCGGTCTCCCTCTTTCACTGCCAGAGCGCCTCCCGGAAGGAAATCCTTCTGCACATCGACGATGATCAATGCATCGCCATCGCGGGGTTCGGTCATGAGCGTACCTGATCAATGATGAGGGTGACGGTATGGTTCCGTTCGATGTTGAGCGGCTGGCTCCAACCTTCCAGATCGCCACGGGCCCCCTGGGCGTTGCCCGATTTGGCGATGCGCGCGCCGACGATGATGCGGGGAAAGTTGGACAGCTTCATCTGTGGCATCATGGCCATGGAGTCATCCAGAGTCACCGTGACCGGCAGATTCATGACCCGTTTTTTGACGATGGCGAGGGGCATCGGAGGCCCTTCCGCAGCCCGGGCGAATATATAGACCACTTGGTCGGGTTTGGCCTGGGACGCCAACTCGGGGGAAAGACTGACCGTTACCTGAATGTGCGCGGTGGCGTCGGCGGCGTTGCCGCTGGCGGTGGCTTCCGCCGGCTTCATCCCGGATTTTCGCATCACCTTTGCCAGTTGCTGCCGGGCCTCGCTGCCTGGTGGCATTTGTTCCAGCAGACGTTGCCAGTACCGCTCGGCCCTGGCAGGGTCGTTTTTTTGCAAAGCGATCAGTCCCGCCAGCCACAGCGCCCGGGGGTGTTGCGGAATTCGTTTCAGCACCGCCTGAAGCAGGCGCTCGGGTTCGCCGCCGTTGTCCTCTGTTTGGGACAGCGCTTCGGCGTAGAACAGCTGGAGGTCGGGGTTGTCCGGTGCCAGCTCGAGTGCCCGGCGGTAGGTGTCGATCGCCCGTTGCGGCTTGCCTGTGGCCTGATAGGCCCGGGCCAGCAACACCCAGTCTTCGATGACGTCGGGATTGGCCTGCAGGCGAGCCTTGAGACGCTCGATGGCCGCTTCCAGGGAAGGGGCGGGGTTGCTGCTCCGGTTCGGGGTGGATGTGGCCTGGGAGGGCGGGGCGGTGGCTTGTCCGATGAGGTCTGGACGGCCCAGGGCAAAGTAGAGTGACAGCGCGACCAGTGGCAGGACCGCCAGGGTGGCAAAGACGGCCAGCATACCCTTCATGGGCTGGGCGGGCTTGCTGTCGCCGGGGGAGGTGTTCAGTTCGAGCAGTTCCCGGTCCAGTTCGGCCACGAGTTGATCGAACTGCTCATTGTCGATGCCGCCTTCGGCCAGTTCCTGCTCCAGTTCACGTCGCCGTTGCCGGTGGGCATCCAATACGGCGGAGAGGTCGCCGGCAGAGCCGGTTTCTGCCGCGAGATGGCGCAAGGACCACCAAAAGAGTGCGTAGACACAGGCGATCAAAGCCGCGGCGAGGAGCCAGAAAGCGGTCATGAGCCAGGTTCCTCCCGGTTTTGTTGCTGCAACAATTTTCGCACTTTTTGCTGTTCTTCCTCGTTGAGGGGGGCGGCCGGTTCAGGTGTCCGGGCCTTGCCGATCCGCCACAGAACCCATCCGGCCACGAGCAAGGCAGCGAAAGGGCCCAACCACAACAGCAGCGTCGTCTTTTTTACCGGCGGCCGATAGAGCACGAAATCCCCGTAGCGGGCCACCAGGAAGGCGACGATTTCCCGGTCCGGTTTTCCCGCCATCAGCATGGCATAGACCTCGTCCCGCAAGTCCTCGGCAAGATCCGCGTTGGAATCGGCCAGAGACTGGTTTTGGCAGACCAGGCAACGCAACTCGCCGATCAGCCGGTGATAGCGCTGTTCCAGCCGGGCGTCGGGAAATTCCCGGACCTCGATACCGGCATGGACGAAAGGAACCGATAAAACGAAGAACAAGAGCAAGACGAAGTACCTGCCCTTCATGGTTGTTTCTCCAGGTAGCGGACCAGGGGACCGATCTTTTCTTCCCAATCCTTCGGGGTGATGGGGCCGATGTGTTTGTAGCGGATGATACCTTGTTTGTCGATGACAAAGGTCTCAGGCACCCCGTAAACACCCCAGTCGATGCCGGCCTTGCCCGACTCGTCGAAAAGCACCTGGCGATAAGGGTTGCCCAGTTTGTCGAGCCAGCCCAATCCCGCCTCGCGGGTGTCCTTGTAGTCGAGACCGTACAGGGTGACGCCTTCGCGGGCCAGCTGCATCAGGTAGGGATGTTCCTGTCTGCAGGCGACGCACCACGACGCCCAGACATTGAACAGGCTGACTCTGCCCTGGAAAATGTCGGGCGTGATCGACTGTTCCGGTTTCAGCAGGGAAGGGAGGGTGAAGGCCGGGGCCGGTCTGCCGACCAGTGGCGAAGGCACCTCGCGGGGATTCAGGCGCAAACCGACCGCAAGGAGAATCACCAGAGCGAAGAAAAGAGCCAGCGGGAGGATGAATTTCAGTTTGAACATGGATTTCAGGCAGGTGTGGTGACGATGGTTTCGTCCTTGACGGTCAGGCGGTAGCGGCGGTCGGCCGCGGCCAGGAAGCCGCCGGTCATCATCAGCAGACCACCGAGCCAGATCCAGCGGATGGCGGGCTTGACGTAGAGGCGCACGCTCCAGGCGTCCCCTTCCAATGACTCGCCGAGCGCCACATAGATATCCCTAGCCAGCGATGGATCGATGGCGGCTTCCGTCATGACGTTGCGTTGGACGGGGTAAAAACGCTTCTGCGGCCGGAGCCGGGCGGTGATTCTGTCGCCGTCACTGACCGTGAACAGCCCTTCCCGGGCGGTGTAGTTGGGTCCCTCGATTTCCCTGACCCCCTCGAACAGGAAGGTGTAGCCACCCAGGGTGGCGGATTCTCCCGTTTCCAGACGTACGGTTTTTTCGATGCTGAAATGATTGGAAACCGTCACCCCCACCAGAAAGACCGCCAGCCCGAAATGGGCCAGTGTCATGCCGTAGTAGCCCAGGGGTTGGCGCAATCCGCCCAGCCCCTTGCGGTGACGGAAACGTTGCCAGAGAGGCAGGAGGGAGGTCGTGGCGAGCCAGAAAGCGCAGCTCAAGCCGGCCACGGTGGCGATCTGGCCGATGTCGAACCACAAGACCGTCAGGACCACCGCAGCCACGATGCTAAGGGGGATCAGCCAGCGCACCTGACGCCACAGTCTGGAAGGGTTCCCTTGTCGCCAGGCGACCAGGGGTCCGATTCCCGCAAGCAGAAAGAGGGGGGCCGTCAAGGGCGTGAAGACGGAGCCGAAATAAGGGGGGCCCACGGAGATCTTGCCCAGCCCCAGAGCATCGAGCACCAGAGGGTAGAGGGTGCCGAGCAGAACGCTGGCGCAAGCGATCACCAGCAAGACGTTGTTGAGCAGCAGCAGGGATTCGCGGGAGAACCAGTGAAAGCGGGCATGGTCCTTCACCGTGGGGGCCCGCAGAGCGTAAAGGAGCAGGGAACCGCCAATCACCAGTCCGAGGAAAATCAGAATGAACAGCCCCCTTTCCGGGTCGTTGGCAAAAGCGTGTACCGACACCAGAATGCCCGAACGCACCAGGAACATGCCGAGCAGACTCAGGGAAAAGGCGAAGATCGCCAGCAGCACGGTCCAGGCTTTGAAAGCGCCCCTTTTTTCCGTGACCGCCAGCGAGTGGATCAAGGCGGTGGCCATCAACCATGGCATGAAAGAGGCGTTTTCCACCGGATCCCAGAACCACCAACCGCCCCATCCGAGCTCATAGTAGGCCCACCAGGAACCCAGGGTGATTCCCAGGGTGAGGAAGGCCCAGGCTACCAGCGTCCACGGCCTCGACCAGCGTGCCCAAGCGATGTCCAGAGAGCCGGAAAGCAATGCGGCGATGGCGAAGCTGAAGGGAACCGCCATGCCGACGTATCCCATGTAGAGCATGGGGGGGTGGACGGCCAGACCGAAGTCCTGCAGCAGGGGGTTGAGATCCCTGCCGTCAAGGGGGGCGGGAAGCAGGCGTTCGAAAGGATTCGAGGTGAAGAGAATGAACAACAGGATACCGACGCTGACGAGCCCCAGGACGCCCAGCACCCGGGCCACGAAGACTTCCGACAGGCCGCGGCTGAAGAGGCTGACCGCCCCTGCCCACAGACCCAGGATGGTGGCCCAAAGGAGCACCGAGCCTTCGTGGGCGCCCCAGGTGGCTGCGATGCGGTAAAACAAGGGCAGGGCCGAATTGCTGTGTTCGGCCACGTACAGCACCGAGAAGTCGTTGTCGACGAAGCTCTGGACCAGACAGCCGAAGGCGATCAGGAGAAACAGGCTTTGCGCCCGCGCCGCAGGGCGTGCCACCCCCACCCAGGCGGGCATTCCGAGCGTCGCCCCCGCCAGAGGGAAAACCGCCTGCAATGCCGCCATCAACAAAGCGAAGATCAGCGCCAGATGGCCAGCTTCGGCGATCATCGGGCTTCTCCCTTGAATTCATCGACCGGTGGCATTTTCCCGGATTTTTTCAAGGCATCGGCAACCTCCGGCGGCATGTAGTTTTCGTCGTGCTTCGCCAGAACCTGGCTGGCCTTGAACAGGCCATCGGGCTGAAGTTGTCCGATGGCGATGATGCCCTGGCCCTCCCGGAACAGGTCGGGCAGAATGTCGTCGTAGAAGACCGTCACCCTAGCGGCGCCGTCTGTGAGGGTGAAGCGCACCGCGAGGCTGCCTGGATCACGCTTCACACTGCCGTTTTCGACCAGCCCGCCGACGCGGAAGGCGTAACCGGTCGGCGCCTCGCCACTGGCGATCTGACTGGGGGTGTAGAAATAGAGCAGGTTTTTCTGAAATGCGGCCAGGGCGAGAAAAGTGGCGATACTGACGCCGACAACGATCAACGAAACCCAGACCATGCGGCGCTGTCTTGGCGTCATGGCAACCTTTCCTCCTGTCGATACCACGATTTGAGTTTTCGCATCACCTCCCGCCTCCGTAGCAGGGGCGAGAGCCAGTTCCAGACCAGGACGATCGCGGTCAATCCGTATGCGCTCCAGACATAGGCGCCGTAGCCGCCCATGTTCAACCATTGATTCCAGTTCATGTGACAGCCTTGTCAGAGTTGGACTGTGTATTCGATACCGTGGTGCCCGCCGAGTTCCCGAACAGTTCCCTGACCCAGCGGGCACGTCGTTCCCGCCACAGCAGCTCGCTGCGGGCGCGCATCAGCAGTACGGTGAAGAAATAAACCTGAAAGGCGCCGGCCATCAATAACAGGGGCCACAGCATGGAGGGATGGATGGCGGGCTTGTCCAGACGGGTGACGGTGGGGCCCTGATGCAGCGTGTTCCACCATTCCACCGAATAGTGGATGATGGGGATGTTGACACTGCCGACGATCGCCAGGATCGCCGCTGCCCTGGCGGCGGTGCGAGGATCGTCGATGGCGGAGTGGAGGGCGATGTAGCCGAGGTACAGGAACAGCAGGATCAGCTCCGAAGTCAGGCGGGCGTCCCAAACCCACCAAGTGCCCCACATGGGTTTTCCCCAGATGGCGCCGGTCACCAGGGCGAGGAAAGTGAAGGAGGCGCCGACGGGTGCCGAACTGGCGGCCATGATGTCGGCCATCTTCATGTTCCAGATCAATCCGATGCCGCCGGTGACGGCCATGAAGACGTAAATGAACAAGGACATCCAGGCGGCCGGTACATGGACGTACATGATGCGGAAGCTGTCACCCTGTTGATAGTCGGGCGGAGCGACCCATAATCCCAGATAGAGCCCTGGAATCATGAACAACAGGGTGACGGCCCAAAGCCATGGAATCCAGGAACCGGTGATGCGATAGAAATGTTTGGGTGAGGCGAGTTTATGAAAAAATGCCCACATGATTCGTCCCTTGTTGGATGGGTTCTGTCAGCGCATGATACCAGCATTCATGAGAGTGGCCCGATGATCCGATCCGAAGGCGTCCGGCTGAGGCGGGTGCGTGACGTTCCTGAGGGCCGCTTCCGATCGTCGATGGTTGGAAAAGAGACATCATATCAGATTTTGCTTAAACATCAGCTCAAGCTGATCCGGATGGCGGCCGCGATCGCGATGGGGGCCAGGGTGATCGCCAGCGCCAACAGCGAGCCGAGGAAGTACAATTGTCCGCTGATGGGCATTCCCGCTGCCGCCGCAGAGACCGCGTTGGTGGCGAAGATTAGCACTGGAATATAGAGGGGCAGGATCAACAATGTCAACAGCACGCCGCCGCGTTTCAATCCAACGGTGAGAGCGGTTCCCACGGCGCCGATCAAGCTGAGGAGGGGGGTGCCAAGGGCCAGTGTCATCACCAGGGCTGCTGTGGCGGCCGGGGACATCGTCAACAACAGGGCCAACAAGGGGGCCAGCACGATCATTGGCAAGCCGCTGATCAGCCAATGCGCCAGAACCTTGCTGGCCGCCAGCAGGGGAAGGGGGTGGGGGCTCAACGCCAGTTGTTCCAGCGTGCCGTCGAGGAAATCGGCCTTGAACAGGTTTTCCAGGGAAAACAGGGCCGCCAGCAGGGCGGCTATCCACACGACCCCCGGTGCGATGGTGCGTAGAATTTCGGGTTCGGGGCTGATGCCCAGGGGGTAGAGAGAGACGACCATGAGGAAAAAAAGGGGAGGGTTGAGTAATTCTCCACGGTGCCGGTAGGCAAGGCGAAGATCCCGCTGGAGAATTGCCCAAAAGGCGGCTAAGGATGAGACGGCCATCGCTCAACGCATTTAACGCTCAATGAAAAGCCACCCTGGGTGGGTGGCTTGTCGTCGTATGGCTGGGGGACCAGGATTCGAACCTGGGTTGGCGGAGTCAGAGTCCGCAGTCCTGCCGCTAGACGATCCCCCAATAACACATCAGCGCTTGGAGTATTGCGGGCGCTTGCGAGCCTTGTGGAGTCCGACCTTCTTGCGCTCCACCTTGCGGGCGTCGCGGGTCACGTAGCCCGCCTTGCGCAAGGGGGAACGAAGGGCCTCATCGTAATCGATCAGAGCGCGGGTGATGCCATGCCGGACCGCACCCGCCTGGCCGGTGGGACCACCGCCCTTGACTGTGACCATGATATCGAATTTGTCGGTCATTTCAACACATTCGAGCGGCTGGCGAACGATCATGCAGTCGGTCTTGCGGCCGAAATAGTCGTCCACCGGTTTGCGATTGACGATGATCTGGCCGGAGCCAGGTTTGATGAAGACACGCGCGACGGAAGTCTTGCGGCGTCCGGTACCATAGTTGTATTGCGTTTGTGCCATGACTTGTTATTTACAGTTCCAATGCTTTGGGTTGCTGGGCATGATGGTTGTGTTCGGGGCCGGCGTAAACCTTCAGTTTGCGGAACATGGCGCGTCCGAGGGGATTCTTCGGCAACATGCCACGCACGGCGCTTTCGATGATTCTTTCCGGGTGGCTGGCCCGCTGTTTTCCAAGGGTGATGGACTTGATGCCGCCTGGATAACCGCTGTGCCGGTAATAGGTTTTCTGTTCTTCCTTGCGTCCCGTGACGCGGACCTTTTCGGCGTTGATCACGATGATGTAATCGCCGGTATCCACGTGGGGGGTGTATTCGGGTTTGTGCTTGCCCCGCAAGCGCCGGGCGATTTCGCTGGCCAGACGCCCCAATGTCTTTCCTTCGGCGTCGATGAGATACCAGTCGCGTTTTACTTCGTGTGGTTTGGCGCTAAAGGTCTTCATTGTACTCCTTACGATCTATGGGGGGCTGAATAAACCGGGTATTCTAGGGGAACCATCAACCCAATGCAAGTGGATGTTGTATGAAACGCAAGCGCAATTGTCTTCGCAAGGGCGCTTCTCTCTGAGCCGGCGGTTCACGGCGCTGTTTCAGTGGTGAAGAAGCCTCGATGGACAAAATGATATACTAATGTATTTTATGGTTTAAGAACGAGCGTGAACGCCAAAAGTGAATCTGCTGCAGTGGCGCAGCGCTACCCCCGATCGCAGCAAGGTCCCGCCCTGGAAATCTACACCTTGCGGGATCTGGAGCAGGGACGAATCGCCCCGTTGGCGGCTGTTTCGAGAGATTTGCGTGACGCCATGAGCGTGGTGGCCCATGTGCTTCCTTTCCGGGTCAACCGCTATGTGGTGGAGGAGTTGATCGACTGGGAGAAGGTGCCGGACGATCCCCTTTTCCAACTGGTGTTTCCTCAACCCGGCATGTTGGATCCCGGTGATTTCGCCGCTGTCGCCGATCTGCTGGCCGGCGATGCGCCGCCGGCGGAATTGCGCCGGCGGGTGGAGGGGATCCGGCTGGCCCTCAACCCTCATCCGGCAGGTCAATTGGAACTCAATATTCCCCGCGGTCAGCAGGGTGAGCCCCTCACCGGCCTGCAGCACAAATATCGCGAGACGGTGCTGTTTTTTCCCAGCCAGGGCCAGACCTGCCACAGTTATTGCACTTTTTGTTTCCGCTGGGCTCAGTTCATCGGCGACAAGTCCTTGCGGATGGCAACCCGGGAAGCGGGCACGCTCCATGACTATCTGCGCCGTCATCGTGAGGTCACCGACCTGCTGATCACCGGTGGTGATCCCATGGTGATGAAAACCCGGCACCTGGCGGATTATCTGGAACCCTTGTTGACGCCTGAATTCGATCACCTCCGCACCCTCCGGATCGGAACCAAGTCGTTGAGTTTTTGGCCCTATCGCTATCTGACCGATCCGGATGCCGACGATATGTTGCGCCTGCTGGAGAAACTGGTGGCGGGGGGAAAGCATGTCGCCCTGATGGCCCATTACAATCACTGGCGCGAGCTGGAAACGGAAGTGGCGCGCCGCGCCATCGCCAGGGTCCGGGCCACGGGCGCGGTGATACGGGCCCAGGGGCCTTTGCTGGCCCATATCAACGACGACCCCGGTGTCTGGGCGCGGTTGTGGCAGACCCAGGTCGCCTTGGGAATCGTCCCGTATTATATGTTCGTGGAACGCGACACCGGCGCCCGGCGGTATTTCGAGGTGCCTTTGGCGCGTTGCTGGGAGATTTACCGCCAGGCGGTCCAACGGGTATCGGGGCTGGGGCGTACCGCCCGGGGGCCGAGTATGAGTGCCGGGCCGGGAAAAGTGGAGGTTCAGGGGGTCGCCACGATCCAGGGGGAAAAGGTGTTCGTGCTGCGGTTCTTGCAAGGGCGTGATCCCGATTGGGTGCAGCGGCCGTTCTTCGCCCGTTTCGATCCGCAAGCCACCTGGCTGGATCAGCTCAGGCCTGCTTTCGGGGAGCCCCGGTTTTTCTTCGAGGCGGCGTTCGAAGCCATGCGGAAACCGGATCAATGACGGGGGCGGGCATCGTAGATCAAGCGTTCATGGCCGTTGTAGACCAGGAAATGTTTTCCCTTGGCGCGGCTGATCAGGATCATGCCGGTTCTTCGCGCCATCTCCAATCCCATCTGAGTGACGCCTGAGCGCGACAGCAGCGCCGGTATGCCCATTTGGGCGGCCTTGATCACCATCTCCGAGGTCAGGCGGCCGGTGGTGTAGAAAAGCTTGTCGCCGCCTTCCATGTCCTGAAGCCACATGTAGCCCGCGATCGCATCCACCGCATTGTGCCTGCCCACGTCCTCGCAGAAGAACAGAATGTCGCTGCCCCGGCACAATGCGCAGCCGTGGACGGCGCCCGCCTGTTTGTACACCTCGTTGTGATGCCGCAAGTTGCCGAGCAGCTCGTACAGGGTGGACTGGCGAAGGGGGGGCGGGGTCAGGCGGATCTGCCGCAGATTCTCCTGCAGCCTGCCGAACACCGTTCCCTGGCCGCAACCGGTGGTGACGACACGATGATGGAGTTTCTCGTCCAGGGCGTCGGTCTTGCCGCTTCGGGTGGTCACGGCGGCGGCTTCCACTTCCCAATCCACCTGGACGGCTGCGATGTCGCTCAGTTGCCTGACCAGCCCCTGATTGCGCAGATAGCCCAGAACCAGAAGCTCGGGTTGGGTTCCCAGGGTCATCAGGGTGACGATTTCCCGGCGATCCAGATAAAGGGTCAGCGGACGTTCCGCGGCGATATCGCGGCTGACGGGACGGCCATGCTCGTCGTAAGCGGTGACCGGCAGAGCGGCCTCCAGTCCGGCGTCGGTCATTTGCGGCGCGGGGGTATCCGGTTTCATTGGAATGGGCGGCAGCTTGCCAGATCCTCGAGACACAAATCGAGCGCCCGTTCCCAGTGAGGGAGGTGAATGGCGAAAGTGTCCGTGAGCCGCCGGGTGTCCAGAACCGAATAGCCGGGCCGTCTGGCCGCTGTGGGGTAATCGCGGGTGGCGATGGGATCCACCCGGGCGGCCTCTTGGGGCAGGAGATCCAGCTCGATGGCCCGGCGGCGGATCGCTGCCGCGAATCCGTGCCAGTGGGTCTGACCGGCGCAGGTGAGATGATAGATGCCCGAATGACTCTCTATCGTCATCCGGTCACGGGCGAGCATTTGGGCGGTCGCCTCGGCGATCAGGCGGCTCCAGGTGGGCGAGCCGGTTTGGTCCGCGACCACCCCGATGCGTTCGCGTTCCCGCATCAGCCGCAGCATGGTCAGGAGGAAGTTCCGCCCGCGGGCGCCATAGACCCAAGCGGTTCTCAAGATCCAGTGGCTGGCGCCGGCAGCCTGGATCGCCCGTTCCCCCGCCAGTTTGGTGCGGCCATAGACACCCTGGGGCGCGACCGGATCGGTCTCGCGATACGGCTTGCCCGCCTCTCCGGAAAAGACATAGTCGGTCGAATAGTGAATCAGGCCGGCGCCGAGCCTTTTGGCTTCTTCCGCCAGGATGCCGGGGGCGATGGCGTTGATTTTCTCCGCCAGCTCCGGTTCTTCTTCCGCCTGGTCGACGGCCGTATAGGCCGCGGCGTTGACGATGAGGCGCGGGCGGATTTTACGCAGCAGGGGAACGAAAGTGTCCGCGCAGGCCAAATCCACCGCCGGCTCGCTTTCCCGGCCCACGGTGATGACCGGGCCAAAGGGCAGCAGCGCCCGTTGCAGCTCCCAGGCGACCTGGCCCTTCTGGCCGATCAGCAGGATGGGGTTCATGCCTCGTAAGGGGGCAAGTCCGCCCGGCCCGTCTCGTTCAGGGTCGCTGCCGCGGCATCCTTGTCGGACAGCAGTGGATCGGTGAGTGGCCATTCGATTCCGATGTCCGGATCGTTCCAGAGCAGGCTGTGCTCGGTGTCCGGATTGTAGAAGTCGGTGCATTTGTAAGCGAACAGCGCTTGCTCGCTGAGGACGCAGAAACCGTGGGCGAATCCCTCGGGCACGAAGAGCTGCAGATGGTTGTCGGCGGACAGCTCGTAGCCCACCCATTGGCCGAAGGTGGGAGATCCCCGGCGGATGTCGACCGCGACGTCGAACACCGCTCCTTGCAACACCTGAACCAGTTTCCCCTGTGGTTGAGGCCACTGGTAGTGGAGCCCGCGCAGGATTCCACGGCGTGACAAGGAAAGGTTGTCCTGAACGAAGTCCCGGTCGAGACCGGCTCCCCCGTAGCGCCGCCTGTTCCAGCTTTCCATGAAGTAGCCCCGGTGATCGCCGAAGACGTCCGGTTCGATGAGCAAGACGCCCGGCAGCCGGGTTTCGGTGATTTTCACCATACCGCTCCTTGTTCCAAGACTTGTTTGAGATAAGCGCCATAGCCGTTGTTCTTGTATTGGTCCGCCAGACGCGCCAGCTGCCTGGCATCGATCCAGCCCCGGGCGTAGGCGACCTCTTCCGGGCAGCAGATCTTGAGGCCCTGACGCTGCTCGATGGTCTGGATGAACTGGGAAGCCTGCATCAGCGATTCATGGGTACCGGTGTCGAGCCAGGCGATGCCTCGGCCCATTCTTTCAAGATGCAGCTTGTCCTGCCGCAGATACAGGGCGTTGAGGTCAGTGATCTCGAGCTCGCCCCGCGGAGAAGGCGTCAGCGATCTGGCCAGTTCGCTGACCGTTTCGTCGTAGAAATAGATGCCGGTGACCGCCCAGTGGGATTGGGGGTTCTTGGGTTTCTCTTCCAGGCCGACGACTTTGCCATCCGGATCGAAGCAGGCCACGCCGTATCGCTCGGGATCCTTGACCCAGTAACCGAACACCGTGGCGCCTTCCCGGCGGTGGTCGGCATGGACGAGAAGGTCGGTCAAACCGTGGCCGTAGAAGATGTTGTCCCCCAGAACCAGACAGCTGGGTCGTCCGCCGAGAAAATCCTCACCGATCAAAAAAGCCTGGGCCAGTCCGCCCGGATGAGGCTGGACCGCGTAGTGCAAATCCAGGCCCCACTGGCTGCCGTCGTTCAGCAGGCGATGAAAGAGCGGGGCGTCATGGGGCGTGGTGATGACGAGAATGTCCCGGATACCGGCCAGCATCAGGGTGGCCAGGGGGTAGTAGATCATCGGTTTGTCGTAGACCGGGAGCAGCTGCTTGCTGACGGCGTGGGTGAGGGGATGGAGACGGGTGCCCGATCCGCCGGCAAGGATGATGCCCTTGCGCCGGGTCGCCTCCGGCCGGCCGTTGTGCGTCGTTTTGGTCATCCGGCCACTCCCAAGCGCTCGCGGCGATAGCTGCCATCGGTGACCCGCTGGCACCAGGCGCGGTTGTCGAGATACCAGCGTACTGTTTTTTCGATGCCGGTATCGAAGGTTTCCTTCGGTCGCCAGCCCAGTTCCCGCTGGATCTTGCCGGCGTCGATGGCGTAGCGCAGATCGTGACCGGGACGGTCCTGGACGTAGGTGATCAGCCGCTCGTGGGGGCGGTGGGGTGAGTCGGGGAGCAATTCGTCGAGGATATGGCAGATCGTCCTGACCACTTCGACGTTGGTTTTTTCATTGTTGCCGCCCACGTTGTAGACCTCTCCCGGACATCCGGCTTCCAGCACCCTTTCAATGGCGCGGCAGTGATCCTCGACATAGAGCCAGTCGCGGATGTTGAGGCCCTGGCCATAGACGGGCAGGGGTCTGCCCTCCAGGGCATTGAGCACCATCAGGGGGATGAGTTTTTCCGGGAACTGATAGGGGCCGTAGTTGTTGGAGCAATTGGTAGTCAGGGTGGGCAGGCCATAAGTGTGATGATAGGCGCGCACCAGATGATCGGAGCCGGCCTTGGAAGCGGAGTAGGGAGAATTGGGCCGGTAAGGGGTTTGCTCGGTGAATTTTCCTGTCTCCCCAAGCGAGCCGTAGACCTCGTCGGTCGATATGTGGAGGAAGCGGAAAGCCTCGCGCTCCTCTCCCGGAAGTTCGCGCCAGTACCGGCGGGCCGCTTCCAGCAGTTCGAAGGTTCCCGTGACGTTGGTATGAATGAACTCGCCGGGAGAATCGATGGAGCGGTCCACATGGCTTTCGGCGGCGAAGTTGATGATGGCCTGGGGCTTGTGGGTGGCCAGAAGATCGCGCAACAGCCTGCGGTCGGTGATCGAGCCATGGACGAAGACGTGATCGGCATCTTCCATCACCGGCGCCAGGGTGTCGAGATTGCCGGCATAGGTCAGAGCGTCGAGGTTGATAATGCGTGCCTGCCGCCGGGCGATCTGGCGCAGGACGAAATTGCCGCCGATGAAGCCGGCGCCGCCGGTCACCAGCCAGGTGGGTCGGGTCATCTGCCCCTCCGTGTCATCATGCCTTTGGATGGATTGTAGCCCCAAATGGCCAAAGCCATAAATAATAGCATCGCTCCCAGAGTATAGAGAAAGGCGTAAGGGTTGAACTGCCCATACAGGGCGTGGCGTATCAGTTCCACCGCCTGGGAGAATGGGTTGTATTCGGCCAGGGTGGCCAGAAGGGGGCTCGATTCCTGGAGTCGCCACAAAGGATAGAGGGCGGTGGAGAGGAAAAACATGGGAAAGATGACGAAGTTCATTACCCCGGCGAAATTCTCCAGTTGTTTGATGAACGATGACAGAAACATACCCAGGGCGCCCAGCATCAACCCTGCCAGCAACAGTGCCGGAAAGACCTCGATATATCCAGTGGCCGGCGGGCGGATTTCATAGAGCCAGGCGATTCCCAGAAAAACATACGCTTGAAGGATGGAGACACAGGTGCTGGCCAAAAGTTTGCTCGAGAGAAGATACCAGCGGGGCAGGGGGGAAACCAGCAGGATCCGCATGCTGCCCATCTCGCGGTCGTACACCATCGACAGGGAGCTCTGCATGCCGTTGAACAGCAGGATCATGCCCGCCAGCCCCGGAGTGATGTATTCTTCGTACAATATGTAGGTTTGATAGGGAGGGATGACGGCGATGCCCAGGGTCGCCCGGAATCCGGCGGCGAAAATGAACAACCACACCAGGGGCCGCACCAGGGCGGAGACGAAGCGGCCGCGCTGATGGAGGAAGCGCAAGACTTCCCGGCCGATGATGGCCTCGGTGGCGCGCAGGTAATGCAGCAGGTTCATCAGGTGGCCTCCGTGGTCAGCGCTTCGAACGCTTCTCCCAGTCCGGTCACCTGGAGGCGATGGATCACGTCGGTGACGATGCCGGTGGCGCGGATGCGGCCCCGGTGGAGAACGATCAACTCATCCGAGGCTTCCACCTCGTCTATCAGGTGAGTGGCCCAGAGAATGCCTATGCCTTCAGCGGCCAGGTGATGGACGTGGCTCACCAGGGCCATGCGGCTGGGAATATCGAGACCTACGGTGGGCTCGTCCAGCAGCAGCAGGGCGGGCCGATGGAGCAGCGCCCGGGCGATCTCCACCCGGCGGCGGTAACCGCCGCTCAGTGCCCGCACCTTGGTCTTCAGATATTGGATGGCTTGCAGCCGTTCCAGTTCGGTGGCGATGCGCCGGGTGGCGTCGCGGCGGCCGAGGCCGTGCAGGGAGGCGTGGTAGCGCAGATTCTGCTCCACCGTCAGATCCAGATCCAGCGTCGGTTGCTGGAACACCACCCCCATATGAGCCAGGGCCTGCCGCGAGTGACTTTTGTTGTCGAAGCCGGCGATCTGGATGTGGCCGCTACGGCTGTCGAACAGGCGGGTGATGAGGTTGAAAAGGGTACTCTTGCCGGCCCCGTTGGGGCCCAGAAGAATGGCGCAGCAGCCCTGGGGGACGATGAACGAGACATCATCCAGGGCTTTTTTGCGGCCGTAGGCGAAGCTGACGTGCCTGACTTCGAGTGCGGCCGGGTTCATGGCCTGACCGCCACGCCCCAGGGATAATGGCCGACCGGAACGGACTTGACGGGCTTGAGGGCTTCGGTATCGATCACGGTGACATCGTGGCTGGCGCCATTGGTGGTGTAGAGGCGCTTGCCGTCGGTGGAAAAAGCCAGATGCCAGACCCGCTTGCCGGTGAGCAGGTAGTCCACCACTTCCAGCTTCTGGGCGTCGATTACCGCCACCCGGTTGGCCGGCCCCAGGGCGACGTAGCCGTAGCGGCGCCGGCTGTCGATGATCACCCCCACCGGTTGCACCAACGCCTGGGTGACGCCTGGGATCTGAAAGTGGATCTTCTTGACAATTTCCTTGCTGCCGGTGTCGATGATCGTCAGGGTGCTGCCGATTTCCGAAGTGACCCATAACTGCTGGCTGTCGGGGGTGAAGGCAGCGGCCCGGGGGCGCGGATCCACCAGCGTGTTGTGGGCGATTTCCAGGGTGCGGGTGTCGATCCAGTGGGCCATGTTGGTGGTTTCTGAAGTGCTGATCACCCATTTTCCATCGGGGCTGGTGGCGATTCCCTCCGGCTCGACGCCAACGGGTATGGCTTTCACCACCTTGCCGGTCTGCAGGTCGATCACCGTGACCTGGTTGTCGTCTTCGTTGGAGACGTACATCCGCCGGCCCTCGGGGTCGATGGCGAAGGTTTCCGGATCCTCACCGGAGGGCAGCGTGCCGACGACCTTGTAAGTTCCGCCATCGAGCACCTGAATGGTGTCGTCGTCGCTGACGGCGACGTAGATCTGTTTGAAGTCGGGGCTGAAGTGAATATCCCGTGGCCGGCGGCCGATCTTGACGGTTTTCGCCAGGGTCAGGGTGTCGCCATCGACGATGGCCAAGGCATTGTCCTTTTCCAGAGTGACGACGATGGTGTCCGCCAGGGATAAGGCGGGCAAAAGGGCGAAACAGGCGGCAAGTAAAAATCGTTTCATGGTCGTTTCCTTGTCAGATGGCAAAGGGATTCGCGTTCGTCATAGCCCAGGGTGTCCAGTTCATCGACCGGATGGAGAAAACCTTCCAGCGGCGCCACCGCCACCACCGCGCGGGGGCCGGTGAGCAGAATCGGTTGGCGCAGCTGGCCGTTCCAGCGGCGAAAGGAAAGCGGTCTGCCCTTGAACCCCGCCAGGGCCAAGCGATCACTCAGGAGAAATTCCCGGATTTTGGCGAAATCGACACTTTGGGTGCGGGTGGCCGCCTCGCCGATGGCGCGGACGGCGAGCCAGGCGGCATAGTCGCGTGGCTTCATCCAGCGTCCGGCACGCTCGCGGAAGCGGTTCTGCAACTGGACCGCGCCCCATTGTTCGTGCGCCGGGTGCCAGGCGGTGGCGATCAGTCCCTGGGAACCGGCCACCGGTCTCGGCAGCCAGGTGCGGTAGGGAAAGTAATCGCCGAAAAGCCCCGCCTCGTCGGCCACCAGAAGGATGTCGTATTCGACGCCCTGGGTGAAGGTGGCGACCAGCGCCTGGGCGGTGCGGCGGGCGTCGAAATCATGGGTCCACGGTTTTTCCGCGACCAGTTTCACGCCGAAGCGTTTGGCGGTCCGGCGGATGGCGCGGGCGAACAACCGATCCTGCCGCCGCTTGCCCGGAACCAGAAACCAGTCTTCCCAGCGTTTTTTCTTCAGATACTGGCCCAAGGCGTCGGCGCGCATGGCATGGCTGGGGAGGGTATGCAGCACGTTGGCCCGGCAGTCCCGGCCACGTAAACGGTCGTCGTAGGCGCCGGCATTGTACAATATCACCGCCTCGGCGCCTTCCATGTCCGCCATCTGCTGAATGTCGCTGGCCGGCAGATTGACGATAATGTGACGATACCCCTCTTTGAGCAGAAAATAGAAGGCCCGTCGGGGATCTTCACCGTGATGCAGGGTTGCGCCGAGGAGCTTGAATTTCTGGCCGGTGAAACGCCCGGTCGTGTTGTCGTCCTCGATGCCCAACTCGGCGCCCCGGAGGCCGATGTCGGCATGGACCGGTTCGAGATTGGCCGCGGCAGGGCGGAGGTCTTCGGGCTGTTTTCCCAAAAAGGCGATGTGAACGGTGGCCGCTTCCGCTGTCAAAGGAAGTGCCAGCAGGACCGGAATCCACAGGAATGGAAGTAGTTTGGACAGGTTCATGGCGGAAAATTATACTTGATCCTCGAGATGACCATGACAGGGAAAACTTCCCATGATCTGCGATTTCCCCGGACCTGGCTGCTGTGCGGCAACAAGGCGGGGGACAACACTCAGCTGTCGGCCCTCGCCGGGGCCTTGGGCTGGCCCTATGAAATCAAGCGGATGTCCTATCGCCCCCATGAGCTCCTGGTAGGGCGGTTCGGCGCCACTTTGGCGGGGATCGACCGGCGGCGAAGCGACGATCTGGCTCCGCCCTGGCCGGATTTGATTCTCACCGCGGGCCGGCGCAACGAGCCGGTGGCGTTATGGATCCGGAAGCAGGCCGCCAAAGTCGGACAGGCGGTGAAAATCGTCCATGTGGGAAGACCCTGGGCGCCGCTGCGGCACTTCGATCTGATCGTGACCACCCCTCAATACCAGCTTCCCGATGCGCCCAACGTCTTGTCCCTGACCTTGCCACTGCAGCGGCTGGACGAGCAGGTGCTGCAGCGGGAGGCGGCAGCCTGGCGGCCGAGGATTCCGCTTCCGGCGCCCTATGTCGTCTTGCTGGTGGGGGGGGACAGTGGTCCCTACGCATTCGATGAGGCGGCGGCGCGCAGATTGGCGGCAGAGGCGGGCCGGCTGGCGAAACACAAGGGGGCGTCGTTGCTCGTCAGCACCAGCGCCAGAACCGCGCCGGCTGCCGCCCGGGCCCTGGAACGGGCGATCGAGGTGCCGGCCCGGGTGTTTCACTGGCGTCCCGGAAGCGGGCGCAATCCCTACCTCGCGTTTTTGGCCCTGGCGGAAGAGCTCATCGTCACCGGAGACAGTATGTCGATGCTGGCGGAAGCCTGCGCCACCGGCAAGCCGGTCCACATCTTTCCCTTGGGTGGGGGCCGTTTCGCGATGCGGCCGGAAAGGCCACAACCTGTCAGCGGAAGCCTGTGGAGCCGGCAACGGCTTCGCGCCTTGCGCGGCGCACTGGCGTTGACCCTGGCCCCAGGCCGTTTGAAACGCGATGTCCGCAGAATCCACCGGGCGCTGATCCACTCTGGCAGAGCAGTCTGGTTGGGAGAAAAAAGGGTGGCCGGGACGTTTCAGCCGGTTTCGGGCGAGTTGGATGAGGCGGCTGAAAAGGTTCGGCGGATGTTCGCCGGTTGGCGGCCATGAGGCGCGGTTTCTGCTTGGGCGAGTGGCTGAAGAAAGTCCCGGCGATGCAACCGTTCCAGGATGCCGGGCATCATATGACGCGGGAGAATCTCGACGTTTTCTGCGCCTGGGGGAGATAACGGTCGAAGACCATGCAAACGTTGCGGAGCAAAAGCCTTCCTGCGGGGCGCACCTGGAGCGCCCGGGACGAGAGCTCGATCAGTCCGTCCGCTTCCATGATTCGCAGTTGTTCGACTTCGGGGCTGAAGTATTCGTGAAAGTCGATATCGAACGATGCCTCGATGGCGGGAAAATCGATCCTGCCGTAACACATGATGTTCTCGATGACCCGGCGGCGGATCTTGTCGTCCAGACTTAGGGCGTATCCCTTGAGCAGTGCCGGTTTCCCTTCGTCGAGGGCGGCGTAATAGTTTTCCAGGGTGCGGTGGTTCTGCACGTAGCAGTCGCTCACCTGGCCGATGGCGGTCACGCCCATCCCCACCAGGTCACAGTTGGCGTGGGTCGAGTAACCCTGGAAGTTCCGGTACAGGGTGCCTTCCTGGCGGGCGCGGTTGAGTTCGTCTTCCGGCCTGGCGAAGTGATCCATGCCGATGTAGACGTAACCTGCGGCGTTGAGTTTCTCCACCGAGCGCTGGAGAATGGCCAGTTTCTCGTCGGGTGAAGGCAGTTCTTCCGCCTTGATTCGTTGCTGGGGCGGGAATCTGTCCGGCAGATGGGCGTAGTTGAAGAGGGAAATCCGGTTGGGAGCCGCCTCGATGAGGGTATCGAGCGTGATGGAGAAGCTTTGCAGGGTCTGCAGCGGCAATCCGTAGATCAGGTCGGTATTGATGGATCTGAACCCGATCCGGCGTGCCGCCTCGATCAGCCCAAGCGTCGCCTGTTGTGACTGGATGCGGTGTACCGCCTTCTGCACATGGGGATCGAAGTCCTGAACGCCCAGGCTGATGCGGTTGAATCCCAGATCCCACAAGGCTTGCAAATAGCCTGTATCCACAGTCCTGGGGTCCACTTCGATGGAGAAGTCGCGCCTATCGTCCTGACGCAGGCTGAAGTGCCGTCTCACCTGGTGCAACAATGCTTCCAGTTGAGGGGGTGAGAGAAAGGTGGGCGTACCGCCCCCCAGATGAAGTTGCTCCACTTGCCGTTGCCGGTCGAACAGGGCGCCTTGCATTTCGATTTCCCGGTAGAGCCGGTCGAGGTATTCCAGCGCCTTTTCCTTCCTTTTGGTGATGACCTTGTTGCAGGCGCAATAAAAACAAAGGGTGGCGCAGAAGGGAATGTGGAAGTACAGGGACAGGGGTTTTGGGGGGCTTTCCCGGTTGCTTCGTTCAACCGCCCGCAGGTAATCTTCGCAGGAGAAGGCTTCCGTGAACTGGACGGCGGTGGGGTAAGAGGTGTAGCGGGGGCCGGCCTTGTCGTAACGTTTGATCAGGGAGGGATCGAAAGTCAGGCGCAAGCCGGCTTTGGAAGCATTCAAATCAGTTACCATTCGGAAGTGTTTTCGAAGGCATTTGGTGCTTGGCTCATCCTGTAGTTTTCATGTTCAGCTTCGCATCGGCGATGAAGAGGTCTTGACAATCAGGGAAGCTGTAAGCTGCCGCTTTCGCCGCTGATCAGGGTATACATCCCGTAATCCAGTTCATTGTTGTTGGTATTGAAGAAAGTTGTGCGGTGTCTGTATACACTCATCACAATCGGCGTGGAAAATGGTGGGGAGCTTGCCAGGCCACCGGTCAGCTTTTCGATCAATTCTCCGGGAATTGTTCCATTGCCGTCATCCTGGAAGCGGCAGTGAATGGTTCTGGTATCCGTAGTCGAATTGGAAGGTGATTCCATATCGAAATTCAGCTTGGTGGCGGTCAGAGTCACGAAGACCGTTCCCTGGCCTCCCTGGCCGTTCCAGCGCACATCCAAAGGGGCGCCAGGGTTGAGGGTTGCGGTACCGGAGAGCAGATCGGGGGCTGTGACCGTCAGCGGGGCCAGCGTGGCGGAGGTGGAAAAGGGACCTATGTCAGGGCCTCCATTGCCGGAAAAGGTATATCTCGCTTCTGTTTGAAAGAACGTTTCCGGTAATTGGGCGAAGTAAAAAAATCCCATGGATGGCCCGGAACTTGGGCTCAATGGCACGTCGATGCTTCCAGCCTGGTCCGAAACGAGTTCCAATTTCTCGCCCGCATTGAGGAATAACGCATCTGCGCAGGTATTTGGATCCTTACCTGGATCTTCACCTGGATCAATATCGTTGGTCGTGATCATTTCACATTGATCGATTGTTTGCTTGTCCAGAAACTGGGACATCAGTTCATCACCGGTATCGCCAAAGCTCTGGTTGGGACAGATCTGTATGAATGTGCCGCTTGCACTTCGGGTCGATGAAATCGTCGGGGTGCTTGTGGGAAGGGTCGAAATTGCGCTTCGGAACTCGGAGACGGTCAGGTTGCCAATTCTCAACCCGCCTTCAGCGTTAGTGGATTGATCGGTCACCAGGAAGGACTGAATGTCCAGGGACAGGAATTCCAGCGTGCCGGGTTTGGTGATGGCCCCGGCCAACCGCCAGTTACCAGGTGTCAATTCAAAAGGCAGGTTGTTCAGGTCGGTAAGACGTATCGGATTCACCTTGGCCCCTGATTTCAGTCGAAAGGATGGCAGCCAGGGTTTCAGGTCCGTATTCCAGTCCGGGTATTCGTGAATCGTGCCATCGGGGGAAAGGAGGGCTACATGGACATCGACAATCATTGTCTCGTCACTTCCCTGCCCGGATACATGGATGCTTGGTGGTTCGCCGCTACCGGGATTCACGATGGGGCTGTCGATAAAAACAGCGATGGTTGGTTCTCCCATGACTGAACAGGAGAAAGCAAGCATTAAGAAAAGTGGGAATGAAGAAAACACTTTACGGAATTTCATAAATACCTCCACGCTACCCCGATAGATGCAAAAGAGCCTGTTCAGGGAAAACGGATGATTTACCAACAACCTGAGTTCCTAAGACATACAGGGAAGTATCGTGACATAAATCCACGGGTTCTACCAAGCATAGACCAAAAATTGGCAGGAGTTTGTCGGTGACAAGGGTCTGATCGCACGCTAACCCGGCCCCTCTCCAGGAGAGGGGCTGGGTGCTCGAGGGAAGGTCAGGCCGCCTGTTTCGTTTCCCGGTTGTCCCAACCCAGGGGATGGCCCGGTGGAGGCGCCAGCGGTTCAAGCCGTTCGATCAACTCGAGAGCGTCGTGGCGGACGTGGTTCTGCGCCATCTCCCGCCTTACGTCGTCTTCTGTCACCAGTCCGTTTTCCAGGCACTCTTTGACCAAACCGAAGAAATAGCGCTCGATGTTGGGATCGGGATGGGGCTTGTAGTGGCCCAGGAAGGCGTATTCCCCGAACAGGGTGCGCCGGGCACGTGAGATCAGACCCCAGAAGTTATTGGTTTCCGGTGGGCGGAAGTCCACCGGCAGGCCGCTTTTCCAAGGCTGGGTGCGGCGTTTGGTGGTATGCAGCATTTTGGTTTGGGAGGTGAGCTTGTCGAAATCGTTCCATTCGTTTTCGAACAGTTCGATGAGTTCACGGGGTTCGCGCTTGAGGCAGATCCAGTCCATGTAGTCCACCTTGAACTCGAACATCTGGTTGAAGGTCTCCTCCACTTTCCAATGGGTCAACTTGGCGTTGTCGAGCAACATCACGCTGCTGGCCAGGCAGCCGGTCTTGCCTTTCCTGCCGCTGCGGGGGCGGCACATGATTCCGGCGCTTCCCATATCGCGCGACAGCAGTTCCCATACGTCACCGACGGCAAACACGTCGGGATCGACCACGACGGAACGGCCTTGATAATTCATCCGCTCGGGGGGCATGAAGCGGAGGGGCGTGAATGATTGCAGGTCGTCATTGAGCCAGGTGCGCTTTACGCCATCGCGCAGATAAAGCCGGCCTTCCTTTTGTTGCATGAATGGAAAGTTCTTATGCTCGAGGATTTCCACTTCGAACTTGTCGGCATGGGGGGAATTACGCTTCATGCTGTATGCGGCGACGATGGCCCCCAGCCATTGTTTGTGGTTGGTATGAATGAATACACGGTATTGCATAGCTTGGATACCTCTAGCCCCGGTGTGAGTTGAAAGACCAGTTTAGACAATCTAAACCATAAAATCGATAAGGTTATGGGGTCAGTCTGACCGCCAGGCCCAGGGACTGGATTTGTTCCGCGAAATGGCGCATCCAGTCATCCGCTACTGCCCCCAACCGGTTCGCTTCCGGCTGCATGGAAGGTCTGGCCAGGCCGTATAACATCACTTCCTTCAAGGCGATGCCTTTTTGCCCGGCCTCCGCGAGAAAGTCCAGGTAGACCCGGCACTCTTCCGGGGAGGGGGGGGCGCCGTCGAGGGTGAACAGGCTGGTCTGAATGCGGACAGGGCACAATCTGGCGGCCGTTTCCAGATTCTCCATGACCTGACGTGGAGAAATGGAAGATCCGTTGATCCGACGTAACCCCTTGGAGGTGGCGCGATCGAGTTTGAACCACAATTCCCCTCCTGTCTTCCCCCAAAGGGCCAATCCGGCCTGAACCTTTTCCCGCCGCAGCATGCTGCCGTTGCTGATGATGACCCTGGCGATCCGGCTGGTGATGGCCGAGCCTTCGAGAATGTTTGCGATGATGGAAACGGCTTGGTCGAAGTCCTTCAAGGTGGTGGGTTCGCCATTACCGGAAACGGCGATATCCTGAAGGGTCTGGAGGTCTTCGGGAACCTTGAACCGGCGAAAGAATTCACCGCTGCTTAGTTGCCTCAGCATGCCCGTCAGCTCCGCCTCGAGCCTTTCCGGGTCGAGTTCAGGGGCCGGCCCTCGTTTCAGCTCCGGTACTTGGCAATACAGGCAGCGCCAGTTGCAGGCATTGTTGGGGTTGAAGTTGATCCCGACCGAGATGCCGCCCGCCCGCCGCGAGACCACCGGATAAACATAGGTCAGGCCCGCGCTGCCGCGGTCGTGATTGGAGATCCGAAGCGAACGTATCGTCTCAGTAGCCATGGTCCAGGGGTTGGGGAATGGCCTGGTCGCCTATGAAGCGCCAGAAATCCAGGGTGCCCCGCTGGTTGAAGGGGATGCGAAGATCCCGGCTCCAGCCCCGGGCAACCCGCAAATGCCCCTTGACCTCGTATTCGATAGCCTGATGGGTGCCAAGTTCCATCACCTGTTGCAACAGATCGAGTGTTTGCACGCTGGCGACGATGGGAACGGTGGCGCTGCCGTAGGCCGGGACGCGGATGTGCCGGTTGCTGAGGCCCCGTGCCAGGGGGTGGCCGTTCAGCAGCACATCGGCCGCGACGCCTTTGAGGTCGAAGCCGTAGTCGTTGGGGTTGTCGACTCTCAGGGTGACCAGAAACTGCTGGGCGAGCAGTTTGCCGCCGCGTAGCTGGACATCGGTGACCGCCACCCGGGGTTGTTCGAAAGTGGAAAGATTGGCGCAGCCGGCGAGCCATAGAACCGGTATCACGAAGAATAAGGACAACAGATAGCGCATATCCGTATATTGGAAGAATTCAGATGTTTGGTTGCGGGGATTCTAACATGCCCATTGTGGAGGAGGAGACGGGCATTTCAGTCATCGTTTTTTTCCTCCCGTTCTTCGTGTTCATACAATTCGGCGATCTCCTTCAGCCGGGCGACGGCTTTGCCGTTGATGCTGTCTTCCGGGTAATTTCCCTCTTGATCCCGGTCGCCGGCAGGTGCCCCCAGCAGAATTTCCAGGGCTTGATCGACGTGATCGATGGCATAGAGGTTGAAGCGGGAGGTGGCCACGGCCTCGATCACTTCATCCTTCAGGATCAGATCGTCGCTATTGGCTCGGGGCAGGATGACGCCGTGGCTGCCATCGAGTCCCCTGGCCCGGCAGAGGTGGAAAAATCCTTCGATTTTTTCATTGATTCCCCCGACTGCCTGGACCTCGCCATACTGGTTGAGAGAGCCGGTGACCGCAAAACACTGGCGGATCGGCAGGTGCGTCAGGGCGGAGATCAGGGCGCAGACTTCCGCCAGGGCGGCACTGTCGCCGTCGATGTAGCCATAGGACTGTTCCAGGGCGATATGGGCCGAGATGGCGAAGGGGAACTTCTGGGCATATCGATAACCGAGGTAACCCGACAGAATCATCACCCCCTTGGAGTGGATCGGCTGGCCCAGATTGACTTCCCTTTCGATGTCCACGATGCCCTTCGACCCGGGATAGACCGTGGCGGTGATTCTGGCGGGGGTGCCAAAGGAGGATTTGCCGGTTTCAAAAACCGTGAGCCCGTTGATTTTTCCCACAGATGCCCCTTGGGTATCGATGAGAATGGTGCCGTCCAGGATCTCCTGCAAAATTATTTTGGCCAATCGCCCTTCCCGCGCTTCTTTGGCTTGCAAAGCCGCGATCACATGGGATTCGTCAATCACTTTCGCCCTCTGTTGGTCGCGAATCCAGTCGGCCTCGCAAAGCAGATCGACGATTTCGGCGAACTGGGAGGAAAGTTTGCGCTGGCATTCCGCCAGGCGGGAACTGAAGTCGGCCATTCTCCGGGTTGCGGATCGGGTCAGGGGGGCGGTTTTTTGTTGCCGGGTCTGATGGGCCAGAACCCGGGCGAAGGCCGCCAGATTGTCGGGAGTGCGGGGCAATTCATCGTCGAAGTCGGCCAGAACCTTGAAGATTTCGCAAAAATCCGGATCGGCTTCCTGAAGCAGGTAATATTGTTCCCGGCTGCCGATGAGTATGACCTTGACATCGAGGGGGATGGGTCGGGGAAGCAGGGTGGCGGGGAGCAGGGTGGCAGGTTCCTGAAGTGTGCGTTCGATCACCAGTTGCCGCCGTTGCAGGGTTCTTTTCAGGGTCACCCAGGACAACGGCTCTGTCAGCAGTTTATTGGTTTCGAGGATCAGATAGCCGCCGTTGGCCAGATGCAGCGATCCTGGATAGATCATCCGGTGATTGGTCTCCAGAACCCCTTGTTCGGTGGTGTATTCGATGTGACCGAACAGATTGGGGGAGTTCGGATGGGGTTCATGGATCACCGGTGCGCCATCGTCGGGGGCGTGATGGACGAACAGGTTGGGAGCATAGCTTTCCTGTAACAGTTTGCGTTTTTCCGCTTCGTTCATTTGTTCCTGGCACAGCTTTTCCTGGGCGGTGCGTTCCAGATCCTGGCGCAGCGAACGAAAGAAACGGGTCAGCCCGGCGTTGTCTTGGTATTGCTCTTCCAGTGGACGGAGCAGGGGATCGATGGCCTGACGAACGGTGGTGTGATCGAGGCGGCGTTGCTTTTCCGCGGCCTCGCGCTTCCATTGCGGCAATTCCGCCAGCAGGTCGGCAAGATAGTCTTCGAGCCGGGAGACGGCTTGATTGAAGGTTTCTCGCTCCTTTTCCGTCATCCGCGCGAATTGGGCCTCGTCGAGGGGGGCGCCGTCCGTGAGCGGGGTGAAGGTGATCGACTCGCCTTCGCGAAACATCGCCACATTCATTTCCAGGGCTTTTTTCTCCACGCGGCTCAGGGCATGTTCGTAGCGTTGATTGAAATCACGTTCGATGGCGTGTTTGCGCCGTTGATAAGAGGGGCTTTCGAAGGCGGCCGGAAAAGTGTCGAGCAACTTGGAGATGAGATTGTCGATCGCTTGGGCGAATGCTTCACTTTGCCCTGCGGGAAGAGCGACCGCCAGGGGTTCCCTGGGGTGTTCGAAATTATTGAGGTAGATCCAGTCGTCGGGCGTTTCATGTTCGAGAGCGGCTTCCTGAAGCAGTGTCTTGGTCAGTGTGAGCCGGCCCGAGCCTTCCTCTCCCATCACGTAGATATGATAGCCGGGTCGTTGCATGGCCATGGCGAAACGCAGAGCCTGGGCGGCCCGGTTTTGGCCGAGAATGCCCGGCAGGGGTTCCAGCTCGGCGGTGGTGTGGAACGGGGGCAAGGCGGATTCGCCTTCGGGGCGGAGGTCGCTGGAAAGCAGGGCGGGATGGGCCTTGGATACGGTCATGGAGCTGGATTTCCTTTTCCCTGTATAATTGAACGCCTTTTTTATAGGGCTGGAACAGAATGCGTCTTGGATTCGTCATTATCGCCGCTTTCGTTCGGGCCGTCGATGTTTTCACCGAGTGGCTCGGCAGGGCGGTATCCTGGCTGTCTTTGGGGATGGTAGTGGTGACTGCGTTGGTGGTGCTGCTGCGCTATGGGTTCGACCTGGGTTGGATCGGGCTGCAGGAGAGCGTGGTCTATATGCATGCCTTGCTTTTCATGCTGGGTGCGGCATACACCCTGAAGCACGATGGCCATGTACGGGTGGATATCGTGTATCAACGCTTGGGGCCTCGCGCCCGGGCCTGGGTGGATTTGCTGGGGTGCTGGGGGTTGCTGGTTCCGGTGGGCGTCTTCATCGGCTGGATCGGCTGGGATTATGTCGCCGCATCCTGGGCGGTGCGTGAGTCTTCCCGTGAAGCAGGCGGGCTGCCTGCGGTTTACCTGTTGAAGAGCGTGATTTTGGTTTTTGCCGCCACTTTGTTGCTCCAGGGTCTGGCTCAAAGCGGCAGGGCGGTGTTGTTGCTGGCTGGCCGGCCATTGCCGGAAGACTGAAATGGAATTGAGCGAGTATCATTTGGCCCTGGCGATGTTTGCCGCAGTGTTTACGGTGTTGTTGACCGGATATCCGGTCGCTTTTGCCTTGGGGGGCACGGCGCTGGCCTTTGCCGGCCTCGGTCTGCGGCTGGATCTTTTCGATGCCGCCTTTTTACAGGCGCTTCCCAATCGCCTGTACGGCATCATGACCAACGAGACCCTGATGGCGGTGCCTCTGTTCGTGTTCATGGGGGTGGTGCTGGAGCGTGCCAGGATCGCCGAGGATCTGCTCGACACCATGGCGGAAGTGTTGGGTTCCCTGCGGGGAGGGGTGGGGGTGGCGGTGACGCTGGTGGGGATGCTGATGGCCGCCAGTACCGGCATCGTGGGGGCGACCGTCGTGACCATGGGGTTGCTTTCCCTGCCCACGATGCTGCAACGCGGTTACGCGCCTGCACTGGCCTGCGGAACCATTTGCGCTTCCGGTACCTTGGGGCAGATCATTCCACCCTCTATCGTTCTGGTGCTGTTGGGGGACGTGATATCGGCGGCCTATCAGCAGGCTCAGCTGGAGATGGGGGCGTTCGCCCCTAAAACCGTTTCGGTGGGGGATCTTTTCGCCGGCGCCTTGCTGCCCGGTCTGTTGCTGGTGGGTTTGTATCTGTTGTTCATCGTCTCGGTGGCGTGGTTGAAACCTTCGTGGATGCCGCCATTCCAGGCTGGAAACAGGTCCGGGCACCTTCTGGGACGGGTCGCGGGAGGGTTGTTGCCGCCCTTGATCCTGATCGCACTGGTGCTGGGATCGATTCTGGGGGGGGTCGCCACCCCTACCGAGGCGGCGGCCGTCGGTGCGATGGGGGCGCTGGTTCTGGCTGCCCTCAGGCGCCAATTGGATCTGGAAACCTTGCGGGAGGTCATGCGGAGCACGACCCGGGTCAGCAGTATGGTGTTTCTGATTCTGATCGGGGCCGCCCTGTTTTCCCTGGTGTTTCGCGGTTTCTATGGCGACGAAATGGTGGTGGAGTGGCTGTCGGATTTGCCTGGCGGCGCTTTCGGGGCCATGGTGGTGGTGATGGGGGTGATGTTCGCATTGGGGTTCGTGCTCGATTTCATCGAGATCACCTTCGTTGTTGTTCCCATCGTCGGTCCGGTATTGTTGGCCATGGGGTTGGATCCGGTGTGGCTGGGAATCATGATCGCCATCAATCTCCAGACTTCTTTCCTGACCCCGCCTTTCGGTTTTGCCCTCTTCTATCTGCGCGGTGTGGCGCCGCCACAGGTCAGGACGGGGCAGATATATCTGGGGGTGATGCCCTTTATTTTCATCCAGGTGCTGATGCTGGGGTTGCTGGCGGTTTGGCCCCTGCTCGCCACTTGGTTGCCACAGCAGATTTACGGAGAATGAGCGATGAGAGTGCTGCTGTTCCTTTCGATCGTTGCCCTGGGGGCCGGGGTGGCAGGTTGTGGTCAGTCCGGCCCCCTCTATCTGCCGCCCCCTGAACAGGAAAAGGAAAAAGGAAGCGACTGACATGGATCATTTCAATTATCTCGAGGGCGCGCTTCATGCCGAATCGGTGCCGCTGGAGGAGATCGCCGGGCGTTTCGGAACGCCCGCGTATGTTTATAGCCGCGCCACTTTAGAGCGTCACTGGAATGCTTTCGACCGGGCGTTTTCCGTCTATCCCCATCTTATCTGTTATGCGGTGAAAGCCAATTCCAATCTGGCGGTTTTGAATCTGCTCGTCAGGCTGGGTTCCGGTTTCGATATCGTATCGGTCGGGGAGTTGGAGCGGGTGTTGAAGGCGGGGGGCGATCCGTCGAAAGTGGTGTTTTCCGGCGTCGGCAAGCGCGAAGATGAAATTCGTCGGGCGCTCGAGGTGGGAATCCGCTGTTTCAACGTGGAGGTTCCGGCCGAGCTGGACCGTATTGACCGGCTCGCAGGTGAAGTGGGGGTCGTCGCGCCGGTTTCGCTTCGGGTCAATCCTGATGTGGATGCCGGAACGCATCCCTATATCGCGACCGGCCTGAAAGAGAACAAGTTCGGTATCGACATGTCCCAGGCGTTGGATGAGTTTCGCCGGGCTGCCGGTCTGCCGCATCTCCAGGTCGTAGGGGTGGATTGTCACATCGGTTCCCAGCTGACGGAGATCGATCCTTTCCTTGCGGCACTCGATCGGGTTTTGGAGCTGATGGCAACGCTGCGGGGGGAGGGGATTTCGTTCCAACACCTGGATCTCGGCGGGGGATTGGGGATTCGTTATCGGGATGAGATTCCGCCACAACCGTCGGAATATGTCGCGGCGCTGCTCGAACGGTTGGCGGGTCAGGGGGAGGAGGGTATCGAGATACTCCTGGAGCCTGGCAGGGCAATCGCGGGCAACGCCGGTATTTTGCTGACCCGGGTGGAATATTTGAAGCGAACGCCGGAGAAAGGTTTTGCCATCGTCGATGCGGCGATGAACGATCTGATGCGCCCGGCGCTCTATGGCGCTTGGCAGGAGATCGTTCCCGTCCGGCCGCGCACCGATGTGCCCGTGGGCATCTATGACGTGGTTGGTCCGGTTTGTGAAACCGGCGATTTCCTCGGAAAGGCGCGTCGGTTGGCGCTTGAGCCGGGGGATCTTCTGGCCGTCCGCTCGGCGGGTGCTTACGGATTTACCATGAGTTCCAACTATAATTCGAGAGTACGGCCACCGGAAATCATGGTGGATGGGGATAAAGCGTATTTGGTCAGGGCGAGGGAGAGCCTGGAGGATCTTTGGCGGGGGGAGAGCGTGCTGCCGTGAAATTGAAATTCAGCAAAATGCAGGGACTGGGCAACGACTTCGTCGTCATCGATGGCGTCTCTGAGTCCGTATCCCTGAGCCGGCGGCAGATACGCCATCTGGCCGATCGCCATTTTGGCGTCGGTTGCGACCAGGTTCTCCTGGTTGAGCCGCCACCCGACGATGAGGTGGACTTCAGCTACCGGATATTCAACGCCGATGGTTCGGAAGTGGCTCAGTGCGGCAATGGCGCCCGTTGTTTCGCCAGGTTCGTGCGTGCCAAGGGACTGATCGCCAAAGATGTCATCGCGGTCGCCACCAAAGCGGGCAGAATGCTGCTGGAGGTTACCGGGGAACGGGAGGTGCGGGTCGACATGGGGCGCCCCCGCTTTGCGCCAGCCGAGATTCCACTCGCGGTTCACGAGGAGATGCCGGAATACCAGGCCACGCTGGCAGGCCGCAGTTGGACCTTCGGGGCGGTATCGATGGGCAACCCTCATGCGGTGATCGAGGTGGCGGACCTGGAGCGGGCACCGGTCGGGGAAATCGGCGAGGCTTTTCAGGCGCTGCCCTTGTTCCCGGCTCAGGTCAACGTGGGATTCCTGCAGATCGAATCGCCGCGGAGAGCCAGATTGCGGGTGTACGAGCGAGGTGTGGGGGAGACTCTCGCCTGTGGCAGCGGGGCGTGCGCGGCTGCCGTGATCGGGATCGAATGGGGACGCTTGCGGTCGCCTGTGGTCGTGCAGTTGCCGGGGGGGGCGCTGACGATCGAATGGGGGGGAAGGGGAGAACCGGTGATCATGACTGGAAGGGCGGAATTCGTTTTCGAGGGGGAGATTGAGTTATGAATCGGGATTGTTGCGAAAAATTGTCGGAAGAATCCATCGACGATTCCCAGGTTGCAGCCTATTTGCAGGCGCAGCCGGATTTTTTCGTCCGCCATGCCTGGTTGCTGGAAGATTTGAAGATACCCCACGATTGTGCGCCGGCGGTATCGTTGATCGAGTATCAGGTTTCGCTGCTCAGGCAAACCAACCGGACCCTTTGCGATCAAATCGATACGTTGGTGCGAATTGCCAGGACCAATGACGCCTTGTTGCGCAATATGCATGAATTGACGCTGGTTCTGTTGCAGTCCGGGGATCTCTCGGAAACGGTGACCGGCGTGGAGGAATGTCTTCGCGAGCGGTTTCAGCTGGAATGGGTTGCTCTGCGGCTGTTTCACGAGGGCAAGGAAAACATACGTTCGGATCTGTACCTGTCTCCCGCATGCCTGGCTGCGGTGCAAACTGTTTTCGATTCCGGGGAACCTTATGTCGGCACCCCCGCCCCCTCGCAACTGGATTGCTTTTTCGCCTCCGACGAGACCGTCCGTTCATGCGCCTTGGTGCCGTTGCGCCGCCAGGAAGTGCGGGGCATGTTGGCCATAGGCAGCGGGGACCGGCAGCGTTTTTGGCCTGGGTTGGGGAAGGTCTATCTGGCGTGGCTGGGGGAGGTGATCGAGGCCAAGTTGGCGACTTTGCTTGCCAGGCGTGGGTAACGATGATGGCCGGTCTGAGCGTGGACGTGCAAGGTTATCTTTCCGTGCTCGAGAACGAGCGCCGGCTGTCGCCGCATACCCTCATGGCCTACCGCAGAGATCTGGAAAAACTGCTGAGCTTTTGCCAGAGGCGCTCGATCGGCCATTGGGAGGAACTGAATGAGACGAGCCTGCGTCAATATATGAGTGAAAGAAGGCAGGCGGGGTTGTCTTCCCGTAGCTTGCAGCGTGAACTGTCGTCACTCCGCGGGCTGTTTCGCTATCTGAGCAAGCATGGCATCGTCGAGGACGATCCGTCACGAAGAGTCAAGTTGCCTCGTTCACCCAAAAGCCTGCCTGGCGTCCTGGCCATAGAGGGGGTGACGGCTTTGGTCGAGTCGCCGAAAGAGTCGGAACTGGATGTGCGCGACAGTGCCATGTGGGAGTTGCTCTATTCATCCGGGTTGCGGGTGGGAGAGCTGGTGAACCTGAACCTCCAGGATCTGGACTTGCGGGAAGGGTTGGTGAAAGTGGTGTCGGGAAAGGGTGGAAAGAGCCGCATCCTCCCGGTGGGAAAATATGCCCGCGCCGCGCTTTCGGGGTGGCTCTCGCGGCGCCGGGAAATGGTGGATTCGGATGAAACGGCGTTGTTCGTCAATCGTTTCGGGAAGCGCCTCTCTGTCCGGGGGGTGCAGCAAAGGTTGCGCGCTTGGGGCAAGCGGTTGGGGTTCGATCAGTCGCTCTATCCCCATTTGTTGAGACATTCCTTTGCCAGCCATTTGCTCGAAGCGAGCGGTGACCTGAGGGCGGTGCAGGAGTTGTTGGGCCATGCGGATATCGCAACCACCCAGATCTACACTCATCTGGACTTCCAGCACTTGAGCCGGGTTTACGATGAAGCCCACCCCCGCGCGAAACGCAACAAACGAAATGGTGAAATTTGATAATCTATTATGCATCTATTTAGAGAGAGGTTCTCGTAATGGTTTCGCCACATGTATCGACAGAATCTGAGCTTTCCTTGGAAGAGGAGGAAATCCGGGAGGAGGAAACGCGCCAGAACCGATTGAAAATGACCTTGCTCGGGATCGTTGGCGCCGTCGTGATCGCCATGACGGCGTTGGGGTGGTATTGGACGCTACAGTGTTACAGTCCCACGACCTATGACATCGATCAAGTGGCCTTGCTGGAAACCGGGCTGACCGATCCCAAGAAGATCCCTGTGGGAGTGCGTACCACATCGGTGTTGATCCATAACATGGACTACCTGATGACCAAGCCCGGTGGTTATCTGACCAACGATGTCACGCCGCCGAGCGTGCTTCTCGACAATATGCCCAATTGGGAGTTCGGAGTGGTGGTCGCCTCCCGGGATCTGGCGACGGCGCTGCGTAACCACCTTTCAAGAACCCAGTCCCAGTCGCCGGAAGACAAGGATCTGGGTATCGGCGAACCATATTATTACTTCGAAACCGATTCCTGGATCTTGCCCACTACCGAGAGTCAGTATCAGAAAGGCATCAGCGCTTTCCGCCGCTATCTGGCGAGATTGAAAGCAGGCAGAGCCCAATTTTCACCCCGGGCCGACAACCTGACCAAGTATGTCGAAATACTGGCCCAGCGGTTGGGGAGTTATACCCAGCGGCTCAGCGCCAGCAGCGCGGTCCACGAAGAGAAAGAGTTGATCATTCGAGGCAAGCCTTCGACCGCCTTCAAACCGATGGAAAAAACACCCTGGCTTTTGGTGGACGACAACTTTTACGAAGCCCGGGGTTATAGCTGGGCGCTTTTTCACATCATGAAGGCTATTGAAGAGGATTTTCATGACATCTTGAAAATGAAGGCGGCGGAGACGCCGATTCATCAGATCATCCGGGAGCTGGAGGCGACCCAGTCGTCCATTCTCAGTCCGGTGGTATTGAATGGCAGTGGTTTTGGAGTCTTCGCCAATTACTCTTTGACCTTGGCGACCTATATCGCCCATGCCAACGCGGCGTTGATCGATCTGCGCGACCTGTTGAGCATATGACGATGCAGACACCTCCTCTCGATCCGGAAATTCAGCGCCATCTCAAGGCCAAAGGAACATGGCAGCGCATTTTCTACATGTTGGTGTTCGCGTTCATTCTCAGCGTGGTGAGGTTTATCCTTTGGACCGTGGTTTTGTTCCAGGTCGCCTGCAAGCTTCTTACTGGCCAGGACAACCCCCATGCCCGTCAATTGGGAGCGACTTTATCGGTATATCTCTATCAGGTTCTCCTGTTCCTTACTTTCAATACCGACCAAATGCCGTTTCCTTTCGCTGAAATGGCGGGGTTGGGTAAATTTCCCTCTTCGAATTCCCATTGAGGGGTTGATCCACAGCATTGGACGGTCAATCAAGTAAAATTAAGGCCGTCTGCTTCATTTCCCTTCATTGCGAAGTTGCCATCAAGGCGTTCCGATCATGCCTCTCTTTGGTTGGTCGCGTATTTCGGTGCTCCCCGTGTTTGAGTGCTTGCCGGTTTTCAAGCGTTCCTCTCGATCCTTTTTTGCGGCGCAATTCATGAAAAACTGTAGGGCGGAAGCAAATATCTGTGGCATATTGGCAGCATGAAAAAGTAGGGCAATTTGACGCAGATCAACCTCTTGACAACCCCATATATGATGCCTAGACTGGCGGTTACCGAAAGGAAGGAGGTCATCTGGCGGGTTGAGGATCTGCTGGATGGAAAGGTTTAAGGACTGAGCGATTCAACAATAATTGAGT
>JALSIB010000043.1 GCA_026981855.1 Methylothermaceae bacterium | reverse complement strand
CAAACACTGGGGGTAAGGGGGCGTTTGCGCCAAATTCAGGCCAGGACCGTTTCCGGAGCATATTTGCCCCCTTCCAACCCCAACTCAGCCCCAATCAGGAACCGTTTACGCCTGGATGGCCCTTTACCTCAGAATGACGAAATATCCGGGCTAGGATGTTTTCGGGAATCGAATTGGTGGAGGCGGGGGGAATCGAACCCCCGTCCGCGAATCCTCCGCCTCAGGCTCTACATGCTTATCCGTTCTATTGATTTAACCGTTTGCTACCCGAACGGAGGGGAAGACAAACGGCGAGTCCGGAAAAGTGTTTAACGGATCCACGCCGGACGCGTTTTTCCGCGAGCTTGTGAGATATGACACCTGAAATCCGGACGCACAAGCACGGCTCCGGTCAGATGGCACCCTACTGGGTTTTAAGCAGCGAGTGCGTAGTTGTCGTCGTTGGCAACTATAGATTTGCAGCGTGTTTCACGAGGTCACTGCACCTCGGCATGCACCTGTAGGTTTCGCGATCCGCGTCGAAGCCAGATCGCCCCCTCGGTACGCATCATTGGACTTCCCGGTGTCGGGAAAGTTCCACATTTATTTTTTGATGTCCTGTTGGACACCCAGGGCAATCGTATGACCGCGGCTTTCCCGTTCAAACTCGATTTTGTACGGCCTTGAAGCCCCTCTCCCAAAGGGAGAGGGGGGGAAACCGGTTCGTGCGATTGTCCTGGTTGGACACCAAGTATTGATGCAGGTTCATAGTCTAACAAATACAATGGCCTGAAATGAACTTTCTGAGTCTGGCAATCGCACGATCCGATCTTCTTTTCTGCTCTTGGAGAAGGGGGGATAGGGGTATTGCTCGATTGTCCTGAGTTTCTGAGTAAGGGGAGGGCAGGTGCTGAATGTTTTGTCCATAGGTATGGGAATTCTGTGGGTGGGGACGGTGGCGCTCGATCGTCATGGCGATATCGCGGCGGGTACTTCCACCGGCGGGACGATTGGCAAGCGCTATGGACGGGTGGGGGATTCCGCCGTGATTGGTGCCGGTACCTATGCGGACAATGAAACCTGCGGCATTTCGGCCACAGGTCACGGTGAGTTCTTCATCCGCAACGTCGTCGCCTACGACATCGCCGCCAGGATGAAATATCGGGGGCAGTCACTGCAGGAGGCGGCGCGTGAAGTGATCGGCCGCAAGCTCGGAAAGATCGGAGGCAGTGGTGGTGTTATCGGCCTGGACCGGCGGGGGCATGTCATCATGGAGTTCAACACCCCCGGTATGTACCGTGGGTTCATGAAGGAAAAAGGGAAGCCAAGCGTATTCCTTTTCGGTGATGAATCACCATGATGCCCAGAAAATTGATCGGCCGATCTTTTCGGCTTGTGGCGGAGGTGCGTCACGATTTGGGCACGCCGATCAAACCGTAGTTAAGGCGGAGAATTGAAATAATTGGCGCCCCGACCAGGATTCGAACCTGGGGCCTTCCCCTTAGGAGGGGGACGCTCTATCCAGCTGAGCTATCGGGGCGGAAGCGCAAATTGTACCAAAATCGGCGCTTAGGAACTATCAGTAGACATCTCTGAGGTAGCGCCGGGTGCTGGCCAGGTTGTCGATGTATTCCTCGGCCTGTTCCTTCGATTTCCCGCCTTCCCGGGCCACGATGTCGATCAGTGCCTGGTGGACGTCCTTGGCCATTCTTTCGGCGTCGCCGCAGACATAGAAACAGGCGCCTTCTTCCAGCCAGCCATAGAGTTCCCGGGCGTTTTCCAGCATCCGGTGCTGGACGTAGATCTTGCGCTCCTGATCTCGTGAGAAGGCCAGATCCAGGCGGGTCAGGAAGCCTTCTTCGTGCATCTTGTCCAGTTCCTCGCCATAGAGATAGTCGGTGGCCTGGTGTTGGTCGCCGAACAGCAGCCAGTTCCTGCCACCGGCGCCACTGGCCCGGCGCTCTTGCAGGAAGGCGCGGAAGGGGGCGAGTCCTGTGCCGGGGCCGACCATGATGATGGGGGTGTCGCCGCTTTCCGGCAGACGGAAATTCTTGTTGGGCTGGACGTAGATGGGCAGTTTCTTTCCCACTTCGGCCCGGGCGAGGAAGCTGGAGCACACCCCTTCGCGGTCACGGCCGAAGCTGCGGTAGCGCACCACCCCCACCAGCAGGTGCACCTGCTCCGGGAAAGCCTTGAGGCTGGAGGCGATGGAGTAGAGCCGGGCCGGGATCTTGCGCAGCAGATCGACGAATTGCTGGGGGTCGATCCCGCCCGGCGGGTATTCGCCGACCAGGTCGAGAATCTGGCGCCCCCACGTATAGTCACTGAAAGCCCTGGCGTCGCCGCTTTCCAGCAGGGATTTCAGTTCGGCGGCGCCGGTCAGTTCGGCGTATTTCTCCATCACAGGACGGGTCAGGGTGGTGATGTCGAGTTTGTCGATGAAGGCTTGGCGCAGGGGCATGGATTCTTTGCCCACGTTCACGGTTTCGTCGCCGTTGAAAGGAAGGACCGCCAAAAGATCCTCCACATAGGATGGATTGTTGGCGGGATAGACGCCCAGGGCATCCCCCGGTTCGTAGGTGACGCCCGAACCCTCCAGGCCGATCTCGATATGACGGGTTTCCTTGGCCGAACCCTCGCCGTTGAGGTTGATGTTGACCATCACCGGGGCAGGGTGGGGGTTGGTTTTGCTGACGCCGGTTTTTTTCCCGGCGGTGGTTGAGGTCGCGGTGGTGGCATCGGCGGCGCCACCGGCAAGCTGCTGGTATTTCTCCAACGCCCTGGCCATCCATTCCTCGGCCGGTTCCTCGAAATCCACGTCGGCGTCGACCCGCTCCATGATCCGTTTGGCGCCCGCTTTTTCCAGGTACTGGTCGAAATCCTTGCCGGTCTGGCAGTAGAACTGGTAGCTGCTATCGCCCAGGGCGAAGACCGCGTACCGGATCTTCTCCAGCGGCGGGCCGGAATAGTCTTTCAGCCAGGCATGGAGTTTTTCCGCCGCCAGAGGCGGGTCGCCCTCGCCGTGGGTACTGACGATGACAAAAAGTATTTGCTCTTTTTTCAACTCTTCGGGATCGAACGCCTCCATGTCCACCACCCTGGCATTGAACCCCTTTTCCGAGGCCATATCCATCAGGGTTTCGGCGATTCCTTCGCCATTGCCGGTGTGGGAACCATAGAGAATGGTCATCAGCGGCAGGTTCGCGGGGGTCTGCGCCGCAGGAGCCTGGGCGGTGGTGGGCATGCCGCAGATGGCGGCGAAATAACCGCTGAGCCAGGCCGCCTGGGTGGG
The DNA here is from genome assembly GCA_026981855.1 of Methylothermaceae bacterium. Lineage (GTDB taxonomy): Bacteria > Pseudomonadota > Gammaproteobacteria > Methylococcales > Methylothermaceae > Methylohalobius. The sequence continues at coordinate 135,763 of JALSIB010000043.1, read as the reverse complement.
GGACAGCGGTTCGCGCATCAGCGAATCGAGGAACGCCAGTTGCTGCGGGGTCAGCGGGCTGCCGGGTTGTCCCGTCACAGGTTGCGCCGGGCTTTGGATGGCGGGCGCGCGTTCGATCAGGGAACCGTCTTCGGCGACAGGGCCTTCGATTTCCACTTCCAGGTGTTTGGAGGAAGGCATGCCGGTGCCCGCCGTATCGTCATCCATGAACAGGCTCGAGACCGGGCCATAGGCCATGAACGCCAGCCCGGGGGTGGCGTCGTCCCCCTTTCGTTCCTTGCAGGCGACGATGGCCTGTTGTCCTCCGGAGGATTTGAGCCTGACCCGGTCGCCCTTTTTCAGTCCCCATCTGGCCATGTCCTCGCGGTGCAGTTCGACCGTGGAGGTCTCGTTGACATACTCCTTCTTCAGTTTTCCGGCGTTGAGGGACGTGCCCTGGCGGCTGGTGCGAACCGGTATCAGGGTGATGCGTTCGGCCATGTTGTTCTCCCGGCGAGGTTTGGTTGCGATCCTGACGATGGGGGAAAAATATACGGTATTTTCAGGAAATAGAAAAATTCATGTTGAAAAATAACCCCGGTTTGGTTAAAAGTGAAGACCGCAGGGCACGAACCGGCCTTGGCGACGTCTCCGTCAGACACCCAGAGGTAAGCGTCATGAGTGAAGCGAAAACGATCCACAACGCCGTCTGCACTTTTTGCGGTTGTGTCTGTGACGACATCGAGCTGGTCGTCGCTCCCGAGGGCAAAAGCATCACCCGGGCCGGCAACGCCTGTGAACTGGGGCGGGCCTGGTTTCTGGAACACAGGATCGAGGATTATCCGGTGGCGCTGGTCGATGGCAAAGAGGCCGGTTTGGAGGAGGCGGTGGACGCCGCCGCCAGGATCCTGGTCGAGGCCAGATTCCCCGCCGTTTACGGCCTCAGCGACACCACCTGCGAGGCGCAAAAGGAAGCGGTGGCCATTGCCGATTTCGTCAACGGCAACATCGACACCACCACCTCGGTTTGTCATGGTCCCAGCGGCATGGCCTTCCAGGGAACCGGCGAGAGTACGGCGAGCCTGGGCGAGATCAAGAACCGCGCCGATTTCATCCTGTACTGGGGCGGCAATCCGGTCGAAGCCCATCCCCGGCATTTCGAGCGCTATTCGGCCAAGGCCAAAGCGGCCTATCTTCCCGGCGGGCGCGCCGACCGCACCATCGCGATGGTGGACGTGCGCAAGACCCGCAGCGCTTCGGAGGCCGATATTTTCCTGCAGGTCAGGCCCGGCAGCGATTTCGAGGTGCTGTGGGCGCTGCGGGCGCTGGTGCGGGGGAAATATGTCGATGACAGTATCGAGGCGCGTACCGGCATCTCCCTGGAGACGCTCCAGGATCTGGTGGAGCGGATGAAGAACTGCCAGTTCGGAGTGATTTTCTTCGGCATGGGGCTGAGCATGACCCGGGGGCGTCATTTCAACGTTTCGGCGCTTCTGGCCCTGGCCACGGATCTGAACGCTTTCACCCATTTCGTCGCCAACCCGGTGCGCGGGCACGGTAACGTTACCGGCGCCGACAACGTGGTCTCCTGGCAGACCGGCTATCCCTTCGGGGTCAACTTCAACCGGGGCTATCCGCGCTTCAACCCGGGGGAATTCACCACCGTGGATGTGCTGGCGCGGGGGGATGCCGACGCCTTGCTGGTGATCGCCAGCGATCCCGCCGCCAATTTTCCCCGCAGGGCGATCGAGCATCTGAAGACCATCCCGGTGATCACCCTCGACCCCAAGCCCACCCGCACCAGTCAACTGGCGAGGGTGGCCTTTACCGTCGCCGCCTATGGGATCAATGTACCGGGAACTGTGTACCGGATGGACAACGTGGCCCTGCCGCTGCGGCCGGCTTTCGACTCTCCCTATCCTTGCGACGAGGAGATTCTGCGGGCGATCAAGGAACGGGTGTGCGAGTTGAAGGGGATCGGGCGCAGGGAGGTGGCATAGATTTGAATTTTCGCCACAGCGTGCCCAGATCCCGAAGGCTTTTCTCCGCGCCTTGGGCTGAGAAAGCGGTTTAACCTGGACAGACAGCAGGGAGATTCCATGGGTTCCGAGCTCAAAATCATCAACGGCAGGGTTTACGACCCCATCAACGATATCGACGGGGAGATCCGGGACGTCTGTATCCGGGATGGAAAGATCGTCGAAAGCGTGGCGGACGATGCCAAGGTCATCGACGCCGCGGGCAAGGTGGTGATGCCGGGCGGGGTCGATATGCACTGTCACATCGCCGGCCACAAGGTCAATCTGGCGCGCAAGTTCCAGCCGGAGGACCATCGCCACGACGTGCAGCCGCGGGTCGGGGCGTTGCGCTCGGGAACCGGCGGCACCGTCCCTTCCACTTTCACCACCGGCTACCGCTACGCCACCTTGGGCTACACCACCGCAATGGAGGCGGCGGTGCCGCCCATGGGCGCCCGTCACACCCTGGAGGAACTCCACGATACGCCGGTGGTGGACAAGGGTTTCTATCTGCTGCTGGCCAACAACGTGTGCCTCAACCAGTTGCTGGAGCAAGGGCGTCACGCCGAATTCCGCGATGCGGTGGCCTGGTGGTTGAACAAATCCAAGGCGTATGCCATCAAGCTGGTCAATCCCGGCGGAGACGAGCCGTGGAAAGGGCGCAAGAACTCCAACGTCCACGATCTCGATCAGCCCATCAGCGGCTTCGATCTGACGCCGCGCAAGATCATCAAGGCGCTGATCGATGTCAGCAACGACCTGGGGTTGCCTCATCCGGCCCATATCCACTGCAACAATCTCGGCCACAGCGGCAATTACGCCACCACCCTGGAGACCATGAAGACGGCCGATGGCCGCAGGGCGCACATCACCCACATCCAGTTCCACAGCTATGGCGGCGAAGTGGGCAAGAATCCGACCTCGGCCGCCAGGCAGATCGTCGATTACATCAACGAGCATCCCAATATCAGCGCCGACGTCGGTCAGGTGATGTTCGGCAAGGCTACCATCATGACCGCCGACGCCCCCCTGACATGGCTGCTCCGCAACATGTCCAAGGACAAGTGGATCAATGCCGACACCGAATGCGAGAGCGGCTGCGGCATCATCCCTTTTTCCTATCAGGAGCACGTCTACACCCATGCGATCCAGTGGGCGATCGGGCTGGAGCTGTTTCTGCTGTCCAAGGATCCCTGGCGCATGGTGCTTTCCACCGATCACCCCAATGGCGGCTCGTTCGAAAACTATCCCAGGCTGATCCGCCTGCTCATGGACAAGCCGTTCCGCGACGAGCAGGCGAAAAGGGCCAATCCCAAGGCCATCGCCAACACCAGCCTGCTCGACATCGACCGCGAATTCACCATGCGGGAGATCGTCATCGTCACCCGCGCCGGCCCCGCCAGGCTGCTGGGGCTGGAAAACAAGGGCCATCTGGGGGTGGGGGCCGACGCCGACATCACCATCTACGACGAGATGGAAGACAAGGAGGCCATGTTCAACGCCGCCCGCTATGTCATCAAAGGTGGGGAACTGTTTATCGACAATCACGAGTTCCGCTTCGATCACGAAGGCAGCGTCTATCATGTCTCACCTTCGTATAATCCGGAGATCGAAAGGGTTCTGAAGCCTTTCTTCGAGGATTACTATTCGGTCCAGTTCGAGAATTATCCGGTGTCCGACCACTACATCGCCCGCGGGGTGACGGTGCCGACGGGCCAATCCCAACCCTGAGTCAGACGAGATCATGTTCATCGAATCGACGGAAATCATCGATACCTTCGCCGAGGCTTTCGCCATGTGGGGCGCCCGGGTGATCATCACCGGCGAAAATGAAAAGTGGGCCATGGCGGCGGCCCGTTCCATGACCGGTTTCGCCACGTCGGTCATCGGTTGCAAGTGCGAGGCGGGCATCGAACGGACGGTTCCCGCCGAAGAGACGCCCGACGGCAGGCCGGGGGTCAGCGTGCTGCTGTTCGCAGGCAGTCCCAAAGGCGTTGGGAACCGGCTGGTGGAAAGAATCGGCCAGTGCGTCATGACCTGTCCCACCACCGCCTGCTATAACGGTCTGGAGGCGGAAGAAAGAGTGGTGGTCGGCGGCAAGCTGCGTTATTTCGGCGACGGTTATCAAGCCAGCAAGGTTCTGGGCGATTCCCGGCTATGGCGGATTCCGGTGATGGAAGGCGAATTCGTCGTCGAGGAATCCTTCGGCGTTCAGCCGGCGGTGGGGGGTGGCAACTTCCTGGTGCTGGGCGAGGATCTGACCGCCACCCTCGATGCGGTGGAAGCGGCGGTGGACGCCATGGAGGTGCCGGGGGTGATTCTGCCGTTCCCGGACGGGGTGGTGCGAAGCGGCAGCAAGCCCGGCTCGCGCTACAAGGCCCTGCCTGCTTCCACCAACGATGCCTATTGTCCCTCGTTGAGAGGTCGGGTGCCTGAAACCTGTCTTCCCGAGTCGGTTTCCTGTGTGCTCGAAATCGTCATCGACGGGCTTGACGAGCCGGCCGTGGCCGAAGCCATGCGGCGTGGCATTCAGGCGGCGGCGGGAGAGGGGATCGTCCAGATTACCGCCGGGAACTATGGGGGCGATCTGGGCCAGTTTCAATTGCGGCTCCACGACATTTTGCAGGGGGGAACATGAGATTGACGTTGCACGCGGTTCCCGAGGTTCCGCTCGAGGCGGAAGCCATCTGTCCCGACATGTTGATGGGTCTGAGCGCTGATAAAGCGGCTGAATTGCCCGTCTTTCACGGCAACGAGAAGGCCAGGCTGGGAGATTTCTTTTCCGTTCAGGGGGAAGCCAGAGACGGTACGGTGACGGTGGAAGGTGATCTGTCCAAGGTCAAGCTCATCGGCAACGGCATGAGCACGGGCCGTCTGCGGATCGAGGGGGATGTCGGGGCGCATCTGGGAGCGGAGATGCGCGGCGGCGAAATCGTGGTCACCGGCAATGCCGGTGACTGGGTCGGGCGGGAGATGTCGGGTGGGCGGATCACCATCCGCGGCGATGCCGGGCACATGGTGGGCTGTGCGGTCCGGGGGGTGCCGGTGGGTATGCTGGGGGGCGAGATCATCGTCCACGGCAACGCCGGCAACGAAGTCGGCCACGGCATGCGACGCGGTCTGATCGCCATTGGAGGCGACAGCGGCGATTTCACCGGTGTCAGCATGAAAGCCGGCACCGTGGTCGTGATGGGGCGGTTGGGCATGCGGCCGGGCGCGGGCATGGTGCGGGGCACCCTCATTTCCACCCAACCGGCCGAACTTTTGCCCACCTTCAATTACGACACCACCTACCGTCCCCCCATCATCCGTACCATCTTGATCTATCTGCGCAAACTGGGCTTCACGGTTGAAGACCTCTACCTGAACGGTCCCTATCAGCGTTGGAGCGGTGACTCCATCGAATTGAACAAGGGGGAAATTCTGCTGTACGCGGGCACCCGGCAGTGAGCCTTTGGCCGCGTTTCCCGCCGCTTCGAGTCATCCGGGCCATCCGCCTGTCTGTTCGATGCGCCGAACCCGTTGAAATCCGGTAATTTTTGCCCTCAGCCTGCCAGCCCCTATCCTTCCAGAAGGAAAGCCCGGATCTCCCGTAGGGAAGGGGCTTTGATGTCGTGCAAAATCTGGACGGAAAAACGGCGGTCATGCGATCGCCTTGCGGCATGACGCTGGCTGGAGTTCCTGGCGCCGGGGTTGCTATAATCACTCAAATTTTGCCTGGTATGGGAACAATCGAGGATTGGCATGGCGAACAGGAATGAACAGGGAGTTTGGGAGCACGTTCCCAGTCCGTTTTGCGGGATCGGTTCCGATGATTTGAAAATCCGGGTTTCCGGCAGCCGGATCGAAGTCCTGGAGAACGGGGACGCGGTGACCAGGGAGGCGTTCGAGCAGCCTTTGGGAGAAACCCGGCCGATGATTTCCGGCAAGCCGGTATCGCTGGAAGAGGCCGTGGAGAGGGCGGCCGCCGTTCTGGCGGAAGCTGAATTGCCTCTGCTCGCCGGACTGGCCACCGATGTGGCGGGCATGCGGGCGGCGCTCTCGTTGGCGGACCGTCTGGGCGCGGTGGTGGACAACATGAACAGCCGGGCCGCGATGCGCAACATTCTGGTGCTTCAGGACAGCGGCTGGATGACCACCACCCTGGCGGAAGTCAAGAACAGGGCGGATCTTCTGTTGGTGGTGGGAACGGATGTGGAATCGCTGTTTCCGCGTTTTTTCCAGCGCCATATCTGGGTCGATGGCATGTTCGTCGAAGCGGCCGACAGGGAGGTGGTCTATCTCGGCAAAGCCCCTTCCGGTTATGCTTCCGTCTCTCCCGATGGGCGCAAACCCACGGTGTTGGCGTGTGAAGACAGGGATCTTCCCGCCGTGGTTTCGATGCTGCGTCTTTTGGTGAACGACCGGCCGGTGGGTGTCGATTCGGTCGGCGGCATCGAAATTCAGGCGTTGAAGGAGCTGGCCGGGCGCTTGAAAAGCGCGAACTATGGCGTGATTGCCTGGGCTGCGGGGGCCTTGGAGTGGGAACATGCGGAACTGACGGTGCAAATCACCTGCGAGATGATCAAGGACCTCAACCAGCGTACCCGCTGTTCCGGTCTGCCTCTGGGGGGCAGGGAGGGAGACCAGACCGCCACGCAGGTGTGTGGGTGGCAGACAGGGTATCCTGTACGGGTCCGCTTCAGTCGGGGTATTCCCGAATACGATCCCTATCTGAATGCAACCGAAAGATTGCTGGAGGAGGGGGAGGTCGATGCACTGCTCTGGTTGTCGGCCTACAACAGCTCCCGTCTTCCCCCCCGTGTCGGTGTGCCGACCGTGGTGCTGGGGCGGGGTGGCATGAATTTCGACCAACCGCCCGAGGTTTATATTCCCGTCGGTGTGCCGGGGATCGACCATGCCGGCCACACTTACCGGACGGACAACGTGGTGGCGGTGCGTCTGTTCAAGTTGCGTGACAGCGGTCTGCCCAGCAGCGCCCAGGTGCTCGAAGCTATCGAGCGTGCCGTGCGCGCCAAGCTTTCTTCTTGAAAACTCAATCGATAAAAGGATCTTCCGGATGCTGATCAAACTTACCGGCGGTACGGTTTACGATCCGGCCCACCGCGTCAACGGCCGGGTTCACGACCTCTACATTCAGGATGGCCGCATCGTGGATCCACCTGCGGGCGCCCGGGTGGATCAGGAATACGATCTGCGCGGCATGGTGGTGATGGCGGGTGCCATCGACATGCATACCCATATCGGGGGCGGCAAGGTCAATATCGCCCGAACCCTGTTGCCCGAGGATCACCGCGCCGATCCGGTGGCCCATACCGAACATCTGCGCTCAGGTTGCGGCCATGCGGCGCCCAGCACCCTGACCACCGGCTACCGCTACGCCGAAATGGGTTTCACCGCGGCCTTCGAACCCGCCGTGCTACCGGTCAATGCCCGCCAGGCCCATATGGAGATGGGGGACATCCCGATCCTGGACAAGGGCGGGTATGTGATGCTGGGGAGCGACGATTTTCTGCTCAGGATGATGCACGACGGCGCGGATCAGAAGGCCATCAACGACTATGTGGCCTTCACCCTCAACGCCAGCCAGTGTATCGGCGTCAAAGTGGTCAATCCGGGTGGAATCAGTGCCTTCAAGTTCAACCAGCGGGCGCTCGATCTGGACGAGGAGCACACCTATTACGGCGTCACTCCGCGCCAGGTGTTGAAAGTGCTGGCCACGGCGGTGAACGAACTGGCCGTCCCCCATCCGCTCCATGTCCACGGCTGCAACCTGGGGGTGCCCGGCAACGTGGAGACGACCCTGAAGACCATCAGCGGCATCGAGGGCCTGCCGATCCACTTGACCCATATCCAGTTCCACAGTTACGGAACCGAGGGGGATTTCAACTTTTCCTCGGGAGCGGCCAGAATCGCCGAAGCCATCAACGCCAATCCTAATGTGACGGTGGATGTGGGACAGATTCTCTTCGGCCAGACGGTCACCGCATCCGGCGACGCTATGCACCAACACGCCAATGCCGGTCATGCCCATCCTCACAAGTGGGTCTGCATGGACATCGAATGCGACGCCGGTTGCGGCGTGGTGCCTTTCCGCTACCGCGACAAAAACTTCGTCAACGCCTTGCAATGGGCCATCGGGCTGGAAATCTTCCTGTTGGTGGAGGATCCCTGGCGGGTGTTTCTGACCACCGATCATCCCAATGGTGCGCCTTTCACCAGTTATCCCCACCTGATCCGCCTGTTGATGGATCGCAGCTTCCGCAACGAACAGCTGTCCAGGCTCCATCCCGAAGCGCAGAGAATGACCACTCTGGCTTCCATCGAGCGCGAGTATTCCCTCTACGAAATCGCCGTGATGACCCGCGCCGCCGCCGCAGAACTGGTGGGGTTGTCGGACCGCGGCCATCTGGGAGCGGGGGCGGCCGCCGACATCACCGTCTATGTGCCGGACGATGACAGGGAAAAGATGTTCAGCCGGCCCAAATACGTCTTCAAGGATGGCCGGTTGGTCGTCCGGGACGGCCAGGTGGTGGACGTGGTCTGGGGCACGACCCATGTGGTCAAGCCGGAATACGATCCGGGCATAGAAAAACGACTGGCAAGCTACTTCGACCGTTATCAAACCATGAAACTGGACAATTTCATCATTCAGGCCGACGAAATCTCGGAAGACGGCCGCGGCAGCGTCACCATCCACCCCTGCTGGGGAGGACGCGGCGTATGATCATCAATGGAATCGCCATCGACGACACCTTCGCCGAGGCCTTTCCCATGAAGGCCACCCGGGTGATCATCACCGCCCTCAATCTGGAATGGGCCTATCATGCCGCCCGCGCCATGTCCGGTTTCGCCACCTCGGTGATCGCCTGCGGCTGCGAGGCGGGAATCGAGCGGGAATTGTCCCCGGCGGAAACCCCCGACGGCCGTCCCGGCTTATCGGTCCTTTTTTTCGCCATGGGCGGCAAGGGGCTGACCAAGCAGGTCCAGACCCGGGCCGGCCAGTGCGTGTTGACTTCCCCCACATCGGCCTTGTTCGCCGGCATCGATTCCGGCAAGCCGATTCCCTTGGGTGAAAACATGCGCTTCTATGGCGACGGCTTCCAGATTTCCAAACTCATCGCCGGCAAGCGTTACTGGCGAATCCCGGTGATGGACGGCGAGTTTCTGGCCGAAGAGGCCACATACATGGTGGATGCGGTGGGGGGCGGAAACTTCCTGATCCTGGCCGAATCCCAGCCCCAGGCTCTGGCGGCTTGTGAGGCGGCGGTGGCGGCAATGAAAAAGGTGCCCAATGTGATCATGCCTTTTCCAGGGGGGGTGGTGCGCTCCGGTTCCAAGGTCGGATCCAAATACAAGGCGCTCAACGCCAGCACCAACGACGCTTTCTGCCCCACCCTGAAAGGAGTGACCCAAACCCAGTTGTCGCCGGAGATCGAGTCGGTGATGGAGATCGTCATCGACGGGCTGACCAAGGAGGATATCGACAAGGCGATGCGCGCCGGCATCGAGGCTGTCTGCGACCTTGGAGTGGGTAACGGCATCCGCCGCATCAGCGCGGGTAACTACGGCGGAAAGCTGGGCCCATACCATTTTCATCTGCGGGAGATCATGGCATGACTGGACTGACGCTCACACTGAAGGAGCCCCCCCGGCGCAGGGTGGACATGTCGCCGTTGTCGGCGGTTACCCATCTGACCCTGGCCGAAACCGCCGCCTTGAAGCTGTGGTCCGGCAGGCGCAGGTTACGGGTCGATGAGCTTTTCGACATTCAGCCGGGCGATCCTTCCAGGCTGACCATCGAACGTGCCTGTGATCGGCTGGACTACATCGGCAGGGACGCCTCGGAGATGGACATCAAAGTGAAAGGGGATGCCGGGGCGTATCTTGGAATGGGGCTGAAATCCGGTTCCATCGAGGTGACCGGAAACACCGGTATCTTTTCCGCCTGCCAGATGCGGGGTGGAACGATCCGGATCGATGGGGACGCCGGTGATTTCTTGGGCGCGGCCCTCCCTGGAAACAAACGGGGGATGCGCGGCGGGGTCGTGTTGGTGAAAGGAAACGCCGGAGATCGTTGTGGCGATGAAATGCGGCGGGGCATCATCCTGGTCGAAGGAAATGTGGGTCATTACTGTGCCTCACGGATGATTGCTGGTACGATTGCAGTGATGGGGACGACCGGTGATTATCCAGGATACGCCTTGCGCCGTGGAACTTTGCTCCTGTGGCAAAGGCCCAGGCACATTCCACCCACCTTCGGAGATTGCGGTACCCATACGCTGTCCTATCTGCCTTTGTGGTTCGCGGCGTTGAGGCCGCTCGGCAGCCGTTTTTCGGAACCTGGAAACACTTTCAACCGCGTTCACCGCTATGGAGGTGATCTGGGATCGGTCGGCAGAGGGGAGATATTGGTCAGAGTCGATTGACCAACCCAAGTAAAAATATAAGATCCATTCAGCAGTGCAAAGGGGAGGAAACCGATGATTGTGACATTGATGACCGGACTGACCATCCTGTTCGTAGTGTATATCCTTTACATCGTGGTCACCACCTTGAGAACCGGTTGTGACGAGCAACCGACCGCAAGCCAACCGGAGGCGGCTCCCGTCCAGGCCGAACAGGCGCCCGGGGCAGAGGCCGAAACCACCGCCGAGGCGGCTCCGAGTGAAGAGGAGATCGCCCGGGTGAAGCAGTTCCGCCATCCCGACACGGGTGAAACCGCGGCAGTTCCCACCAATTACCGCTTCGCCAAGCGCTGGCTCAAGGAGGCCTTGGTCAAGGAAGGGCTGTTGGATCGTATCTACAAGAACAACGAACTCCAGGACGAGGCGATCAACCTCAAGGTCAAGGAGGCATTGGAAAAATTCAAGGCCTTGAGAAAATACTGGGCCTGACGATTATCTTTATCTCCCCCCTTCTCAAAATCAGAAGGGGGGCGGGTGTCTGCGCCTGTCGCCTGTAGAATCTAGTTCGGTAGATGCTTCAGGAACCATTCCATCAAGCGGATCAGGGTGATGATGGCGCCAACTGACCCGATGACCCAGAGCGTCTGACGATGGATCGCCTGCGTGAGGCGGACTTCCACCGCCTTGATCTCCAGACGGAGGTCAGCCCGAACCTGCTCGATTTCCTTCTGCAGGTTGAGCTCGGTTTCCTTGATTTCGGCGCGTACCTGCTCGACCTCCTTCTGCAGGTTGAGTTCGGTTTCCTTGATTTCGGCGCGTACCTGCTCGATCTCCTTCTGCAGGTTGAGTTCGGTTTCCTTGATTTCGGCCCGAACTTGCTCGATTTCCTTGATCAGGCGGAGTTCTGCCTCGCTCAGATCCTGACGGGTCGCGACATCGGACAGGCGTGGATAACGTTCTTCCAGGGTTTCGAACGCCTCGGCGATGATGCGTGCCCGGGTTTTGTCGTCCGGGGCGGAGGAGAGTTTTTCGTAAAGCTCGATGACGGACATTGGGCGGCCAAATCAAAACGCGTCGTGATGAGTCAGTATAAAGCACCAGAGTATAAATTGTCCAAGCTCTGCTGAGGGTAACCTATTGATTTAATACGGCTCAGAATTCAGGAAATTATTGTATAGTGCTTATGGCTTTTCAGAGTCGAGCGGAGTGGATTTTTTGCACGAGATCCCTTTGGTGTTTTCCCAATTTTATCCATTCATAGGGATAACGCGCCCGAATGATTGTGGCCACTTTCCTGAATTCGGCCTTTGCATTCGCTTCATAAGCGATACTGGCCGCCAGTAACAGGTAATCGAAGTCCACGGTTTCCAGATTGATGTCTGAGATGACAGTGGTCAGGGCCTGTTCCAGATCCCCGGTTACGTAGGATGAGATGGTTTTGAATTTTTTCAGAAACAGAAAAACGCGGCCGTTCTTCCGGTAATTGGGGTTATTGGCAAAGCTGTCGAGGATGTCTTGGTAGTCTTGCCACCTCAAATGTTCGCATTGACCTGCTATTTTCCGATCCAAGATTTCTTGGAGTACGTCAACGGACATATCGAGTTTGCCGGTCAGGAAGGCATGCCGCATGTTCTCGTCCCATTGAAAGGGTATTTTTGGATCCAGGCAGGAAAGCATCAAAATACGAAGGTCAATGCCCGGCGTGTATTTTTCGGGATGTGCCTGCTTCCATCGGGATTGTAGTTGATAGGCGACTCCTATCTTGTTATGGGCGAGATAAAAAGATGAGAGCTCTTGCATGGTGCGCAGCGAGTCAGGGTTTTTGTACCATGCCGCGCTGACGAATTGCAGAGGATTACCCCAGGTTTTGCTTTCCACGGCGGTTATGGTGGCCATCCATGCCATCATGATACCTAAGGCTGTATGGGGGATAGAGGGGCGAACCCGTTTCTGGGCGCGTCGTATGGCTTCTTTGGCCAGAAAGAACAGTCCCACAATCAGTCCGACCGATGGCAGATAATTTCTGTGTTCAAAGTAGATTTCAAGTGGAATGATGGTGGATTCCAGAAGGTGCAGGGAAAAAAACCAAGTCAATGCGAAGGAAAGGGGAAACCACCATCTGTGGCGTCCCTTGATGATCAGCGTGAGGCATGTGGCCAGACCTGTCAGAGACCACAGTTCTTGAAGACCGACCGATCTTGAGACGGGGAAGTTGTCATGATACAGCGTCAAATCGTTGAGGTCGGGCGCCAAGATGATTTTGAGGTAGTCGAATATGACCCGGCTTTGGGTAAGCAGACGTTCAGATAGTGTGAAATCTCTCGAGGCATAGCCTGCAGTGATGTCACGGAGCACCGTCAGATGTATGACAAGCATCAGGAAAGGGAAGTAAAAGCATATCCACCGCCATAATCTGGCGGGCCGCCAAGGTAGTGTTGACAGAAAGAATGCTTCCAGGCTCGCCAAGGCCAGCCCTGTCAGAATGGCGTTTTCTTTGGCGAAGACGCCTAAATACCCGACTCCTACCCATCCGGTTGCGAGAATATAATCCATTTTGCCCCAGGGAATGCGCTTGAGGCGGATATGGACATATGCGGCGCAGGAAAGCAGGACGAAAAAAGCGGATAGAAGGGTCATCCGCTGCACGACATACAAAACCGTGCTGATATGAACCGGCAGAATACCCCACAGGATTGTACAGGAGAGAGCGGTTTTCCAAGTGACGGCGATCCCTCTTGCTTTACATAGATTCGAAGTTAGCCAATATACCAAAGCGGTATTGAGAAGGTGAATGGCCAGATTGACCGCCTTGAAATGGGCCGGATGTGCCGGATAGCTGGCGTGCTGCAGGTAGAAACTCAGGTAGGAAAGCGGTCGGCCCAGCGGGCCGGAGAAGCCGTTGAGTATGTATTGCTGCCATGATAGGTCCGGTTGGGATAGAGGGCCGAGATTTGGAATATCGTCGAGGTAAAAGCCGCCGCCTAGCCCCGGAAGATAAAGCGCCAGGGGTGGAATCAGAGCGGCAAAAGCTGTCCAAAGGAAAGCGCCGCCCGGGAGGCGGCGCTTGATGGCGGACAATTCCATACGATTTATGAGTTTATTGGCAGATTTTCGGTCGAATGGCGCTGTCGATACCGGTGCACGAGAAGGAGAATGCCCCGGTGGAACTGTTGAAGGTCATGGAAACGGTTTTGCTCTTCAGCTTCGAGCTCACGCCGCTGTTTTTGAAAGTCGCTGTATAGGAGAAGCCGCTTTGGGCAATCGTGGAAATATATTTCCCTGTGGTGACCGCGTTTCCGAGTGCGCCCATGGTAGGAGCCGCGCCTTCGGTGTTGTAATATTCCGCGATCGAGCTTTTCAAGCCGCCGAGGAGGGTGGTGGCTTCAGCCGCCTGCGCCCTGGCGGTGTAATCCTGATACGCCGGAATCGCGATCGCCGCCAGAATCCCGATGATCGCGACCACGATCATCAATTCGATAAGGGTGAAGCCTTGTTGTGCGTGTTTCCTCATGATGTTGTCTCCGTTCGAGGTTGATGAAAAGTTTGCATAAAACTTATTGCAGGTCTCGTGCCAGTTTCTATCTGATTGATTTTAAACGGGACGAGCGGTTTCCAGGAAGGATAACGGGCCGAATGCCTGTCATTGGCGTCCGAAATTGACAATATTGTCAATGGGCCTCGCCGTCAAGCCCCCATTTTTGTAACCGGTACTTCAGTTGCCTCAAGGTCATCCCCAATTGCCTGGCCGCCTTGGAACGGTTCCAGCGGGTCTGTTCCAGGGTATTGAGGATGGTGTGGCGTTCGATTTCCCCCAGATAGTCTTCCAGCGAAAATCCGCCCTCCGGAGAAGGAAGATTCAATGGGATGGGGCGGTGTGCCGTCTCATCGCTCTGGCTTTTGGGAAGGTTGAGGTCGCCGAGTTCGATGTGTTGATCGTCGCACAAAGCGGCGGCCCTTTCGAGGATGTTTTCCAGTTCCCGAACATTGCCGGGAAAGGCGTAACGGCAAAGCTCCTCCAATGCCTGGGGAGAGATTTCGAGCGATTCCAGTCCGTTGTCCCGGGCCAGCCGGGACAGGATGCGCTTGGTGAGCAGGGGGATGTCCTCGCGCCTTTCCCTGAGAGGGGGGACGGGGAGCTCGATGACGTTGATACGGTAGAAGAGATCCTGACGGAAGCGGCCTTCCTCCACCATTTTCCCGAGGTTCTTGTGGGTGGCGCTGAGAATGCGCACATCGATGGGGATTTCGCGCTCGGCCCCCACCGGGCGGACCTTTTTCTCCTGGATCGCCCGCAGCAGCTTCACCTGCAGCGGCAAAGGCAGATCGGCCACTTCGTCCAGAAACAGGGTTCCACCGTCGGCGGCCTGAAACAGGCCGCGTTTGTCGGCGACGGCGCCGGAGAAACTGCCCTTTTTGTGACCGAAAAACTCGCTTTCCATCAGTTCGGAGGGAATCGCGCCGCAGTTGATGGCGACGAAAGGCATGTTCGCTCTGGGGCTCTTGGCGTGGATCAGGCGGGCGACCAGTTCCTTGCCCGTCCCCGATTCACCGCTGATGAAGATCGGGGCCTGGGTACGGGCCAGCTTGACGATCTTGGAGCGGATGTCCCGCATGGATTCGGATTCGCCAAGCAGAACGTCGCGGGATCGCCGGTCCTTGACGCCTTTTTCCTGGGTGACCCGCAGGGCACTGTCCACCAGGCGGCGCAGAATGCCCAGATCCACCGGCTTGGAGACGAAATCGAAGGCGCCTTGTTTCAGGGCCTTGACGGCAATGTCCATATTGCCGTGGGCGGTGATGACGGCAACCGGCAGGCCCGGGGCCTGTTCCTGGATGCGGGCGATCAGATCGAGTCCGTTCCCGTCCGGCAGGCGCATATCGGTCAGGCAGAAATGGAAAGATTGGCGGTTCAACCACTGAACCGCTTCGGCGACGCTGGCGGCGGTGCGGACGTCGATGTCCATGCGCGACAGGGTCAGTTCCAGCAATTCGAGGATGTCGGGTTCGTCATCGACGATCAGGGCGAGAGGCTTGGTCATAGCTGTACCGTGACTTGATCGGCGTCTTCGAGGACAAGGGAAAAACGGCTGCCGGCAGGGCCGTTGTCATAGACCAGCCGCGCCTGGTTCATTTGCGCCAGCTCGCGGGAAATATACAGTCCCAGGCCGGTGCCGCTGGACGAGGTGGTGAAGAAAGGCTCGAAGACCTGTGAAATCTGTTGCGGAGGGATCCCGCGGCCGTGATCGATCACTTCGATCCGCGGGCGCTTTTCCTCATCCCTGGAAAGCCGGATCTGTATGGGGGTGTCTCCCCCCCCTCCGTACTTGAGCGCGTTGTGACACAGGTTCGAGACGATTTGCTCGAGATGGCTCGGGTCCGCCCAGGCTCTCATCGGCGAAGGGGAGGTCTGCAGCTGGAGGGGGGCGTGATTTCCCCGGGTCTCGTTCTGAAAGTTCCGGCAAAACGTTTCCAGCCAGGTGTTGAGGCAGACTTTTTCCCGCTTGGCGGCGTTTCTCCTCGACAGCTGAAGCACGTTTCCGATGGTGTCGTCGAGCCTTCGGGCCTGATTGCCGATGATATGGACCAGCCTTTGATCCTGGGGGGGCAGGTGATCGTTTTCGGCCAGCAGCTGGGCGGCATGGCTGATGGCGCCCAGGGGGTTTCGGATTTCGTGGGCGATGCCGGCGGTGAGGCGGCCGAGGGAGGCGAGTTTGCCTTCCTGAACCCGTTTTTGATGCAGGGTATCGTCCTCCAGATAGATCATTGTCAGAGGGGTGTCCTGAATCTGCAGCCGGCTGAAGCGGACATGAAGCGGAGGGGAATCGCCGTTGGCGACGGTCGTGGACAGCTCCTGGGCCTGTTGCGGCCACTGAAGCAAGGACTGGGTCAGGGAGTCGGGCAGCTCCTCCAGCCGGTGGGGCCGGCCGGGCAAGGCCAGCAGACGCCTGGCGGAATCATTGGTCAACAAGATCCGCCGCTGCGCGTCCAGGACGATGATACCCGATTGCAGGTTCTGGATGATGAACTCGTTCAGCTGCCGTTGATAGGCGAGATCCTTGCCCCGTTGCCTGGCCAGCGCTTCGCTTTGTTCGGCCATTCTGGCCAGGCTGATGGCCAACAGGGCGATGGCGAAATAACTCATGCCCAGCATTCCCGCATAGGAATAATGGGTGGTGGGAAAAGCATGGCGCAAATCGGCGTAACTTTCCATCCCCAGGATGGCGAGGCTCGCCAGGGCGGCGAAGCCGATGGCGCACTGGCCGCCTATGAGTAGCCCGGCGGCGGTGACCGAAACCGCCAACAGGATTCCAAAACCGCTTTCCAATCCGCCGCAGGCGTAGATGATCAGGGGGAGGGCGATGAGATCCAGGAGTATGTGCAGTCCGGCCTGCCACCGGTAATCGGGCCTTCGCCAGAAGACGAAAGGGAAAGAGAGCGCGGCGCCGGCGGTATAGCAAAGGCTGGTGACGAGGAATCCCTGGCTGGAGAAGCGGCCAAGGAGCGAAGGGCCCCAGGAGGTCAGAAAAAGGAATGTGAGCAGTCCCCCCAGCAGCAATTGATAGCCGCTGAAGGTCAGCAACAACCGCCACCCTTGATCCGCCTGGATCCGGAATCCGGACAGCGGGCAAGGTTGGAAGGTCGCCTCCATGGGCGTGAATTCGCCTCGACCGGACAGTTGACTTAGAATAGTGTTCATCTCCACGAAATTATAGCCGTATCTGATGAACATCCATGAATATCAGGCCAAGGCGTTGCTTTCCCGTTACGCTGTGCCGGTACCGCCGGGGAAAGTCGCCCGCACACCCGAAGAAGCCGCGTCGGCGGCAAGCGGGCTGGGCGGCGGGCGCTGGCTGGTCAAGGCCCAGATCCACGCCGGGGCGAGAGGCAAGGCGGGTGGAGTGGTGTTGGCGGATTCGCCGCAGTCGGTCGCGGAGGCGGCCGGGGAAATGTTGGGAAGGCGGCTGGTGACCGCACAGACAGGGCCGGAAGGGCTTCCGGTGGAAGCGGTGCTGGTCGAAGCCGCCAGCGATATCGAACGGGAGTTGTATCTCAGCCTGCTGATCGACCGGGGAAGCGAACGGGTCGCGGCGGTGGCTTCGGCCTCCGGAGGCGTGGAAATCGAGCGGCTGGCCAGTGAACAACCGGAAGCGATCCTGCGTTTCCAGGTTCACCCTGCAACCGGGATCTTCGCTTACCAGGGGCGCGAGATAGGCTTCGGGCTGGGCCTGGAAGGCGGGCAGATCGGCATGTTCGTCAGAATTCTCGAGGGTCTGTACCGCCTGCTGGTGGAAAAAGACGCCAGCCAGATAGAGATCAACCCATTGGCCGTGGTCGCCGGGGGGGAACTGGTGGCGCTGGATGCGAAGCTCAATTTCGATGACAATGCCCTCTATGCCCACCCCGACGTGGAAGCTTTGCGTGATCCTTCCCAGGAGGACGAGAAAGAACGCCGCGCCAGGGAACACGACCTGAGTTATGTCACCCTCGACGGCGACATCGGCTGTATGGTCAATGGCGCCGGTCTGGCGATGGCGACCCTGGATCTGGTCAAACAATGCGGCGGAGAACCCGCCAATTTCCTCGATGTGGGAGGGGGGGCTTCGACCGAGCGTGTCACTGAAGCATTCAAAATCATTCTGTCCGACCCCAAGGTCAAGGCGATCCTGGTGAATATTTTCGGTGGCATCGTCCGTTGCGATCTGATCGCCCGGGGAATCATCGAGGCGGTCAAGGAAGTGCATGTGGGGGTTCCGGTGGTGGTTAGGCTCGAGGGCACCAATGCCGGGGAAGGACGGGCCTTGCTGGCGAATTCCGGCCTGGCGATCATCGCCGCCAACGATTTGCTGGAGGCTGCCGGAAAAGCCGTGGCCGCGGCGCGGGAGGAAAGATGAGCGTATTGGTCGACCGGAATACCAAATTGATCTGTCAGGGGTTTACCGGCAAGCAGGCGACCTTTCATTGCCGGCAGGCGTTGGAATACGGAACCTGTCTGGTCGGAGGCGTCACCCCGGGCCGGGGAGGCCAGACCCATCTGGGGCTTCCGGTGTTCGATACGGTCCGCCAGGCGGTTGGCGAAACCGGTGCCGAGGCCAGCATCATTTTCGTTCCGCCTCCTTTTGCCGCCGATGCCATTGTGGAGGCGGCCGATTGCGGACTGCGGTTGGTCGTCTGTATCACCGAGGGCATTCCCACCTTGCACATGCTCAAGGTCAAGGCGGCACTGAAGGATCACGATTGTGTTCTGATCGGTCCCAACTGTCCCGGCATCATCACGCCCGATGCGTGCAAGATCGGTATCATGCCCGGATTCATCCACACGAGGGGTTGTGTGGGGGTGGTGTCTCGATCGGGCACCTTGACCTATGAAGCGGTGTGGCAGACCACCCGGGAAGGCCTGGGGCAAAGTACCTGTATCGGCATCGGCGGAGATCCTGTTCACGGAATGAATTTCATCGACGCGCTGGCGCTTTTCGAGGCCGACCCCGAGACCCGGGGCATCATCCTGGTGGGAGAGATCGGCGGTGAAGAAGAGGAAGAGGCCGCCGAATACATCCGTCATCACGTCAGCAAGCCGGTGGTGGCTTATATTGCCGGGAGAACGGCCCCGCCGGGACGGCGCATGGGCCATGCCGGGGCGATCGTCAGCGGCGGCCGGGGGACGGCGCAGGCCAAGGTCGCCGCGTTGCGCCGTGCCGGCGTGGAAGTGGTGGAACTGCCGACGGAGATGGGCGACAAGGTGAAGGATTGCCTGACATGACCCGGCTCCGCTGTGCCCTGGCCCAGCTCAATTACATGGTGGGGGATATCGATGGCAACGTGGACAAGATCGTCGCCGCCGCCCAAAGGGCGCGGGATGAGCTGGGAGCGGACGCCGTCGTCTTCACCGAACTGGCCGTTTCCGGTTATCCGCCCGACGATCTGTTGTTGCGCCAGGACTTTCTCGACGCTTGCCGGCGGGGGTTGGAAAGCATCCGCCGGAGCGTTTCGGGAATCGAGGTGGTCGTCGGCTTTCCCGAACGCTGCGAAGGCAGGATCTACAACAGTGCGGCCGTGCTTCGAGATGGCCGGATCAAGCTGATCTACCGCAAACACCACCTGCCCAATTATGGGGTTTTCGACGAAAAGCGCTATTTCCAGCCGGGGGATGCGCCGGGCCTTTTCCTTCTGGGGGGCATTCCGGTGGGGCTGTCGGTATGCGAGGACATCTGGCATCCGGGGCCTGTGGAACAGTGCGTCAGGGCCGGTGCGCGTCTGGTGATCAATCTCAATGCCTCTCCCTTCCACATTGGCAAGGTCGCCGAGCGTGAGGCGGCGGTCCATGCCCGAATCGCCGTGGCCGAAGTGCCGGTGATCTATGTCAATCAAATTTGCGGCCACGACGAGTTGGTGTTCGACGGGGCTTCCTTCGTGATGGACCGGCGGGGCGAGGTGGTGAGTCGTCTGCCTGAGTTCGAAGAGGCGATGGATGTGGTGGAATTCGAGTGGGACGGGGAAAGGGTGACTCCGGTGAAGGGCCCGGTCGATCCCGTCGACGACGAATCGGCGAGCATCGCCAAGGCCGTGGTGCTGGCGATCCGCGACTATACCAGGAAAAACCGTTTTGACGGGGTGGTGCTGGGTTTGTCGGGTGGCATCGATTCCTCTGTGGTGCTGACCCTGGCGACCGAAGCGCTCGGGGCCGATCAGGTGGAGGCGGTGATGATGCCTTCCCGGTTCACCGCTGAAATGAGCCTCGAGGATGCCAGGGCGCTGGCCGACAATCTGGGCGTCAAGTATCGTGTCATTCCCATCGAACCGGCGTTTCAGTCGTTTCTGGGGTTGCTCGAAGGGGAATTCGCCGGCCGTCCCTGGGATGTCACCGAAGAAAACATCCAGGCCCGTTGCCGGGGGATCATTTTGATGGCGATCTCCAACAAATTCGGCCGCCTGGTGCTTTCGACTGGAAACAAGAGCGAGATGAGCGTGGGGTACGCGACTCTCTATGGTGACATGGCCGGCGGTTTCTCCCCGCTGAAG
The DNA here is from genome assembly GCA_026981855.1 of Methylothermaceae bacterium. GTDB lineage: Bacteria > Pseudomonadota > Gammaproteobacteria > Methylococcales > Methylothermaceae > Methylohalobius. The sequence goes on along the minus strand of JALSIB010000043.1, from coordinate 115,341 downwards.
GATGTGCTGAAAGGCAAAGTCTATGCGTTGGCCGAATACCTCAACCGCGGGCGGGAAGTCATCCCAAGGCGGGTGATCACCCGCCCCCCCTCGGCCGAACTGGCGCCGGATCAAAAAGACGAGGACAGTCTGCCACCTTATTCGATCCTCGATGCCATCCTGGAGATGTATGTGGAACGGGATTGCTCCATCGGCGAAATGATCGACGCAGGCTTCGAAGAGCATATGGTGCTTCGGGTGGTCAATATGGTGGACCGGAACGAATACAAGCGTCGCCAGGCGCCGCCCGGTGTCAGGATCACCAGGCGCGCTTTCGGCCGCGACCGGCGTTATCCGATCACCAACGGTTTCAGGCCCGGCAAACGATGAGTGGGGCAAACCGGCAAACGGTTACCGGAAGCCGGATGTTGGGGTGTTGTGTGGCCTGATGCGGCTGTAGAAGAACCACCAGAAACTGGCGATGCCAACGAGCACCCCTATGTGCATGAGTTCGTGGGCCCCGACGATCCCCGGCCACAGGACCGGCTTTCGGGCATAGTCGGCGATGGCGCCGAGGGTGTAGGCGATTCCGCCGCAGAGCAATGGCGAGATGAATTTCACCCCCCGGCGGCGGCCGAGGACGATCCCCGATCCCAGTCCGAGCCAACCGAGCCCCAGATATAGAGCCAGCCCCGGCAGCTCGGGAATCTCGGTGAAGAAAATCACCTTCAACACGATGCCGGCCAGCGCCAGAGTCCAGACCAGCGCCAGCACGCCCCAGCGCCCCCACCCGCTGCGGAAAAACAGCGGTTGCAAGGGCGTGAAACTGCCGGCGATGAGCGCGAAGATGGCGGCGTGATCGAGCCTGACGAACACTTCGTGCGCGGCTCCCCTGGTCGAAAGCAGATGATAGACCCCACTCATGGATAACAGCACCACCACCGTGAAGGAAAACACCGTGGTGGTGATGCGGCAAAGGTTGCAGCCGCTGCAACGGCGCCAAAGCGGGATGGCCAAAAGCGCGAAGACGCCTGCGCCGATGAGGTGGGTCAGGGAACTGACCGGATGGGTGAAGCCGGGGATTGCCTGGATTTCCATCGCTCTAAAACCTATAAGGGGGGCAGGTCTTGCGGCTGCGCATTTGCCGAGTCAATTGTCCCGCCGGGGTGTTTTTAGAACGGAATATCGTCGTCGAAATCGTCCAGGGTTTCCGGCGCGGGTTTGCTGGGGGCCGGTTTTGCAGGTTCCGTCCGGGGTGCCGGCGAGGTTTCCGGATAAGTGGCCGCGCCCTGGTCGAATGCCGCGCCGCTGTCACCCCCTCTGCCGCCGAGCATCTGCATCTCGCGCCCCACGATTTCGGTGGTATAGCGGTCCTGCCCGTCCTGGCCCTGCCATTTACGGGTTCTGAGGGAACCTTCTATATATACCCGGCTGCCTTTACGCAGATATTCGCCGGCGATTTCCGCCAGGCGGCCGAACAGGGCGACCCGGTGCCATTCGGTGCGTTCCTGCATTTGGCCCGATTGCTGATCCTTCCAGCTTTCGGTGGTGGCGATGCGCAAGTTGGCCACCGCGCTGCCGCTGGGCATGTAACGGACTTCCGGGTCGGCGCCCAGGTTGCCGATGAGAATCACTTTGTTGACGCCTCTTGATGCCATGATTTCAATTCTCCTTGGGTTGGGGTTGGATGAATTTGGAGAGTAGGCTCTCCAGCTGTTCGCGATCAAGTTTTTGCTTGTCGATTTTCAAATAGGCCACGCCTTCGTCAGGCACCACCAGGGCTTCCTGCACGCCGGGTAATTTTCGCAGTCTACGGGCCAGCCGATCGGCCTGGCGACGGCTGCCGGTTTCGATATGCAGCAATAGACTGGAAACGGGTCGGGGTGGTTTCATTCCCCCCGCGATCAGCAACCACAATCCGGCCAGTCCTCCACAAAACCAGAAAACACCTTGCAGTCCGTGGTGGGCGATCAGCCATCCGCCGGAGGTGCCTCCCAGAAAAGCACCGATGAACTGGCTGCTCGAATAGACCCCCATGGCGGTGCCTTTCAGATCCACCGGCGCCGTTTTGGAGATGAGGGAAGGCAGAAGGGCCTCCAGCAGGTTGAAACCGGTGAAAAAGACCAGCAAGGAGGCAGCGATTCCATACAAGTGGGTATGGAATTGGGCCAGTCCGGCCTGGGCAAGGCCGATCAACACGATCGCAAGCAGAAAGACGGCTTTCAGCTTTCTTTTCTTCTCCGCCACGATTACCAGAGGGACCATGAAAATCAATGACAATCCCATCACCGGGAGATAGAGATAACTGTGTTTGAAAGTGGGGAGGGCGGTATATTCATTCAGTGCCAGAGGGAGGGCAACGAAAGTGGCGGTGAGAATCAGGTGGAGGCTGAGAATGCCGAAGTCGAGTCGCAACAGATCGGGGTGGGTGAGCACGCTGGTGACGCGGGCGGGCTGAACTTCGGCGTCGCGGTGGAAGCGGAGGGTCACCGGTGAGGGCACGATGGTCAGCAAAACGATCAACCCCAGTCCGGCCAGCCCGGCGGTGCTCCAGAACAACCCCGACAATCCCAGCCAGTGGCCGACCAAGGGGCCTGCCACCATGGAAACGGCGAAAGCCATGCCAATGCTCATGCCGATCATCGCCATCGCCTTGGTGCGGTGACCTTCCCGCGTGAGGTCGGCGGCCAACGCCATGATCGCCGCGGCGATGGCGCCGCTGCCCTGTAGCGCCCGACCGGCGATGATGGTCCAGATGTCTTGCGCCTGGGCGGCGACGATGCTGCCAAGGGCGAAAAGGATCAGGCCGAAGGTGATGACGGTCTTGCGTCCGATGCGATCGGAAAGCAGCCCGAAGGGGATCTGCAGCAAAGCCTGGGTGAATCCATAGGCGCCGATCGCCAGGCCCACCAATTGTGGGGTGGCCCCTTCCAGATCTCCGGCGAGCAGGGAGAACACCGGCAGAATCATGAACAGCCCCAGCATCCTGAAGGCATAGATCAGGGACAGCCCCGCTGCGGCGCGTTTTTCCGTGGCGGTCATGGGTCCCGATTCCATGATCGATCGCAACGCTTTCTCCTTTGCTTTGTCCATCTAAAACGTTCTATATTATCAAGTTCCCTTTCAGCCCGGTAAACTTATGGATATCATCCAGATTCGCGGAGCCCGCACCCACAATCTGCAGGACATCGACCTCGATCTTCCCCGCGACAAGCTGATCGTCATCACCGGCCTGTCCGGCTCGGGAAAATCCTCCCTGGCCTTCGACACCCTCTATGCGGAAGGGCAGAGACGTTATGTGGAATCCCTCTCGGCCTACGCCCGCCAGTTTCTGTCGATGATGGAGAAACCCGACGTGGATCACATCGAGGGGTTGTCGCCGGCGATTTCCATCGAGCAGAAATCCACTTCCCACAATCCCCGCTCCACCGTCGGCACCATCACCGAAATCTACGATTATCTCAGGCTATTGTTCGCGCGGGCGGGGACGCCTCGATGTCCCGAACATCAGATCCCGCTGGAGGCGCAGACCATCAGCCAGATGGTGGATGCCATCCTGGCCCTGCCCGCCGGTGGCCGCTGGATGCTGCTGGCGCCGGTGGTCAGGGACCGGAAGGGGGAATATGTCCAGCTCCTCCATGAACTGCGCGGCCAGGGGTTCATTCGCGCCCGGATCGATGGCGAGGTCTACGAGCTGGACGATCCTCCGGAACTGGATTTGCGGAAAAAACATACCATCGAGGTGGTGGTGGATCGTTTCAAGATTCGCCAGGATCTGGGTATTCGTCTGGCCGAGTCGCTGGAAACCGCTCTCAAGCTGGCGGATGGCCTGGTGCGGGCGGTCAACATGGACGATCCCGGCCAGGTTCTGGCTTTCTCGGATCAATATGCCTGTCCCCGCTGCGGTTATACGCTGGAGGAGCTGGAGCCGCGAATCTTTTCCTTCAACAATCCGAAGGGTGCGTGTCCGGCTTGTGATGGATTGGGCGTCAAGCCTTACTTCGACCCTTCCAGGGTCGTCCAGAATCCCGCCCTCAGCCTGGCTGGCGGAGCGATCCGTGGTTGGGACCGGCGCAACGCCTACTATTATTCCCTGATCCGCTCCCTGGCCGGGCACTACGGCTTTGACCCTGAAACGCCTTTCAACCGGCTCCCCCCAGAAATCCAGCGGGTGATCCTCTATGGGAGTGGCGATGAGACGATAGAATTTCGTTACTTCGGCGGGCGGGGGAAAGGGGTGGTCAAGCGTCACCCGTTCGAAGGCGTGTTGCCGATCATGGAGCGGCGCTATCGGGAGACCGATTCCAACATGGTCCGTGAGGAGTTGGCGCGTTATCTGTCCACCAAACCCTGTCCCGAGTGCGGCGGCAATCGCCTCAACAAGGCCGCCAGCAATGTATTCGTCGCCGGCAGCAATCTCCCCGCCCTGACGCGACTGGCTATCCGCGAGTGTCTGGATTGGTTCGCCGCCTTGCGTTTGAGCGGTCGCCGGGGTGAGGTGGCGGACAAGATTGTGCGGGAAATCCGTGCCCGGCTCGAATTTCTGGTCAACGTCGGACTGGATTATTTGAGCCTCGACCGCAGCGCCGACACCCTTTCGGGGGGCGAGGCCCAGCGGATCCGGCTTGCCAGCCAGATCGGCGCGGGATTGGTTGGGGTGATGTACGTGCTCGACGAGCCTTCCATCGGCCTTCACCAGCGTGACAATCAACGTTTGCTCGATACCCTGATCCATCTGCGAGACCTGGGCAATACGGTGATCGTGGTGGAGCACGACGAGGATGCGATCCGGGCCGCCGATCATGTGGTCGACATCGGTCCGGGAGCCGGTGTCCACGGAGGGCGTATCGTGGCCCAGGGGACGCCCGAAGACATCATGGATTGCAGCGACTCACTCACGGGGCGGTATCTGTCCGGGGGTGAGCGGATCGGGGTGCCTGAGAGGCCGACTCCGGCCGATCCACGCAAACGACTGATCGTTCGGGGCGCGCGGGGGAACAATCTGCAAAGCATCGATGCGGCTTTTCCGTTGGGATTGTTGACCTGCGTGACCGGCGTCTCCGGATCGGGCAAGTCCACCCTGGTCAACGACACTTTGTACCGGCTGGTGGCGAGGGAATTGAACGGGGCTTCCACCCGGCCCGCCCCCTGCGATGGCATCGAGGGGCTGGAACATCTGGACAAGGTGGTGGATATCGATCAAAGCCCCATCGGCCGCACGCCCCGCTCCAACCCCGCCACGTATACCGGGGTGTTCACCCATATCCGCGAATTGTTCGCCGCCACCCCCGAAGCCCGGGCGCGTGGCTATGCGCCCGGGCGATTCAGCTTCAACGTCAAGGGTGGCCGCTGCGAGGCGTGCAAGGGGGACGGGGTGATCAAGGTGGAGATGCATTTCCTGCCCGACATTTATGTCCACTGCGATGTCTGCAAGGGGAAACGGTACAACCGCGAGACCCTGGAAATCCGCTACAAGGGCAGGACCATTCACGAAGTGCTGTCGATGACGGTGGAGGAGGCGCTGGCGTTTTTCAATCCCATTCCGGTGGTGGCGCGCAAGCTTCAGACCCTCATGGACGTGGGGCTGGGGTATCTCACCCTGGGGCAGAACGCCGTCACCCTTTCCGGCGGTGAGGCGCAGCGGGTCAAGCTGGCGCGGGAGCTGTCCAAGCGTGACACCGGACGTACCCTCTATATCCTCGACGAACCGACCACCGGACTCCACTTTCACGACATCCGTCAGTTGTTGCAGGTCTTGCACCGGTTGCGCGACCAGGGCAACACCGTGATCGTGATCGAGCACAATCTGGATGTGATCAAGACCGCCGACTGGATTCTCGACCTGGGGCCGGAAGGAGGCGGCGGCGGGGGCAGAATCGTGGTGCAGGGGGCCCCTTGGGAAGTGGCCCAATGCAGGGATTCCCACACTGGCCGTTTTCTTCTTCCCAAACTGGTACAATGGCGGGAAACCGCAGGGGTCTCCCATGACAGCAGTGGAAAAAAGATCCAGGCTCACGGTTGAGCAATACCTGGATTTCGAAAAAAAGAGCTTCGAGATCAAACATGAGTACCTGGCCGGTGAGGTCTGGGCCAGGGTGGGTGGGACTGATCGCCACAATACCGTCACCCTGAATCTGGCCAGCACCTTGAAGGGTTATTTGCGTGGTACTTCCTGCCGAACCTTCATGGCCGACATGAAGCTGCGCATCGATGAGGCTGACGCGTTTTTCTATCCCGACGTGTTTGTTACCTGCGACCGCCACGACCAGGACGAGCGCCTGTATAAACGCCATGCCCTGTTTGTCGCCGAGGTGGTGTCGTCTTCCACCGAGAGCTTCGACCGCGGTCACAAGTTCCGTATCTATCAGCAGGCACGCGTGCTGCAGGAATACTGGCTCATTGATCCCAACGCGATGCATGTGGATGTGCTGCGTCGTTTTGATGGCGATTGGCTGCTGCACAGTTACGGTGAGGGCGACCGGACGATTCCCCTGTACTGCCTGGAGCTGGAAATCAGCATGGCCGGATTGTATGAGGATGTCTTCTGAGGTCGGAGGGAAACGAAAATGGGGGATTTTTTTCAAAACGGTGAAGTGACCTGTCTGCACCGGCTGGCGAACCGCTCGGTGGAGGATCTGGAGGCGGAATTGCAGGGGTTTTCCCGCCAGCGCCCCATGTCTCTGGTGCTGCCTTCCCTGTTCTCGGAACTGGAGGGGAGCGCGCTTCCCGCCATCGTCGATGAACTGACCCGGATACCGTATCTGAGCGAGATCGTCGTCGGACTCGACCGCGCGGACGAGGCCCAGTTTCACTTCGCCCGCGAATTCTTTTCCAAACTGCCCCAGCATCACCGGATTCTCTGGCATGACGGTCCCAGGCTGCGTGAATTGGACCAGCTGCTCGCTTCCCGGGGGTTGGCGCCCCAAGAACCGGGAAAGGGGCGTAATGTGTGGTATTGCTACGGCTATGTGATCGCGTCGGGGCGGGCCGATGTGATCGCCCTGCACGATTGCGATATCCTGACCTATAGCCGGGAGATGCCGGCGCGGTTGTTCTATCCCGTGGCCAATCCGGCCTTGAACTTCAGATTTTGCAAAGGCTATTATTATCGGGTGGCCGATTCCAGGATTCACGGGCGGGTCACCCGCTTGCTTCTGACACCTCTGGTCAGGGCGCTCAAGACCGTCATGGGACCGCTGGATTATCTGGATTTCATCGACAGTTTCCGTTATCCGCTGGCGGGGGAGTTTTCGATGCGGGTGGATGTGGTGCGGGAGATCCGCATCCCCAGTGATTGGGGGCTGGAGATCGGGGTGCTGTCCGAGGTCTACCGCAACCAGGCTCACAGTCACTTCTGTCAGGTGGAGATCGCCGATGCCTACGACCACAAGCATCAGCCGCTCTCCGAAGACAATCCCGAGGCGGGGCTTTCCAAGATGAGCATGGACATCGCCAAGGCGTTGTATCGCAAGCTGGCGACCAAGGGATCGGTGTTCCACCAGGAGACCTTCCGCGCTCTCAAGGCCACCTATTACCGTATCGCCCTGGATTTCGTCGACCGATATTACAGCGAGGCGCGGATCAATGGTCTGGCGTTCGACCGCCATGACGAAGAGAAGATGGTGGAGTTGTTCGCCCAGAACATCTGGCTGGCGGGAGAGCAGTTTCTGGAAAATCCCATGGAAACGCCGTTCATTCCAAGCTGGAACCGGGTGGTGAGCGCGGTACCCGATTTCCTGGAGCGGCTTTACGAGGCGGTGGAAGCGGACAACGCCGGTTAGCGGAGCGTTTTTTTGTTCAGCTGCCGAGTTGTCGAGGTCAGCGTGACAGCCAGGCGATGCCGTAAGGGGGCAGTTCCAGCTTTCCTGCAACGCCGGCGCCGGTGGCCACATCGGTCCATTCGCCTTGAGGCAGGGGAATTTCCAGCGCTTCACTGGTGACGTTGTGGATGGCCAGCAAGGTCTGCTGGCTGCAGTGTCTTTCCACCGCGAACACTCGGGATCCCAGATCGTGAACGTGCTGCCGGGCATCGGGATGAAAGGCCGCTTGGGCGCGGCGCCTGGAGATCAGAGCGAGCAGTGCGTGAAGTGCTTTGGCCTGAATGGAATCGGGGTCGGCGAGCAGGGTTTCCAGAGCCTGAACGTCCCATTTGTGGCGGTTGATCGAACGGGGTGCCCCGGTTCGCCGCACGCCTTCCAGGTCGTTTTCCGTCCCCAGCAGGCTCAGGATATAGAAGGCGGGGATGCCTTGAAGGGCCAGCATGATGGCATGGGCGCAAAGATGGCGCTCGAGCGCCAAATCGTCTTTTCCCTTGCAGCTGCCTTGCATGGCGCTGAACCACGAGATGTTGAGCTCGTAGGGGGATTGACCGCCGTCGGCACGGGTGCGCAAAGAAGCCATGCCGCCGAAGGTTTTCATGCCTTCCACCAGCTCCATCACCTCTGCTTCGGGAACCAGCCCTTCCAGGGGCCTGAGGCCGATTCCGTCGTGGCTGGCGAGAAAGTTCAGGAATGTGCATCCCGGTGGCGGCGGTTCGAGGGTCTGGGCCCACCGGGTCAGATGGGTTGCGTCCTGGCGGTAGAAAGTTTGCAGAACCAGGGGCGGCAGGGGGAATTGATAGACCACATGGGCTTCGTCGCCTTCCCCGAAATAGCGGATGTTTTCGGCGTGGGGAACGTTGGTCTCGGTGATCAGCAGGGTGCCGGGGGCGACCAGATCCACGACCTCCCTGAGCAGCTTCACCACCGTATGGGTCTGGGGAAGATGGATGCAGGGAGTGCCGATTTCCTTCCACAGATAGGCGATGGCATCGAGACGGATCAGTTGGCTCCCCCGGCCGAGATAGGCCAGCAGAATATCCAGGTACTCGCACAGGACTTTGGGGTTGTGGAAGTTGGTATCGACCTGATCGGCACTGAAGGTGGTCCATAACCAGCGGGGACCCTTGATGCTCTCGAAGCGTGTCAGCAAGGGCGATGTGCGGGGCCTGACGACCATGGAGAGATCGGTTTCCGGGTCGACCTCGATAAAATAATCGTGGCCGGGATCGAGATCCTGAAGAAAATTCTGCAACCATCTGTGCCGGCTCGAGACATGATTGATCACCAGATCCGTCATCAGCTTGAAATCGAGGGCGATGCGCTCGATATCCGGCCACTCGCCAAGCTCGGGGTTGACCTGCAGATAATCGATGACCGCGAAGCCGTCGTCGGAGCTGTAGGGAAAATAGGGCAACACGTGGACACTGCTGAAGGTCTCGGCGAGATACCGGCGAAGAAAACGATGCAAGGTCTTGAGCGGTGCTTCTCCCTGGCTGTGAATGCTGTCACCGTAAGTGATCAGCAGAATGTCGCGCTCGTCCCACAGCCTCCTGGGAGAAGCGTGAAGATCCGGGGCGAAGGCGGCAAGCTTGTCGAGCAGGGCCTTGGTCAGAAGTGGCGCTTTCTCTCCATAGAGAAACTTCAGGTGGGTTTCGATGCGTTTCGTGGTGGCGGGGGGAAAGCGTTCCGGCACCGCTTCAGTCCCTGAAGTTGATGAATTGCAGTGGAAGGTCCAATTTGGCCTCGCGAAGTGTCTGAATCGTCTTTTGCAAGTCGTCGCGCTTTTTTCCACTCACCCTGATCTTGTCACCCTGGATACTGGCCTGAACCTTGAGTTTGCTGTCTTTGATCAGTTTGGTGATTTTCTTGGCCAGTTCCTTGTCGATGCCCTGGCGCAGGGTGATTTCCTGTCTGGCCGCCTGGCCACTGACGTGGGGCTGACCGATTTCCAGGCAACCGATGTCCACCCCGCGTTTGCTCAATTTCAGTTGCAGAATGTCGAGCATCTGGCGAAGCTGGAAATCGTTCTGGGCATGCATGACGATCTGACTCTGGTCGAAATCGAAATGAGCGCCGGAGCCTTTGAAATCGAAGCGATTGGCCACTTCGCGGTTGGCCTGGTCCACGGCGTTGGAGACCTCGTGCAAATCGACTTCGGAAACGATATCGAATGACGGCATGGGTGACCTCCCCGGGTTATTCCTTTTCCTCGTGGAAAGCGTCTTCGTCTCCCTTGGCCGGGAAGTCCCCTTCTTCCCATTCTTCTTTCCCTTCCTCCAGGCCCATTTCCGAATAAGGGAGGTCGTCTGGTTCCACGTCGTCGAGGGGGGCGGTCCAGTCTTCGGGTTCCTCGATGGGTTCGAGGTTCATGCTGGCCCACGCATCGAGATCGATTTGATCGATGTCGCCGTCGGAATACTGGATCTCGATGCCTCCAGAAATGTCGTCGACCACCAATATCTGGAATTTCCGGCCACTGTCAAGATCCAGATACCAATTGCCTTCGATGGGGTCCAATTCATTCATGCCATCTCTCCTGAAACTTCAAATTCGGACAGGGCGTCGGCGCTGTGACCGAAATTTTCAGTCCAAGCCCGAAAACAATCTAGCACAAACCCTTCATCGTTTGCGATGTCGTTGGATGATTTCGTAAGCCTCCCTGATCTTCTGGGTTTTCTCGGTGGCGATTTTGACCATTTCCTCCGGAAGGCCCTTGGCCACCAGTTTGTCCGGGTGGTGCTGACTCATCAAGCGCCGATAGGCTTTTTTGATTTCGCCGTCACTGGCGGCGGGGGTCACGCCCAGGACGGCGTAGGCGTCGTTGACGCTCGGCTGGTGTCTGCCCGGGGCGCCACGATAGCGGTTTCGTCTTTGCTGACGGTATTGGTATTGGGCCTGGGAGAAGCGAAGTTGCGCCTCCATGAAGGCCCTGAGGGCCTGGAACTCGAAGCGTGAAAAACCCAGCCGATTGCAGATATGCAACAGCAGCCGCTCTTCCTTGGGATGCAGGCTGCCGTCCGCATAGGCGGCCTGGAGCAGAATTTCCAGAAAAAGCCGCACCAGGGAAGCGCGGCGGCCGATTTCCCGGCGAAACTGGTCCAGGGTCTCGTCCAGGGGAAAGCCGGGCGACTTGCCCTCCCGGAACAGACGGATGGCGGCTTCACGCATGTCGGGCGACAAGTCCATCCGCTCCATGATCCGGCGGGCGATGGCGATTTCCTCTTCGGTGACCCGTCCATCGGCTTTCGCCAAATGTCCCATCACCGAAAACGTGGCGGTGAAGAAAGCCATCTGGATCCGCTGGTGGCGGCCTGGTTCCAGGCGCGGGAAGGATTCGAAGCCTTCCAATCCCCGATCGAGCTGATGACCGATCGCCGCGCCCAGAAGGGCGCCCAGCGGCCCCCCCAACATGAGCCCGAAAGTACCGCCGAATACCTTGCCTAACCACCCCATCGCTGACTTGCCAATCCTTCGAAAAGCCAGCATTATGACACGTTTGCAGTGAGAGGAAAAAACACCCATGCCACCTGTCACCCTGTTCGAATCCAGCCTGACTTCTTTGAAATTGATCGGCCGCGGCAAGGTGCGCGATATCTACGAGATAGACGCAGGGCATCTGTTGCTGGTCACTTGCGATCGTCTGTCCGCCTTCGACGTGGTTCTGCCCGACCCTATTCCTGGAAAGGGGCAGGTGCTGACCCGCCTGTCCAATTTCTGGTTCGCCAGGATGGCGGATATGATTCCGAATCATCTGGTGGATCTGCCTTTGTCTTCCGTGCTTCCGAATCCGGAGGAACGGGACCAGGTGGCCTCCCGTGCCGTGGTGGTCAAAAAGTTACGCCCCTTGCCGGTCGAGGCGATCGTCAGGGGCTATCTGATCGGTTCCGGCTGGAAGGATTATCAGCAAACGGGCAGAGTGTGTGGCATCGAATTGCCAAAGGGGCTGCGGCAGGCAGAGCAGCTGCCCCACCCCATTTTCACCCCTTCCACCAAGGCTGAGCTGGGTACCCACGATGAAAATATCGAATTCGGCCGGATGGCCGGTCTGATTGGTGAAACGCTGGCGGAAAAAGTGCGTGAGGTGAGCCTGACGATCTATACCAAAGCAGCGTCTTATGCCCTCCAGCGAGGGATCATCATTGCTGACACCAAGTTCGAGTTCGGTCTCGACGAGGCGGGGCGGTTGTACCTGATAGACGAATTGCTGACGCCCGACTCTTCCCGTTTCTGGCCGGCGGATCAATATCGTGTGGGGATCAGCCCTCCCAGTTTCGACAAGCAGTTCGTGCGCGACTGGCTCGAATCCATCGGCTGGGACAAGAAACCACCGGCGCCCGCCCTGCCACCGGAGATCATCGCCAGGACCGCGGAAAAATACCGGGAAGCGGAAATACGCTTGATGGGTCAGGGTAGCCAACCATGCTCGGCGAATGAGAAACAGGCGCCATCGCCGACGATGATGTGATCCAGCACCCGTATCTCGAAGAGACTCAGCGCCTGTGACAGCCGGTCGGTGATGGCACGGTCGGCGGCGCTGGGTTCGGTGACGCCGGATGGGTGGTTGTGAGCGAAGATGATGGCCGCGCAATTCAGCTCGAGAGCCCGGCGGACCACCTCGCGGGGATAGACGCTGGCGCCGTCCACCGTTCCCTTGAACAAGGGTTCGTAGGCGATGAGCCGGTGGCGGGTGTCCAGGAACAGGGCAGCGAAAACCTCATAAGGGTGATCGCGCAATTGACGCTGCAGAAAGGTTCGGGTCAGTTGGGGCGAGGTGAGGGCGTCTCCCCGCTTCAGGGGTTCCTGCAGGTGGCGCCTGGCCATCTCCAGAACCGCCTGGAGCTGCACGAATTTGGCCATGCCGAGCCCCTTGGCCCGAGTGAACCGGGACTGGTCGGCATCGAGGAGGGCGCGCAGGCTGCCGAACTCGGAGAGCAGTTCCCGGGACAGGTCGACCGCGGTTTTGCCTTTCACCCCGGTCCGTAAGAAAATAGCCAGAAGCTCCGCGTCGGACAAGGCATCCGGCCCCCTGGCCAGCAGCTTTTCCCTGGGGCGCTCCTGATCCGGCCATTCACTGATCGGCTTCATGTCTTGTGCCCGTTGAATTTTCTTAAAGCGTAGATGGACAGCAAAAAATTGCAAAATCGCCGTATCCTGCTGGGGGTGACGGGTGGAATCGCCGCCTACAAAAGCGCCGAAGTGGTACGTCTGCTGAAGGGTAACGGGGCCGAGGTGCAGGTTGTCATGACGCCGGCCGCCAAGCGCTTCATCGCTCCCTTGACCCTGCAGGCGTTGTCGGGCAAGCCGGTCAGGTGTGACTTGTGGGATACCCGGGCAGAGGCCGCCATGGGACATATCGAGCTGGCCCGCTGGGCCGAGGGGGTGTTGGTGGCTCCGGCCTCGGCCGATTTTCTTGCGCGGCTGCGGGTCGGGAGAGCGGATGATTTGCTGACGACGCTTTGTCTGGCGACCGAGGCCAAAATCACCGTGGCGCCGGCGATGAACCGCCTGATGTGGCGGCATCCCGCCACGCGGGAGAACATCCGCGTGCTTGAGCGGCGGGGCGTCGTTGTGTGGGGTCCCGGGGAAGGAGAGCAGGCCTGTGGCGAAAAAGGCCCCGGCAGAATGCTGGCGCCGGAGGCGTTGGTTCAAAAACTGGCCGCGCTATGGTGCAGTGGCCCGCTGAAGGGGCGGAATCTCCTGATCACCGCGGGCCCGACTCGCGAAGCCATCGATCCGGTGCGGTTTCTGACCAACCGCAGCTCCGGCAAGATGGGGTACGCGCTTGCGGAAGCGGCCAGCGATTGCGGGGCGAAGGTGATCCTGGTGAGTGGGCCGGTGTCTCTGCCGCCGCCCTCGGGGGTCGAGCTGGTGAAAGTGGAGAGTGCCGGGGAAATGTACGATGCGGTGATGGAGCGGGTTGGCGGGCAGGATATCTTCATCGCTGCCGCGGCGGTGGCCGACTATGTGCCTGTCAGGGTCGAAGAAAACAAGATCAAGAAAGGTGCCGGGACGATAACGCTTGCTTTGAGCAGAACCCGGGATATTCTGGCGGCGGTGGCTGCTCGGGAAAATCCCCCTTTTACCGTGGGGTTCGCCGCCGAAACCGGGCAGCTGAAAGCGTATGCCCGGTCTAAACTGGAAAGGAAAAAACTGGATATGATCGCGGCCAATCGGGTCGGTCCCGGTTTGGGGTTCGAGGTCGATGACAATGCCTTGTGGGTGTGCTGGGCGGGGGGTGAAAAACGTTTGGAAAAAGCGCCCAAACCGGTCCTGGCAAGAAAGCTGATGGAATTGATCGTGGAGCGCTATGCGGAAAAAAATTCAACTGAAGATTCTCGATGACCGTCTGGGTGGGGAGATCCCTTTTCCCCATTACGCCACTGCGGGTGCCGCGGGGCTCGATCTTCGCGCCTGTCTGAAAAGGCCACTCACTCTGCCGCCCGGGGAAACAGTCCTGATTCCGACCGGTCTGGCCATTCATATCGCCGATCCGTCTCTGGCCGCCGTGTTGCTGCCACGTTCCGGGTTGGGGCACAAACACGGAATCGTACTGGGGAATCTGGTGGGACTGATCGATTCGGATTATCAGGGGGAAGTGATGGTTTCGTGCTGGAATCGGGGCAAGGCGCCTTTCTCTGTCGAAGTCGGGGAACGCATCGCGCAAATGGTTTTCGTCCCCGTGATTCAGGTGGATTTCGAGCAGGTGGAGTGTTTCGATCCCAGTCACCGCGGTGAAGGGGGATTCGGTCATACGGGGAGGCGATAGGAACAGGGTTATGAGTCTGGCTAGATGGTTGGTTTTGCTCTTTTCCGTGGTCATGATCGCCATCATCCTGTCCACGGGCATGATTTATTATCTTTCCTGGCAGAAGGACGGCGAGTTGCGGCGCCGGAGTTGGGCCAATTATGCCCAATCACAGGCGCGGCAGCTGCAGACCAGAACGCGAGATCTTCAGCGGTTGCTTCAGGGGCTTGCCGGGGATCGGCAGGTTGTGGAGGCCTCCCAACTGGGAGGGGCGCCTCTCCAGGCCGAAGAGGCCCGACTCCAAAGGATCATACCTCATGCTCTGCGGGTGAGAATTTTTCCTCCCGGGGTGGAGGCGGAGCGACCATCCATGAGTTTTGCCGATCTGGACTTGATCCAACGTGCCCGGCGGCAGATGCCGGCGCCGTCTGTCCATGGGGGTGGGCCCTCCCGGCGTTACCTGGCCGTTGCCCATGCCATCGAATCGGAGGGGCGGTTGACCGGTGTGCTCTGGGTCAAGGTCGATCTGAAATGGCTTGAAGAGGCCATGCCGGTTCCTGACGAGGGAGCCATGGCGCTCATGCAGGGCAAACTGACCTTGCTTTACCGGGGCAAACCCGGATTCAAGGAAAAGGGCGAGGGAGCGGAAATTCCCATCGAGGGAACGATGTGGCGGTTGCGCTATTGGATACCCTCCACCGCCTGGGAGGAATACCTGGGGAGGGTGACGCCCGCTTTGTTTGCCATGTTTCTGATCATGGGTTCTTTTTTCTTGTTCGTCCGTTGGCTGAAAGCGGCATTGCAGCATGACGCCTCCCTGCTGTTTACGTTGGTGAACGATTTGATTGATGGCACGTTCCGGGGCAGTCACACCTTTAAGCTCCGTGAACTGCAATCTTTGGCGGACAAATTGCTGATGACTGCGGAAAAGAACCGGTTTCTCCGGCCTTTGGATAAACGCAAAGCCAGATCCCAACCGGAAGTTCCGGTTCCGGCGGAAGGGGACGGTCAAGCCAGTGAACCGTTGGTTTCCATGTCAGCCAGTCGTGAAGAAGCGGAACCGGCCAAACCGCCGGCTTCAGTCTCTCTCCCGGATTCTATTTTCCGTCCCTGTGATATCCGGGGAGAGGCCGGCGAAACGCTGACGCCTGAAATCGCCCGGGAATTGGGGCGGGCGATCGGCAGTGAGGTTCAGGCTCAGGGAGAGCAGGTGGTGGTGGTCGGTTGTGATTCGCGCCCAAGCAGTGAACCCTTGAAGCAGGCACTGATCGAAGGCATCCAGGTCACGGGACGGGACGTCGTCGATCTGGGTACGGTACCCGTTCCCATTCTTTATTTCGCCAATCATTATCTCACTCACCACAGCGGGGTAATGGTGACAGGAAGCAGCAGCCCTGCCGAATTCAACGGTCTGAAGATCACGATCAATGGGCGGCATTGTTCCGGCGACGCCCTGTTGGGGCTGCGCGAAAGGTGTCGGCGCAATGAGATCAGCCAGGGAATGGGTATGCTTGAAAGTCAGGATCTGTTGGCCGATTATGTGGGGCATATCATCGATGACGTACAGATCGGGCGGCCTGTCAAGGTGATCGTGGACAGTGGCTCCGATGTCGTGGCCGAGTCGGCCGTCGCCTTGCTCAGGACACTGGGTTGTGAAGTGGACGCCCTGCATACCGAAGGGCTGTTGGACCCTACGGATCCCGAAAGGCTCAAAAGATTGATGGCCAAGGTTCAAAAGGACGAGGAAGCGGAATTGGGTCTGGCCTTCGACGGGGATGGCGACAGGCTGACAGTGGTGGACGGAAAGGGGCGCTGGATTCCACCGGATCTGGTGTTGATGCTGTTGGCGGCGGATGCGCTTTCACGGCAACCGGGCGCCGATATCGTTTTCGATCTGGAGTGTAGCCGGCACCTGGCCGGCTACATCGTCCAACAGGGCGGGCATCCTGTTCAGGTGGCGCCGGGGTATTGCAGTCTCTTGAACCGAATGGAAGAAAAGAATGGCGCGGTGATGGCGGGCGGTTTCGGGGGGCATGTGATTTTCAAGGAACGATGGTTCGGGACCGTCGACGCCCTGTATGCAGCGGCCCGTCTCATTGAAGTCCTTTCCGCCGAACCCTCGTCGCCCGACGAGATTTTTGCCGAACTTCCCCAGTCGCCTTCCACCCCCCGGCTGTTGGTGACTCTGCCCGATGAGGAGGTCGACAGGACCATGCGTCTGCTGGAAGCTTGCGCGGACAAGTTTTTCAACGATGCCAAAATCAATCTCAGCCACGGCATTCGGGTCGATTTCGCCAATGGATGGGGAAGTGTCAGGGGTTCTTCGAGTCTGCCGGCGCTGGTGTTCCGTTTCGAGGCGGATGACCGGCAGGCTTTGCTGCAGATTCGAGACAGGTTCCAGCAGTGGTTCGACACCATCGAACTACCCGTTTCAGTTCCTTCAATCACTGGGGATCACAATGAATAAACAACCCGCGATTTCTGAATCCCGTGCAGGACGTATCGCCCATGTCCTGATCGAGGCGCTCCCCTATATCCGTCGTTTCAAGGGGAAAACCATGGTGATCAAATACGGTGGCAATGCCATGGTCGACGAGGCGCTCAAACACGGTTTCGCCCGCGACGTGGTTTTGTTGAAGCTGGTGGGGATCAACCCGGTGATCGTTCATGGCGGTGGTCCCCAGATCGGTTCTCTGCTGGAGCGGCTGGGCAAGTCCAGCCATTTCGTGGAGGGGATGCGGGTGACGGACAGTGAAACCATGGATGTGGTGGAGATGGTATTGGGCGGTTTGGTCAACAAGGATATCGTCAATCTCCTGAACCAGCATGGGGGGCACGCCGTGGGGTTGACCGGCAAGGACGGCATGTTGATTCGGGCCCGCAAGATCGTTCTCAAGCCCTCCAATCCCGAGATGGACGCCTCTGAAATCATCGATCTCGGGCATGTGGGGGAGGTCGAAAGCATCGATCCCGCTGTGGTCGATATGCTGGTGCAGGGGGATTTCATTCCGGTGATCGCGCCCATCGGAGTGGGGGAGGATGGATGTTCCTACAATATCAACGCCGACCTGGTGGCGGGAAAGGTGGCCCAGGTGCTGGGAGCCGAAAAGCTGATTCTGCTGACCAACACCCAGGGGGTAATGGACAAAAGCGGGGCTTTGTTGACCGGCTTGTCGCAGAGGGAGGTGGATGCACTGATCGCCGATGGGACGATAGCGGGGGGGATGATCCCGAAAATCCGCTGCGCCATGGATGCCTTGGCCGGTGGTGTTCGCAGTGCCCACATCATCGATGGCAGGGTCGAGCATGCGGTTCTGCTGGAGCTTTTCACCGACAGCGGGATCGGGACCTTACTGGGGCGTTGAGTTCAGTGCCTCGCGGATGAAGGCTGGAAACCCAAGACGGATCTCACGCACCTTGTCGCTTCCACACAGTTCTTGTCCCACGCTGGACCGTTTGCAGCGGACATCCAGGAACAGAGTGTCGGTGCCGGATTTCTCCCGGATGCGGGCGACGGTCAGGGCGATGTCGTCATCGAGCCGTGGGTCCTTGGTGTGGATAATGGTGGGGCTGTTGATGAAAATCGGGGTGGAGGCGTGAGTCTGCACATAGATTCTGGCCATTTGCCAGGCGCGATCGCAGTCTTTGTGGCGCTTGCAATGCGCGATGCTGAGAATTGTTCGGGATTGGCCCGAGGCTTCCGTATCAGGCCGGGTGACGGCGACTTTTTTGCCCCTTTCCGAGAAATGCTCCAAAAGGCGGCGGAAGCGTTGCAGATCCTGGCGGAATTTGTCGTCCAGCTGCCTTTTCGCCGCTTCTTCATGGGCGATTTTCAATCTGAGTTGATGGATCTGGCGGCGGATCGCATCGATCCTGTCCTTCAGTGACTTTGGAACCTGGCGGCCATTGCGTTCGATTTCCGCCGCTTTCTGGATGTGGGTGGCCAATATCCCTTGTTGGCGTTTGATATTTGCCTCCAGAACCTTGATTCTGGAGTCAATCGTATGGATTTGTCCTTGGTGCGCGAGCTGCAGGTCTTCCTCGCTGCGATAGGTGCGGAGCAAGGCGCGGTTTCTGGCCATTTGCTCGGCAAGCAGTTTTTTCTCTTCCTCGCGCAAGGCCTTCAAACGGGCGTCGCGCGCCAATTCCTCACGGCTTTTGGCCTTTTCGATGACCGCGATTTTGCGGGCGCGTTGCTTGTCGTAGACGATCTTTTTTTCTCGGACCGCGTCTTGCGGCAAGGTGTCGGAGTAATGCACCTTGCCTTGGGCATCCACCCAGCGATACAGCTTGCCGCTGGTTTCACGCGCCGACGGGCATTCCAGGGGGATGCACAGCAGTATGATGAGAAATATACGTTTCATCACAGGCTTAAGCCTAGCACCAACCCTTGTTTGATCAAGGTGTCATTGAACACCGAATGTCTCCCGGTAGATGCGGATCTTTTCCACCTCTTCTTGATAGCCTTTTTGTTGCGCCAGATAGGCGATGATCTGATCCATGGTGACGATGGCATTGACCTTCAGGCCGTAAACCTGCTCTATCATGCCAAGGGTCGAACGACCATCCGGGGTTTTTTCCTGACGGTCCAGTGCGATCAGAACTCCGCAGGCACTGGCGCCATGCTGGCGGATGATCTCCACCGATTCTCCCACCGAGGTGCCGGCGGTGATCACGTCGTCGACGATCAAAACTCTTTTTCGCAAAGGGGCCCCGACGATCAGTCCGCCATCTCCATGGGCCTTCTCCTCCTTGCGGTTGAAGGCGTAAGGGTAGTCCTTGCCATGAAACCGGGCGGCGGCGATGGCCGTGGCACAGACCAAAGGAATGCCTTTGTAGGCAGGGCCGTACAGCATGTCGCACGCCAAACCGCTGCTGGCAAGCGCGTCGGCATAAAACCTTCCCAGTTTGTGAAGTTTCTCGCCGCTGTTGAACAGTCCGGCATTGAAGAAATAAGGGCTGGTGCGACCTGACTTCAGGGTGAAATTTCCAAAACGCAGGGCGCCGCACGCGATGGCGAATTCGATGAATTGGATCTGGAAATCCAGCATGGAACCTCCGGTTGTAAGGGTTTTCGGGAACCTCTGTCCCCGCCATTGGAGAATGGCGTGATGGCAGGGGGGTATGGGCCGGCCACAGGTGCCTTCTTGCCGAGGGCGGAATCGATCCTCCAAGGGATCACATCCCGGATTCATCCACATATTCTGTGGACAAGTATGTGGAGAGCCGGCGAAGAAAGCCGCTAATCATATGATAGCAAAGGGGAATCGGGTTTTGATCGAAAGATGATCAGGACGCGGTGAATCTTTCCAGGATGGAATCGAGGAAAAGCCATCCTTTGTCGCTACAGTGGAATCCGTGCGCGCCGTCGACGAGCAGCCCTTCGCCGCACAAATCGGTCACCGTCTCTTCGATGGTGGAAAAAGGCAATCCGGTATGGGACTCGAATTGCTTCCGCCCGAACCCTTCCCGAAGCCGCAGGGTGTTCATGAGAAACTCGAGTGGCCGTTCAGAGGGGGATACCTCTTGTCTGCCGCCCATTCGGGAATCATCGGCGGCCTTGTCCATGTAGTGCACGGGATGACGCAGTTTCCACTGGCGATGGATCTTTCCCTTCGAAGGCGTCGTGATCTTGCCGTGGGCACCGGCTCCAATTCCCAGATAATCTCCAAACCGCCAATAATTGAGGTTGTGACGGCATGGATGGCCTCGCCTGGCGAAAGCCGAGATCTCGTATTGATGAAAGCCGGATTCCTCCAATACGGCATGGCAACGCCGCTGGATTTCCCAGATTTCATCGTCCGGCGGGAGCGGGGGGGGATATTTCGCAAACAGGGTGTTCGGCTCCAGGGTCAGCTGATAATAGGAAATATGGGTGGGATTTTGGGAAATGGCGGTTCTTAGGTCATAAAGGGCGTCAGCCGGATTTTGTCCAGGCAAGCCGAACATCAGGTCCAGATTGAGGTTGGTGAATCCGGATTTTTGGGCGCTCTCGATGGCATTCAGTGCCTCGCTGCCGCGATGAATCCGTCCCAAGGCGGACAATTTGGCATCCTGGAAACTTTGAATCCCCAGAGACAATCGATTGATTCCAAGATCCCTGAACTCCCTGAACTTGCCTGCTTCCACCGTCCCGGGGTTGGCTTCCAGCGTGATTTCAATGTCCTGCCCACAGGGAGCACGTTGCCGTATCCCGTTTAACAAGTCGTTCAGGCTTTCCGGTGAAAACAGGCTTGGCGTGCCGCCACCGACGAAGATACTCACCAGGGAGGGGTTTTGATGCCACTGGAGATCTTGCTCCAGATCCGCAAGGAGCGCCTTTACGTACCGCCTTTCGGGAATCCCGGAACGCAGGGCATGAGAGTTGAAATCGCAATAGGGACATTTGCGTACACACCAAGGCAGGTGTATGTACAGGCTCAAGGGGGGCTGGATCATCATGGATCGTTCCGCCGGCGGCTGAGGTTCAGGTAATTTTGATGCAGATCGCGCACTTGTTTCTCCAGCAGGGAAAGGTCGCCGGTGTTGACGATGAGGTCGTGGGCCTGGGCGATTCTTTCCTGCCGTGTGGCCTGGGTGGCAAGGATACGCTTGATGAGGGATTCATCGAGGCCGTCTCGTTCTTTGACCCGCTCTATCTGTAACCGTTCGGGACAGTCGACCACCAGAATCCGGTCGACCAGGGCCTGGGAATCGGTTTCTATCAATAGCGGGATGGCAAAGATGCAATAAGGGGCCTGAATTTTTTCCGCCTGGCGCTTCATCTCGGCAAAGACGGCTGGATGCATGATCGCTTCCAGTTTGGACTTGGCCCGAGGATCATGGAAAACCAGATTTCGTAAAGCCTTGCGGTCCAGTTCGCCGCCATGCGTCAGTATCCCGGGACCGAATTCAGCTGCCAATTTTTCCAGAACGGGTTTTCCCGGTTCCACCAGTTCGTGGGCGATTTCGTCGGCATCGATCACGGGAATCCCCAACTGCTGGAAAATTCCGGCAACGGTGCTTTTGCCGCTGCCGATGCCGCCGGTCAGCCCGATTTTCAACATGCGTGTTGCCGAACGCCTCAACCGAGCCCGCTCAACCTCAGGTACCAGGCGATCAGATCCTCGCCCCAGAGCAAGGCGATCCACCCGGCGGCGGCCAGGTAAGGCCCGAAAGGAATGGGAAGGTTCTTGTCGCGTCCCCGTAGCAGGACCATGCCGAATCCCGTTACGGCACCCACGAGGGAGGACAACAGGATGATCAAAGGCAGCATCTGCCATCCCAGCCAGGCCCCGAAGACGGCCAGCAATTTGAAGTCACCGTAGCCCATTCCTTCTTTCCCGGTCAGGAGCCGGAACAGCTGATAGACGCTCCAAAGAATCAGATAACCTGCAGCAGCACCGAGAATGGAGGCGCGGGGACCGGTGAAGATTCCGAACAGGCTCAGGAGCAATCCCGCCCACAGCAAGGGCAGGGTGATCGCGTCCGGCAGCAGTTGGTGATCGATGTCGATCACCGTCAGGGCGATGAGGTTCCAGGTCAGGATCAAACCCCACAAGGTCTGTGCGGAAAGGCCGAAATGCCAGGCGACCGTCACCGAGAGGACGGCGCTGAGGGCTTCGATGAGTGGATAACGGATCGAAATGGGCGCCTTGCATTCCCGACAACGCCCCCGTAGCAGCAGCCAGCTCAGGATCGGAACGTTTTCCCAGGCACCGATCCGGTGTCCGCAGTGGGGGCAATGCGAGGGCGGGAAAACGAGATCGAAGCGCTCTCCGGTTTCTTCGCTGTCCTGCTCCAGGAACTCGAGACATTCCTGGCGCCAGCGGTTTTCGAGGATGACGGGCAGGCGCAGGATGACGACATTGAGAAAACTGCCGACCAGCAGGCCGACGATGCCGGCCAAAGACAGAAACACGGCCGGATTTTGAGACAGGTATTGAAAATAGGCCATCAAACCACTGCGCCGAGCTTGAAGATCGGCAGGTACATGGCGATCACCAGCCCCCCGACAACGACCCCGAGGAAAGCCATGATCATCGGTTCCATCAGGCTGCTGAGGGAATCGACGGCATTGTCGACTTCCTCCTCGTAAAAATCGGCGACCTTGGACAGCATGCTGTCGATCGATCCGGATTCTTCCCCGATGGCGACCATTTGCACCACTATATGAGGAAACAGTCCGGTCTGGCGCATGCTCTGCTGAAGTTGCTGCCCGGTGGCGACGGCTTCGCGCATCTCCAGGATGGCGTCGGAGTAGACTGCGTTGCCCGAGGCCCCGGCGACCGATTCCAAGGCTTCCACCAACGGCACGCCGGCGGCCGACATGGTGGAAAGGGTACGGGCGAAGCGGGCGATGGCGGACTTGTGCAGGATTTGTGGGCCAATGATCGGTATTTTCAGAAACGTGCGGTCCAAAACCCGGTTGAAGGCTCTGGAGCGTTTCTTGAAATAGAAAAAGATATAGACCGTGGCGAGGATCGCGCCGAAGACGTAATACCAATTGGCCTGCATGAAGCGGGACATGGCGATGACCATCTGGGTGAAGGCGGGAAGATCGGCGCCGAAGCCTTTGAAAAGTTCTTCGAATTGGGGCACCACGAAGATCAAAAGGATGGCGGTGACGATACAGGCGACCACCACCACGGCGATGGGATAGGTCAATGCTTTTTTGACCTTGGCCTTGATCGATTCGGTCTTTTCCTTGTAGGTGGCGATCTTGTCGAGCAGGGTTTCGAGAACCCCCGCTTGTTCCCCGGCTTCGACCAGATTGCAAAACAGGTCGTCGAAATAGAGCGGGTGTTTGCGCAGCGCTTCGGTCAAGGTGCTCCCTGCCTCGATGTCTTCCTTGATGCTCAGGAGCAGCTCCTGCATGCTTGGATTTTCGTGGCCTCTGCCGACGATGTCGAATGCCTGGACTAGGGGCACGCCGGCAGAAAGCATGGTGGCGAGCTGACGGCTGAAGATGGCGATATCCTTGGTGGTGATTTTCTTTTTTCTGGCCCCGAACAGGGGCTTCGGTTTTTTCTTGACCTTGATTGGCTTGATGCCCTGCTGGCGAAGTTGCGCCTTGACCAGGACTTCGCTCCGTCCCGGCTGTTCGCCCTTGACGCGCTTGCCGTTCCTGTCCAGGCCTTCCCAGGTGAACAGGATCAGATCCTCTCTTTCCGCTTTTGCTGCCATGGCTGTTTATTCCCGTGTCACTCGATCGATTTCTTCCAGACTGGTGAGACCCTGTCTGACCTTGTTGAGCCCCGATTCCCGGAGGTCGTTGACGCCTTCCTCTCTCGCCTGTTGGGCGATTTCCATGGCGTTGCCGCCTTCCAGGATCAGACGGTTGATGGATTCGGTAATGGGCATGACCTGGTAGATCCCTACCCGTCCCTTGTAGCCTTTGGTGCAATGATCGCAGCCTTCTGGATTGGCGCCGAACAGTTCCAGCTGCCCGATTTCCTCTTCCTGGAATCCTGCCTTGAGCAGTAAATCCGGTGGTAGCTCCACTTCGCGCTTGCAGTATTCACACAGCCGTCTCGCAAGACGCTGGGCGAGGATGAGCAGGACCGAAGAAGTGATATTGAAGGGCTCGATCCCCATTTGCGCCAACCGGTTGAGGGTCTGGGGTGCATCGTTGGTGTGCAGGGTGGATAACACCAAGTGACCCGTCTGGGCGGCTTTCACGGCGATTTCCGCGGTTTCGAGATCGCGGATCTCGCCCACCATGATGATATCGGGATCCTGGCGCAAAAAGGCCTTGAGGGCGCTGGCGAAGTTGAGCCCCGCCTTGGGGTGGACATTGACCTGATTGATGCCGGGAACCGTGATTTCCACTGGATCTTCGGCGGTGGAGATGTTTTTGTCGGGTGTGTTCAGAATGTTGAGCGCGGTGTACAAGGTCACCGTCTTGCCGCTGCCGGTGGGCCCGGTGACCAGGATCATGCCATAGGGTTTATGGATCGCTTTCAGAAACAGTTCCTGCTGCTCCGGCTCGAATCCCAATTTGTCGATTCCGATCTGGGCGCTGGTGGGATCGAGGATACGCAACACCACCTTTTCCCCGAATAGCGTGGGACAGGTGTTGACCCGGAAGTCGATCGCCTTGTTGCGCGACAGGATCATCTTGATCCGTCCATCCTGGGGAACCCGGCGTTCGGCGATATCCATTCTCGACATCACCTTGATTCTGGAGATGACCCGGTTGGACAGGGTGATGGGCGGGGAGGCGATTTCATGCAGCATGCCATCACTGCGGAAGCGAATCCGGAAGCTCTTCTCGTAAGGTTCGAAATGAATGTCCGAAGCCCCCTTTTTGATCGCATCCAACAGGATCTTGTTGACGAAACGGACGATGGGGGCATCTTCCAGTTCCGAGTCGTTTGTCAGCGGGGTTTCGTTTTCTTCGTCATCGGAGGTGACTTGCAGGTTTTCCAGATTCTCGTCGAGCAGATCCTGCATGCTGCTGTCGGCGGCCTCGAGAACGACATCGATCGCCTTGTTGAGCTTGTCGTTCTCGACCAGGACGGTTTCCGTGGTCAACCCCGTATGGAATTTGATTTCATCCAGCGCTTGAAAGTTGGTGGGGTCGGAAACGGCGATGAACAGGCGGTTACCGCGCTGGAACAAGGGCAGCACATGATGTTTCTGAATCAATTTGTCGCTGACCAGTTTGCTCGGTATCAATCCCATATCCATGGCGCTGAGATCGAACAGCGGCACGCCATACTGACGCGAAGCCGTGGTGGCGATGGTCAGGGACGAGAGAATATTGTTGGCCACCAGATAACTGTCCAGGTGGACTTTCTGGTTGGAAGCCTGCTGTTGGTGCCTGGTGGCTTCTTCCTCGGTGAGCAGCCCCGCATCGATCAGGCAACGGGCCAGACCGCTGAGTTTCGAAAGGCTTGCTGTGGGTGTCGCCATGGGTTTTGAGTTCTTAGTCGGAGTATGTCAGGATTTTGGCCGTGTCTAGTAAATATTAGAAGATGAGGCGGGTTTGTCCAATTGCGGTAAAGGATTCCTGAGGATCGTCACGCTCAATGTCAATGGCATTCGTTCCGCCGCCAGGAAAGGGTTTTTCCACTGGTTGGCCGGGCAAGACGCCGATGTGGTTTGTCTGCAAGAGATCAAGGCGCATCTGGAGCAACTGAAATCCCTGGAATTCTGGCCTCAAGGATATCATTGTTATTATCATCCGGCACTCAGGAAAGGCTATGCCGGGGTCGCATTGTACTCGCGAAGGCTGCCGGACGAAGTGATTCAGGGTTTCGGCTGGCCTCCCGCCGACGAGGAAGGGCGGTATCTGGAAGCGCGTTTCGGAAACTTGAGCGTTGCTTCGGTCTATGTGCCTTCCGGCACTTCGGGAGAAGCGCGCCAGGCTTTCAAATTTCAGTTCATGGACCGGTTCCTTGAATTCATGCGTCAATGCGCGGCTTCCGGTCGTGACTTCATCTTCTGTGGGGATTTCAACATCGCCCACCGGAAAATCGACATCAGGAACTGGCGTTCCAATCAGAACCGTTCCGGTTTCCTGCCACAAGAGCGGGCCTGGATGGACAGACTCTTCCAGCAGGAAGGCTGGGTGGACGCCTTTCGGGTGATCAATCAGGAGGCCGGCCAATATACTTGGTGGTCCAACCGCGGGCGTGCCTGGGAAAAGAACGTGGGATGGCGAATCGATTATCAGGTGGTTTCCCCTTCCTTGAAAGATCGTATCCTGCGGGTGGAAATCTATAAAGAAGAGCGCTTCTCCGACCACGCCCCCTTGATCATCGATTATGACTATCCCCTCTGAGGACGCCCGCTCGGCCTCTGTCTTCAGTCGCCGGATGGTGATGGCGCTGTTGATGGGGTTCTACAGTGGTTTGCCCTTGCTCCTGACCGGCTCGTTGTTGCAGGCCTGGATGCGGGAAGCGGGTGTGGATCTGGCGACCATTGGTTTGTTCGCCCTGGTTGGCCTGCCCTATACGGGGAAATTCCTTTGGGCACCGATATTCGATCGTTACGCGCTTCCCTGGTTCGGCAGGCGGCGTGGCTGGCTTTTATTGATCCAGCTGCTGCTGGCCGCGGCGATTGCTTCCCTCGGTTGGATGGATCCCGGGCGTGCGCCTCTTGGGGTGGCGGTGGCGGCATTGTTGGTGACTTTCTTTTCGGCCAGTCAGGATATCGTCATCGATGCCTATCGGCGTGAATCGCTGCTTGATCTGGAGCAGGGCCTGGGTGCTTCTCTGTATGTGAATGGATACCGCCTGGGAATGTTGCTGGCTTCCGGTGGGGGACTGATTCTGGCCGATTTTCTCGGTTTCCAGAGGGTCTACGGCTTATGCGGGCTTCTCATGGCCACTGGGGCGCTGGTCACGCTTTGGGCCAGGGAACCGGCATCGCCGGTTTCTCCCAAGACCTTGAGAGAAGCTGTGGTGTTGCCGTTTCTGGAATTCTTCCGCCGCAGGGATGCGATCTGGATCCTGATGTTCATCCTGCTTTACAAGCTGGGGGACACCATGGCCAGCAACATGACCATGCCTTTTTATCTGGATCTTGGATTTGGCAAGACGGAAATCGGCGCGGTGGTCAAATTGTTCGGTTTCTGGGCGACCGTCGTGGGGGGCTTGCTTGGAGGCGTTTTGATCCTGAAGCTGGGGGTGTATTTCGCCCTGTGGCTGTTCGGGGTGTTGCAGGCGGTTTCGACGGCAGGGTTCGCGTTGCTGGCGCATTTCGGGCCCACGTTGTCAGGATTGACGCTGGTCATCAGCTTCGAGAATCTGTCGGGTGGAATGGGGACGGCGGCATTCGTGGCTTTCATGGCGAGCCAGACGGACAAGCGTTTCACCGCCACTCAGTATGCCCTGCTTTCCAGCCTGATGGGGATTCCTCGGGTGATCGTGGCCTCGCCCACGGGCTATTTCGCCGAATGGTTGGGTTGGGAGGGGTTTTTCGTTTTTTGCGCCCTGATCGCCTTGCCGGGCATGTTGCTGTTGCTGCGTTTCAGGCGTTGGCTGGGAGTGGAATCCCCCGCTTGATGGAGCGGGGGTGTGGCATCTTGGACCGCGTCAGGAAGCGTTGAGCCAGTAATGAACCACGATGCTGGCGAAGTAACCTGCCATGATGGCGGGGGTCCAGCGGATGTGGGAGAAGAAGGTGTACTTGCCTTTGGAGATTCCCATCAGCGCGACGCCTGCCGCCGAACCGATGGAAAGCATGGAACCACCGACGCCTGCGGTCAGGGTCACCAGCAGCCATTGATACAGCTCCATGTCCGGATCCATGGTCAGAACGGCGAACATCACCGGAATGTTGTCGACGATGGCGGAAAGGAAACCCACCAGGATGTTGGCGCCGGTGTCGCCCAACGACCCGTACATCCATTTCGCGGTGACGTCGAGATAGCCGATATGGTCGAGGCCGGCGACGGCGAAGATCACCCCGAAGAAGAACAAGAGGGTATCCCATTCGGCGTCTTTGACCATGTCGAAGATGTCGAAACGTTTTTCATGGGGCAGATCGTGTTCCTGGAATTTGATCCAGAAACCGAAGATGGCCAGAATTCCCCAGCCGAGCATCATGCCCATGAAAGGCGGCAGGTGGAGCAACTGTTTGAAGCTGACGGCCAGGGCGATGGTCAGGGCGAACAGGCCGCAAACGGTCACGGCACCGATCTTGAGCGAAACCAGATGACCTTCCGGTTGTTCCGGTTGCTCGTCGGGGATGGCGAAGTGCATCGCCGCCGCCGGAATCACGTAATTGACCACCGAGGGGATGAAGAGCTCGAAAAATTCGAAGAAGGTCGCTTTTTCCGCCTGCCAGACCATCAGTGTGGTGATATCGCCGAAGGGGCTGAAAGCACCGCCGGCATTGGCGGCGATCACCAGGTTGATGAGCCCCAGAGCGATGAATTTGGGGTTGTCCTTGCCGACCGCCAGAACCACCGCGCCGATCAGCAGGGCGGAAGTGAGGTTGTCCGCGACCGCGGACAGGAAGAAGGTGATGATCCCGGTGATCCAGAACAGTTTGCGATAACCGAAGTTCCGGCTCAGAAGCCAGGACCTGAGGCGTTCGAACACGTTTCGGTCTGCCATGGCGTTGACATAGGTCATGGCGACCAGAAGGAACAACATCAGTTCGGCATATTCGGCCAGGTGGTGGACGATGGCGCCATCGAGCATTTCGACCTGTTCCGGCCCTTTGGTGGCGGCCATGTAGGCGACCTCCGCCCAGATGATGATGGCGGCGATGATGACCGGCTTGGATTTTTTCAGCTCGATGAATTCCTCGGCCATCACCAGGATATAGGCGATGACGAAGATCAGGACGCAGTAGAGTCCCCGCTCCGTCGTGACCATATCCAGGGTCTCCCACTCGGAGGCGGCGGCGATGCCTGGCAGGGCCAGCAAGGCGAACAAGACGAGTATGAACCTAAACAAGATAACCCCCTTTCGAATTTGATTGTTTTATATGTAAGGCAAACAGCCGTATATGATAGGCAAAATTCACCTTGTGACGGAAGCTTTTCCCGTCATATATTTCACAAAGTTTTAGTCATATCCCGTTTCCAGTATTTTTTTTCATAAGGAGAAGGGTGATAATTGACCGGCTTGGTAGGGAATTGATGCTGCGAGGGCACTATGTACAGTTATGACGAGCAAGACCAAACGGTGGTGGACGAGCGGGCGGCGCAATATCGTGATCAGACCCGCCGGTATTTCGAAGGTAAATTGACCGAGGAGCAGTTTCTGCCTCTGAGGTTGCAGAACGGCCTGTATATCCAGCGCCACGCACCCATGCTGCGGATCGCGGTTCCCTATGGCCATCTGGCGGCGAAACAATTGCGCATGATCGCCCACATCGCCCGCACCTACGACAAGGGATACGTACATTTCACCACCCGGCAAAATATCCAGCTCAACTGGCCGAAAGTGGAGGACAGCCCCGCGATTCTCGAAGATCTGGCCAGCGTTCAGATGCATTGTATCCAGACCAGCGGCAATTGCATCCGCAATACCACTTCGGATCCGTTGGCGGGTGTCTGTCATGACGAGGTCGAAGACCCGCGCCCTTATTGCGAGATCATCCGCCAATGGTCGACACTCCATCCCGAGTTCGCCTTTCTGCCCCGCAAGTTCAAGATTGCCGTGACAGGCGCCCCCGTGGATCGCGCGGCAGTGCGGGTTCACGACATCGGTCTTCGCCTGGTGAAAGACGAAAGCGGTGAAACCGGATTCGAGGTCATCGTTGGCGGAGGACTTGGGCGCACGCCGATCATCGGCAAGGTGATTCGCCGGTTCCTGCCCAAGCGGCATCTGCTTTCCTACCTGGACGCCATTCTCAGGGTCTATAACCTCAAGGGGCGGCGCGACAACAAGTTCAAGGCGCGTATCAAGATTCTGGTGAAGGAGATGGGGGTGGAGGCCTTCCGCGAGGCGGTGGAAACCGAATGGCGGCAGATCCGCGACCGGTTTCCCCTCGAGGAAGAAACCATCGACTGGTACAAGGCCCGGTTCGTCCGGCCCGACTACGATCCGGAGGCAGGTGAGGAAGAATGGCTCGAACGCAGGCGGGAAGAGGCGGCCTTTGATGCGTGGTATCGACACAATACCACGGCCCACAAGGTGCCCGGTTATCGCGTGGTTTTCCTGTCCCTGAAGCCGCCGGGGGTGGCGCCGGGGGATATGACTTCGGAACAGCTGGAAGCCGTGGCCCGGTTGTGTGAACGGTACAGTTTCGGTGTGACCCGGACCACCCATACCCAGAATCTGGTCTTTGCCGATGTGCGGCAAACCGATCTGTATGAGTTGTGGCAATCCTTGCGCGAACTCAATCTGGCCACGCCCAATGTGGGCAAGTTGACCGACATGATCTGTTGCCCCGGGCTGGATTATTGCGCTCTGGCCAATGCCAGTTCCATTTCCGTCGCCCACGATATCTATGCCCGCTTCGAGGATCTCGATTATCTGTACGACCTGGGGGATATCCGGGTCAATCTGTCTGGCTGTATGAATGGCTGTGGTCATCACAGCGTGGGCCATATCGGAATCCTGGGAGTCGATAAGAAAGGCGAGGAGTGGTATCAGATCACTCTTGGCGGGTCGTCGGCCGATGAAGCCACCCTCGGGTCCCGTCTAGGACCTGCGGTGGCCAAAGACAAGGTGGCAGATACCGTGGAAGCCATCATAGAAACCTATGTGGCGCAACGGAAGGAAGACGAAGCCTTCCTGGAGACTGTGCGGAGGATCGGGGTGCAACCTTTCAAGGAGCGTGTGTATGCGAATCATTAAAAATCGCCAGATCGTCGAAGACGCCTGGGTGCATTTGTGCGACGAAGCCTTGCCTGTGGATGGCAAGGTGACGGTTCCATTCAATCGTTGGCGGGTGGAGAGGCAGGTGCTGCTCGACCGTGATGGGGAGATCGGTGTGCGTCTGAATGGCGAATCACCGGAAGAACTCGAGGCCTTGGCGGGGGATTTGGGCAAGATCCAGCTGGTGGTGCTGGAAGTGCCCAAATTCACCGATGGCCGGGTGTTCTCCCTGGCCCGGCTGTTGCGGGAGAGGTATGGCTATCGGGAAGAGATCCGGGTATTAGGGGATTTTCTCTATGATCAGATTTTCTACCTCGAGCGGGTGGGGGTCGATGCCTTTGAGTATCGGGGGAGTGAATCCCTGGAAGAGGCATTGCGCGCTTTTTCGACGTTTTCGGTGAAATACCAACCTGCCGCCGATGGGGGGGGATTGATCCAGCAGCGTGGCCGCAGCGTATAAGCCCGGCTTCAGGGCGGAATGCAAACCAAGGGGGCCGGAAGGCCCCCTTGGTTTTTTTTGGCCTATTTGACGATATTGATTCCCTTGAGAACGTTCAAAGCCTCGTGCAGGTAGTAATCCTTCAATAGCGCCTTGCTTTCCTTGCGTCCTTCCCCGTCGCTTTTCTCTTGGGGCGATTTCCCTTTTTTCTTTCCATTTTCCAAGTGCCGTGACAGGCTGGCCTCGGTCAATGGTTCGAATTCTTCGGCTTCAGCGACCGTTTCCAGGCGCACGATGCCGAGAACGATGTCGGGAACGATGCCTTCTGCCTGGATCGAGCGTCCCGAAGGTGTGTAATAGCGGGCGGTGGTCAATTTGATGGCGCCGCCGTTGCTGAGAGGCAGGATTGTCTGCACGGAGCCTTTGCCGAAAGTCTTCTGTCCCATGAGGATGGCCCGCTTGTGATCCTGCAGCGCGCCGGCGACGATTTCCGATGCCGAGGCGGAGCCTGCATTGATCAAGACCACCATGGGAACGCCGGGCAGGAGATCGCCCGGCGTGGCTTCGAACTTCATCTTCGCTTCCTCGATCCGGCCATCGGTATAGACGATCAATCCCTTGTCGAGGAAGGCGTCGCTGACCGAAACGGCGGCATTGAGCACCCCGCCGGGGTTGTTGCGCAAATCCAGAATCAACCCCTTGAGGCCGCCTTCTTTTTTCATTTCGGCGATGGCCTTGCGCATTTGCTCGCCGGTCCGGGATTGGAAGCTGGTGATCCGCAGATAGCCATAGCCTGGCTCCAGCAGTTTGTTCTTGACGCTCTTTATTTTGATCACCGCGCGGGTGATGGTGATCTTGAGCGGTTTGTCCTCACCTTCACGCACGATGGTCAGGGTAATCTTGGTTCCCGGCTTGCCGCGCATGATCTTGACGGCTTCCTGGAGCGTCATTCCCTTGACGGGCTTGTCATCGAGACGGACGATCAGATCGCCCGCCTTGACGCCCGCCCGCTGGGCGGGGGTGTCGTCGATGGGGGAGATCACCTTGACGAAGCCGTTTTCCATCCCCACCTCGATTCCCAGCCCACCGAACTGGCCGGTGGTGCCGATCCGCAACTCCTTGTATTCGTCCGGGTCGAGGTAGGTCGAATGGGGGTCCAGCCCCGTGAGCATTCCCCGGATGGCGTTTTCCAGGAGCGTTTCATCGGTGACCGGTTCGACGTAGTCCGCCTGAATGCGGCTGAACACTTCGGTGAAAGTGCGCAGCTCTGTGAAGGGAATCGTTTCGTTTCGTTTGTTGTTCCGTTCGGCAAGGACGCTGCCGCAGGTTCCCAGGGTGATACCCACCAGAATGCCGAAAACGAGGAGAAACAGGTTCGTGGTTTTGCGCATCGATCTTCCTTATTCCTTGATATAGATCTGTTTCGAAAGGGGTTGGCCTGTTGACCGGTCAACCAAATGTTTTAAGTATGACATTATTTTTCCAGCATGGAACCCTTGCGGTTCAGTTGACCCTGTTTTTTCGTGGCCGTCGGCACCAGCGCAGCGGGTTGACCGGTTCTCCACGGTAGCGGATCGCAAAATAGACCCCCGGCTCATCCCGCCCCCCGCTGTCACCCACTGTCGCGATGATTTCCCCGGCCTTGACCCGCTCCCCGACCTGTTTGAGAAGGGTTTGATTGAATGCGTACAGCGTCATGAAGTCGCGGTCGTGGCGGAGGATGATCAGTTGCCCATAGCCACGCAGCCAATCGGAGAAGATCACTTTGCCGGAATGGATGGCTCTCACCGGGCTGCCCTCCGGCGCGCTGAGGATCATCCCTTCCCAGCGCCCCAAGCCCCGCGGCGCCCCGAAACGGACTTTGATCCGTCCGGAAACGGGCCAATGAAAACGTCCCTTGTATTGTTCGAATGGCCGCTCGCCCGCATCCGGAAATGCGAAACTGTCACTGGCCCGGGAAACGGATTCGAGAAGTTTGCCCAGACGTTGCTTGTCTTGCTTCATTTTGGCCAGACGGAGGCGTTTGTCGGTCATTCGTTTTCGGAGCAGGGCCAGGTTTTTTTTTCGCTCCTTTCGCATGTGTCGCAACGCATCCAGTTCGTCGTGCTTCTGTTTCAACAGGGCTGACAGGCGGCTTTGGTTCTGCTCGATTTCATGGGTGAGGGCATGGATTTCCTGCAATCGCCGTCGGGTCTCGCGGATCTGTTCCAGGCGGGCCCGATGGAAATAGCGATGGTAGGTCAGGGTGCGGCTGAGGGTGGCAGGATCGTCGAGATTCATCATAAATTGCAACGGTGTCTTCCTTCCCAGGGCGTAGCTGATCCGCAGCTGTGCTGCGAGCCGGCTTCTTTGCCGTTCCAGTTGCATGCGGTGTTCGTCAAGTGAGTCTTGCAACCTGTGGCGCCGCCGCTTTGCTTCTTGGATTTGCTGTTCGAGCCGGCGTAAGGCGGCAGCGGTTTTGCCGATGCGCCGCTCGGTCTCCGTCAGGGATCGCTCAACGGAAACTTCTTTGCCGTGAAGTTTGTTGAGCTCCTGGACGATGCGATCGATCCTGCGGGTGAGGGTCTTCAGTTCGTCACGGCTGTCCGCGCTGGCGGGTACCCATACCCATAAGAGGGAGGCCAGTAAAGCGATATGAAGCCAACGCAGGGGGGGCGCGGGGATAAAGAATCCGATCACCGTTGATGGGCCGTGTTCATGTTGGAGCCGAAGGTTCGCTCGCAGGGCGTGGGGGCTGCTTTGGGTTCGAAATCAAGCCCCAAAGGGCTTCTTCTGATCAAGTGTCATTATAAAAGATACGACCGGCGATGTATGCCGCTGACGGACCCTTCCCGGACTCTTCCGGCAGAAGTGACAGGTGGTAAGAGGCGGGATTTTGACAAGGATAAAATCTTGCAAAATGTTTATAATGGCACGCTTGAATGGGAGGACGCCGGAAAGGATGGTCGCCGCGTATGTCGACGATGGGGCCTTGATGCCGTGCGATGGAACTATGAACGATCAATTGATTGCCGACGAAGACGATATTCAACATGCAGCACGCTGCCTGAAAGCCATGTCCCATCCCTTGCGCCTGAAGATTTTGTGCATTCTGGGAACAGGGGCCGCAAGTGTGCAGGAAATCGTGGATCAGGTTGGAACGACGCAAAGCAATGTTTCCCAGCATTTGGCCATTTTGCGGGAAAAGGGACTGTTGGCTTTCGACAAGGATGCCAACCGGGTTTTCTACCGGATAGACGACCCCAACACCCTTCAGTTGATTGAAAAGATCCGCGAGGTCTTTTGCCATCATCGTGCCGGAACCCCCTCCCGGCCCTGATACAGCCTTGTCAAGGTGATAGACACCTTTTCCCCTCTGTTTGAGATAAAGGCCGTTTCGTGATGTTCGGGGGTAAGCCAAGGCGGAGGTGGCGGGGACTTTCATCCGGAAATGTAGATTGAGTTCGAATACCAAGGGAAAAGATATATGGAGCGTTTGTTTGAATTCGTTGGAAACCATCTGTATCTGGTGATCATTTTCGTGGTCATCGCGGTGCTGTTGGTGAAAGATCTGTTGGAGAGTCTGCTGCGAAAGTACGAAGTGGTCACGCCTTTGCAGGCGGTGATGCTGGTGAATCAGGAGGATGCCGAGATCCTCGACGTGCGCGAGCCTGCCGAATGGGCCAAGGGGCACATCGTCAATGCCAGGCTCATCTCGCTGGGGGATCTGGACAAGCGTATGAATGAACTTGGCGATCTCAAGCAAAAGCCCCTGATTGTCACTTGCCAGTCGGGTACCCGCTCGCCGGCTGCATGCAAGAAACTGGTTCAGGCGGGTTTCGAGAAAGTGTACATGTTGAAAGGCGGCACCGCGGCATGGACCGATGCCGGTCTGCCTGTCACCAAATCCAGGAAAAACTAAGGAGTATTCATGGCCGAGCAAGAGGAAAAGCAATTTGCCATTCAGAAACTGTATGTGAAGGACGTGTCTTTCGAGACCCCGAATTCCCCTCAAATATTCACCGAGAAATGGGAGCCGCAGGTCGAGTTCAATTTATCCAGCAATGCCAGGGAGTTACAGGAAAACCTTCATGAGGTGACGTTGACCGTCACGGTCACGGTGAAACTGGGGGAGAAAACGGCTTATCTGGTCGAGGTGGCCCAGGCGGGGATCTTTGCGGCCCAAGGGTTTTCCAAGGAGGAAATGGGGCCCTTGCTGGGTATCTATTGCCCCAATGTGCTGTTTCCCTATGCCCGCGAGGCGGTATCGGAATTGTCGGGCAAGGGAGGATTCATGCCGATGATCCTTCCCCCGGTCAACTTCGAGGCTATCTACGCTCAGAAGATGCAGCAGGAGCAGCAGGCAGGTCAGCCTTCCAAACCCAATTGATGTCGGATTCCGGCCGATGCAGTTGACTTCCGTATGTGTCCTGGGGGCTGGCTCCTGGGGCACTGCCCTGGCGCATTTGATCGCCGAGAATGGTTATTCCGTCAGCCTGTGGGACAAGAATCCCGCCCGCATCGAATCATTGAAGCGGACGGGCCGCAACGAGCGCTATCTGCCGGGATTGGCGTTGTCGAGGAACATTCGCTGTGAGCGTGACCTGGACCGCTCCCTGTTGGGGAAGGATCTGGTGCTTTTGGCCGTTCCCAGCCATGGATTCAAGGCCTGTCTCCAGTCTTTGAAATCCAGGCTGCCTGGTGGCGCCAATGTCGCCTGGGGAACCAAGGGGCTCGACCCCGAGAGTGGCAGGCTCCTTCACGAGGTGGCCCGCGAGGTGCTGGGGGGGGATTGCCTGCTGGCGGCGCTTTCCGGCCCCACTTTCGCCCGCGAAGTCATCCGGGGGTTGCCCACCGCGATCACCGTGGCCTCCCCGCAGGAGCCCTATGCGGCGGCTGTCGCCGAATTGCTCCACAACGAGTTTTTCAGGGTTTATACCAGTGATGACCTGCCAGGTGTGCAACTGGGCGGAGCGGTGAAGAATGTGTTGGCGATCGCGGCGGGCGTTTCCGACGGGATGGGGTTTGGCGCCAATGCGAGAGCCGCGCTCATTACCCGGGGATTGGCCGAAATGATGCGCCTGGGGGAAGTGATGGGCGCCAAGGCCCGCACTTTGATGGGGTTGGCGGGCGTCGGGGATCTGATTCTGACCTGTACCGATGACCAGTCCCGGAATCGGCGGTTGGGTATCGGTTTGGGACAGGGCAAGACGGTGGACGCCCTCAAGGCCGAGATCGGTCAGGAAATCGAGGGAATCGTGACGGCCCGTTTGATTCATGGATTGGCGCGGAGACTCAAGGTGGAGATGCCGATCGTGGAACAGGTGTACGCAGTGCTCTACGATGGCAAACCGGCTGCCGATGCGGTGCGCAGCCTGTTGTTGCGGGACCGGAAACCCGAGGCGTTTTGAACGCGGGGGAGCGGCCATGGAGGATCCGGCGCCGGGCTGAAAGGATGCCTGGGGCACCTTTTTAATCAATATCTTAGATGTTCAAGTCCTGCCGGATAGTAAAGATTTCAGGACAGGCTCCAGGATTGCCGGCAGGCGATCGGCGCTGGAATCTTTTTCGAAAGGAATTTGCGCCACAGGAACATCTTTCAACCAATTTTTCAGATCTTCGGCATTGTTCATGCCTTTGGTGGCCGGGCCGGGGGCGGTCTGGTTGAGTACGACTGCCGCAAGCGTCAGCTTCCTGTTCCTGACCGCTTCGGTGGCCAACAATACCTGATTGATCACCCCCAGCCGGTCGGCGGCGACGAGAATGACCGGCAGCCGCAAAGCCTGGGCCAGATCCGCGTTGAGACATCCTTCCGCGATGGGGCTGTAGAAGCCTCCGGCGCCCTCCACCACGAGCAATGCTTCCTTGTCGGTGTGGCAGGCGGAAACCAGCGCCTGCAAGGACAGGCTGAGGTTTTCCAGCCGCGCCGCTCTTTCCGGGGAAAGCGCGGCGGCCAGCCGGTAGGGGCAGACGAGATCCAGGTCTTCCGGGTTGCCGGCGGCCTGGTTGAGAAGGGACGCATCTTCGGGAACGAGTCTGCCCGCCTGCAGCCGGCATCCGCTTTCCACCGGTTTTCTGACTCTGACGGCCGCGCCCTGGCGCCTCAGGTTACGAATCAAGGCCGCCGCGAAATGTGTCTTGCCCACGCCGGTATCGGTGCCGGTGATGAAGCAGCCTTTGAGATCAGTCATCATTGGTCAAAAGACAGGTGAACGGTTCGACCAACACGGTTTCACCCGACTTCGCCCCCTTGCTCTCCGGAGGAAGAATGATATAGCAATTGGCCTGGCTCAGGCTTTTGAGTTGGTGGGAACCTTGCCCCGCCAGACCTCTGACGGTTGCTTCGCCATTTTCCCCAACGCGCACGATGCCACGCTGGAATTCCAATCGCCCCGGCGTCTTGTGGAGGTCATGGGTGCAGCGGGCCTGGATTCGCAGCGGCTTGAAGGAAGAGGCGCCCGCCAGTTTCCACAGGGCCGGGCGGACGATCTGGCTGAAGGTGACGTGGACCGAAACGGGGTTTCCCGGCAGACCGAAGAACCAGGCCTTACCCAATTTTCCGAATAGCAAGGGTTTGCCGGGTTTGATGGCCACCTTCCAAAGATAGAGCTGGCCCAGTCGTTTCAAGGCCTTTTCCAGAAGGTCGGCCTCGCCAACCGATGCGCCGCCGGTGCTGAGGATCACGTCATGGTTCCGGCCGGCTTCGTGGAGCCTTTGGAGGAGGGGTTCCAGCCGGTCGGGAACCTGGCCCAGGTCGGTGGATTCGACCGGTAGCGCCGTCAGCAGGCTCTGTAATTGGTAGCGGTTGCTTTCGTAGATGGCCCCGGGCGTCAGGGGCTTGCCAAGGGAGCGCAGTTCGTCGCCGGTGGAGAAAAAACCGACCCGGGGGCGTTGAAACACCGTTATCGATGCGTGACCGAGGGAGGCGAGCAGACCCACATCGGCAGCATTCAGGCGCTTTCCCCGGGTGAACAGTTGCTCGCCTTTCTTCACATCCCCACCCGCGGGGCGGATGTTTTCCCCTTTCGAGGGAAGGCGTTTGAGGGTGAGCCGGTTGCCCGTGACAAGGGTTTCCTCTTGCATGATGACGCTATCGGCCCCTTCGGGCAGGGGGGCGCCGGTAAAGATTCTGACGCATTCTCCCTTTTTGACGCGCCCTTCGAAGGGTTGACCGGCCATGGACTTGCCGATCACGGACAAACCCATCCCGGGGCGAAGCCCTTCCGAGAACAGGGCATAGCCGTCCATGGCCGAGTTGGTGAAGGGGGGGAGATCGAAAGGTGCGGCAAGCGTTTCGGCGACGATCCGGCCGGTTGCCTGTTTCAAGGTCACTTGTTCGGTGGCCTCCAGGGGGGAAAGCGAACCCAGGATTCGCCCCAGCGCGTCGTCGAGAGACAACAGGCCGTTCTGGCAGGGATCAACGGAGGAATTCATGGAGGATGAAATCGGTGATTTGCAGCGGATCGTTCAGGTCCAGCAGCGGCAGAGGGCAGGGGCGGGACAGGGGTTGGTCGGTGGCCACGGCGACGATGGCGGGGTCTTCGGGAAAGAGCAGGGGAAAACCCAGTTGTGGCCGGTGGAGTTCGATCTTGGGAAAGTTTTCGTGTTTGAAGCCTTCGACCAGAATCAGGTCGAGATCCTGGCAAACCAGATATTTCAACTGGTCGTGAAGGCGGATTTCTTCCACTTCGGGATATTCATAGACGATCGCCCTGCGTTTTTTCGAAACCACCATGACGGGCGCGGCACCCGCTTGCCGCAGGCGATGGCTGTCTTTTCCCGGGTGATCGATGTCGAAACTGTGGTGGGCGTGTTTGACCAGGGCGACTTTTTTTCCCCGCTGTTTGAGCAGGGGGATGAGTCTGGTCAGTAATGTGGTTTTTCCGCTGCCGCTGAAGGCGGCAAAACCCAGTAGAGGGATGTCGGTCATCGGTATCCGTAATATTCCTTGTACCAACGGACGAAATTGGCGATTCCCTCCTCGATGGGCGTGGAAGGCGCGTAACCGGTATCGTGGATCAGATCCTCGACATCGGCATAGGTGGCGGGTACGTCGCCCTGTTGCATCGGCAGAAAATTCTTTTCCGCTTCGATTCCCAGGGTTTTTTCCAGGACTTCGATGAATCGCATCAAAGGGACCGGATTGTGGCTGCCGATGTTGTAGAGGCGGTAAGGCGCTTTGCTGCTGCCGGGATCCGGACGGTCTCCGTCCCATTGGGGGTTCGGGGTGGCGATCTGGTCGATGCAGCGGATCACGCCTTCCACGATATCGTCGATGTAAGTGAAATCCCGCCGGTGTTTGCCAAAGTTGAAGACATCGATCGGTTTGCCTTCAAGCATGTTGCGGGTGAACAGGAACAGGGCCATGTCGGGCCGCCCCCAGGGTCCATAGACGGTGAAGAATCTCAAGCCGGTGGTCGGCAGTCCGTAAAGATGACTGTAGGTGTGGGCCATCAATTCATTGGCCTTCTTGGTGGCGGCATAGAGGCTGACCGGATGATCCACATTGTGATGGACGGAAAAAGGCATCCGGGTATTGGCGCCATAGACCGAACTCGAGGAGGCGTAGACCAAGTGTTCCACTTCGTGGTGACGGCAGGCCTCGAGAATGTTACAGAAACCCACCAGGTTGGCGTCTATGTAGGCGTGGGGATTCTCGAGCGAATAGCGCACCCCCGCCTGGGCCGCCAGGTTGACCACCCGTTGGGGGCGGTGATCGGCGAAAGCCTGTTCGATGACGCTTCGGTCTTCGAGACTGGCGCGGATTTCCGTGAAGCCGGCCCGGGGCTTGAGGTGGGCCAACCGGTCTTCCTTGAGGTTCACGTCATAGTAATCGTTGACATTGTCGATGCCGACCACCTCGTCGCCGCGATCGAGCAGCCGGTGTGCCAGCGCTGATCCAATGAATCCCGCGGTGCCTGTGACGAGGATTTTCATAGCCGTCCGTCCACTTCGGATTTCGGCAGGATTCCCTTGACATCGAACAGCACGGCGTCGGGCGTTCCCAGCGCCCGGATGCCCCCGGCTCCCATCTCGATGAATTGATCGTGGCCGGTGGCGACGATGATGGCCTCGTAACGTCCTTTTTCCGGTTCGGCAACCAACTCCAGGCCCAGTTCTTCCCGGGCTTCGTCTTTGTGGGCCCAGGGGTCGTACACTTCCACGTTGGCATGATAGGTTCGCAGTTCGTGGATCATGTCGATGACCCGGGTGTTTCGAATGTCCGGGCAGTTTTCCTTGAAAGTCACTCCGAGAATCAGGATATTGGATTGGCAGACATGAATCCGGCGTTGGGTCATCAGTTTGACCACCCGGGCGACCACGTATTCACCCATGGAGTCGTTGATTCTGCGTCCCGCCAGGATGATTTCCGGATGGTGACCGGCTTCCTGGGCCTTGTGGGTCAGGTAGTAGGGATCGACGCCGATGCAGTGCCCGCCCACCAGCCCCGGCCGGAAAGGCAGGAAATTCCATTTGCTTCCCGCGGCTTCCAACACTTCCAGGGTGTCGAGACCCAGGCGATGGAACAATACCGCAAGCTCGTTGATCAGGGCGATATTGACGTCACGCTGGGTGTTTTCGATCACCTTGGCCGCTTCCGCCACCTTGATGCTGCTTGCTTTGTGGGTGCCCGCTTCGATGACGCTGCCATAAAGCGCATCGACGAAGTCGGCGGCCTGGGGGGTGGAGCCGGAAGTCACCTTGACGATGTTGGTGACCCGGTGGGACTTGTCGCCGGGGTTGATTCTTTCCGGACTGTAGCCGGCGAAGAAGTCCTGGTTATAGGTAAGGCCGGACTGCCGCTCCAGAATGGGCACACACACTTCTTCGGTGGCGCCGGGGTAGACGGTGGATTCGTAGATCACCACATCCCCTGGCTTGAGGATGCCGCCCACGCTGGTACTGGCGGAAACGAGCGGACCGAGGTCGGGGCGCTTGTTCTTGTCGATGGGGGTGGGAACGGTCACCACGTAGACATTGCACCGGGACAACTCGGAGATTTGAGAAGTGTAGGTCAACATTTCCGCCCGCTGCAGTGCTTCGGCTTCCACTTCCAGTGAGCGGTCGAATCCCCGCTTGAGTTCGTCTATCCTGTTAGTGTTAATGTCAAAACCGATGGTCGGGTAGCGGCGTCCGAACTCGACTGCCAGGGGCAGGCCTACATATCCCAGTCCGACGACGGCGATTCTGGCGTTTTCCAATGACAGCATGTGGTCTCCTTCACATTCGGGGGGATTGACAACAGGTGCTTTCAAGACAAAGCTTAGTCCAAAGACACTGATTCAAGTATGGCTCGTGCCGTGAAATCAAGGGAAGGGAGCAAATCCGCATCGGAGGTCTGAGTCCCGACTGCTTGAGAGAATACCCTTTGAATGCCCCGCCCGGTCATTTTACCGAATTTCATCGCCCGGGGAAAAACCGTCATGAAGCGGGCGATTGTTTGACAGGGACTGAAACGCATCTTCTTTGAAACAGGGTTGATACCGAGAAGGGGCGATGAGTTTTTTGTTAGGATGTCTCGTCCCCTGGGACGAGACGCTCTACCCATTCAATACGACAAGATACAGCGCCATGCCTACCGTACGAATTTTTCGCCATTACGTTTCAACCGCTTATCTGGGCCTTTTCCTGATCGAGTTCGGCCTTTACTTTTCAGCGATTTTCATTGGTGGCCATCTCCGGTTTTTGTGGGCGGAAGAATGGAATGCGGAGCCTGAATTATGGTTCACCGCACTGCTTTTTTCCATCATCACATCGATCACCCATATCAGCGTCGGGCTCTATCAGCGTTCATCCCAGAGCCATATTTCCAATGTGTTTTTGCGTTTGCTGATCAGCTTTACGATGACCACTGTCGTCATGAGCGTGGTGTTCTACACCCTGCCGGAATTGTTCGTCGGCAGGGGGATTTTCGGCTTCGCGGTGCTGTTTTCCCTGTTGTCGACATTGATGCTGCGGTGGCTGTTCATTCATGGGGTGGATCGCCGGCAGCTGAACCGGCGGGCTTTGGTGCTGGGGGCTGGGCACAATGCCAGGAAAATCCTGGAATTTGAACAGCGGCTGCCCTATTGGAATCTGACATTCGTCGGCTTCGTGCCCATGGGATGCGATCCCTGTGTCGTCCCGGTCGAACGGGTGATTTCCCTGGATCGGCCCGTCAACCAGTTTGCAAACGAAAAAGACATCGACGAGATCGTGGTGGCGCCTGACGACCGCCGCCAGGGTTTCCCCGTCGATGAGATTCTCGATTGCAAGATGAGTGGCTTTGATGTCATCGATCTGCTTTCTTTTTTCGAAAGAGAGGCGGGGATCGTGAAGATAGATTGCCTGCATCCAAGTTGGCTTGTCTTCTCCGACGGCTTCCGGATGAAAAGTGGAATGCTGGTCAAGCGCCTGATCGATATTCTGGCCAGCTCTATCCTGCTTGCCGTTTCCTGGCCCGTCATGTTGGTGACTGCCTTGGCGATCTTCGTCGAGTGTGGTGGCCGGCACCCCATTTTCTATTGCCAAACCCGGGTGGGCCAGGACTGGAAGCTTTTCGAAGTCGTCAAGTTTCGCAGCATGAGACCGGATGCGGAGAAACAAGGGGCGAAAATGGCTTCAGCCAATGACGACAGGGTGACCTGCGTGGGCAAATTTATCCGCAAGACTCGGATCGACGAACTGCCGCAATTATGGAACGTATTCAAGGGCGACATGAGTTTTGTCGGACCGCGGCCGGAAAGACCCGAATTCGTGGACAAGTTCGTGGAAACGATTCCCTATTATTCGGAAAGACACCGGGTCAAGCCGGGCATCACGGGGTGGGCCCAGGTTTGCTATCCCTATGCGGAAAATGAGGAAGACACTTTGGAAAAGTTGCAATACGATCTCTACTACGTGAAGAACTACAGCCTGTTTCTGGATTTTCTGATCATGATTCGTACCGTTGAGGTGGTGTTGTGGGGGAAAGGGGCGCGCTGAAATGAGTGATGCCATCATCTTGACCAGCTACTCCGTCGCCGCGGTGGCCTATTTGCTGCTGCTGGCCATGTTGGCCGTTTCCTGGCGCGGGCGCCTCGAGGGCGGGTTGTTGTTGTTCGCCGTGGGGGGAATGGTGATGTGGAGCGGGGTCAACGCGTGGCAATTGGCGTATCGGTCCATCCCCATGCCCCTGATCTGGTCGCTGGAGATTCTTCATCTGCTGTTGTGGCTGATGTTTCTGATCCGGCTGGTGCCGCCCCAGATCCGCCGCCAGATCGCATGGCGGTACGTTTTGCTGGGTTGTTATGGAATTGCTGTCGTATCGTTTCTGTATGGTTGGGCGAGTCCGATGCTGCAAGGGTGGCGGCCGGGGTTTTTGTTGCCGGAACTGCCTTTGATCGGACAGCTAGTTTTGTCGCTGGCGGGAATGGTGACTTTGGAGCAGCTCTACCGCAATACCCGCCCGGATATGCGCTGGTATATCAAATTTCTTTGCTTCGGCCTGGGTGGCCTGTTTGCGTATGAATTTTACATGTATGCCGACGCATTGTTGTTCAAACAGCTGGATGCCAGGTTGTGGGCTGCGCGGGGATTCGTCAGCGCCATGCTGGTTCCCCTGCTTGCGGTGACCGCCGCCCGCAATCCTGATTGGTCCCTGAACGCCTTCATTTCCCGTGATTTCGTTTTTCATACCACCGTGGTGCTGGGGGCAGGATTGTATCTGTTGCTTATGGCGACGGCTGGCTACTACGTCAGGTTGTATGGCGGGAAATGGGGGGAAGTGCTTCAGGTGACGCTCTTGGCGGGTGGGGCGTTGATTCTGCTGGTGGTACTT
The DNA here is from genome assembly GCA_026981855.1 of Methylothermaceae bacterium. Classification (GTDB taxonomy): domain Bacteria; phylum Pseudomonadota; class Gammaproteobacteria; order Methylococcales; family Methylothermaceae; genus Methylohalobius. The sequence goes on along the minus strand of JALSIB010000043.1, from coordinate 71,315 downwards.
TTTTCGGGGCAGGCCAGGGCGAGATTATGGGTTTTCCTCAACAAGCATTTTTTCAATTATCGGTATGATTACCGCAAGGAATGGCTGCGTATCACCCACGAACTCTCTCAGCCGGACAGTCCGGTTCCCTTGGGGGAAAGAGTCATCAAGGCGCTGGCGGATTTGGTGGAAAGCCCTTCTGGCGTCCTCTGGACAAGGAATGACTCGGGCAGGTATTTGCTCAAGGCGCAATGGGGCAATCCTTTTTCTGACTTGTCATGGATGTCCGATGGAGATCCATTGGTCGCTTTTTTGCAGCGAACCGGCTGGATCGTGGATCTGCAGGAACTTAAAGAGATACCCGAGAAATACATCGACCTTGCTTTGCCTGCGTGGCTCGAATCCAGTGAGGATGCCTGGTTGGTGATTCCCTTGTTTCATGGCGAGGTGCTGTGGGCGGTGGTATTGTTGAATCGTCCCAGGGCGAGCTTTGACTGTAACTGGGAGGTGTTCGACGTGTTGAAGACCGCCGGTTGCCAGGCAGCCAGTTTCCTGGTGGTCGAGGAGACTGCCAACAGGCTGATCGAAGCCCGTCAGTTCGAGGGATTCAATCGTTTGTCCGCCTTCGTCGTTCACGATTTGAAAAATATCGTCGCCCAGCTTTCATTGGTGGTGCGCAATGCCGACAAGCACGTCAATAACCCGGAATTCGTCCGCGATGCCATGAACACAGTCGATCATGCCGTTGCCAAGATGGGGCGTTTGCTGGCCCAGCTGAAAAACATCGGAAGCGAACAAAACAACAAGCTCATCGTATTGCGCAAGTTGCTCCAGGAGGTGATTTCGGCCCGGGCAGGGCAGCTGCCAAGACCTCGATTCGTATGCCGGGTGGATGACCAAGTGGCGCTGATGGCGCAACCGGACCGGCTGGCCTCGGCTTTCGAACACATCATTCAAAACGCCCAGGAAGCGGCGGGCAAACAAGGCTGGGTGAAGGTGACGCTGTCAAGCACGGCATCTCAAGCTATAGTTGAAGTGGAAGACAATGGCCCCGGGATGGATGACGAATTCGTTCGAGAACGCTTGTTCAAGCCGTTTGAAACCACCAAGGGATTGAGCGGCATGGGGATCGGGGCCTATGAAAGCCGGGAATATGTCAGGGCGTTGGGCGGTGATCTTACGGTAGAGAGCCGCCTGGGGGAAGGGACTTATTTCCGTTTCCTTTTGCCTTTGGTGACGCGTGAAGAACGTACTTGTCAGTCAACGGGGGTTTCGGTTTGAGTGCTGGGAGTCTATTGATCGTAGAGGACGATCCTGGTCTGCAGAGCCAGATGAAATGGAGTTTCTCGGAAAAATACAAAGTCTCGACCGCTGGGGATCGTGAAGAAGCGATTGCCCTGGTGAGGAAGAACGAGCCTGCGGTGATCACACTCGATCTTGGTTTGCCGCCGGACCCGGGTGGGGCCAGTGAAGGGTTCGCGGTGCTGGAAGAGGTGTTGAAAATCGCGCCGGCTACCAAGGTGATCGTCATCACCGGGAACGACACCCTGGACAATGCGGTGCGGGCCGTGGGGATGGGAGCTTATGATTTCTATCAAAAGCCGGTGGATCCGGATATGCTTTCCTTTGTGGTGGAGAGGGCGTTCCGTTTGCACGAGCTGGAAGAGGAGAACCGCAAACTGGCCCGGATGCACATCAACCATCCGCTGGATGGCGTGATCGCTTCCAGCCCACAGATGCATGAGGTTTGCCGGCTGGTCGAGCAGCTGGCGCCCACCGATTTGAGCGTCTTGCTGTTGGGGGAGAGCGGTACCGGCAAGGAAGTGATCGCCAGGGCGATTCATCATCTGAGCCCGAGAAAAGACGGCCCTTTTGTCGCCATCAATGCCGCAGCCATTCCGGAGAACCTGCTCGAGGCCGAGCTGTTCGGTTATGAAAAAGGGGCCTTCACCGATGCGGCCAAACAGACCAAAGGCAAGATTGAAATCGCATCCGGAGGAACGCTGTTTCTGGATGAAATCGGTGACATGCCGCTGAATCTGCAGCCGAAAATCCTGCGCTTCCTGCAAGAGCGGGTCATAGAGCGGATCGGTGGGCGCAGGGTGATCGAAGTGGATGTCAGGGTGATATGCGCGACCCACCAGGATATTCAAAGGCTGATCGCAGAAGGTCTGTTTCGTCAGGATTTGTTGTTCCGAATCAACGAAGCGACGATCGAACTTCCGCCGCTGCGTGAACGAATGGGTGACGTTCCGGTGTTGGCGCGGGCTTTCCTGCATCGATATAACCAGGAGATGAAGCGGGATTTGCTGGATTTTTCCGACACCGCCCTGGCGGCCATGGAGCAGTATGAATGGCCGGGCAATGTGAGAGAGCTGCAGGGCCGGGTCAAAACGGCGGTTGCTTTGGCCAGGGGGCCGAAAGTCGAGGCAAAAGACCTGCGCTTGGTTGCGACGGAAACCGGGCAACGTTTGAAAACCCTGCGAGAGGCTCGGGAAACGGCTGAAAGGGAGGCGCTTGTCGCGGCCCTCAACGAGGCCGGTGGAAAGATTGCCAAAGCCGCGGAAATTTTGGCAATCACGCGGCCTACGCTGTACGCCTTGCTTGGTAAATATGGTTTGAAGGTTTAGGAGTGGATACGATGTATCGAGGATTAGCGCTGGTTTCTGTGTGCTGGATCGCTTTGACCGCCGTGGTCTGGGCCGATTCCGGACGTTTGCTGCAAGAGGCCAGGCAATATATCGAAAAAGGGGAGCGCAGGGCGGCGGTCATCCAGTTGAAGAACTATCTCCGCGAGCAGCCGGACGATGGACAGGCGCGGCTGTTGCTTGGCAAGACCTATCTGCAACTGGGAAATTATCCCTCTGCGGTCAAGGAACTGGAGCGGGCGCGCGATCTGGGTATGGAGGGATGGCGACAGCTGCTGGCGGAGGCTTATCTGAAAAATGGCGAACCGCGAAAAGTGCTCGACAACATTTCCGCCGATCAAGCTCAAACGCCGGAGGATAAGGCCGCACTCCTCGCTATGACCGGAACCGCCCGGTTGATGCTCGGGGACCTTGACGAGGGCAAGAAGGCCCTGGAGCAATCTTTGCGATTGGAACCAGATGGTTCAACGGCCCATCTGGGGCTTGCGCGCCTGGCCTTGCAGGACAAAGATGCCGAAACCGCTTCCTCCCATCTCTCCAGGGTGATCGAGACGGATCCGGAAAATACCGACGCTTATTTGCTGCAGGCGGAAATCTTGCGGCAAAAAAACGATTTTGCCGAGGCGGTGAGGTTTTATGAGGAGGTTCTGAAACGTCGTCCCCGGGCGGTGCCGGCATTGTTGGGAAGTGCCGCGGCTTATCTGGCGCAAGGGGATCTGGATCGGTCCCGGAAGGCCCTGGACAAAGTGGATGGCATTGCCAAGGAGCATCCCCAGGCGCTTTATTTGCGCGGGCTGCTGGAATTTCGCGCGCAAAACCTGGATGCCGCGAAAGCCGCGCTGGAACAAGTGCTGTATAAGGTTCCGGATCATCCCCAGAGCCAGATTCTCCTGGGGATTATCGGTTATCGGCAAAATGACTTGAAAACCGCCGAGAAATATCTCGAGGAGGGATACCGCCCAGGTTCTGGTTCGTTCCCGGTGGCCAAGCTGTTGGCGGCGGTGAAGATGAAGCTGAACCGGCCCAAGGAAGCGGTTTCCCTGTTGGAACCTTACAAGCGCGAACATGCCGGTGATGCCCAATATCTCGCTCTGCTTGGCAGCGCGTATCTGCAAAACCGCCAATACGACGAAGGAACCGAGGCCCTGACGGAGGCCTCCAGACTGGCACCCGATGTGGCCGCGATTCGTACCCAGCTGGCCCTGGGGGAGCTTGCATCGGGGGATCTCGCCAAAGCCGAAGGGCAATTGGAGAAGGCCGTTGACTTGAAACAGGGTGTGGTGCAGGCCGATGTTTTGCTCGTTCTGGCCCAGATCAAGCAGAAAAAATACCAGCAGGCCCTGGATACGGCGAAAAAACTGGCGGAAAAAATGCCGGGCAACCCCATGCCCATGAATCTCGTCGCCAGCACCCATTTGGCGATGGGGGACAAGGGTGAGGCCGAGCGGATTTGGAAACGCTTGTTACAAGATCATCCGGAGTATCTGACGGCAGTCTTGAATCTGGCCAAATTGAAATTTCAGCAAGGGAAATGGGAGGAGGCGGAAAAATATTACCGCAGTGTCCTCGAAAAACAACCCGGCCATGTGACCGCCCTGGTGGGCCTGGCCCAGGTCGCCGAGGCCCGAAAGGAATACGGGCAGATGGTGGGCTATCTGCAACGGGCGCTGGATCGGCATCCCGATGCAATCGGGCCGGCCGCGAGCTTGGTGCGTTATTTTCTCGCTTCCGGAGAGGCGATGAAGGCGCTGAGCATTGCCAGGGAACTGGCCGGGTATCACGAGCAAAATCCCGTCGTGTACCAGCTTCTGGGACAGGCCCAACTGGCGGCGGAGCAGCCTGCTTCGGCTGCCGCCACTTTCAGGAAGCTCACTTCGCTCAGGCCCGACAATCCCATGGCCTGGCACCTTCTGGCACTGGCCCTGGAGAAAAACGGCGATGAATCGGGGGCGCTTGAAGCATGGAATGAGGCTTTGAGACTGCAGGAAAATTTCATTCCCGCCGCGACCAACAGGGTCAGGTTGCTGGTGAAACAAAAACGCTATGACGAGGCGCTGGAGGGAGCCAGAAAAATCCAGGCACGAAATCCGGATCTTGCCGCCGGTTATTACCTGGAAGGCGAAATCCATCTAGCGAGGGGGCAATTTCGACAAGCCCTGGAGTCCTATCGGAAATCCCACCAGATCACGCCTTCGAGGGCGACCGCGCAAAGACTGTATCAGTTGTATCGTCAGGCGGGCCAGGCTGACAAGGGGCGGGCCATCTTGGAGTCCTGGCTCGAGCAATCCCCCAATGATGTGGGTAGCTTGATGATGTTGGCGATGGGGTATCAGGCAGCGAAGGAAAACGGGAAGGCGATTTCGGCCTATGAAAAGGCTTTGTCGCTGCAACCTGACAATGTCGTGATCCTGAACAACCTGGCATGGCTGTATCAAGAGACGGGGGATGCCAGGGCACTGGGGACGGTCGAGCGTCTGGCCGCGTTGGAGCAGGACAAGCCTGAATTGCTGGATACGGTGGGATGGGTTTATCTGCAGAATGGGCGCCTGAAGGAGGGGCTGCGGATATTGCAGGAAGCGGCCGTGAAGGCGCCTCATCTTCCCGAGATCAGATTGCACTTGGCGGAGGCTTTGAGCAAAACGGGAAGGAGGGACGAAGCGGAAAGGGAGTTGAAACGCCTAATCGATGAATATCCGGATTTTCCGCAGCGCCAGCGGGCCCGGAAACTGCTTGATTCCGTCATGCGTTGATTGAGAAACCCGGGGGAAGGGCATAAAATGGACCAAATTTTTTGCCTGGCCCAAGGGGGTTCGACGTATGCCGGAAGAATCGGTTCATCACCATATATCCAAACAATTCGAACAGGAACTGGAGCACATTCGCCACCGTGTTCTGGTGATGGGAGGGCTGGTAGAGGATCAGGTCGCCAATGCCGTCAAGGCCTTGCTCGAGAGCGATGTCAATCTGGCCGACGAGGTCATCGACAATGATTACAAGGTCAACTCCATGGAAGTGGAGATTGACGAAAAATGCACCGAGATTCTTGCCCGGCGCCAACCTGCCGCCCGCGATCTCCGCCTGGTTCTGGCAGTGATCAAAACCATCGCCGACCTGGAACGTATCGGCGACGAAGCGCGCCGCATCGCCCGTCAATCCCTGGACCTTAGCAGCCGTTATCCGAAGACCAATCAACTGAGCGAGCTGGAGCAGCTTGCTGGCCAGGTCAGGGCGATGTTGCACAACGCTTTGGACGCTTTCGCCCGGATCGATGTGGAATTGGCCTTGAAGGTGGTGGAGGAGGACAAGGTCGTCGATAGGGAATACGAAAGCATCATTCGTCAGCAGATCACCTACATGATGGAGGATCCGCGCAGTATTCCGGTATCCCTGGACATCATGTGGGCGGCACGCTCGCTGGAGCGGATCGGCGATCGAAGCTGTAACATATGTGAATACCTCATCTATTTGGTCAAGGGCAAGGATGTTCGTCATATCAGTCTGGAACAGCTGGAAAAGGAAGTCAGACAATAATCGTTTCAATCCCCTCTTCTCCCCTCGAATGTCTTTCCTGGAGCGCGGTTGCGTGAGATGGATCAAGTCCCTGTGCTGGCTTGCCTTGCTGTGGGTATGCACTTCCCTGGCGCTTGAACCGTTCGTGGTGGAGGATATCCGGGTACGGGGGCTCGAGCGCGTCACTGCCGGAACCGTATTCAACGTGTTGCCGGTCAAGCCTGGGGAAAGGATGGATGATAAAACCGCCGCCGCAGCCATCCGGGCCTTGTATCGCAGTGGCTATTTCAAGGATGTGCGGCTGCTTCGGGACGGTAACGTTCTGATCGTGGAGGTGACCGAGCGCCCTTATATCGCCGGGATCCGGATCGTAGGCAACAAAGACATCAAAACCGATGATCTGCTCAAGGCTCTGGAGAGTATCGGCCTGGCGGAAGGGCGGGTATTCAACCGCCGGTTGCTGGAAAAGGTCGAAAGCGAGCTGCGGCGGCAATATTTCAGTCATGGCAAGTATGGCGTGGAGATCAAGACCGAGGTGACCAAAATCACCCAGAACCGCCGCGCCATCGAGATCAAAATTTCCGAAGGCAAGGCCGCCAAAATCAAGCGCATCAACATCATTGGCAACAAGGCCTTTGACGACCGGACCCTGCTGAAGCAGTTCGAACTGGGAACGACCGGATGGTTGTCTTTCTACACCAAGAACGATCAGTATTCGAAACAGAAGCTGGGCGCGGATCTGGAACGCCTGCGTTCTTTCTACATGGACCGGGGCTATCTGAAATTCGATATCGAATCCACCCAGGTGGCCATTACCCCCGACAAAAAGGATATCTATGTCACCGTCAATGTGAAAGAGGGGGACATCTACACGCTTGAGGAAGTCAAGCTCACGGGCAAGTTGATCGTTCCACCCGGCGAGCTCATTCCCCTGTTCAAGCTTGGGCCGGGGGAGGTGTTTTCCAGAAAGCGTGCCACCGAAACGATCGAAGCCATCAGTACCCGTTTGGGGGATGAAGGGTACATTTTCGCCAATGTCAACATGGTGCCCGAGGTCGATGACGAGAAAAAGACGGTCAAACTGACCTTTTTCGTCGATCCGGGTCGCAGGATCTATATTCGCAGGATTCACATCAAGGGGAACTCACGTACCCAGGACGAGGTCATCCGCCGGGAGATGCGGCAGATGGAAGACGCGATGGCTTCCACCTCGAAGATCGAACAATCCAAGACCCGCCTGCAGCGGCTGGGTTTTTTCAAGGAAACCAACGTGGAAACCCCCACCGTTCCCGGCACCCTCGATCAGATAGACGTGGATTACACGGTGACGGAGCAGCCCTCGGGGAATCTCAGCGCCGGTATCGGCTTTTCCCAGGTGCAGGGATTGATCTTCAATGCCAGTGTTTCCCAGAACAATTTTCTCGGGACCGGCAAGCGTGTTTCCTTCGAGTTCAACAACAGCCAGGTATCCACCATCTACAGGGTGGCCTATTACAATCCCTATCTGACCATGGACGGCATCGGCGGCGGGTTCGATCTCAGTTACCGCAGCATCGACGCCAATGCCGCCAATATCGCAAGATACACCACCGACTCGGCAAGAGCGGGATTGAATCTGAGTATTCCCTGGAACGAGAACAACCGCATCACCGGGAATCTGGATTACGAATACACCAAGCTGAACACCAGCAACAACACTTCAAAGGAAATCCAGGATTTCATCGATCAACAGGGCAAGACCTACAGCGTTTTGAATCTCTCGTTCGGTTGGGTGCACAACACCCTGGACAAGCTTGTATTTCCGACCAGGGGGGTGCGTCACACCTTCTCCGTGCAAGGCTCAATGCCCTTCAGTGATCTTCAATATTATAAAGTGCGCTATCGTGGCCAGAGTTATTTTCCCTGGGCCAGGGATCTGATCTTTTCACTTCGGGGGGATGTGGCCTATGGGGATGGTTATGGGAAGAGCGACGCCTTGCCGTTTTTCGAGCATTTTTTCGCCGGGGGGATCGGATCGGTTCGGGGATTCCGGCAAAACACGCTGGGGCCGAGAGATTCCAACAACGATCCATACGGCGGATCGACCAAGATGGTGGGGAGCGCCGAATTGTTCTTTCCTGTCCCCTTTCTGGATGAGGAGATGCGCTCGGCATTCCGCTTGGGGATTTTCTTCGATGCTGGTAACGTGTTCGAGGATAAGATACAGTTCGGGCAGCTGCGTTATTCCGCCGGTATCTCGGTGCAATGGCTGTCCCCTTTCGGACCGTTGCGTGTGAGTCTTGCCCAGCCGTTGAACGCCAAGAGCGGTGATGACAAGCAAATCTTCCAGTTCTCGTTTGGATCTGCTTTCTGAATTTAGTACACAACTTTGAGGAGTGATTGAATGAAAACGCGTTTTTTCCTGTATGCGGTTGCCGGCTTGATGATCTTCGGGTCGGCGGTCCGGGCGGCGGAAATCAAAATAGGTTTCGTCAACGTGGCCCAGGTGTTGCAACAGGCGCCTCAGGCGGCGGAGGCCAAAAAGCGTCTTGAAAAAGAGTTCGCTCCGCGGGACAAACGGCTGGTGTCCCAACAAAAGGAATTGAAGAAACTCGAGGACAAACTGGCCCGGGACGCGGCGGTGATGAGCGATGCCGAAAGGCGCAAACTGGAACGGGACATTCTGGCGAAACAGCGGGAAATCAAGCGTGCCCAGGAGGAGTTCAGGGAGGATTTCAATCTCCGCCGTAATGAAGAACTCGGCAAGCTGCAACGCAAGATTTTCGAAGCGATCAAGGCGCTGGCGAAAGAGGAGAACTACGATTTGCTTTTGACCGATGGCGTCGTTTATGCCAGTGACAGGGTGGATGTGACAGAGAAGGTGCAGAAGAAATTGAAATCCCTCAAATAACCCGGCCTTTATCCTGGATCGAGGCGCTTGACCCAGTGGTGTATGGCTCCGTCATCTACCGGGGGTGAGGCGGGTGGTCCGATTCGAAAGCCTCGCCGGCGTGGAGCCTGCAAGGAGGTATTTACGGCGTTTTTCGAATCGGACCACCCGCCTCCTGAATCAAGGTGTTACCTGCCCGAACGACGTGGATTTATACAACGGGAGCGCCTTGTTGACATTTCAAGCTGTCGGCAAAATAACCACATTGTTCGTCGACCCTGCAGTGCAGGGCTTGCCGTTTCTTTTTTGCCTTGATAGAGAGGAGAGATTCTTTATCGGGCGATTCATCTCAATGATATTGGGGAACAAAGTTTTGGATATTCAAAAGATCATGCACTATCTGCCCCACCGTTATCCCTTTCTGCTGGTGGATAAGGTAATCGAATGCGAGCCGGGAAAACGGTTGGTGGCCATCAAGAACGTTTCCTACAATGAGCCTTTCTTCCAGGGCCACTTTCCCGGAAAACCCATCATGCCCGGGGTGTTGATCATGGAGGCATTGGCCCAGGCCACGGGCCTGTTGGCCTCGGAGAGCGCCCCCGATCTGGCCGCCAAAGGGTTGATCTATTATCTGGTCGGGCTGGACAAGGCGCGTTTCAAACGTCCCGTCGGCCCCGGTGATCAACTTCGCCTGGAAGTGGAGTATTTGCGCCATAAGCGCAACATATGGGCGTTTTCCTGCAGGGCGGAGGTGGAGGGCGAGTTCGTCGCCAGTGCCGAAATCATGTGTGCGGCCGCAGAAGCCGAGGCGTGAATGGAGTCCTGTGCCGGTGTTGACGAGGCGGGCTGCGGTTGCCTGGCGGGGGCGGTGATCGCCGCCGCCGTCGTTCTCGATCCCAAGCGTCCCATCGCCGGGTTGGCCGATTCCAAAAAGCTGACGGTCAGGCAGCGGGAAGACCTGGATTATGAGATCCGCCGGAAGGCCCTGGCTTGGTCCATCGGCAGGGCCGAGCCCTCGGAAATCGACCGGTTGAACATTCTTCAGGCTTCTCTGCTGGCCATGCAACGTGCCGTTCTGGGATTGGGCCAAACGCTTGAATTGGTGCGGGTCGATGGCCGCCATGTACCGGAGCTCCCCTGGCCGGTGGAAGCCTGTGTGGGCGGGGACGGCCGAATCGGCGAGATTTCCGCCGCCTCCATCGTCGCCAAGGTGGCCCGGGACCGGGAGATGGGGTTGCTGGATTCCTTCATTCCCGGATATGGGATCGCCGCCCACAAAGGCTATCCCACGCCGATTCATCGTCAGGGGCTGTCCCGCCAGGGCGCGTCCCGCTGGCATCGGAGAAGCTACAAGCCTGTGGCCGAAGTGCTTGCGTCAAACCGGCCATGACCGCTGAATTCGTCCATCTCAGTCTTCACAGCGAATACTCCTTGATCGATGGCCTGGTGCGGATCAAGCCGCTTGTCGCAAGGTGCCGGGAACTTGGGATGCCGGCGGTCGCGCTGACCGACCAGAGCAATTTGTTCGCCCTCATCAAGTTCTACCGGGCCGCCATGGCCGCCGGGATCAAACCCATTGCCGGGGCGGACCTGAGCGTGTTCAATCCCGAGGCGCCCCGCAATCCCGACCGCCTGACCCTGTTGGTGCAGAATCGTGAAGGATACCGCAATCTGACCAAGCTGCTCACCCGGGCCTATCTCGAGGGACAGCGTTATGGCCTCGCGATGGTGGAGGCGGAATGGATCCGGCAGGATTCGTCGGGGTTGTTGGCCTTGTCGGGGGGGCAGAGGGGTGAGATCGGACGATTGCTTCTGTCCGGTCAGGAGCAAGCGGCCAGAACCTCTCTTCGCCGGTGGCAGGAAAGTTTCGACGACCGGTTCTATCTGGAAATCCAGCGAACCGGACGCCTGGGGGAAGACGAATATCTGCCGGCGGCATTGGCGCTGGCGGTGGAGGAAGATGTGGCCGTGGTGGCCACCAACGACGTCAGGTTCATGTCCCCGCAGGATTTCGACGCCCATGAGGCCAGGGTCTGTATCCATGGAGGCTGGACTCTGGACGATCCCAAACGGCCGCGCGACTACTCCAGGGATCAGTATCTGAAAAGCCCGGAGGAGATGAAAGCCCTTTTTGCCGACCTTCCGGAGACCCTTTCCAACACGGTTGAAGTGGCGAAACGCTGCAACCTGGAGCTGGAACTTGGAAAGTCGTGTCTGCCGGTTTTCCCGGTGCCCGATGGCTTGACCACGGATGAATTTTTCGTCCGGGAGGCGGAGCGGGGGTTGAAGGATCGATTCGCTTCCGGCCAGCTGCCACAGGCGCGGGAGCAAGACTACCGGCAGCGCCTGCGGCAGGAGTTGGATGTCATCCTGGAAATGGGATTTCCTGGTTATTTCCTGATCGTCGCCGACTTCATCCGCTGGGCGCGGGAAAACCGCGTGCCCGTGGGACCCGGGCGTGGCTCTGGTGCCGGCTCCCTGGTGGCCTACGCCCTGCGGATCACGGATCTCGACCCGCTGGAATTCGATTTGCTGTTCGAGCGCTTCCTCAATCCGGAACGGGTGTCGATGCCCGATTTCGATGTGGATTTCTGCATGGAAAAGCGCGACCGGGTGATCGAATACGTGGCGGAAAAATATGGCCGTGACAAGGTTTCCCAGATCATCACTTTTGGCACCATGGCGGCCAAGGCCGTGGTCAGGGATGTGGGCCGGGTGCTGGGGCATTCTTATGGCTTCGTGGACCGGTTGGCCAAGCTGATTCCGTTCGAGTTGGGGATGACCCTGGAAAAGGCGCTGTCCCAGAGTGAGGATCTCAAGCGCGCTTACGATCAGGATGAAGAAGTCCGCGCCATCATCGACCTTGCCAAGTCCCTGGAGGGCATCGCCAGGAATGCCGGAAAGCATGCCGGCGGGGTCGTCATCGCCCCTTCCGCGCTGGTGGACTTCACCCCGCTTTACTGCGAAGAAGGGGAGGAGGGCGGCGTGACCCAGTTCGACAAGGATGACGTGGAAGCGGCCGGGTTGGTGAAATTCGACTTTCTCGGTCTTCGAACCCTCACTATCATCGATTGGGCGGTGGAAACCATCAACCGGCGTGCGGACGAGGGGCAGGTTCCCCTGGATATCGACAGGATCCCCCGCGACGATCCGGAAACCTACCGCTTGTTGAAAAGTTGCCAGACCACGGCGGTCTTTCAGCTCGAATCACGCGGCATGAAGGATCTGATCCGCCGTCTCCAGCCGGACTGCTTCGAGGACATCATTGCTCTGGTCGCGCTATTTCGGCCCGGCCCGTTGCAATCGGGCATGGTGGACGATTACATCAACGTCAAGCACGGGCGGGCGAAAGCCAATTATGCGCACCCCCTGCTGGAACCGATTCTAAAACCCACCAATGGTGTGATCCTGTATCAGGAGCAGGTGATGCAGATCGCCAGGGATCTGGCCGGCTATACCCTGGGGGGGGCCGATTTGTTGCGCCGGGCCATGGGGAAGAAAAAACCTGAAGAAATGGCCAAGCAGCGTGCCATTTTCGTTCAGGGAGCGGTCGCCAAGGGAATCGAACAGGAAACGGCCGATTATATCTTCGACCTGATGGAGAAGTTCGCAGGTTACGGATTCAACAAATCCCATTCCGCCGCTTATGCCTGGGTTTCTTACCAGACCGCCTGGCTCAAGGCGCACCATCGGGCGGCGTTCATGGCCGCCGTACTGTCTTCGGACATGGACAATACCGATAAACTGGTGGGGTTCATTGAAGAATGCCGGGCGCTCGAACTTGCATTGCATCCCCCCGACGTGAACCGGTCGGAACACCACTTCACGATGATGGACGAGCATACCATTCTGTATGGGCTTGGCGCCATCAAAGGGGTTGGGCAGGCGGCGATCGAGGATATTCTGCTGGCGAGAAGGCAGGAAGGCGCTTTCGCCGATCTTTACGATTTTTGCCGCCGGATCGACTTGCGCAAGGCCAACCGCCGGGTTTTGGAGGCCCTGATCAAGGCCGGGGCCATGGACGGTCTGGGTGCCCACAGGGCCCAGTTGATATCGGATCTGCCGGCCGCTCTCAAGGTGGCGGAACAATACCACCGGAGCCTGGCTCAGGGACAGAACGATTTGTTCGGTCTGGACGGCCAGGATCCGGCCGCAGGACTTTCGGTTCCACCTACCCGCAAGGTGGAGCCCTGGCCCGAAAGACGATTGCTGGCCGAGGAGAAGGCGGTATTGGGGCTTTATCTCAGTGGTCATCCGGTGGATGCCTACAGCCAGGAGCTGGCGCACATGGTGACAGGTTCATTGGCCAGCCTGGCGAACGGGCTGCAGCAAAAAAACAGCGCCTCCACCCAGGCGGTCGTTGCAGGATTGGTCGTGGAGATCCGTACCCGTCAGAACAAAAAAGGGAAGAAAATGGCGTTCGTCACCCTGGAGGATGGAGGAGGGCGTCTTGAAATCGCCATTTTCGCGGAAGTACTCGAGCAGTTCGGCGAATTTCTGCAGAAGGAGGAAATCCTGGTGATCAAGGGGGAACTGGCCACAGATGATTTTACCGGCAACCTGCGGCTGGTGGCGGAAAATATCTGGACCTTCGTCCAGGCGCGCGAACATTTCGCCAAGGGGTTGTGGATTCGGTGGCCGGCGGACAAGGCGTCCCGCATTGAACTGTCGGTGCTGGCCGGTATTCTTCAGGCGCATCGTGGGGGTTCCTGTCCCGTTTATATCGACTACCGTGGTGCCGGGGCCAAGGCCTGTCTGCAATTGGGAAAACAATGGGGAATCCGGCCGGAGGACGAATTGTTGGCGAGTCTGGGGGGACAATTGGGAAAGGAGCGGGTCCAGATTCGCTATCATTGAATCCTGTGTCGTCCATTGCCGGGTTCGAGTCGATGGTATTGTCAGAATGCGGAAAGCCCGAATTCCATCGGACGTTCGGCTGACAGAGAGAACATATTGATCAATATATCGTGAGGAGGGGGAGTATGGACTGGTTAGAGATTCGGACGCAGTTTCAACAAAAAGCCTGTGCCTGGCTTGCCTGGCTGCAAAACCATCCCCGCTACCGGCAATTTCGTGACTGGCCTGTGGCCTGGCAGATCGTGGCGGGTGTCGTCTTGTTTCTGCTCAGCCAGGTCGTGGTTTTTGGAGGGCTGTATCTGATTTTTGGCGCCACGGTGGTGGTGGGGTTCCTTGCCAGCGTACTGGCAGGTCTGGCCACGGTGCTGGGCGCGTTGCCGGCGGTCCTGTTCAAACGAATTTCTTTTCGCAGCGTCAATTTCATGATGGGGATGGCGGCTGGAATCATGCTGGCCGCCACGGCTTACAGCTTGGTGGAACCGGGTGTCGAATATGGAAATGCCCTGTGGCCGGGATGGGGTGTCTATGTGGTGGTGATGGGGATTCTGCTGGGGGCTTGGTGTCTGGACTGGGCCGAGAGAAAAATTCCCCACGACATGTTCAAAGGAACACCGGACGAAACGGCCTCTCTACGCAAGGTATGGCTGTTCGTGGCGGCCATCACCCTGCACAACTTTCCCGAGGGGCTTTCGGTGGGGGTCAGTTTCGGTGGGGGGGACTGGGCCAATGGTACCTTGCTGGCGATCGCCATCGGGGCGCAGAATATTCCCGAGGGGATGGCGGTGGCCCTGCCTTTGGTGGGGATCGGATACAAGCCCTGGAAAGCGGTCGCCATCGCCATGATTTCCGGTCTGGTGGAGCCTGTGGGGGGGCTGCTGGGCGTCACCATGGTGACGGTTTTCGAGACCTTGTTGCCCTTGGGGATGGGATTTGCCGCCGGTGCCATGCTTTACGTGATCGCCTATGAAATCATTCCCGAAATCCAATCGAAGGAACGTTCGAAGCTGGCTGTCTACGGGGTGTTGATGGGTTTTGCCATCATGACCATTCTCGAAACCAGCCTGGGGTGAGTCCTCCAGCCACTTCGAGGTGTCGGGGATAAAGCGTGGAATCGCTATGGACCCAACTGTCCCTGTGGGGGGATGTCTGGCTGTGGGACCGGAGCCAATGGCTGGCATTGTCCTCTACCTATCTGGTCATCGTGGCTGCGGAAATGGGCGACAAAAGCCAGCTTGTCTGTATGACGCTGGCGGGCCGGCACCGACCCTGGCCGGTTTTTTGGGGCGCGGTGATCGCTTTTGCCTGTCTCAACGCTCTGGCGGTCCTGTTCGGCGCCGCAGTGGCCGCTTGGCTGCCACGTTGGTTGGCAGGTATGGCGGTTGCCCTGTTGTTTGCAATTTTCGGCGTCCATGCCCTGCTGCATGAGGAAGAATGCGATGAGGGAACCCCGGCGGTGCAAAAGGGCGGGCATGGAATCTTTTTTACCACCCTGGCCCTGATCTTCATGGCCGAATTGGGTGACAAGACCCAGATTGCCGTGGCGGGGCTGGGAACCACCTTGGCCCCGTTTCCGGTATGGACGGGGGCCACCCTGGCTCTGGTCACGACCTCGGCGTTGGGAATTGTGGCGGGACGAACCGTTTTGCAACGCATTCCCATTCATTTGATTCATTGGATAAGTGGTGTGATCTTTCTGGGGTTGGCCGTTTTGGCGCTGGTCCATAGCCTTCCCTGGCCGGATATTTTTACCTGGATAGAAGACCGCTTGGGTCAGATTAGCGCTTCCCGCTCGATTTGACGAAGATCACAGCCAGGATGACGTCGGCAATGGCGCCCAAGATCACGCCGACGCCTGCCAGTTTGATGGACGCGATTCCCACGCCGGCCATCCCGGTCAAAATGGCATAGGGCTTCAGAAAGCCAAACAGATTGTCACCGAGGCGCATCAATTGCATGGCGAAACCGGCCAGAAGCAGGCCGAAAGCGACATAGACAAGTTTCAGCAACATGGTGTCGGTCGCCGTACCGGTGGAAAGAAACAGGGAACCGACGGTGATCAGGGCCGCAAGGCCGCTGAGACCGATGAGTCCCACGATTGCAAGATCCGTATTGTGGAACTGATAGCGCTCATTCAGCAGCCGCTTGAAGGTGGAAAAGATGAAAGCGAAAAGCAGGAATGCGATCAGGGTCAACAGGGCCGTGATCAATTTGGGGCCGAAACCGGCCTGTGTAGCCAGGCGCGACACCAGGGAAGCGAGCAGCAGGGAGAGGGTGGCGCGGACGATGCATAGAATGCCCGCCAAAGTCAGGCGATCGTTTTGCATGAGGGTTCCTCCAAAGAAGTTATCCATGGACGGCCGGTAATCCTGTGTCGGCTATGATCAGGGGCCGTTTTCATTCTTGTTACGGTTGACATTGTATCGCGGTGGTGGCGATGGAAAACAATCGTGCCTCTTTGAATGAGGGGCGAGTGGTCTCCGTCAGGGGAAGCGTGGTGGATGTCCACTTTGCTGCCGGCGTGCCGCCTGTGGGATGTAATAATGTCCGGCAATGGATCAAGCGTGAAAGCCGGCATGATGTCTGAGGTCGTCCTGTGGAGTGTCACCTTCGTTGGGGGGATCCTGCTCGGCCTGTTGTTTTACGGTGGTCTTTGGTGGACCGTTCGTCTTCTCCCTGCTGTCAGACGCCCGGCCTTGTGGATGTTGTCGAGTTTCATCTTGCGGGTCATGGTGACAGTGGGCGGTTTTGCTTTGCTGACGGCTGGGGACTGGCGTAAGGTGGCGTTCGCATTGTTTGGTTTTGTTGTGGCGCGTGTGGCCATAGTGAGAACCCTGGGGAACGGCGGTGCAATTCAATCCTGACCAAATCGTCTATGGGTCGGTGGATGGATTCAGATTGACAGCGACTTTGATATCGACCTGGGTCGTCATGGCGCTGTTGGTGTTGGGATCTTGGTTGGCGACCAGGCGGTTGGCCGTCACCGTCCGTCCAGGGCGCTGGCAAAATTTCCTGGAAGCTCTGGTCAGTGTGATCCGGGGACAGATCAGGGATGTGATCCACCAGGATCCGGACAGGCACTTATGGTTTGTCGGAACGTTGTTCCTGTTCATTGCATTGTCCAATCTGCTTGCCGTCGTCCCGGGGTTTCACCCCCCCATGGCTTCTTTGTCGACCACCACCGCCCTGGCGCTGTGCGTTTTCGTCGCCGTACCCCTGTACGGCATCAGCGAGGTGGGACTGATGAATTATCTCCGCCAGTATCTGGAACCGACACCCTTGATGTTGCCCTTCAATATCATCGGGGAATTCTCGCGTACCCTGGCGCTGGCCGTGCGTCTCTATGGCAACATCATGAGCGGTGCCGTCATCGGGGCGGTTCTGATCACCCTGGTGCCTTTCTTTTTTCCCATCGTGATGCAGCTTTTGGGGCTGTTGACCGGATTTATCCAGGCCTATATCTTCGCCATATTGGCGCTGGTCTATATCGCTTCGGCCAGCGCGGCGCAAAGGGAGAAACTGGAGCAACAGCAAAGGGAGGAATCATGATGACTGCCGACACACTCATCGCCGCCGTTTCCATCTTTACCGCTGGCTTGACAATGGGTTTGGGCGCTATCGGTCCCGCCCTGGGAGAGGGAAGGGCGGTGGCGCAAGCCCTGGCGGCCATTGCCCAGCAACCCGACGAGACCAATACGATCACCCGAACCCTGTTCGTCGGTTTGGCCATGGTCGAATCCACGGCCATTTATTGCTTTGTCATCAGTATGATCGTCCTGTTCGCCAATCCTTATTGGGATCATTTCATCCAGGCAGGGGGGTGAGGGTGCAGGTGGACTGGCTTACGGTCGCTGCCCAGATCGTCAACTTTCTGGTTTTGATCGCTCTCCTCAGGCATTTTCTTTACCGTCCCATCGTCTCTACCATGGAGGCCAGACAGCGGTATATCGAGAATCAGCTGGAACAGGCCAGAGTGCTCAAACGCGAGGGTGAGAGACTGATCGTCACCTATCGTGGCAAGCTGGAATCCCTGGAAAAGGAGCGTCAAAGACTGCTGCAACAGGCAAAACAGGAAGCCGAAAGCGAACGTGAAGCTCGGGAAGATCAGAATCGAAGTGGAACGAAAGCGTGTGGAGTGGCAGCAGGATTTGGCGCGAGAACAGGCCGCTTTGCTGCGGGAACTCAAGATTCTTCTGGCAGAGCAGCTTGTGGAATTGGGGCGTAAGGCGTTTGCTGACCTTGCGGCCAGTAGCCTTGAACAATGCATAATCGATGGTTTTGTCGAGAAATTGAACGTCCTCGCCGCTGATCGACTTGATCTGCTACGTAATCGCACAAACTGCCTGATCAGTACCGCTTTTCCCTTGTGCTCTGCCGACAAGAAAAAAATCGAGCAGGCGTTGAAGAAAATCAACCCCTCCATGGCCGTTTCTTATGAATGCAAGCCTGAATTGATCCGCGGCATCGCCTTGGAAGCCGGAGACCGAATTTGGCACTGGGATCTGGCTTCCTATCTGGATGAGTTTGAAGCGACCTTGTCGAAAGCGATTCCGGGATGACCCCTATTCGCCATTTATTGCTGGAAGAAAGCGCGGAATTGCTGCGCAATGTTTTGTCCTCTTTCCGTTATGATTTGAAGCCCCGGGAACTCGGCCGTATCGTGCGGGTTGAAAAGGGGGTGCTGAAAATAAAGGGCCTGCCTGGAGTCCAGGCGATGGAAGTTCTGAGACTGCCGGCGGAGAGCCGTGCTGTGGCCCTGAATCTCGACCCCGAATCCGTGGGAGCGGTGATGGTGGATCCTGAGGAACGGGTCGAGGCTGGTGGCAAGGTGTTTCGCCGTCATCGGGTCTTGGACATTCCAGTGGGTCCTAAATTGCTGGGAAGGGTGGTGGATCCTCTGGGACGGCCTCTTGATGAGGATGCGCCCGTCGATACCCCGCAGCGCTGGCCAATGGAAAAGCCGGCGCCACGGATCTTGGACAGAGCGGCAGTACGTATCCCCTTGCAAACGGGGATCAAGGTGATCGATGCCCTGGTTCCCATTGGCAGGGGGCAAAGGGAGTTGATCCTTGGCGACCGCCAGACCGGCAAGACCACCTTGGCCGTGGATACGATACTCAATCAGCACGATCAAGATGTAATCTGTATCTATTGCGCCATTGGTCAGCGGGCGCAGGCTGTTGCCAGGGTGGTCGCGAGATTGCGTGAACGGGATGCGATGAAGTACTGCATCGTTGTGAGCGCCACCGGTGATTCTCCTGCGGGCTTGCAGTTCATCGCCCCTTATGCTGTGACCACGGTGGGAGAATGGTTCATGAGTCAGGGCCGCGATGTACTCGTCGTTTATGACGATCTTTCCCATCATGCCGATGCCTACCGTGAGCTTTCTTTGCTATTGCGCCGTCCTCCCGGTCGTGAAGCCTATCCCGGGGATGTGTTCTATCTCCATTCCCGGTTGCTCGAACGAGCGACCCAACTCAATCGGGAGAAAGGAGGAGGAAGTCTGACCGCCTTGCCGATAGCCGAGACCCAGGCCCAGAATATCTCGGCCTATATCCCCACCAATCTGATTTCGATCACCGATGGTCAGTTGTATCTTTCTCCCGAACGCTTTCAGCGGGGGGAATTACCCGCAGTGGATATCGGTAAATCGGTTTCTAGGGTTGGTGGCAAGGCCCAGCTTCCAGCCTATCGGGAAGTGGTCGGTCAGTTGAAGTTGGCCTATGCGCAATACGAGGAACTCGAGACCTTCGCCCGCTTCGGTACCCGACTGGACGACCGGATCCGTCAGATTATCGAACGGGGCAGGCGGGTCCGGGAGTTGCTGAAGCAGGACGAAGGGGATGCCTTGACGCCGCCCGTGATCTCCACCTTTGTTTCGATTTTGTGAACTGGTTAATGGAAAAATGTGGGGGGCGCTGACCTTCGTGATTTTTGGGCTACACTTCATGTAAGCCCGGTATCGGGATGACTTATACAAACCAGTCGTTTTGCCGGAGATGAGTAAAATGCACTTTCAGCAACAGCTGCAAGCCTACGGACAGTGGAAAAACCGTCTGGTCGAAGCGATCGAGCAGTATCATGCCTGGCTCAAGAAGTATGACCTGAACACTTCCGAGGTGGAAGAACTGATCTTGGGTATGCGGAGGAACCTGAATTCCGAACAGATGACCATCGCTTTCGTGGCGGAGTTCTCGCGCGGCAAGACGGAATTGATCAATTCCCTGTTTTTCGCTGAAACGGGCGTGCGGCTTCTACCGTCCACACCTGGGCGCACGACCATGTGTCCTACCGAGATCTTTTGCGATAAGGACAATGGCAGCTATATCCGGTTGCTGAAGATCGAGACGAGACTGGAAGACATCTCCTTGTCCGAGTACAAGGACAGGCCCGACCAATGGATGCATATCGAATTGGATCCCGATTCCTCGATTCAGATGCAGGAGGCCTTTCAGGAACTGGTGGCGGTCAAGCGGGTGAGCCTGGAAGAGGCCAAACGTTTGGGGCTCTATCACGAGGACATGAATCATGCCGAGGATCTGCCGCCGGAGAGCGTGGAAATTCCCTGCTGGCGTCACGCCTTGATCAGTTTTCCCCATCCGCTCTTGCAGGAGGGGTTGGTCATTCTCGATACTCCCGGTCTCAATGCGCTGGGTTCGGAACCCGAACTGACCTTGAGTATGCTTCCCAGTGCCCAGGCGGTCTTGTTTGTGTTGGCGGCGGATACGGGTGTGACCAAGAGCGATATGGACATGTGGCAGAATCACGTGTGTAATCTCGATGGTGCCCAACAGCGTCATCTGGCGGTGGTGATGAACAAGATCGATACCCTTTGGGATGACCTGCAAAGCGATGCCAGCATCGAACAATCGATTCACAGCCAGGTGAAGGAGACTTCCAGGATTCTCAACGTGGAAGAGGCGTTGATTTTTCCCCTCTCCGCCAAGCAGGCCTTGCTCGCCAAGGTCAAAAAGGATCAGGCGTTGCTGGAAAAGAGCCGGATGACGAGACTGGAGGATTATCTCGCCCAAGATGTGCTGCAAAGCCGGCGTGAGATCCTGCAACGGGCAATCACTCAAGGGGTTGGCCATCTGGTCACCGAGTCGCTGGAAGTCGTTTCCTCGGAAACCGAGCAATTGCGCAAACAACTGGATGAATTACGCAACCTGGATACCCAGAATGAGGATATGACCCTGCAATTGATGGATGAGACCCGGACCCATCAGAGCGGTTATCTGCAGAGCGTCGATCACTTTCAGGCCAGCCGCCGGGTTTTTTCCATGCAGGTCAAAAGGATGCTGGATGTGTTGGCTCCGAAACGGGTTGATCAGGTCATCAAAGACCATACCCGTTCCATGGAGGCGAGCTTCACCACCTATGGGATGAAGCAGGCCATGAAAAACGTTTTCGATGACTTGGCGGCGATTTTGCATGAAGGCATACAGGTGGCGGAAGATACGCAAAAGCTGGTCAATGACATCTATCGCAGGTTCGCCGAAGAACATGGTTACAGTAAGATCACCCCACCGGAATACTCGATACGGAAATATCAGGTGGTTCTGGAAGACCTTTTTCAGGAAGGCGAGTCGTTCCGCACCAGTATGTCTTCGACCCTGATGGAGCAGCATCTGGTGATTCAGAAGCTTTATGTCACCGTTCTGTCCAAAGCGCGCAAGATGTTGCATCAAGTGCACAGGGAAGCCTCCGACTGGAGTGCGGTCGTGATGTCGCCGCTGGTGCAACAGATCAAAGAGCACAAAAAGACGATCGAGCAACGCTTGTCGGTATTGCGTAAGGTCAATCAATCCAAGGAATCTCTGGATCAGGAGATCGAAAAACTGGAACAAGCGTTGATGCCGCTGCTGGTTCAAAAACGCGAGTTGGAAGCCATTCTTGCAATCATCACCGGCGGGGAAGGCGAGCAAATGGAAATGGAAGTCGAACAGCCGGTGGCTGCCTGTTCCTGACAGTCATAGTCCTCCCACATGTTTGATATATGCGAGATCGGTGACTCGGTGTCCAAGCCTGAGCCCCCGTTTCTCGAATTTGGTGCGGGGGCGGGCGGGATGTAGCCGGGAGACGGGAATGGGATGCAGGGCGGGGCAGGTGGCGACCGCCTCCTGCATCGTGCGGGCATAGTCGGGCCAATCGGTGGCCAAATGGAGAAAGCCGTCCGGTTGTAACTTCCTCATCGCCATACTGACGAAATCCGGCTGAATCAAGCGTCTTTTGTGGTGCCGTTTTTTTGGCCAGGGATCGGGGAAAAAGATATTGATCCGTTGCAATGCCTGATCTCGAATCCGTTCACGCAAAATCTCCACTGCGTCGGCGCAATAAATCCGTACATTGTTCAATTCGTATCGTTTGAGAGCGAGCAGCAGGTGTCCCACGCCGGGACGATGGACTTCGATGCCCAGGTAGTTGAATTGGGGATGGGAGCGTGCCATTTCCAGCAGGCTTTCGCCGTTACCGAAACCGATCTCCAGGATGAGGGGGGCCTGACGACAAAAGACACGGTCGGCATCGAAAGGCGCTTGTGTGTCGAGGCCATAGAGGGGCCAGAGTGTTTCCAGCGCCCTTTTCTGAGCTGGTGTGAGCCTGCCTTCCCGGCCGACGAAACTTTGGATTCGCCGCTTCAGGCGGGGGGCAGATGTTTGAGATAGTTCAACCATTGCTTTGCGGTTTGTTTGCTTTCCGGGTATCGCAGGGCATTTTCGAAGGCGTGACGGGACTGCCCCAATCTTTCAAGTTCCAGATACGCACTCCCCAGGAGCAGCCATGTCCGCCCGGGGTGTTTCAGCCTCCCGCGCTTCAAGGCATTGCCGAGTGCTTCGGTGGCTTCGTTCCATTTTCCCCGCTCATAGTAAAGCTGTCCGAGACGCAGCCATGTCTCTCCGTCCGGGGCGAGTCTGGCTGCGGCTTTCAAGGTGCGAATGGCGCGTTTCAACTCTCTCGCCTCTGTCCACAGGGTCGCCAGATAGGTCAGATGTTCGTGATTACGGGCAACCTGTTTCCGGTCGAGCGCCTTTTCCAGTCTCGATGCGGCCAGAAAAGGCACATGAATGGCCCGGAGCATGGAGACGAGATTGAGAACCTCCCTTTCCTTGTCGAGCAAACCGAGAAAATCTTCCAGTTCCTTTACCGCCGCCGCCGAGAAGGGCTGGCCGGACAACTGGTAAAGGCCGGCCAGTTGCCGCCATAGTTTCTCCCTGGCGGGATGCAAGCGCAACAAGGTCTTGGCGTCGGCTATGGCCGCCGGGTAGTTTTTCAGTTGATACTGGATGGCAAGCCGGAGTTCGAACCATTCCTCCGGAGGTGAGTGGGACGCCCCAATCGCCAGGTTCAACTGTTTCAGCGCACGCCGGTATCGCTTGAGCTGGACATAGAGCTGGGCGAGCAGCACCCGGTCCGGCGGATGGATTTCAGGTGCTGACCGTAACCAGCGTTCGAGCGATTGGAGGGCCTTGGCCGGTCGTTCCATGGCCAGATAGATCTGCCCCAGGGCGTATTGGACCTGGAGGCGTTGGGCGTCCGGGAGTGCCCCGGTCGCCAATGCCTGTTCCAGGTATTTCGCCGCCCTGGCGTATTGGCCTTGCAACGTGTAGGTGGAACCCAGCGCACGCAGCAACAGGGCCTTTTCCAAGGGAGTAGAGACGGTGCTCAGGCGCTTTTGTATTTTTCTGACGGCCTGGTCATAGGCTTTTTTATCCAGCAGCCCTTCTACCTTTTGCAAAACCTGGAAGGTCTGGGGCGACAGCGTCGGGGCGGCAGGAACGCGTGCAGGAAAGGTGGACAGGACGAATAAAAGCGGCAGGAAAATGGAACGTCTCATCATTTTCGCAGCTTGAATTGCAGAACTTGTACCGCCCGTTGTTCCACCGGGGTTCCCTCTATGATGAGGGGTTTGAATTTCCAACGGGAGATCGCTCTCATGGCGGCCTGGTCGAAAATTCCCCGGGGGTGGGCCTCGACGACCCGAACGTCCTTTACCGTGCCTTCTTTGGTGATGGTGAACTCCAGCTTCACCCAACCCTCTATTCTGCGCCTTCTTGCCTTCATGGGATAGCGGGGGGGGATTCTGACCAGAGGCGTGACCGCACTGGTGGGCCCCGTGCCCTGCGTCATCTCGATACCGCTGAGTAACGATCCCTGCAGGCGGGTTGAGAGGGAGAGGTCGAGTGTGGGAACATCGATATCCACATTGGGCTGTGGAATTGCCTGATGGGGACTCGCCAGCGCCGGTTTGGGAGGCGGTGGCTCCTTTTTCGGTGGGGGAGGTGGTTGACGTCGGGTCGGAGGGGGGCGTTGTTGTCGCTTGAGACGCACGAATTCAACGATTCTGGATGGCCGGGATTCGTCCAGATCGAAACGGAAACCTGAAACCATGAGCGACATCAACCAGAACAGTCCCACTGACACCACCAGGCCGAGTGTCAAAGAGAGGGGCCAGAGCAACCGGGGATTCATCTGGGTTCTGTGGTGGCGGCGATCGCCATGTCGGTCACGCCGGCCAGTCTGACCTGATCCATGACCCGGGTCAGGATGCTGACTTTGGCGTCCCGGTCCGCGGCGATGACGACATTTCCCAGGGGATTTTCGGCCCGGAGCCTGGCGATCATCGCCCGGACGGCGCGGATGTCCACCAGGCGTTTGTCGATCCAGATTTCTCCGTTGGGTTTGATCGCGATAATGATGTTGCCGCGCTCTTGACGTTGTGCCGTCTGAGCGGTGGGACGGTTGACCTCGATGCCCGATTCCTTGACGAACGATGTGGTGACGATAAAAAAAATCAGCATGATGAAAATGATGTCGAGCATCGGCGTCAGATTGATTTCGCCGCTGTCCTGATTCTGATTGTCATGGTAGCGTCGTCTCATCTCGTCACTCGAAATACAGGCTGTCGCTCAAGCGGCGGGTTTCGTTGTCCACCCGCTGCTCGATCCTTTGACTGAAATACAGTCCGGCGATGGCGACGGACATTCCCGCCAGGGTTGGAAGCGTGGCGTGGGAAATGTGGGTGGCCATGGCACGGGCGTTGCCGGAACCAAAGACAGCCATGGCGTCGAACATATGGATCATTCCGCTGACCGTTCCCAGCAGCCCCAGTAGGGGACACAGTCCAACCAGGGCTTTGATCAGGATCAGGGTGCGTCCCAACTGGTGGCGGGCGGTGCTGATCATGGTTTCCCTTATTCGATGGGCATACCACGACTGTTTATCAGAACGTGCCCGCCATTGGGCGCGCAATCGCTTCGCCAGATCCGGATATCGCAAATGAAAAAAAAGGTAGCGTTCCAGTACCAGCGTCCAAAGCGCCACCGCCAGAGCAAAAATCAGGGGGATGACCGGTCCACCCTGGGCGAAAAATTCAGCGATGGATTCTATCATTGTCACGGCTTCGAAAATCAGATCGTCGGGCTTGATTTTTCCGGGTGACCGCCTTTGGGTTCGGGAGGTAACGCGCTTTCATGAGGGCGGGTCATCGGGGCCGTTTTTCCAGAATCAAGCTGATCAGACCAGCGCTTTGTTCCTCCAGAATCTGGATGATGGTACGGCTGCGATTGACCAGTAACGAGTGAAGGAACAACAATGGAATGGCGACCGACAGGCCCAGGAGCGTGGTGACCAGGGCCTGGGAGATACCGCTTGCCATGAGCTTCGGATCCCCAGTGCCGAACAGACTGATGGCCTGAAAGGTTTGTATCATGCCGGTCACGGTTCCAAGGAGCCCCAGCAGGGGGGCGACCGCCGTGATGAGTTTCACCAGCGCCTGGCCTCTTTCCAGGGGCGGGATTTCCCTCAGGATCGCCTCGTCGAGCAACGCTTCCAGGTTTTCCGGGTCCGTTTGCCTCGTCTCCAGGGTGGTTTTGAGTATTCTGCCCAGAGGATTGTTTTCCCGGGGGGATTCCAGGTCCGACAACTGGGCCTCGACGTGGTGCCCTGTCCGGATCAGATAGATCAGGCGGATTACCACGATCACAAGGCCCGTGAGCCCCAACGCCAGGATGATGTAGCCGATGATGCCGCCCTGCTGGATTCTTTCCCGCCAGTCGGGGGCATGAATCAGCATTTCCAAGAGGGTGCCGCGGGAAGGGTCGATCGCCACTGGCGCCCAGTTTGCTTGGGCTTTTACGTATTCCGTGGCGAGGCGCAATACCCGGCCTTCAGGTTGTCTGGGCAGGAGCATGAGGGTTTCTGTTTCCGGCAAGTAGCGTAGGTAGCCTTCGTCAGTGATGGCGTTGAATGTACCTATCCGGATGACGGTTTTGCGTTCCGGGTTTCCAGCTGCATCCAGTATCTTGCTTTCGAATCGGGAAACTTTGCCCGACTCGGTCATTTCCTGGAGCAGGAGATACCAAAGGGTATTCAACTGGTCCACGGTGGGAAGCGTTTTGCTGTCGGCAATCGGAGCCAGTTGCCGAATTCTTCCGGGGAACTGGGCCGAAACCAGGGAGTTGGCGAGCGTCGCCTTGAGGTCGCCCGCCACTTGGCGCACCGTGCCGACGATCTCGCCCATGACGCCGGCGCTGGACTGCAACTTTTCTTCCAGTTCGATGAGTTGCTGGCGGTTTTCTTCGAACTGTTTTTTCAAGTCGGCTGCTTCCTGTTCCAGCTTCGCCAGTTCGCTTTGGACTCCGGCCAGCATTTGTTGTCTTTGTTTTTTGTCGGCAAGGAACCGGCTTTCCCGCTCCTGATTGATCCGGGTGATTTGTTGCTGGTGTTGCCTGACCCGGCTCAAGAGCCGGTCTAGATCGGAAGCGGGAGCGCTGCTTGCGATCAGAACCAGAAAGAAAAACGTGAACCCTGTCAAACAGCCGGCCCTTCTCATTGGCTCGCTCCGGCTGTCGGCATCGGCAGGGTCAAAAGATCGGGGGCGGCTTCCTTGCGGGCGATTCTCAGTCCCTGGCGAATGGGTCGGCGATAATCATCCGGAAGCGCCTGCCAACGCTTTTCCCTGGCCACCCAGAATCCGGAATGGTTGCCGTCGAGCGTTTGATAGAACAAGGCCACTCTGCCGATGCGAAGAAAATCCACCGGTTTCTTTTCGCCGTTCAGGGTCAATTCCTCGCGATAGGCCTCAATGGTCAAGGCGTATTCGTTTTCTATCTGGTAGGCTTCCAGAATGCGGCGGAATTTTTCAGCGGTCGTGGTTTCGGACGACCCCAGCAAGCGTTTGAGCTGGTCGATACGCTGGTGTCGTTCTTCCGGGAGAAAGGGTATGTCGAGCTCGATGAATTCTTCCAGGGTCTGGACCATGGAAGTCATGAGGGGGACGATTTCTCTTTCGGCGATGGCGATTTCTTCGATCTGGCGCTGGAGGGAGGCTTTTTCCTGCCGCTGGGAGTCGACCAGTTGCTTCAGGTTGGCCGTATAGGCTTTCAGGGTTTCGATTTCCCGCAGGGTTCGGCGGTATTCTTCCAACATTTTGCGCGTCGCATCATCCAGCTTGTCGATTTTCCGCTGGCTCCGGGCCGAGTCTCGAAGCGTGCCGGTTTCAACCGCCAGCGATTGGTCCAAAGGGCCGGCTTCGAGAAGGGGCGCCGCCGCTGTGAAGAGAACCGAAATTACTATCCTTGGAACCCGCATCGCCTTTTCCTGATATCAAATGGCGATGAACGATAGCACACTGTGGAGAAATTACAATCCTTGCAAGAGAAGGGAATCCGGACTTCAGGGCAGGTACCTGATGGCGGCCACCACCAGACCGCCGACGGTGAGGGTAAGGGCGAAGGACCAGCGCATGAAGCGGTCGATGCGAGTGGTGAGCTGCTCGAAGCGTTTGTCCACCTGCTCGAAGCGCTTGTCCACTTGCTCGAAGCGCTTGTCCACTTGCTCGAAGCGCTTGTCGATCTGCTCGAAACGCTTCTCCATCAGGCGGAAGCCCTGTTCCATCAATTCCCGCTGGTGCTTGAGTTCCTCCTCGACCCGCACCATGCGCTCGCGCAATTCCAGGTCGTAGCGCACCCACCCCTGGCCCGGGGCGGTCTGGGCCTGAACCTCCTCACGGATCAGGCGGCGAATCTGGTCGAGGTCTTCTTTGGCAAGGGACATGGGCGCGCTCCAAAAGGGATCTCGGGCCACTTCATTATAACGCAGGGACAGACGGATCGTGGCCCCGCAAGATGCTCCGACCGATCCCTGATGATGATCATAAGGAGCCTGCCATGGACCAATGTCACCCGCTATGGCTCCGGTTTGCGGGAACGCATCGCGGAAGGGGAGCGCAGTGCTGACTGCTGGAGGAGCTGTTTTCCCGCTTGCGCCGTACCGGCGACGATTGACCGTCGGAACCGCCGTAGGTTAACACAGCATGAGTTTTTCTTGCCAAAGGATATGGCGTTTCTTATCATTACTCGATTAATGTATTGAATGTTAAATCCGAACAGATGCGAGGTCATCCCGATGAAATCTGGTATTCATCCTGAATACACGGCTGTCACGATCACCTGCAGTTGTGGCAATACCATCGAAACCCACTCCACCTTGGGGCGGGACATCCATGTGGAAGTTTGCTCTGCCTGCCATCCCTTCTATACGGGCAAGCAGAAAATCGTCGATACCGCGGGCAGGGTGGACAAGTTCCGGCGGAAATACGGCGGCAAATAAGCTTCACCGCATGTTGGTTCCGGCAAAGGCGCTCCCCCTGCCTTGCCGGTCAACCTTTCTCTACCAGTTTTCGCAGTGTCTTGATGGTGGCGCCGGGCTGATTGTTTCGTAACTGGTTTCGGGCCTTGGGTGGGTACAGGCGGACCTCGATGAGCCGCCCATTCCATTCAAGCATGAGTACAGGGATTTCCATTCTTCCCTTGCCGTGTTTTAGTACCAGGTCGGGCGCTTCCCGGAAACGAATCCCGGTGCCGGCAAGTTTCCATACCACTTCCTCGGGGATCTCCGGGTAAAGATTCAGGACGATGGGGTTGTGTTCGCCCGCCGTGCCTTCCAATACGCCTCCTGTCAGGCGGGGGAAAAATCCCTCGAGCAATTCCATTGCCTCCAGCGCGGTTTTTCTTGACCGGTAAATGAATTCGTCTTGCCGCTGAAAGCGGAAAATACGGTGGTATTCTTGTAAGGCGGCGGTGACCGTATTGTCGTCAGGCAGAAATTTTCTCCAGTCCAGTCCCAATCTTTCCGAAGCCTTGCGTTTGGCCACCGCGTAGTCGTCCACCCCTTCTTCCACGATGATGCGTGCGCTCAGTTGGGCGATACGGATATGATTGCGGGTCAGGTCCATTTTCTGCCGGGTCGTTTCAATAGAGCGAATTCAATACGGATTCGGCTTGACCCCCCGAGGAAGGTTGCAGTGTGGCAGGGCGGTAGTCGGGAACGTGTTCCTGGCGGAAGATTTCCGCGATGGAAGGGGCTCCGGCAGCGGTGCGCAGGCCGCTCGAGGGATCTATCCGGACGGTGAGCAATCCTTCCGGTATGGGGAAACGGGATTCCGGTTGTTCCCTCAAAGCCACTTTCATGTACTCAATCCACATGGGCAATGCCGCTTTGGCGCCCGTTTCCCCCCTGCCCAGAGGTTTGGAAGAGTCGAAACCGACCCAACTGATGGCGACCAAAGGGGAAGCGTAGCCATTGAACCAGGCGTCTCGTTGGTCATTGGTCGTTCCGGTCTTGCCCGCCAGATCATCGCGCCCCAGTTGTTTTGCGCGGACCGCGGTGCCCCGGCGGACCACATCCTGGAGCAGGGAATGCATGATGTAATGGATGCGCGGAGAAATGATTCTCGGCGCGGCATCGGCGCAATGATCACACGCCTTTCCCGGATGCGCCTGCTCCAGGATTTCGCCATTGTGAAGCGCCACTTTTTCGATAATGTGGGGGGTGATCCGCCAGCCGCCATTGGCGAAGACGGAGAAGAGTCGTCCCATGTCCAGTAGCGTTGCGGTGCCACTTCCAAGCGCCAGGGTGGGGGTTTTGGGGAGTTGATCCGGTTTGAACCCGAAGCGTTCGGCTGTTTCTATGACCTTGTCGATACCGATCGACTGTAAAAGACGGATGGAAACCAGATTGCGGGAGTTCCTGAGCGCCACCCTCAAACGGGTGGGACCATAGAATTTTCCACTATAGTTCTCGGGTCTCCAGTCGGTTTCCCCATTGTGGTACACGACGGGGGCGTCATTGACCAGGCTGGCGGCAGTGAATCCGGATTCGAGTGCGGCGGTGTACAAAACGGGTTTGAATCCCGAACCTGGTTGTCGTTGCGCCTGAGTGGCACGGTTGAACTTGCTCAAATCAAAGTCATACCCTCCCTGGAGGGCAAGAATGGCGCCGTCCCGGCTGTCCATGGACACCAACGCCCCCTGGACTTCCGGGATTTGGGCGAGGCGCCATTTCCCTTTTTCATCCTTGCGAACCCGAATCACATCCCCTGGCTGAAGAACCGCTTCCACGCGCCGTGGAGGGGGACCCAGCCGGTCACCGGGGAGGCTTTTCCGGGCCCATTTGATCCCTTCCCAGGCAAGTACGATGGTTTTCCCGTCCCTCAGCTCGAGCGTTGCCGACTTGGCTTTGGGGTCGATGGCGGTGACCCATGCGGGCAAAATACCTTCAACGTTTTTCAATGTGTCCAAAGCGTCTTTTTTCACCTGCGGTGGAGCGCCGGGGGCTACGCGGGCTTCCGGTCCCCGGTAGCCGTGACGTTCGTCATAGGCGTGAAGCGCGTACCGGACAGCCTTTTTCGCCGCGGACTGAAGCCGGGTATCGAGGGTGGTCGTGACCCGGAAGCCCTTCGTATAGATAGCCTCTCCGTACTTTTGGTAAAGGTAAGCGCGAACCCATTCGGCGACGTAAGGCGCGAGGGGGGAGTGATCGGGCCGCTTGAGCGACGCGGTGACAGGGCGGGAAATGGCGGCTTGGTATTGGGCGGGGGTAATGAATTCCAGCTCCAGCATGCGCCGGAGAACGTAGTTGCGCCTTTCCAGCGCCCGCCCGGGATTCGAGATCGGGTTGAAACGCGACGGCGCCTTGGGCAGGCCCGCGATCATAGCCACCTGGGCGAGATCCAGCTGCTGAAGGGGTTTGCCGTAATAGATCTGGGCGGCGGCGGCGACGCCGTATGCGTGATGACCCAGATAGATTTTATTCAAATAGAGCTCGAGTATCTCGTCCTTGGTTAACTCCCGCTCGATTTTCATCGCCAGGAGGATTTCTTTGAGCTTGCGTTCATAAGTCTTTTCCGGGCTCAGGAAAAAATTGCGCGCCACCTGCATGGTGATCGTGCTCCCGCCCTGGTGCTTGTAGCCGGTACGGACCAATTCCAACACGGCCCGGAACAATCCGTGGATATCGACGCCTGGATGCTCGTAGAAGCGGGCGTCTTCAGCGGCCAGGAAGGCGTGAATCACAGTTTTGGGTGTTTCGTTGATTCTGACGGGAATGCGTTTTTTGTCGCCGAAGGTGGCAATGAGTTCGCCGCGACGGCTATAGATTTCCAGCGGTAACTGGTAGTCGACGTGATGCAGGGATTTTGGGTCCGGAAGTTTGGGGCTCAGATGATGATAGAGCGCTGCTGCCAGGGCCAGGCTGGTGAAGAGGAGGGCGACAAAGAACCACCCCAAGCCTTTGAGAAGAATACGCATGATCCAGTGTGGGCGAGGAAAATTATGTGATACGAGTCAAATATTTGGGCCGGGAATGGCCGCCGGCGCCTTCCGGCCTGTACAACCAGGATTATTAACTATACTACAAAGTGACTGAATAACCGGGGTGTTGTTCCAGACACCGGGGTTCTCTTCGAATCCGTCGCAGCCCTGAGGAAACGATCTGATATGTTAATCAAACGCAAGCAGCCTTTATTGTTGGGAATCGATATCAGTTCGGCCGCGGTCAAGCTGCTTGAACTGAGCAGGCAGGGGGATCGGTATCGGGTCGAAAGCTACGCCGTCGAGCCGCTGCCCCCCGATGCAGTGGTCGACAAGGCGATCGCCGACGTCGATCTGATCGGCAAAGTGATCAAGGCCGTGGTCAAAAAATCGGGAACCCGCCTGAAACAGGCGGCCGTCGCCGTATCAGGGTCTGCCGTGATCACCAAAGTCATCACCATGCCGGCCTCCCTGTCCGAGCAGGAACTGGAAGAGCAGATTCAACTGGAAGCGGATCAATACATTCCCTACTCTCTCGATGAAGTGAGCATGGATTTCGAAGTGCTCGGCCCCAATGACAAAAATCCGGAAATGAACGATGTGCTGTTGGCCGCCAGCCGCCGCGAGAATGTGGACAACCGGGTCGCGGCCCTGGAGCTGGGTGGGTTGAAGGCGGCCGTGGTGGATGTGGAAGCCTATGCGCTCGAAAATGCTTTCAGGCTGTTACAAACACAACTGCCCGATAGCGGTTCCAAAAGCGCTGTCACCGCTATTGCCGATGTCGGGGCCACCACCACGACGTTCAATGTGTTTCATAATGGAAGAATCATCTATACCCGGGAGCAGGGGTTCGGCGGTCGGCAGCTCACCGAGGAGATTCAGCGCCGTTACGGATTGTCCTATGAAGAGGCCGGCCTGGCGAAAAAACAGGGAGGGCTGCCGGACAGTTATGCCACCGAGGTGCTGGAACCATTCAAGACGGCGATGGTTCAGCAGATCGGCCGGTCCTTGCAGTTCTTTCTGTCGTCGAGTGCCCACCGGGATATCGACTTTCTGGTTTTGGCCGGCGGTTGCGCCTCCATCCCCTCCATCGACCAAATGGTCAATCAAAAGCTGGGGCTGTCGGCCCTGATCGCCAATCCGTTTGTGCAGATGTCCCTGGCGGGGCGGGTCAACGCACAGGATCTGCGCAATGACGCGCCGGCGATGATGATAGCTTGTGGCTTGGCTTTGAGGAGTTTTGACTGACATGGCTCGTATTAATCTACTTCCCTGGCGTGAAGAGCGCCGCCGGCAGCAGCAACAAGAGTTCTTTCTGGCGATCGGCGCGGCGATGGGGTTTGCTGCAATCGTGATGCTGATGCTTCATCTCTATATCGCCGACCGGATCGAGTATCAGCAGTTCCGCAATCAATACCTTTCTTCACAGATTTCCATACTGGACCGGAAAATCCGGGAAATCAAGGATCTGGAAAAGAAGCGTGATCTTTTGATCGCCAAGATGGAAATCAT
Organism: Methylothermaceae bacterium; assembly: GCA_026981855.1. GTDB lineage: Bacteria > Pseudomonadota > Gammaproteobacteria > Methylococcales > Methylothermaceae > Methylohalobius. Next base: position 38,355 of record JALSIB010000043.1, on the reverse strand, counting down.
TCAGCGGCTTCAATCCAGCCGGCCGGAAATCGTTCATTTGTTCGACGCATTGGCGAAGACCGTGCCAAATGGCATCTTCCTGACCAAGTTCCGGCAATCCGGTGACAAGCTGGAAGTGGCGGGCGTTTCGCAATCCAACGCCAGGATATCCGCCTACATGCGCAATATCGAGGCATCTGCGTGGATGCAGAAACCCAAACTCAAGATTATTGAATCGAAGAATCCGTCCAAGCGTGGGCGGCAAGGCCGTTTCTCCTTGCAGATCATCCAGGAACATCCCACCGAGAAGAAGCCCGGAGGCAAGCAATCATGAACCTATCCGAAGTCAACTGGGATCTGGAAGCGGCCGGCACATGGCCGTGGCCGGTCAAGCTGGTGACGATCGTCCTCCTGTCCCTGCTGGTGGTGGGGCTTTGGTTCTACTTCGACACCCAGGATCAACTCGCTTCGCTGGAGGAAGTTCAAGGCAAGGAAGAAGCGTTGAAAAAAACCTTCGCCTTCAAACAGAAGAAGGCCGCCAATCTGGAGGAATACAAGCAGCAGCTTGCGGAAATGGAAAAAACCTTCGGCGATATGTTGCGGCAATTACCCAATAAAGCCGAGGTGCCTGCCTTGTTGGTGGACGTTTCCCAGACGGGATTGGCCAGCGGCCTGGAGTTTGAGCTTTTCCAGCCCCAGGGGGAGATCAAAAAGGACTTCTATGCCGAATTGCCCATCAAGGTCAGGGTGCTTGGCACCTATGAGCAGCTTGGTACTTTTGTCAGTGGCCTGGCGTCACTGCCCAGAATCGTGACGGTGCACAATGTCGCCATCAATCCCATCAATGGCGGTGACAAACTGGTGATGAACGCCGTCATCAAGACCTATCGATACCTGGAGGAAGGCGAGGGCAAGGTCAACAAGAAACGACATAAAGGAAGAAAGCGGGGTAGAAGATAATGGTTGGAAAAGTGCCGGGGGCGATCCGTCTTTTATCGTTGGCCGTGATCGTGCTGCTGAGTGGTTGCAGCGATCGCGACATATCCGACCTTGAGCGCTACGTCGCCGAGGTCAAGGCGCGCCCGAAGGGGGCCATCAAGCCCTTGCCGGAAATCAAGATGGTGCAGACGTATGTGTTCGAGCCGGAAGGCTTGCGTGACCCCTTCAAACCCGCCAACCAGGAGCCCGCCCCCCAGGTCGCGATGACAGGCAATGGCATCAAGCCCGATACCACCCGGCCAAGGGAGGCGCTGGAATCCTATTCACTCGACAGTTTGAGAATGGTGGGGACGGTCAGGAAGGGCGATGTGCTTTGGGCGTTGGTGCAGACCGCTGAAGGGACCATCTACAGGGTTCGCGCGGGCAATCACATGGGCCGCAATTACGGCCGTATCGTGCGTGTGCTCGACGACCGGATCGAGTTGATAGAAATCGTTCCTGATTCTCCGGGGAACTGGCGGGAAAAGGAAGCCGCGGTGGCATTGGCTGATTGAAATGTTTTGGTTACAACGTGAGAAGGTAGACGCTTATGTTTAATGACAACGTTGCGGGCGGGCAAGGGAATGTGACAGGCGTTTTACGCCTGGGTTGGCTGGTGGGGTGGCTCCTTCTGGCCTTGAGTGTGAATGCGGAAGAGACAAAACTGCAGGATCTCCAGTTCAAAACGTTGCCCGGGGACAAGTTGCAGCTGGTTTTCAAATTCGATGGCCCGGCTGTCACCCCCAAAGTGTTCCAAACCAATAATCCGGCGCGTATCGTGATGGATTTCGCCGGCGTCAAAAGCGCCCTCGAAAAGAAAAAGATTCCCGTCAATCTGGGGGTGGTCACCCGGGTGAACGTGGTCGAGGGCGGCGGACGGTCACGGGTCGTGATCAATCAACTCCAGCAGGCGCCCTACGAACTCCAGGCGGAGGGAAACAGGTTGTTGTTGACGGTCAACAATGCCGGCAGCGCCGCCGTCTCGGCAGCCGCTTCCACCAAGGCGGGCGGTCGGGATCTGTTGGGTCAACGTATCGAAAAAATCGATTTTCGCCGTGGACCGCAGGGGGAAGGGCGGATTTTGATCCATTTGGCCAATCCCAACACGCTGGTGGACTTGCGGGAAGAAGGCGGCCGGGTGATCGCGACCTTCCTCAACACCACGTTGCCACCCAAACTGGCGAAAAAGTTCGATGTCACCGATTTCGCCACCCCGGTCAAGAGCGTATCGGCGTTTTCCGATGGCAAGAAGACACGGATCGTCGTGGTGCCGGGGGCATCGGCTTACGATTACCTTTCCTACCAGTCCGACAAGCTCCTGACCATAGAATTCCGCCCCTTGACCCGGGCCGAGAAGGAAAAGGTCCAGAAAAAGAAGTTTCCCTACACGGGACAAAAGTTGTCCCTGAACTTCCAGGACATCCCGGTCCGCTCGGTCCTGCAGATTCTGGCGGATTTCACCGGGCTCAACATCATCGCCGCGGATTCGGTCAAAGGCAATGTCACCCTGCGTCTCAACAACGTCCCCTGGGATCAGGCTTTGGATTTGATCTTGAAGGCCAAGGGCCTGGGAAAACGCAAGGAAGGGGATGTGGTCTGGATCGCGCCGTTGGATGAAATCATCAAGCTGGAGAAGAAAGAACTCGAACATGTCCAATTCAAGGAGCAGAAAGAGCCCCTGCGGACGGAAATCATCCAGCTCAATTACGCCAAGGCGGCGGATATCATGCAGGTGTTGAAAGGAATGCAGCGCACGGCCGCAAGGCAAGAGACGGGTACCGTACCCGAATACACCACCAATTTTGATGAGGGTGCGTCGGCGGCTGTCGACGGCGCCGTGGCCGGCGGATCCATTCTCTCTGCCAGGGGCGAGGTGAATATCGATCCTAGGACCAACATTCTGATCGTCAAGGATACGCCCACCAACCTGGAGGCCGTGCGTCAACTGGTCCTCCGGCTGGACCGCCCGGTGAGGCAGGTTCTGATCGAGTCCCGCGTGGTGATCGCCGACGATGGTTTCTCACGTGAACTCGGCGTGAAGCTGGCCGCCCGCCGGGATTCCGGCTCTTTGGGCAATCGTCAGACCTCCATCGGGGGTGCCCTGGACGCGGTCGGTTCCATTGTGGATTTGCCCGCCGCGGTGGGGCCTGGTGCCGGCGGGGCGTTTGGCATAGCGATCTTCAAATTGAACGATTATCTGATGCGTCTTGAGATTTCGGCCCTCCAGGCCGAGAACCGGGGGGAGGTCGTCTCCATGCCCAAGGTGGTGACCCAGGATCAGACTAAGGCCTCCATCGAACAGGGGGTGGAGATTCCCTTCCAGACCGTCAGCCAGAATGGAACCCAGACGCAATTCAAGGAAGCGGTTCTGAAGCTGGATGTGACGCCCCACATCACCCCCGACGACCGGGTGGTCATGGACCTGATGGTGAAAAAGGACGCCCAAGGCGATATCACCCCCGGCGGAGTCGCGATCAACAAGCGGGAAATCCGTACCACCGTGCAGGTCGCCAATGGGGAAACCGTGGTGCTGGGTGGCGTCTATGAGCGGGAAAAACGCAAGACCGTGGACAAGGTGCCGTTTTTCGGCGATTTGCCGGGGTTCGGGTTCTTCTTCCGCAAAACCGCCGTCACGGACCGGAAGAACGAGCTGCTGATCTTCATCACCCCGAAGATTTTGAAACAGGCGGTTGCGTTGCGCTGATGATCCCCTGACACCCGGGGAAAGCATTGCCAAATCAATTTTCGAAGAGGACGATTTATGAGAATGAAAACACTCGCATTGACGGTCGGGATGTTGCTGGGAGTCTGTCAGGGTCACGGAGCGATTGCCGCTGATATGATTGATAACGTTACAGGGAATAATCCCATTCCCGGCCTGGACCCCTTCCCCGGCTCCGGCGGTGGATTGGGGGATGGACAAAACGGAGGAGGGGAGGGCGGCTCCCAAGGGGCTGTGGACAATGAGGGCGGTCAGCAGGACAACGCTGGCGGGGATCAGGCCGGTGGCAATCCAAGCTCTGGTGGAGGTCAGCTTTCCGAGCTCGAGCCCAACGACGACAAGGCCGGAGCGACCCCGTTACTGCCGGATTCCACCTATGAAGGCAGGTTGGAAGCTCCTGACGATCAGGACTGGTTCCACTTTCAGACCAATGCCTCCAACAGTATCGTGGAGCTGACCGTGCCGGGCTCGGAAGAAAATTGGTCGATGGATCTGGTGGACGCCAATGGCGAAACACTCCTGACGATGGAAAGCCGGTCCGAGGACCAGAAATTCGCCTTCGTTCTGGTCGATCGGGGGGATTATTACCTGCGTCTGCATGCCTCGGGGAATGCGGAAACTCCCTATTCGTTCAGCATTGGTGGCGATCAGGTGCAGGCGCCCGTGGTTTCCCGCTATCGGGAATTTCTGGATCAATCCCAGTTCGAGGTCGAACCCAACAATCACATGGCGGTCGCGGTACCCGTCACGCCGGGCATTCCGGTGAGCGGGCAACTTTCCGCCGTGGAAGACGAAGACTGGTACGTGCTCGACAACATGACACCCAATGCTTCGTTCAATGTGGAAATGCCCGCCAGCCCTTTCCGGTGGCGGTTGGATATTCTCGATTCGGCGGGTAATGTCCTGCAAGTCAGGGAGAGCTCGACCGAGGAGGAAAAAATCTTTACCACCAAGCTGGAAAAAGCGGGCAGATTCTACCTGGTGGTTTCGGCCATCGACGACGAGCGGGACAACTATACCTTCAACGTGACCGGTTCCGGTTTGCAGAACCCGGGAGGCCGGAGTGCCAAAGCCAATTTCAACGACACCGAAATCGAGTCCAACGATACCCTGGACCAGGCCAGCAAGTTGAACTCGGCGGTGCGTATCGTCGGCCAGTTGATGACCAGTTCCGATATCGATATCTTTGAGCTCGAAACCGGGGGGGATGAAATCCTCTCGGTGGAGTTGTGCCCCGGAAACGCCCCCTGCGCCGCCCAGATGACGGATGGTTCGGGGCCGTGGGTGGCCTATTTGTTCGATGGGAGGAAGGTGACCCAGGAGATGCTGCAACAGCAGGTTCCACTGCTTGTCTGCGGCCCCGGCGATGATGGTTTGCCTGGCACGAGTGATGATCAGGCCGCCGTGGCATATGCCGAGCATTTGTATTTGTCTCTTCATATGGGGCTGCTGGATGAGGCCTTGTTGGGAGTGATCGATCCCGCTTTCGGCCAGAGCAGAAAAGTGGAAGTGGGGCTGAAAAAACCCGGCAAATATTATCTGGTGATTTCCTCGCCCCTGAAGCGCGATGAGGATGGCAGCGTGGTGTTGAAGAAGGAAGTGGACTGCGGGGAGGGCAAGATCCGGGAAGAATCGATCGTGGTGGAGCCCTTCAGCGACGACCAATATGACTTGCAAGTCGTCCAGACCCGGTTGACGCCTTCCATCGGGGACGAGGGCGCTTCGAAGAGCGCGCTGCTGCAATCCACGGTCGAGGACGGCATGCTGCGTATTCCCGTGGTCGAGGTCAATGGTATCGAGTACAGCGCGCAGCTGAAACGCGTGGATGGAAGCGGCAAGATCCGCTTCGAACTGCTGGATGCGGAGCGGATCGGCACCGCCCTTGCGGTGAAGGACGTCAACGATCTCAAGCTCAAGGCGATGCGCGCGGTGGTGGAGAACGATGTTTTGCATATTCCTGCGGCGAGCTATCAAGGAAAACTGTATTCCGCCGATTTCAGGATCTTCACCGAAGGAGGGCGCCGGTTGTTCGAATTGCTCCGGGCGACGCCTTTGAATTGACGGATCGGGTTCGCCAAGGTACTGTTTAGGGCCGGGGATTCCCCGGCTTTTTTTTGGGTGTCCCATGGCAGGAAAGAGAGACAACATTTATCTCATCGGCCCGATGGGGGCGGGCAAGACCACCATCGGAAGAATGCTGGCCAAGGAACTTGGAAGGCGTTTTGTCGACAGTGACCGTGAGATCGAGGCGCGAACCGGCGTCGATATTCCGATGATTTTCGAGTATGAGGGGGAGTCCGGGTTTCGCAGGCGTGAAGGCGAAGTGCTGGCGGAACTTGTTCCCTTGCGGGGGGTCGTTTTGGCGACGGGTGGGGGGATCGTGCTCAGCCGGGAAAACAGGGCGTTGTTGTCACAGAACGGATTTGTCGTCTATCTTCGTTGTCCGGTGCAAAAGCAGATCGAAAGAACCCAAAAAGACACCCACCGGCCCTTGTTGAGAACTCCGGATCCCGAAGCCCGCCTGCGCTTGCTGATGAAAGAAAGGGCGCCCTTGTATGAAAGTACCGCCGATATCATCGTCGATACCGGCTTGTGTTCGAGCCGTCAGGCGGTAAGAAAGATTTTGAAAGCCTATCGCAAGTACGATAATGAAAACACTACGGATTGATCTGGGAGAACGGAGTTACCCGATCTACATAGGGGACGGCCTCCTGGACGAGCCCGAGCTGATTGGACGACATGTCGAAGGCGGGCAGGTGATGGTCGTGACCAATGAGGTCGTGGCGCCGTTGTATCTGGATCGGGTCATGGCCGGATTGAATGTAAAGGAAAAACATTCCCTGATCCTCCCCGATGGAGAAAATCACAAGCATCTGGCCACCGTGGAAACGATTTTCGACGCCCTGTTGGCGCATCGTTTCAGCCGGACCGCGACTTTGATCGCCCTGGGCGGAGGGGTGATCGGCGACATCGTCGGCTTTGCTGCGGCCTGCTATCAACGGGGAATTCCGTTCATTCAGATTCCCACGACATTGCTGGCACAAGTGGATTCTTCGGTGGGGGGGAAAACAGGGGTCAATCATCCCCTGGGCAAGAATATGATCGGTGCCTTTTATCAGCCGCAGGCCGTTATCGCCGATACCCGGGTTCTGGATACTCTCCCCGATCGCGAATTGAAGGCGGGGATTGCGGAAGTGATCAAGTACGGGTTGATCCGCGACGCGCCTTTTTTCCGCTGGCTGGAAGAAAAGATGGCGTCGATGCTGGCCCGTGATCCCGAAATCATGAGTCATGCCATAGAGCGATCCTGCCGCAACAAAGCCGATGTGGTCGCGGAAGACGAAAGGGAGTCCGGCCTGCGGGCGATTTTGAATTTCGGACATACTTTCGGGCATGCCATCGAGACGGGCATGGGATATGGCCGATACCTTCACGGGGAGGCGGTGGCCATCGGCATGTGCCAGGCCGCCGATTTATCCTGTCGCTGTGGCTGTTTGTCGCCCTCGGATGTGCAAAGGATAGTGGATCTCGTTTCACGGGCGGGATTGCCGACCCGCCCCCCTCCTGAGTTGGACAGCGGGAAATTTCTCGATTTGATGGCTGTCGACAAGAAGAACGTGGACGGCCGTCTCCGTTTGATATTACTGGAAGCGATCGGAAAAGCCACCTTGCCCGTTTCCGTGCCGATGGATCTGTTGCGAGCGACCCTGAATGGTTACGGGCGAACATCCGTTTGACGACACACCAGGCCAAAGGCGGGAGGCGTTCGATTTTCTCGCGCCCGAGCGGCAGCAAAAATTCGATTTGCTCATTCATTTGCTGGCCAATCTGGATCAGCCCGTTTTTTTGGTGGGTCCTGTTGGAATCGGAAAAACCACGTTGCTGCGGCAGCTCCATTCCCGGGCGTTGCCGGGGTGGCGAATCTGCGCCATGGAAGCCTCCGGCCAATCGACTTTCGAGGAGGTACTGCAGGCTTTGGCAAGGTCGCCTGCAATGGATGCCGGCTCTGAAAGCCGGTTGAGTGAAAGGCTGGAATCCATGGCGGGGCGGGAGGAAGTCGTCGTTTTGGCACTGGACGATGCCGGCCGTTTGATGCCGGGGGTGCTGGATGCATTGTGTCGTTTCGCTTTTCATCATCCTGCGCTTCGGATCGTGGCCGCCCTGCGCCCGGACGATATTCATATCAAGGGGAGGACCGATCCGTGGGCGGTGGAGGAGGCCCACATCATCGAGCTGCCCCCTCTCAGCCAGGCGCAGTCTCAGGATTACTTGCAGAGCCTCTGGAATCGAATGGGGAAAACCCTGGCACCGGAGAGCAGGGAATTACAAGGAGTGTATGGCGCAACCCATGGAATTCCGGAAAACATCCGCCGCTATGCCCAGCAGCGTATGGGCAAGCCTTCCGTTCAATGGCACGGAGCTTTGGCCCGGCCGGTCTATCTGGGTCTTGCAGTGGTCGTGTTGGCGGTCATGGGCGTTGGCTGGTGGCAGATGCATCAACCGCAGGAGCCACGGAAAGCAAACGCCGTTACCGCCAAGCGCCGGATGAATGCTCCTGCCACGCCCGAATCGGTGGCAACCGAAGCCGAGGTCGCCCACCCCGCCATGCTGGCCCCTCAAGAGGAAACCGAAAGGGTTTCTTTAATGGCAAACGATTCCAGGCTCCCGCTTCCGGAAAGTGGAAACGTTACCCCCCCGAAGGGGGAAGCCGGAGAACTTTCAGTTGCCGGCGGCGGGGGGAAAACATCTTCGGCCCTCACCCCAATCCCTCTCCCGCTGGGAGAAGGGATTCAGGATCGTGCCAAAGCAAGCCTGAGCGGGAAAAAGGGTGGTCAAGCGAGCGCTGGCGGCGCCGGATCCGATACGCCCGCGTCCGATGTGACCGGTTCGGTTCTTTCCATCCCTGACGGCGCGGTTGCCCCGCCCACCGATACCCCAGCCACGGGGGCGGAAGCGGTTTTGGCGCAAACGGACCAGGAACAGCCGGCGGCGGAGGAAGGGGAAAATGGCGTCTCCGTGCCAACGGTGGTGACACCGTCTCCATCGGGCGGGCCAGGGTTGCGGGATCCCGAATGGTTGATGAAACAGCCACCGCTGTATTTCACCTTACAGATTGCGGCGTTCGCAAAGCTGGACGATCTCAAGGATTTTGCGGCACGCCACGGGCGCCTTTCGCCTCTCGCCTTTTACCACAAGCGGCGCCAGGGGCACGACTGGTATCCCCTGTTATACGGGCTGTTCCCTTCACTGGAGGCGGCCAAAAAGGCCCGTAGCCTGCTGCCGCCCGCGATCCGGCGGAAAAAGCCCTGGCTCCGCAGGTTGCGTTCGGTACAAAAGGAAATTTCCCGGGAGCGGTCACGGCGGCCGGACTGACCCTTTCAAATCCCATTTCAATACGACAAGGAATCTCCATGAGTGAAAGCTATTGTTTCATCGACGCGCTGCTCAAGCGCCCGGTCTCCCGTACCCCCGTATGGTTCATGCGCCAGGCAGGGCGCTATCTGCCGGAATATCGCCAGGTTCGCCAACGGGCCGGCAGCTTCATGAGCCTGTGCACCCATCCCGAATTGGCATGTGAAGTCACGTTGCAACCTCTGCGCCGTTTCAGGCTCGATGCCGCCATTCTCTTTTCCGATATCCTGACCATTCCCGATGCCATGGGGCTGGGTCTGGCTTTCAAGGAAGGTGAAGGCCCCTGTTTCGAGCGCCCGGTTCGTTCGGCAGAGGATATAGAGCGACTGCCCGCCATCGATCCGGAAGCCGATCTGGGTTACGTGATGGATGCGGTGCGGCTGATCCGCCGGGAGCTGAACGGCAAAATACCGTTGATCGGTTTCGCCGGCAGCCCCTGGACCCTCGCGACCTACATGGTCGAAGGCGGCAGCAGCCGGGATTTCAGGCGCGTCAAGACCTTGATGTACCAGCGTCCGGAATTGATGTCCCGGCTGCTGGACAAACTTTCGCTTGCGGTGGCCGATTATCTCAATGCCCAGATTGCCGCCGGGGCGCAGGCGGTGATGTTGTTCGATACCTGGGGAGGCGTGCTGACGCCCGTCGATTACCGGAACTTTTCCCTGGAGGCGGCGCGCAAGGTGCGGCAACGGCTGAACACCGAAAAAGATGGAGGGCGGATACCCACCATTCTCTTCACCAAAGGCGGGGGGCAATGGCTGGAAGCCCAATCGCGGGCGGGATTCGATGCTCTGGGGCTGGACTGGACTTGCGACATTGGCCAGGCCCGCCGGCGTGTGGGCGGCCAGGTGGCCTTGCAGGGCAATCTCGACCCCATCACCCTGTTCGCCCCGCCGGAAGTGATTCGTGACCGGGTGGCGGATGTTTTGCGAGGCTATGGTCCGGGAACGGGGCATGTTTTCAATCTGGGACACGGTATCCTGCCCACGGTGGAACCCGCCCATGTGGAAGCCATGGTCGAAGCGGTCCATGAACTGAGCCCCCCCTTGCACCGGTGAAGCACCGCCCGCTGCTGCTGTCGTGGCTCGTTTTTCTCTCGCTGCTGGCCTTGCTCGACCTGGGTTCGGCGGCGAGCAGCCGCATGGCGGCGGTGGCGGTGCTGATGGCGCTGCTGTGGATGACCGAGGCGGTGCCGTTGGCGGTGACGGCGTTGCTGCCATTGGTTTTGTTTCCTCTGCTGGGTATCGCCGCCACCAAAGTGGTGGCGGGTAAATACATGAACTCCACCGTGTTTCTGCTGCTCGGTGGTTTTCTGATCGCCCAGGCCATGGAACGCTGGGGATTGCATCGAAGGATCGCCCTGACCGTTCTGGGGGGCTTTGGCGGGCATCCGGCCGCTTTGCTTCTGGGGTTCATTACCGCCACTTCCCTGCTTTCCATGTGGATCTCCAATACCGCCTCGACTTTGGTCATGTTGCCGATCGCCCTTGCGGTAGTGGGTCGTTTTGAAGGTTTGGTGGCGGTTGAAAAGACACGGCGGCTGGGTGTCGCGCTGTTATTGGCCATTGCCTATTCGGCCTCCCTGGGCGGCATGATGTCCCTCGTGGGCACCCCGCCCAATCTGGTGTTCGCGAGAATTTATGGCGACACCGCCGCCGTGGAAGTGGATTTCGCCCGCTGGCTGCTTGTGGGGGTGCCGCTGGGTCTGGCCATGTTGTCGGTCCTGGCGATCTGTCTGACGCTCCTGTATCTGCGCGGCTTCGGCAAAGGGATCGATCTCGCCGCCGTTCTTGCCGAAGAGCGGCGACGCCTCGGCCCCGTGTCGGGGGAGGAATGGAAAGTGGCGGCGGTATTCGCCGTGACCGCCATGCTTTGGATGGGGCGCAGGGGGATCGATCTGGGGGCGTGGCGGCTGCCCGGCTGGCAGGGCGTGTTGGCCCACGGAGATCTGGTGGACGACGGAACGGTCGCCATTGCCATGGCGGCCTTGTTGTTCATGATCCCGGCCAGAGGGGGCTCGGCTTTGCTGGACGTCAAGGCGTTCGGACGGCTTCCCTGGACGGTGGTGATCCTCTTCGGTGGCGGGTTCGCCCTGGCTTCCGGTTTTACCGACAGTGGCCTGTCCACAGTGCTGGCTTCCAGGCTGGAGGGGATGGGGAATGTCAGTCTGACCGGCTTGATGTTCATGGTGGCCGGGGGAATGACTTTTCTGACGGAGTTGACCTCCAACACCTCCACGACCCAGATGATCCTTCCCATCCTTGCCTCTCTCGCCAAGGGATTCGAAATCGATCCGTTGTGGCTCATGTTGCCGGCCACGTTTTCCGCTTCCTGCGCCTTCATGTTTCCGGTGGCCACGCCGCCCAATGCCATCGTTTTCGGCTGTGGCCTGATCCGCATGCGGGACATGATCCGCACCGGCCTGATTCTCAATCTGATCGCCATTCCCGTGGTGGTCGGTCTGCTTGGTTGGTTGATTCCACGGGTCTTTCTCTGATTTTCTCAGCGACGGGCCGTTTGCGGGGGGGGCAGGCGAGGATCCGGGGCGCCGCTCACCAGCCGGATTGTTTCCACCCCGCCGACAGGAGGATCTGCGCCGCCGAGCAGAAACGACAGGTTGGCGGGGTCCGGGGTGGCGATGGAGAGCGTCCCGTCCCCGCTTCGTTTGCCGGCCTGGCGCAACATCGTCACGGCTTCGGGCAATGCGAACTGTTCGCCGAACTGGCCGGCGACGAATCTGCCGCCACGGACCTCGCCGCACGCCTCCATCCGGCGATAGATCCTGACCAACTGGAGCCAGGGGGGTGCGGCCGCCTCCCGGGCGGCGATGGCGCGGAACACGACTCCATAGCGTTTGAGCAAGCATCGGGCGCGGTGCTCTGCGGATTTCTCCGGCTCGTTTTCCTCCGAATGATGCAGGCTGTGCCAGCGGCCGGCATTTTCCAGGGTGGGGAGTAGCCGTTTGTAACGTCGCTTTTTCGCCTCGGCGAGCGTCAGTGCCCGCATCCCGTCGAAGCTGTCCGCGCTGGCCAGACCCAGGGCCACCAGTTCGGCCAGGGCGGATTCCAGTTGGGTGGGCAGGAGCCGGCAAGCGTCCTGAAGTTCGTCGAAGAACAGCGCGCCTTCCCGTTCCAGCGTTTCCAGAACCTTCCTGCCCAGCGGGGAGGGATGCGCCGTGGGCCGGTCGGGTCCGATCCATCGCCGCAGGTGGCGCCTGGCGATGAATGCCAGTGGAATCCGGCGGGGCGGTGTCAGCTTGCCGCTCGGCGTCAGCCTCAGCCATCGGTATCGTCCTCCCAGGCAGAGCCGGTCCAGCCATGTGGGGTCGTATGCCGCCAGGCGGGCGGGGAGGAGGGTTTTTTCCCACTGCTCCGCCGTCGCTTCGAATCCTTCCAGTTGATCGAGAATTTCGTTCAAGGCCTGAGGGCCCTCCAGCCGGGTTTCAGGATGGAGATGCTGCCAGCGCAGCAGAAAGCGCATGAAACCGGCGTGGGAGACAGGTTCGATGGCCGCTCTCAGGGTCTTGAGGGTGAGACGGTGGATTCTGGCCAGAAGCGTGCGTTCGCACCAGCCGAAATCTCCGCGCAGAACACTGCCTTCCTGTTCCAGTCGAAGCAGCGCCGACTCAATGACGGAAGACTCGATCGCCGTTTCCCCGGCCAGGGTTTCCAGGGTGACGGGACCGGTTTGGGAGAGCCGGTCGCGCAGGATGGCCGCCAGGGCCTCCTCCCTGTCCCAGGCTTCTTTGTCCAGTTCAGGGGGGAGAGAGAATTCGGGGGGAGCCCCCAGCTCCGGCCTGGCGGCCCGCCAGCGGGGCCAGTGTTCACTGGCGATCCAAAGGCGGCCGTCGAGTTTCAGGGCCCTTCCCTGAGCGCTCAGGGTGTCCAGAAGCCGAAGCCATTCGGGATCGCATCCGGAATGAGGGAGATATCCACCGCACAGCAGGGCATCGTGCATTTCCTCGATGTCGCGGGGCCGGGGCCGGGCTTCCTGTTTCACCCGGGCGATCGCGCCGGCGTCGAGACGCGCCAGGTCGCCGGAAAGCTCCGGATCCAGCCAGCGTCTTTGCGACACCGCCCGTACCCGCCTTTCCTCCAGTGGCGCGCCATCGAGAAAGGCGTAGATGCGGGCGCCGACCATTTCGGCGGCGAGGGGGGAGGGCTCGACGGTTTCCCGTGCCACGACCTCGATGGCGCCCTGTTCGATTCCGCGCAGAATCCGCTCCAGTCCTTCGATGTCCATGGCTTCATGAAGGCAATCCGCCAGGGTCTGGCGCACCAGCGGATGATCGGGGATCTCCCGGTCGCCCTGAATGTTCTCCAGGCAGGCCAGTTGGTCGGGAAACACCGCGGTCACCAGATCTTCGGCCTCCATACGGATCAGGTAGGGAGGCGTCTTGCGGCCGTTGCGGAAACGCCGCACCGCCAGGGAGACGGTGGCGTTCCAGCGCCAGCGGGCGGTGAACATGGGGTTGTCCAGCACCGCCTGGATCAGCAGGTCGCGCACCGCGGCGCTGTTGAGAAACTCTTTCACCGCTCCCAGGGGAAAGCTCTGTCCCGATCCCAGGGACAGCAGCAAGGCGTCCTCGGTGGCGGCAGCCTGGAGCTCGAAATTGAAGCGGCGGCAGAAACGCTTGCGAAGCGCCAGCCCCCAGGCGCGGTTGATGCGGCTGCCGTAGGGGCTGTGGATAATCAGGTGCAGGTCGCCGGCCTCGTCGAAGAACCGCTCCAGCACGATACGCTTCTGGCTTGGCATGGTGCCCAAGGCTTTGCCGGCGGCGGCCAGATATTCCACGGCCTGGCGGACAGCCTCGGGATTCACTTGCAGCGCCTGCTGCAGTCGGGATTGGATAGCCTCCAAAGGACTGGGGGTGGAGGACAGGGGCCGGTCTTGGGGGGCGCTGTGAATATGTCCCTGTACGCTCGAAATCCGGCCGTCCGGGCCGGGGATGCCCTTCAGACCGATTTCTGCCCGCCCTGTGGTTTTCATGACGCCTTGGAAGATTTCCTCCCGCAGCCGGGAGACCGCTGTGGCGAGCACGTCGCTGCGGCCCGGTGCCTCGCCGAACCAGAAGGGAATGCTGGGCGGGGCGCCTTTTGCGTCCTCCACCCGCAGGGCGTCGCGCTCCAGTCTCAGTACCCGCCAACTGTTGTTGCCGAGCTGGAAGATGTCGCCGGCCAGGCTCTCGATGGCGAAGTCCTCGTCCACGCTGCCGATCACCTCACCGGTGGGTTCGACGATCACCCGGTAGTCGGCGGTATCGGGAATGGCGCCGCCGCAGGTGATGGCGGTGAGGCGGGCGCCCCCGCGGCCACTGAGGCGGTGCCGGATACGGTCCCAGTGTAGATAGGCGCCGCGGCGGCCGCGGGAGGTGGCATAGCCTTCCGCCAGCATGGTGAGGATCTCTGTGAAGGTTTCCCGTGGCAGCCCCGAATAGGGGGCAGCCCGGCGGATGGTCTGTAACAACCGGTCTTCTTCCCACTCGTCTGTTGCGCACATGGCGACGATCTGCTGGGCCAGCACGTCCAGATGGGCCGGGGCGATATGGCAGGATTCCAGTTCCCGCCGCCGGATCGCGTCCACCAATGCCAGCGAGGTCACCAGTTCGTCGCGGCTGGCGGGGAAGAGCCGCCCTTTGGGGATGCGGTCGAGCCGATGGCCTGCGCGTCCCAGCCGTTGCAGCCAGGTGGCGACAGAGTCGGTGACGCCCACTTGGCACACCAGGTCCACCTCGCCGATGTCGATGCCCAGTTCGAGGGATGCGGTGGCCACCAGTGCCTTCAGCTCTCCGGCCTTGAGGCGACGTTCGGCTTCCAGGCGCTGGGGACGGGCCAGGCTGCCGTGATGGGAGGTCACCTGGTCGTCTCCCAGTCGTTCCCCCAGTGCCCGGGCCACCCGCTCGGCCTGGCGGCGGGTGTTGACGAACACCAGGGTGGTGCGATGTCTCTGGATCAGCTCCGTCATACGGTCGTAGAGGGATTTGGCCGCTTCCTGCGAGAGGACCGCTTCCAGTGGCAGGTCGGGCAGGACGATGTCCACATCCAGGCTGCGAAGATGCCCCGAATCGATGATTTCACACTGCTGGAGGGGGCGGTTTCCCAGCAGGAAACGCGCCACGGTTTCCAGCGGTGCCTGGGTGGCGGAAAGGCCGATGCGGGTGATCCGCCGTTGGCACAGATAGGACAGTCTTTCCAGGGACAAGGCCAAGTGGGCGCCCCGCTTGTTGCCGATCAGGGCGTGTATTTCATCGACGATGACGGTTCGGACCGTCTCCAGCATCCGCTGCCCGCTTTCGGAAGTCAGCAGGATATAGAGGGATTCGGGCGTGGTGACCAGGATATGGGGGGGGCGCCTGGCCATGGCGCGCCTGGCGGCCGCGGTGGTGTCGCCGGTGCGGCTCTGGGCGCGGATGGGGGGATGGGAGAGACCCGTTTCGAGCAGTTTGGCCTGGATGGAGGCGAGAGGCTGTTCCAGATTCTTTTCGATGTCGTGGCTCAGGGCCTTGAGGGGAGAAACATAGAGCACTTGGACGGCGTCGGCCAGGTGGCCCGATTCGGCCTCACTGACCAGATCGTCGATGGCTGAAAGGAAGGCTGCCAGGGTCTTTCCTGAACCGGTAGGCGCGGCGATCACGGCGTGCCGGCCGGTTTTGAGCGCTTTCCAGGCGGCTCGTTGACACGCGGTGGGGGCGTCGAAAGTGTTCTGGAACCACGACGTGACCGCGGGATGAAACCATTCTTTCAGTGGCATGGGAAAAAAGCGGGGTTTGGGATTTCAGGTGGGAGGACGAGGGGCGCCGGCATGGTGAACGGTGGAGAATGAAGGGGTATAGGGATTCGAGGTCGAGGCAGGTGGCCTGCTTCGAAAAACGCCGTGAATACTTTTTTCTTGCTGTACATTTGAATAACGGGGACCTGCGGGTGTGGTGGTCCGTGTTTCACAAACTGTCTTCAAGCTCTTATTATGATGAAGGTTTGGAGAGGATTGATTCAAGCACTGCTTTGTCCGGCTTCAAGAGGTCGTTGATAAAGCCGGGGCTGACAAGATGACTGTAGAGGGGAAAATGACCGAATCATTGAAGTCCACTGCTTTGAAACTGGGGATACCCACGACCCGTCACCATGTTTTTCTCTGTTGCGACGCCAGTGTACCCAAATGTTGTAACCGGGAAACGGGATTGCGATCCTGGGCCTATCTGAAAAAGCGTCTCGATGAATTGGGGTTGGCCGGTCGCGGGGGGATTCAGCGGACCAAGGCGGATTGCCTGAGAATATGCGAACAGGGCCCCATAGCGGTGGTGTATCCGGAAGGGGTGTGGTATCACTCCTGCAGCCCCGAGGTGCTGGAACGGATCATTCAGGAGCATCTGGTGGGTGGCAAGGTGGTGGAGGAATACCTGTTCGCCCGGATGGAGACTGGAACAGATGGTGGAGGGTGAATGGGCGGCTCAAAAGCGGGAAATGCTGCGTTTCCTGGTGGAAGATGGCCATTGAGGGGCCAAATTTGATTTGGATCAAAACGCATTTCGCATCATGCGTTATTCTAAACCCATAGCCTCCTTCCTGTCGTGATTGCAGGACATTTCAGCCATTTTATCCTCTGGGAAGGGTTTGAGCGGGTGCCAGGTGCCCCGCTCTTTTTTTTGCCTTCGGAGAGCCTGAGCGTGCGTTGTCCGTAGGCGGGTTTTGTGATCTAATACGGCGAGTTTTGCCTTGGCCCGGGTCGCTGGCATTGAGTCTGGGGATGCGGGTTGTCTTAATGCCATCAATCCATATTCAAGCAGGCTTGAAATCTATGGTGATAAAAATCAATAAGGGTTTGGATTTGCCTGTCGTGGGCGAGCCAGAGCAGAAGATCTATGAGGATGGGGGGGATGTGAAGTCGGTGGCCCTGATCGGTCAGGACTACATCGGGCTTCGCCCGTCGCTTCAGGTCCAGGTGGGAGACCGGGTGAAAAAGGGTCAACCGCTGTGGGTGGACAAGAAGCATCCGGAGATCAAGTTCACCTCTCCCGGTTGCGGTGTGGTGAAAGCGATCAACCGGGGCGCCAGGAGAGTCCTCCAATCGGTTGTGGTCGAGTTGGAGGGGGATGAGGAGGAAACTTTCTCCAGCTGCCCGGCGGACAAACTTTCTGACCTGACTGCTGATCAGGTCAAACAGAACCTGCTGGATTCCGGCCTCTGGACCCGCTTTCGGACCCGTCCGTTCAGCAAGGTTCCGGCATCGGACGCGCAGCCGCATTCGATTTTCGTCAATGCCATGGACACCAACCCCCTGGCGGCGGACCCTGTCGCGGTATTGGCGGAACGGGTGGAGGATTTCCGCCATGGTCTGGAAGTGATCTCCCGCCTGACCGACGGCAAGGTTTACGTGTGCAAGGCGGAATCGGCGGATGGTTTCCCGGCGGTGGAGCCCGGGAAGGTCGAATTGGTGTCTTTCGACGGGCCTCATCCGGCGGGGCTTTCGGGAACCCACATTCATTTCCTCGATCCTGTTTCGGCGGACAAGAGCGTCTGGTATCTGGACTATCAGTCGGTGCTCGCGATCGGTGCTCTTTTCACCACCGGCAAACTGAATGTCGAAAAGGTGATTTCCCTGGCCGGTCCAGGGGTGAAGCGCCCCCGCCTGATCAGAACCCGGGTGGGCGCCAGTACCTCGGACCTGACGCGGGGCGAGCTGCCGGAGCAGGGCGACTTCAGGGTGGTTTCCGGTTCGGTCCTCAACGGTCGCAAGGCCCGGGGATGGTCCGCCTATCTGGGCAACTATCACAACCAGATCAGTGTGTTGGAGGAATATCACGACAGGGAGCTGTTCGGCTGGATCGAGATGAAAGGCGCCGACCACAAGTTCAGTCTGCTGGATGTCTTTCCCCTGCGGCGGCAAAAGCCGGAGAAGTTCCGCCTGACCACGGCGCTGTTCGGAAGCCCCCGGGCCATCGTGCCGATCGGCGTCTACGAACGGGTGATGCCCCTCGACATCCTTCCGACCCAGTTGTTGCGGGCCCTGGTGGTGGGGGACACTGACTCCGCCCAATTGCTCGGTTGTCTCGAGCTGGATGAAGAGGATCTGGCCCTGTGTACCTTCGTCGATCCCGGCAAGCACAATTTTGGTCCGGTCCTGAGAAAAAATCTAACGCAAATCGAGAAGGAAGGCTGATGTCCAAAGTCAGAGCGTTCTTAGACAAGATTCATCCTTTGTTCGCCAAGGGGGGGCGTTACGAAATCCTTTATCCCCTCTACGAGATGGTGGATACGTTTTTGTATTCCCCGGCAGACAGCACCCCCGATCCGGTACAGGTGCGCGACGCCATCGATCTGAAGCGGGTGATGGTCTATGTGTGGTTGGCCACTTTCCCGGTCGTTTTCGTCGCCATGTATAACACCGGCTATCAGGCCAATCAGGCGATGCAGGCCCTGGGGCTGGAAACGATCGCCAACTGGCGCGGGCCCGTCATGGACTGGTTCGGTTACAATCCTTCCAATCCGTTGTCGTGTTTAATGCACGGTGCCCTGTATTTTCTTCCCGTCTATATCGTCACCTTCGTGGTGGGGGGGGTCTGGGAGGTGATTTTCTCCGTCGTGCGCAAACACGACATCAACGAGGGCTTTTTCGTCACCTCCATCCTGTTCGCGCTGACCGTTCCGCCCTCCATCCCGCTGTGGCAGGTGGCGCTTGGCATCAGTTTCGGGGTGGTGCTGGGCAAGGAAGTCTTTGGCGGCACCGGCAAGAATTTCCTCAATCCCGCCCTGACCGGCCGGGCCTTCCTGTTCTTCGCTTATCCCGCCCACATGAGCGGGGACTCCATCTGGACGGCAGTGGATGGTTACAGCGCCGCCACCCCTTTGGCACTCGGCGCCGAAGGCGGCCTGGAAGCGATCCATGAAGCCGGATACTCGTGGGCGCAGACCTTTTTCGGTTTCATGCCCGGCTCGATGGGTGAGACCTCCGTCGTCGCCATTTTGATTGGCGCGGCTTTTCTGTTGTACACCGGAATCGCCAGCTACAGGGTGATGGCCGGGGTATTGATCGGCACGATCGCCACTGCGACACTCTTCAACGTCATCGGCAGCGATACCAATCCGATGTTCGGCCTGCCCTGGTACTGGCATCTGACCCTGGGCGGGTTGATGTTCGGTCTGGTCTTCATGGCGACCGATCCTGTCAGTTCGGCGATGACCGATACCGGGCGGTGGATATTCGGAATTCTGATCGGTGTGATGGTGGTGCTGATCCGGGTGGTCAATCCCGCCTTCCCGGAGGGGATGATGTTGTCGATCCTGTTCGCCAACATTTTCGCCCCGCTCATCGACTATTTCGTGGTTCAAGCCAACATCAGAAGAAGGGCCAAACGCAATGTCTGACAATAGCAATTCTACGACCCAACGGGCTGATACCTGGCAAATCTGGAAGGAGCGGGCCAGGGACTACGCCGAGAGAACTCTCTCTCTGCCCAACGACAGTTTCGAAAAAACCCTGGCGGTGGCCTTCTGGCTGTGTCTGGTCTGTGCCATTTTGGTCTCGTTCGCCGCCGTGGCGCTCAAGCCTTTGCAAATCAGCAATAAGGCGGCCGACATGAAGCGCAATATCCTCGAGGTGGTCGATCTGTGGGAGGAAGGCATGGACGTGGACGAAGCCTTCAAACAGTTCGAGATCAAGGTGGTCGACCTGGCGACGGGTGAATTCGTCGATGACATCGATCCGGAAAGCTACGACATGCGAAAGGCCGCGAAAGATCCCGATTTGAGCGAGCCTCTGCCAAGGGAGAAGGACATCGCCCAGATCAAGCGCAGACCCAAATACGCGACCATCTATCTGTTGAAGCAGGGGGAGGATCTCAAGGCGATCATCCTGCCGGTATCCGGCTATGGCCTCTGGTCGACAATGTACGGCTTTCTCGCCCTGGAGCCAGATTGCAATACCGTCATCGGCATCAATTTCTACGATCAGGCGGAAACGCCGGGGCTGGGGGGGGAAGTGGTCAACCCCGACTGGCGCGCCTTGTGGAAAGGCAAGAAGGTGTATGACGCGTCCGGAACACCGGTGCTGCGGTTGGTGAAAGGAAGCGTGACGGAAGGTCAGGCCGGTGCCGAATACATGGTGGACGGGTTGGCAGGCGCCACCTTGACCAGCAACGGCGTCAGCAACCTGATTCGATTCTGGCTTGGCGAAGACGGGTACAAGCCTTTCCTGGACAAAATTTGCGGCCAGCAATAAAGGAGAACAGCCATGAGTGAAGAAATCCAGGCAGTTGAAGAAGAGGAATTCGATTTCGAAAAAGTGAAGCCGGCGTTGATCGATCCGCTGGTGGACAACAATCCCATCACCTTGCAGGTGCTCGGGATCTGTTCGGCCCTGGCGGTGACCTCGCAGCTTTCGACCGCATTGATCATGTGTATCGCCTTGACTGCGGTGGTGGCCAGTTCCAATACGGCCATCGCGTTGATCCGCAATCACATCCCCTCGAGCATCCGGATCATCGTGCAGATGACTATCATTGCCTCGTTGGTGATCGTGGTGGATCAGATTCTCAAGGCGTTCGCCTACGAGATCAGCAAGCAGCTGTCGGTATTCGTGGGTCTGATCATCACCAACTGCATCGTCATGGGACGCGCCGAGGCCTATGCGATGCAGAATCCGCCCTTGCAGAGCTTCTTCGATGGGTTGGGAAACGGCCTTGGCTACAGCCTCATCCTGATCATCGTGGCGGTGATCCGGGAGCTGTTCGGTTCCGGTTCCCTGCTGGGGATCGAAATTCTGCCCCTGGTCAAAAATGGCGGCTGGTATGAACCGAACGGCTTGCTGTTGCTGCCGCCGAGCGCCTTCTTCATCATCGGGCTGCTCATCTGGGCAGTGCGCACCTGGAAGCCCAAGCAGGTGGAAGCCCCCGACTTCAAGATCATGCCGGCACACGGGGAGGTGGTCTGATGGAAGCCTTGATCAGTCTCTTCGTCAAATCGGTTTTCATCGAAAACCTGGCATTGGCGTTCTTTTTGGGGATGTGCACCTTTCTTGCGGTCTCCAAAAAGATCAGTACCGCCATCGGGCTTGGAATCGCGGTCATGGTGGTTCAAACCCTGACCGTACCTGCCAACCACCTGATCCATGCCTATTTGCTCAAGGAAGGGGCCTTGTCGTGGATCGGCCTGCCCGATGTGGATCTCAGCTTCCTGGTGTATCTGGCCAGTATCGGCGTCATCGCCGCCATCGTGCAGATTCTGGAAATGGTTCTGGACCGCTTTTTCCCTGCCCTCTACAACGCTCTGGGCATCTTTCTGCCGCTGATCACGGTGAACTGCGCCATTCTGGGGGGCAGCCTTTTCATGATCGAGCGTGACTACAACATGGCTGAAAGCGTCGTCTACGGGATCGGAAGCGGTTTCGGCTGGGCCCTGGCCATCACCGCCATGGCGGGGGTGAGGGAGAAGCTCAAGTACAGTGATATTCCCGAGGGATTGCGCGGACTGGGAATCACCTTCATCACCGCCGGGCTCATGTCGCTGGGGTTCATGGCCTTTTCCGGTATTCAGCTTTAAACACTAAGGAACAACCATGTTGGAGATCATATTAGGCGTCTTCTTTTTCACCCTGATCGTCATCGCCCTGGTGATGGTGATCCTCTATGCCAAAAATCACTTGGTTCCCCACGGTGACGTAGACATCGTGATCAACGATGAAAAGACCATCAAAACCCCTGTGGGCTCCAAGTTGCTGATGGCGCTGGCGGACAATCACCTGTTCGTTTCGTCGGCCTGTGGTGGCGGTGGCACCTGTGGTCAATGCAAGGTAAAGGTGCTCGAGGGTGGCGGCGATCTGCTTCCCACCGAAGCGGGACATATCAGCAAGCGCGAGGCCCGGGAGGGGGAACGGCTGGCGTGTCAGGTGACCGTCAAGCAACCGATGAAGATCGAAGTCCCCGAGGATGTGTTCGGCGTCAAGAAATGGGAATGCACCGTCCGTTCCAATCACAATGTGGCCACCTTCATCAAGGAACTGGTGATGGAGCTGCCGGAAGGGGAAACCCTGGACTTCCGGGCCGGGGGATACATTCAGATCGAATGCCCCCCTTATCACGTCAAATTCTCCGATTTCGACATCGAAGAGGAGTTCCGGGAGGACTGGGACAAGTACGATCTGTGGAAGATCGAGTCCAAGGTGGACGAGCCCGTGGTTCGCGCCTATTCCATGGCGAATTTCCCGCTGGAAAACGATATCGTGATGTTGAACGTCCGTATCGCCACGCCCCCACCGGGCCTCGATGTGCCACCTGGTAAAATGTCATCCTACATTTTCAATCTGAAACCGGGTGACAAAGTCACCATCTCGGGTCCGTTCGGCGAATTCTACGCCCGCGATACCGACAACGAAATGGTGTTCGTTGGCGGGGGAGCAGGGATGGCGCCGATGCGATCCCATATCTTCGACCAGCTGATCCGCCTCAAGTCGAAACGGAAGATGACCTTCTGGTACGGGGCCAGAAGCCTTCGCGAGGCGTTCTATGTGGATCATTTCGACAAGCTGCAAGAGGATCACGATAATTTCCGCTGGCATCTGGCGCTGTCGGAACCCAAGCCGGAAGATAACTGGACCGGCTATACCGGTTTCATCCATGAGGTTCTGTACGAGAATTATCTGAAGGATCATCCCGCGCCGGAGGATTGCGAGTACTATCTCTGTGGACCACCGGTGATGAATGCGGCGGTGATCAAGATGCTGGAGGATCTGGGAGTCGAACGTGAAAACATTCTGCTGGATGATTTCGGCGGCTGACGTCCTGCTGGGACAACCGATCCTGAAACGAGGAGCCTTGGTGCTCCTCGTTTTATTTGTGGCGGCTTGTGACCGCCAGATTTCCCAGGCGCAGTTCCAATATGCCGGTCTGGCGCTGGGCACCAGCTTCTCGGTCAAGGTCAGCCACAAACCGGTGGAGATCGATCCGGCCTGGCTGAAGAACCAGATCGATCTGAAGATAGAGGAAGTGGACCGCTCCATGTCCACCTATCGGCGCGATTCCGAGTTGTCGCGGTTCAATCGTAATCCGACCACCGACTGGCAGCCGGTTTCGGAGGCGTTGGCGAGTCTGGTGGCGGAGTCGCTGGAGATCAGCCGCTGGAGTGGCGGGGCGTTCGATGTGACGGTCGGGCCGCTGGTGAATCTGTGGGGTTTCGGGCCGGATCCCAGAACCTCCAAGGCCCCTGCCGATGAGAAGATTGCCGCTGCCATGGCGCGGATCGGCTATGACAAGCTGGAAGTGCGGTTGCAGCCGCCCGCCCTGGCCAAACGGATTCCCGACCTGTATGTCGATCTTTCCGCCATCGCCAAGGGCTATGCGGTTGACAACGTGGCACGCTATCTCGAAACCCTGGGGATTCGGGATTACATGGTGGAAATAGGCGGCGAGCTGCGTCTCAAAGGCCTGAGTCCGCGGGGCGGTCCCTGGCGAATCGCGATCGAGAAACCGGTGGCGAAGATGAGGGAGGTGGAGAAGGTCTTGTCCTTGACCGACATTTCCATCGCTACATCGGGTGATTATCGCAACTACTTCGAAAGCGAAGGTCAGCGCTTCTCTCACACCATCGACCCGAGAACGGGAAGACCCATCACCCACCGTTTGGCATCGGTGACGGTGTTGAGTCATACTACCCGTCACGCCGATGCGATGGCGACCGCGCTGATGGTTCTGGGGCCCGAAGAGGGATATGTCAAGGCGGAAAAGGAGAACATCAAAGCGCTTTTCATCGTCAAAGACGATGACGGTTTCGTCGAACGCGCCACATCGGCATTGACTGGCTATCTTCGAGGAGGTGCATCATGACGGTTTTTTTGGTTACCTTCGCCATCATCGCGGTGGTGGTGGGCATCATGTCCATAGGGGTCTTGTTCGGCCGTCCCGCCATCAAAGGGAGTTGCGGCGGTGTGGGTGGCGGTGAGTGTTTGTGCGCCCAGGGAAAGAAAGGTTGTGAGGATGGCCTTGCGACCGGTCGGGCCCGGGAAACAAAACAATAATGACATTGGCAGAATAATTATCCGGGAGGAGCTTCCAATGCTGAGAAATATCACTGTTCGAGACCACATGGCCACCAGTTTGGTGACCTTTACCCCGGAAATGGGTGTGTTCGAAGCCATACGGACATTGTTGAAAAACAAGATCACCGGTGCGCCGGTATTGGATGCCTCGGGGCAACTGGTGGGCGCCTTTTCCGAGATGGACTGCCTCCATGTGGTGCTGGACGCGGCCTATCACGAGGAAATGGGCGGAAAGGTGGGCGAGTACATGAATACCGATGTCGAAACGGTGACGCCGGATGCGAGCATCATCGAGGTGGCTGAGCGTTTCCAGAAAAGCAAGCTGCGCCACTTTCCGGTATTCGACGGGGACAAGCTGGTGGGATTGATCAGCCGCGTGGATGTATTGCGCGCACTGGTGAGTATTTACTGATTGTTTAGGGAGAACCGATGCAGGAGTTGAATCCGTTTGGCAGCCGTCGTCGGCTGCCGGCCACCGAAGATGTGGTTTTTTACCGCCTGGAGAGTCTGGAGTCGGCCGGGATCGGGGCGGTGTCCCGGCTGCCTTTCAGTATCAAGATTTTGTTGGAATCGATACTGAGGAACTGCGATGGCCGCTTGATCCGGGAACAGGATGTGGCCTCCCTGGCAGCCTGGCAGCCGGAGGGAGGTGCAGGCGACGAGATCCCCTTCATGCCCGCCAGGGTTTTGTTGCAGGATTTCACCGGCGTGCCTGCATTGGTGGATCTTGCCGCGATGCGCGACTGCATGACCCGTTTCGGCAAAGACCCCGCCCGGGTCGAGCCGTTGATCCCCGCCGAGTTGGTGGTGGATCATTCGATCCAGGTGGATTATTTCGCCGCGGCCGATGCCCTGCAGAAAAACATGCGGCTGGAATTCCAGCGCAACATGGAGCGTTACCAGTTTCTCAAATGGGGACAGCAGGCCTACCAGTCCTTCAAGGTGATCCCGCCCGGTGTCGGGATCGTGCATCAGGTGAATCTGGAATATCTGGCGCGCGGGGTGTTTTTGCGGCAGGGGGTCGCCTATCCCGACAGCCTGGTGGGGACCGACTCCCACACCACCATGATCAATGGCCTGGGAATTCTGGGTTGGGGTGTGGGAGGCATCGAGGCGGAAGCCGGAATGCTGGGGCAGCCGCTCTACATGTTGCCACCCCGGGTGATCGGTTTCGAGCTCACGGGCGAATTGCCCGAAGGCGCGACGGCGACGGATCTGGTGCTGAGGGTCACGGAAATGCTTCGCCAGCATGGTGTGGTAGGCAAGTTCGTGGAGTTTTTCGGCGCCGGCCTGTCCAGCATCAGCGTACCGGACAGGGCCACGGTGGCCAATATGGCGCCGGAATACGGTGCCACGGTCGGTTTCTTCCCCGTCGATCAGGCGGTGCTCGACTTCATGGCGGGGACCGGCCGCTCTCCGCAGCAGGTGGCGCTGATAGAAAATTACTGCAAGGCCCAGGGGCTGTTCCGCACCGATCAGACGCCGGCGCCTCGCTTCAGTGAGCGCCTGAGTCTGGACCTTTCGACCATAGAACCCAGCCTGGCAGGCCCCAGGCGGCCACAGGACAGAGTGACCGTCAAGGCGCTCAAGCAGGCGTTCCGAACCTCCCTGACCAAGCCCGTGTCGGAGGGCGGATTTGCGGTGGCGGAAAACGAAGCGGACAAACGGGTGGACGTGGAAACAAGCGGTCGAAGGGTCGAACTGGGTCATGGATCCGTCGTCATCGCGGCCATTACCAGCTGCACCAACACCAGCAATCCATCGGTGATGCTGGGTGCCGGGCTGGTGGCGAAAAAAGCCGTGGAAAGAGGGCTGATGCCACCGCCCACCGTTAAGACGAGCCTGGCCCCGGGCTCCCGGGTGGTGACCGAATATCTGCGCGACACCGGCCTGCTTCCCTATCTGGATCAACTGGGGTTCTATACCGTGGGCTATGGTTGCACCACCTGTATCGGCAACAGCGGTCCCCTGCCGGAGCCGGTCGCCGGGGCGATCCGCTCGGGAAAACTGGTCGCCGCAGCGGTGTTGTCCGGAAACCGCAACTTCGAAGGCCGGGTTCATCCCCTGACCCGCGCCAATTATCTGGCATCCCCGCCTCTGGTGGTGGCCTACGCGCTGGCGGGAACGGTGGATATCGATCTTTCGACCGAACCCCTGGGCCGGGACCGGCAGGGGAACCCGGTCTATCTGCGGGACATCTGGCCGGGCAGGGAAGAGCTGGAGGCCGTATTGGGAAGCGCCTTCGATGCGGAAAAATTCCGCAAGATCTACGAGAACCTGGACGACTTCAATCCCGACTGGAATGCGATTCAAGTCCCGGCCGGAATGTTATACGACTGGCCGCCGGAGTCCACCTACATCCAGGAACCGCCTTTCTTCAAGGACATGCCCCGGCAACCGGAGCCGGTCTCTCCCATCGAGTCGGCCCGGGTATTGGTGCTGTTGGGAGACTCCGTCACCACCGACCACATTTCTCCCGCCGGGGTGATACCGGAGGGCCCTGCCGCCGACTACCTGTTGTCGAAGGGGATCGAGCCGAAAGACTTCAATACCTTTGGCGCGCGCCGCGGCAATCATGAAGTGATGATGCGCGGCACTTTCGCCAATATCCGACTTAAAAACCTGCTGTTGGATGGCAAGGAAGGCGGATTGACCGTCCATCTTCCGGATGGCGAGGAGATGTGGATATTCGATGCCGCCATGCGCTATCGGAATGAGGGGACACCCTTGATCGTCATTGCCGGCAAGGACTACGGTATGGGCAGCTCCCGGGACTGGGCCGCCAAGGGACCCAAGCTGCTTGGCGTGAGGGCGGTCATCGCCGAAAGCTTCGAGCGAATCCACCGCAGCAATCTGGTGGGGATGGGTATCCTGCCCCTGACCTTCAAGCCGGGGGACACGCTGTCGAAGCTTGGGTTGACAGGCCGGGAACGGTTCACCATCCCCGTGGACGATACTCTGTCGGCAGGTGGAGAACTGGAGGTCACAGCCCACCGGGATGAGGGCGGCGCCGTCACCTTCCCGGTGGATGTGCGGCTCAACAGCGCGGCGGAACTCGACTACTATCGCAACGGTGGAATCCTGCAGACGGTGCTTCGGGGGATGTTGGACGACGGTTGAGGGGTGATGGAAACGGGAGCGGAGTTCGATCTCGAGGCTTTTCTCGGATCCCTGACTTCACGTCCGGGCGTGTACAAGATGCTGGACGAGACGGGAAAGCCGATCTACATCGGCAAGGCGGCCAATCTCAAGAAGCGGGTGGCCAGTTATTTCCGCGGCAACGCCGGTCCCAAGCAACGGGCGATGCTGGCCAGAATGGCGCGGATCGAAGTGACCGTCACCCGTACCGAGGGGGAGGCGTTGTTGCTCGAGAGCCAGTTGGTCAAAAGGTTGCAGCCCCGCTACAACATCTGCCTCAAGGACGACAAGAGTTATCCCTACATTTACCTCTCCACCGCCCACCCCTTTCCCCGCCTGGGTTTTCACCGGGGCGCGCAGCGCCGGCCCGGCCGCTATTTCGGGCCTTATCCCAGCGCGGGGGCGGTCCGCCAGACCTTGAAGCTGCTGCAAAAGGTCTTTCCGGTGCGTCAATGCGAGGACAGTTATTACAATCACCGCAGCCGGCCGTGTCTGCAATATCAGATCGATCGCTGTACCGCGCCTTGTGTCGGCCTGGTGACCGAAGCGGAGTACCGCAGGGATGTGGAGGACATCGTGCGGTTCCTGGAAGGGCAGGGGCAGAGCTTGGTGGACGATCTGGTGCAGCGCATGGAAGCCGCTTCCGGGCGTCTGCAGTTCGAACAGGCGGCCCGTTACCGGGATCAGATAGCCACCCTGCGGGAAATTCTGGAAAAACAGTGGGTGGCAGGGCAACAGGGGGATCTGGACGTGATCGCCTGCGCCGCCCGGGAAGGAGTCATTTGTGTTCAGGTGGCCTGGATGCGGGGTGGCCGCTACCTGGGTGACAGGACGTTTTTCCCTTCCCACTCCGGTGAATCTGCGCCGGCCAAGGTGATGGCGGCTTTTTTGGGTCAGTATTATCTGAACAAACCCGTTCCCTCCGAGATCCTGGTGGGCGAGCTCCCCGAGGAGGCCGAGCTTCTGACCCGCACGCTCAGCCAGCAGGCAGGGCGTCAGGTCCGCTTGATTTCCTCCCCCCGGGGCCACCGACGGGAGTGGCTGCAGATGGTCAGGGCGAATGCCGAGGCCGCGTTGAAGCAACGGCGGCAGAAAAAACTGGACAACGATGCACAAATGGAGGCGCTTCGGTCCCTGCTTGGGTTGAAAGCATGCCCCCGGCATCTGGAATGTTTCGATATCAGTCATATTCGCGGAGACCAGACGGTGGCCTCGTGCGTGGTATTCGATGGCGAAGGTCCGGTGACTTCAGCCTATCGGCGTTTCAATATCGAGGGCATCACCCCGGGTGACGATTATGCGGCCCTTTCCCAGGCGGTCCGGCGCCGTTACCAGCGCCGTCTCAAGGAAGGACACTCCTTGCCCGATCTGTTGGTCATCGACGGTGGCAAGGGGCAGGTCGGAGCGGTCAGCGAGGTGATGGAGCAGCTGGGACTGGGCGGCATTCCCGTGATCGGCGTGGCCAAGGGGCCGGAACGGCGGGATGGCGAGGAAGACCTTTACCTGGCTTGGCGCGACGAATGGCTGCATCCCCGTAATCATGCGGGGCTCCTGGTGATCCGCAGGATACGCGACGAGGCCCATCGTTTCGCCGTTGCCGGTCACAGGCGACGGCGCCAACGGGCCAGGCGGCAATCGGTGTTGGAGTCGATCGCCGGTCTGGGACCCCGGAGGCGGCAGCGTCTGTTGCAACAATTCGGGGGGCTGCAGGCGATCAAAAAGGCGAGTGTCGAGTCCCTCAGTTCGGTGGAAGGCATCAGCCGCCAGTTGGCCCAGAGGATCTATGAAACGTTCCATGAAACAGGATCTTGACCGGTGTCGAAGTTCAATATCGCTACCTGGCTGACTCTATTGCGGATCGCCTTGATCCCTTTTTTGCTTCTTTTCTTTTATCTGCCCTGGCCGAACGCCAGAATCGTCTGCGCGCTCATTTTCGTCCTGGCGTCGTTGACCGACTGGCTGGATGGTTACTTGGCCCGTAAGCTGGGGCAGACGACCGCGTTTGGAGCTTTCCTTGATCCGGTGGCGGACAAGCTCATCGTCGCCGCAGCGTTGGTGCTGTTGGTCCAGAACGATCCGGAACCCGGGCTGGCCATCGCTTCCGTGATCATTATCGGCAGGGAGATCGCCATCGCTTCTCTGAGAGAGTGGATGGCCGAGATCGGCCAAAGAGGCAAAGTCGAGGTTTCCTGGCTGGGCAAGGCCAAAACGACCATGCAGATGACGGCGATCACCCTGTTGCTGTTTGCGGTGGATTTGGGGACCGAAACATTGCGTCCGATCGGCTACTTGTTTCTCTACGTGGCCGCCATTTTGACGCTGTGGTCGATGGTGAATTATCTGCGGGCGGCTTGGCCGGCGCTGATGGAAACTCGCTGAGCCGTCCTGTTGGGTGGTAAAATAACCTGTTTTACGAAATTGCTTCAGGCAAAGATTCACAGAAGGTGTCGAACCATGCCCAATCGTTATCGCACTGACGATCTGCGTATCAGGGAAATCAAGAATGTCGTTCCGCCCCGGCAAATCCACGACGAGTTGCCACTGACCGAGACGGCAGCCCGCACGACCTCCGAGGCGCGCCATGCCATTCATCGAATCCTGAATGGAGAAGACCCCCGTCTTTTGGTGATCATTGGGCCTTGTTCCATCCACGATCCCGAAGCCGCGCTGGAATATGCCGGCCGGTTGTACAAATGGAAGGAAACCCTGGGACAGGATTTGTTGATCGTGATGCGGGTCTATTTTGAAAAACCCCGCACCCGCGTTGGCTGGAAGGGGCTGATCAACGATCCGGATCTGGACGAGAGTTTCAACATCAACAAGGGACTGCGGGTGGCGCGCAAATTGTTGCTCGATATCAACGAGCTGGGTCTGCCGGCGGCGACCGAGTATCTCGACCTGATCACACCGCAGTACGTCTCGGACCTGATCGCCTGGGGAGCGATCGGTGCCCGGACCACTGAAAGCCAGGTGCATCGGGAATTGGCCTCGGGATTGTCGTGTCCCGTGGGGTTCAAGAATGCCACCGATGGAACGGTGCAGGTCGCGGTGGATGCCATCGCCTCGGCGAGCCGGCCCCATCATTTCCTTTCCCTCACCAAGGCGGGGACTTCGGCGATTTTTTCCACCACCGGCAACGAGGATTGTCATCTGATCCTGCGCGGCGGCAAACATCCCAACTACGATGCCGAGAGCGTCAATCAGGCGGCCGAGTCCCTGGAGCAGGCGGGGCTGCCGTCGCATCTGATGATCGATTTCAGCCATGGCAACAGCCTGAAACAGTACAAGCGCCAATTGTTGGTGGCTGACGATGTGGCGCAGCAGATCGCCGCCGGCGACGACCGGATCATCGGCGTCATGGTGGAAAGCCACCTCAAGGAGGGGAGGCAGGATATCAAACCCGGACATCCGCTCGAATATGGAAAAAGCATCACCGATGCCTGTCTGGGCTGGGAAGACAGCGAAAAGGTGCTGGAACGGCTCGCGGGTGCCGTGCGGCAAAGGCGTGGTTGAAGGGGATACGATGAGTACGGTGACGATGGATACAGTACAGATCCGGGTGAATGGAGAATCACGGCAGATTCGGGCAGGTTCCACCCTGGATGATCTGATCAGGACTTTGGGCATGGAGGGGCAGCGGATCGCCGTGGAGTTGAATCAGGTGATCGTTCCCCATGGTCATTACCACCAGCACCCGCTTGCCGAGGGCGATCAAGTGGAAATCGTGCGTGCCATCGGAGGTGGCCAGGGCGACGGGGAGGATCCCCTGATCATCGCCGGCAGACGCTATCGTTCCCGACTGTTGGTGGGGACAGGCAAGTACAAGGATCTGGATGAAACCCGAAACGCCATCGAAGCCAGTGGCGCCGAGATCGTCACGGTGGCCATTCGGCGTACCAATATCGGTCAAAACGCCTCCGAGCCCAATCTTCTGGATGTCATTTCGCCGGATCGCTATACCATACTCCCCAATACCGCGGGGTGTTACACAGTGGATGACGCCGTCCGTACCTGCCGTCTCGCCCGGGAGTTGCTGGGGGGGAACCGGTTGGTCAAGCTGGAAGTGCTCGGCGACGAGAAGACCCTTTACCCCGATGTGGTCGCGACCCTGGAAGCGGCCAGAATTCTGGTGGACGAGGGATTCGAGGTGATGGTCTACACCAATGACGATCCCATCGTGGCGAAAAAGCTCGAAGAAGTGGGATGCATCGCTGTGATGCCTTTGGCCGCCCCGATTGGTTCGGGGCTTGGAATCAGAAATCCCTACAACATTCGGACCATCGTCGAGAACGCGGGGGTACCGATCCTGGTGGATGCCGGGGTGGGTACCGCCTCCGATGCCGCCGTCGCCATGGAGCTGGGGTGTGACGGCGTATTGATGAATACCGCCATCGCCGAGGCCAAAAATCCCGTATTGATGGCTCAGGCCATGCGGCTCGGGGTCGAAGCCGGGCGTAAGGCCTGCCTTGCCGGGAGAATGCCCCGCAGGCGTTATGCCTCGGCCTCTTCCCCCTTGGATGGAACGTTTTTCTGACATGAACCACAACAGATCCATGAAATCCCTTTCGCTGTTCGAGCAGGCCCAATGCTACATTCCCGGCGGCGTCAATTCGCCGGTGCGGGCGTTCAAGGGCGTGGGGGGGACGCCGGTTTTCTTCGATCGGGCCAAGGGTCCTTTCCTTTACGATGTGGACGGGCGAAGATACATCGATTATGTGGGTTCATGGGGACCCATGATTCTGGGACATGCCCATCCGGAGGTGATCCGCTCGGTGATGAGAGCGGTGGAGAAAGGACTCAGCTTTGGTGCGCCAACGGAAATCGAAGTGCAGATGGCGCGAAAATTGTGCCAGCTGGTGCCCTCCCTGGAGAGGGTGCGAATGGTCAATTCCGGGACCGAAGCCACCATGAGCGCGATCCGCCTAGCCAGAGGCCACACGGGTCGTGACAAGATCGTCAAGTTCGAGGGATGTTACCATGGCCATGCCGATGCCTTGCTCGTCAAGGCCGGATCGGGCGCACTGACCTGCGGTGTTCCCAGTTCGCCGGGAGTGCCGGCATCCACTACCAAACATACCTTGACCCTGCCCTACAACGATGTCCAGGCGGTGGAAGACTTGTTCGCCGCATTGGGAGAGGAAATCGCCTGCGTGATCGTCGAGCCCGTCGCCGGGAACATGAACTGTATCCCGCCTGTTTCCGGTTTTCTCCAGGCGCTGCGGGCGTCATGCGATCGATTCGGCGCCGTGCTCATTTTCGATGAGGTGATGACCGGTTTCCGGGTGTCGTTGGGAGGCGCCCAGGAATATTACGGGATCGCCCCGGATTTGACCTGCCTGGGGAAAGTGATCGGGGGAGGGATGCCGGTCGGCGCTTTTGGAGGCAGGCGCGAGATCATGGAGAAACTGGCGCCCCTTGGTCCAGTCTATCAAGCCGGTACCTTGTCCGGCAATCCGGTGGCCCTGGCGGCGGGTCTCAGAACCCTGGAATTGCTCTGTGAGCACGGATTCTACCGGCGGTTGGAGGAAAAAACCCGGAAATTGGCGGAAGGACTGGCTGACAGGGCCGCGGATTCAGGTATCGCCCTCAGAACCAATCATGTGGGCGGAATGTTCGGGTTGTTTTTCACCGAGGCGAATCAGGTGACCAACTTTTCCCAGGTGATGGCCTGTGATCAGGAGCGGTTCAAACGGTTCTTCCATGGGATGTTGGAAGAGGGGGTCTATCTGGCGCCATCGCCCTTCGAGGCGGGATTCGTCTCGGCCGCCCATGACGACGATGCCTTGACCGCGACCTTGTCCGCAGCCGAAAGGGTGTTCAAACGACTGTAGTTCAGGCCCTTTTCATCGACTCGAAAAATTCGGCGTTGGTTTTGGTCTTGCGCAGCTTGTCGAGCAGGAATTCGATTGCGGCGATCTCGTCCATGGGTTGCAGGATCTTGCGCAAAATCCAGGCGCGCTGAAGTTCATCCGGGGGCACCAGGAATTCTTCGCGTCGCGTGCCCGAACGATTGATGTTGATGGCGGGATAAATGCGCTTTTCGGCGATCTTGCGTTCCAGGTGCAGTTCCATGTTGCCGGTACCCTTGAACTCTTCATAGATGACGTCATCCATGCGCGAGCCGGTTTCCACCAGCGCGGTGGCGATGATCGTCAGGCTGCCGCCTTCCTCTATGTTGCGGGCCGCCCCGAAGAATCGTTTGGGTTTTTCCAGGGCGTTGGCGTCCACGCCGCCTGTCAACAGCTTTCCGGATGAAGGAATGACCGTGTTGTAGGCCCTGGCCAGCCGGGTGATGGAATCGAGCAGGATGACCACGTCGTGTTTGTGTTCCACCAGACGTTTGGCTTTTTCGATCACCATCTCGGCAACCTGCACATGGCGCGTCGGGGGTTCGTCGAAGGTGCTGGAAACCACCTCGCCGCGGACGCTGCGCTGCATTTCAGTCACTTCTTCCGGCCGTTCGTCGATCAGCAGGACGATGAGATAGCATTCCGGATTCTTGATCGCGATCGATTGCGCGATGTTCTGCAGTATCATCGTTTTGCCCGCTTTCGGGGGCGACACGATCAGGCCGCGTTGACCTTTTCCGATGGGGGCGGCCAGATCGATCACCCGGGCGGTCAGATCTTCGGTGCTGCCGTTTCCCTGTTCCAGAACGAAACGTTGGTGCGGAAACAGAGGGGTCAGATTGGAAAAATCCACCTTGTGCTTGGCGACTTCAGGGGGCTCGAAATTGATTTTCTCAACCTTGAGCATGGCGAAATAACGTTCGCTTTCCTTGGGGGGGCGGATTTTGCCCGAGATGGTATCGCCGGTGCGCAGGCTGAAACGCCGTATTTGGCTGGGGGAGACGTAGATGTCATCAGGGCCGGCCAGGTACGAGCCTTCCGATGAGCGCAAGAAGCCGAAGCCATCCTGGAGAATCTCCAGCACGCCGTCTCCATAGATGTCTTCGCCGTTTTTCGCCAGCTTTTTGAGAATGGCAAAAATCAGATCCTGTTTTCTCGTTCTCGATACGCCTTCGACTCCCAGAGATTCTGCGATCTCAAGGAGTTGTGGCGCGGTTTTGCGTTTGAGTTCGGTTAGATTCATTTTCCAGTGGTGTCGAAGGGTTTGCGAAATCTGTCAAAATCTGCCGGGCGGGCAGAGAAATCAAGGAGATGGTGGCAGGCTGGGTATGGCTACGACGAAATGCCCGTCTATGGAGACGAAGACTTTGGGATAGACGGGCGATCGGAATTTATAGATTTTGATCCAGAAACGCTTCCAGTTGAGATTTGCTCAATGCCCCGACTTTGGTGGCTTCGACCTCGCCGTCTTTGAACAGCATCAGCGTGGGGATGCCTCGCACACCGTAGTGCTGGGGGGTTTTGGGGCTTTCATCGATATTGATTTTGGCGATCTTCAGGCGACCCTGGTATTCGTCGGCGATCTGATCGAGGATCGGGGCGATCATTTTACAGGGGCCGCACCACTCCGCCCAGAAATCCACCAGCACGGGTAATTTTTCCTGCAGGACTTCTTGTTCGAAATTATCGTCGGTTACATGAACGATTGCATCACTCACGCGTATCTCCAAATGGGCAGTTAAGGAATGAACAGGCGAATCGGAATGCGATTCGATCCACAACATTTCAGCTTAATCAGGGCTGAATTTCAAGTTTTTGGGTTTGAAAGAGGGGGTTGACGGGCAAAAATTTCCCCGAATCATGCCGGGCCGTTGGCTATTTGCCTTGGCAATGGCGATAGTATAGTCGATACCGAAGCTCCCCGTTGGTCGATCTTGGTATCATATTCTTCCCTTCAACTCAGGAGTCTCTTGAATATCATGGAAAATCTGGATTTGGCAGGTCTTCAGGCCAAGGTTTTGGAGGTTAGCCGGAAAGCGGGGCGGAAAATTCTCAAAATTTATGACTCGGAATTCGATATCGAATTCAAGGACGACGCCTCCCCACTGACGGTGGCAGACACCGCCGCCCACCGCTGCCTGGTGGAGGTTCTGGAGCATCTGGAACCGGCTTTCCCCATCCTGTCCGAGGAAGGGCGTGACCTGCCCTATGAACAACGCAGGGAATGGGAGACCTACTGGTTGGTCGATCCTCTGGACGGCACCAAGGAATTCATCCATCGCAATGGCCAATTTACCGTCAACGTGGCTTTGATTCACAATCACGAACCGATCCTGGGGGTGGTGCACGTGCCCGTTGAAGACACCACCTATTATGCCTGTGTCGGGTCGGGGGCCTTCAAGCAAATCGGGGACGGTCCGGCAGAACCGATCCGGGTGCGGAAACCGGCCCCATCCAGGCTTGTCATTGTCGGCAGTCGTTCCCATCAAACACCCGCGTTCGCCGAATATCTGCGTAAACTGGACGGCGAATACGAATTGATTTCCATAGGCAGTTCGTTGAAATTCTGCCTGGTCGCCGAGGGAAAAGCCGATCTCTATCCGCGCCTTGGACCGACTTCGGAGTGGGACACTGCGGCGGCGCATTGCGTCGTTGCCCAGGCGGGGGGGCATGTGGTGGATTTGCAAGGAAAGACATTGCGCTACAACACCAAGTCTTCGGTTCTCAACCCTTATTTTTTGGTTTATGGAGACGATTCGCGAGATTGGTTGTCCTATCTGCCCGATGTTTCCTGAGATTGAAACGGGAAATTCGAAGCACCGAAGCCGCAGTAACATTAGCGACAGCTTGTTTTTGCCGAATTTGACCCAGATCAAAAACCGTAATGAAAATATGGGTATAGTCTTCCCTTCCCGATAACGAGAACTCGATAACGAGGAGGGGTTTTACTTATGGCTTTGATTACCTGGACGGAAGAACAGTACGGCACCAAATGGAGTACTGCCGACGAGCAGCATCAGCACTTGTTCGATCTGCTGAACACATTGGATGACGCCGCCAAGGCTGGCGACCGGGGTGCCATCGGAACCGCGCTGGATGCTTTGATCGATTTCGTCGTCAAGCATTTTCAGACAGAAGAGGAAATGATGCAGCAGCAGGGCTATCCCGGTTATGCGGCCCATAAAGAGGAACATGACAAGCTGGTTGCCACCTGTGCCGATTTGCAGAAGAAATTCCACGCAGGGGAGGCGGAGGTCACGCCGGAAACCACTCAGTTCGTGAAAGACTGGCTCGATCACCACATTCCAAAAGTGGATTTCGATTATGGTCCGTACTTCAACGAACGGGGGATCAACTAACCCAGGGCTGGCTTTCCACCGAGCCGCGAACGCGGCTCAGTGGTGCCTACCAATGCTTGAAAGGGTGGCGGGCCAGGCAGGTGTTGTAATAACGAGGGTCTTCCGTCACTTCCTTTCCGGCCCATGGCGGCAGGTCGAATCGTTCTCCCGGCTCGCTCAATTCGATCTCGGCGACCACCAACCCTTCGTTTTCACCCTCGAAAACATCGATTTCCCAGACGTGCTCCCCGAAATTCGCGTAGTGCCGCACTTTCTCGATCAAGGGTTTCATGCATAGGTTGTCGAGCATTTCTTCGGCATCGGCAAAAGGAATTTCGTACTCGTACTCGTGCCGCTGAACCCCGATGGTGGCGCTCTTGA
Source organism: Methylothermaceae bacterium (assembly GCA_026981855.1). Lineage (GTDB taxonomy): Bacteria > Pseudomonadota > Gammaproteobacteria > Methylococcales > Methylothermaceae > Methylohalobius. The sequence goes on along the minus strand of JALSIB010000043.1, from coordinate 1,534 downwards.
TATTCAACCAGCCCCGGCCTTCGGCCGCTCGCACCCGGATGGAACATTCTTTGGCCCGGTTGAGATAACCCTGGCGGATCCTCACGCAGCGACTGACCTGTTGTTTCCAGGTGTCGTTTTTGAGCAGAAACTTGCGCTCGATCTCCAGAGCCACGGTCAGACGCCCAACTCCTTGTGACTGCCATCGCACAGGGGAGGGGTCCGGGTTTGTTTGCATCCGCAGAAATAAACCGTGCCTGTTTCCGTCGCCTGCCATGCCACCGGGGAGAGGCCGGTCCCCTTGTGGGAGCCGTCGCAGAAGGGTTGGCTCCGGCTGCGCCCACAGGAACACCAATAGTAGGTTTTACCCGCTTCCACCTTGGTGGCATAAGGGGTTTTGCTGGCGATGAGGGGTTCAGTCATGATCCGGTTCTCCCTGAAGTGAAAGGATGTTCGTTATGTTAAAACGAATCGGGAGAATTTGTCATGTTTGCGGAATGAGGGAGGGCGATCGATTAGAGAGGGCGGGAAACCGCTGATTTGCCCCTCAAATCGCAGCGGCTGTACTTTGCTTCAGAGAAGGGTGCCGGTCGTCGATCACTCGGTTTCGCCCTTGTTCCTTGGCTTCGTACAAGGCCCTGTCGGCGCGTTCGATGAAGCTCTCCACCGTATCGTCGTTCCGCATGCCCGCAAGTCCGATGGAAATGGTCACCTGGCCGATGGTTTCCTGATTGTCGCGCCGCTGCAACCGGCTTCTGGCCAGGGTTTCGCGAATTTTCTCGGCCAGCTCGAATGCTTCCCCCCGCTCCATTGCGCTGAGCAATACGGCCATTTCCTCACCCCCATAGCGGGCCGCGATCTGCCCCCTAGGCAGATGTTGTTTGATGATCTTGGCGGTGAAACGGAGAACCTTGTCACCGGTCAGATGGCCATGGCGATCGTTGATCTTTTTGAAATGATCCAGGTCCAATAGCAGCAGGAAAGTGGTTTCGGGATCTCCGGTTTCCAGGATCTGCTGGATTTTCATATCGAAGGCGCGGCGATTCAGCAGGCCTGTGAGGGCATCGGTGAAGGCCGCTTCTTTCATCATTTCCAGTTCCGCACGAAGCTGGGAGATTTCCCGGTTGGAAGCCTGCAGAACGGTTTTCAGTTCATTCCCCGAGGCGGCCAGGTTCCGGGATTCCGCCAGCACCTTCTGCAGAACATCGGCGATCTGATCCGGCTGTTGGCGGGACAGGATCTGTGCCTGGGATTCCAGCTCGGAGGTGACGGCCGAAGTCTTTTGTTCCGTTTTCTCAACTTCGTCCAAAGTGCTTTGTACCACGCTTTGCAGAGAGCTGCCGACCTTTTCGAATTTTCGGGCCGCGTCATCGAGGATGAATTCCTTATAATAGCGAATGCACAAATCCTCGGTCAAGGCATGCTGCTGCTCTGGCGTCTCCCCATTTTTTCACCTGATTCCCGCCAACAAGCCACCGGATTCGTTGAAAAGGTCGTCAATGGGAGGGTCAGTGATGCCAGGAGCGGGGTGTCGCCGCCACCAGTGGTAAAAGAT
>JALSIB010000042.1 GCA_026981855.1 Methylothermaceae bacterium | reverse complement strand
TCAATGGGTTATTGCTATACACATTTTACCCGATCAGGAACCCCGATCCTCTCGTTTTGAACCCCTTTTTATCCGTATATCAATGCCTTGCGCTGACCGCTTGGGAAAATTGGGGAGACACTAGATCGCCCTGTTCTTGACCCTGGAGCGTTTTTCTGCTTAGGATGGCACGGATTGCCTTCGCTTCGAAAAGAGGAGGCGAAGGTTTTCGCACGGAAAAACGAAGCCTGAAGCGTCAGGTTTCCGTCAATAAAAAAATACCAAGAGGAGAGAGAGCGTAATGAAAATAGGGGTACCCAAAGAGGTCCACGAGGGGGAGCGCCGGGTGGCCACCACCCCCCAAGTGGCTCAGCAATTGCAAAAGCTCGGCTTCACCGTGGCGATCGAGTCCGGCGCCGGGGCCGCCGCCAATTACACCGACGACGCCTATCGGGAGGCCGGGGTGGAAATCGTCAAGGATGCCCGGTTGTTGTGGGCCGAGTCGGATATCGTACTCAAGGTGCGTCCTCCCGAAACCCATCCCCTGTGTGGGGATGAGGTGGCGTTGATGCGGGAGGGCGGTAGCCTCATCAGTTTCATCTGGCCCGCCCAGCATCCGGATCTGTTGGAGAAGTTCACCGCGAAGAAGGCCACGGTCCTGGCGATGGATTGTATTCCCAGGATTTCCAGGGCCCAGAAGATGGACGCCTTGAGTTCCATGGCCAATTGTGCCGGATACCGGGCGGTGATCGAGGCGGCCGAGCACTTCGGCAGTTTCTTCACCGGGCAGGTGACTGCGGCGGGCAAGATTCCGCCCGCCAAGATTCTGATCATCGGGGCCGGGGTGGCGGGCCTTGCGGCCATCGGCACCGCGGTGAGCATGGGCGCCATCGTCCGCGCCTTCGACGTCCGGCCGGAAGTGCGCGATCAGGTGGAGAGCCTGGGGGCCGAGTTCCTTCAGGTGGAGATGGAAGGCGAGAGTGGTGCCGGCACCGGCGGTTACGCCAAGGAAATGAGTGAGGAATTCATTCGCAAGGAAATGGAAATCTTCGCCAATCAAGCCAGGGAGGTGGACATCATCATCACCACCGCTCTGATTCCGGGCAAGCCCGCGCCCAAACTGATCACCGCCGAGATGGTGAAATCGATGAAGGAAGGCAGCGTGATCGTCGATCTGGCGGCCGAACAGGGCGGCAACTGCGAGCTGACCGAACCCGGCACCGTGGTGAGAAAGCACGGCGTGACCATCATCGGCTATACCGATCTTCCCAGCCGCATGCCGACCACCTCGAGCCAGCTCTATGCCACCAATCTGCGGCACTTGCTGACGGAACTTTGCCCGGAGAAGGATGGCATCATTCATGTGAACATGGATGATGTGGTGATCCGTGGCGCCACGGTCGTCAAGGACGGCAAGATCACCTGGCCGCCGCCGCCGATTCCGGTCTCCAAGGAGGAAAAGAAACCGGCCGCCCCTCCCCCCGAAGCGCCCGCACCCGAAGAGGCGAAAAAGAAGATTCCCACCGAATGGGTCACCCTGGGGTTGATGGCGCTGGCCGGTGTGGCCATGTACGGCCTGGGATTGGTGGCGCCGCCCGAGTTCCTGGCTCACTTCACCGTGTTCGTGTTGGCGTGTTTCGTCGGCTACATGGTGATCTGGAACGTGACTCCGGCGCTGCATACCCCGCTGATGAGCGTGACCAACGCCATTTCCGGCATCATCGTCATCGGGGCGTTGCTGCAGGTGTCTTCGCCCGGGATCGTCCTCAAGTTCCTGGCCTTCGTGGCCATTCTGATCGCCAGTGTCAACATATTCGGCGGTTTCTGGGTCACCCAACGCATGCTTGGCATGTTCAAAAAAGAGCAATAAGGGAGGTGTAACATGCCACAAGGCGTCATTATCGTTTCGTATATCGCAGCGACCATTCTCTTCATTCTGGCCCTTCGGGGCCTCAGTCATCCAGAAACCGCCAGGCGCGGCAACTTGTATGGCATCATCGGCATGACCCTGGCGATCGCCGCCACGGTGATGTCGGACCGGGTCTCCAGTTATGTGCTGGTGGTGCTCGCGATGGCCGGCGGCGGGGCGGTCGGTATCTACGTGGCCCGGAAAGTGCAAATGACCGAAATGCCGGAACTGGTGGCCATTCTCCACAGTCTCGTGGGGATGGCGGCGGTGCTGATCGGCTTCGCCAACTATCTCGATCCGACCGCCGCCTTCGAAGGCGCCGCCAAGACGGTGCACGAGGTGGAAATCTATCTCGGAATCCTGATCGGTGCGGTGACCTTCACCGGGTCTGTGGTGGCCTGGGGAAAACTGTGCGGGAAGATTTCCGGCAAGCCGGTGTTGCTGCCCGCCCGTCACTGGCTCAACCTGGGACTGTTGATCCTGGCGGTCTTGCTGGGCAAGTGGTTTCTCAACGTGGAGAGCATCGGCGCCGGGATGATTCCGCTGATTTTGATGACGCTCATCGCCTTCGCTTTCGGGGTGCATATGGTGATGGCCATCGGTGGCGCCGACATGCCGGTGGTGGTGTCGATGCTCAACAGCTACTCGGGGTGGGCGGCGTCCGCCACCGGCTTCATGCTCTCCAATGACCTGCTGATCGTCACCGGTGCCCTGGTGGGTTCCAGCGGCGCCATTTTGAGCTATATCATGTGCCGGGCCATGAATCGCCATTTCCTCAGCGTCATCGCCGGCGGCTTCGGTACCGAAGGCGGGGCGCCCGCCGCCGCGGCCGGCGAACAGGGGGAGGTTCATCCCATCGATCCCGACGAGACGGCGGAATTTTTGGAAAACGCCAAGAACGTCATCATCGTGCCCGGATACGGCATGGCGGTGGCCCAGGCCCAGCACGTGGTGGCCGAGATCGTCAAGACCCTGCGCGACAAGGGGGTCAACGTGCGTTTCGGGATCCATCCGGTGGCAGGCCGGATGCCGGGGCACATGAATGTGCTCCTGGCCGAGGCCAAGATCCCCTATGACATCGTGTTGGAAATGGACGAGATCAACGATGATTTTCCCGAAACCGACGTGGCCATCGTGATCGGCGCCAACGACATCGTCAATCCCTCGGCCATGGAGGATCCCAACAGCCCCATCGCCGGGATGCCGGTGCTGGAGGTCTGGAAGGCCGACACCTGCATCGTGCTCAAGCGGAGCATGGCCACGGGGTATGCCGGGGTGGACAATCCCTTGTTCTTCCGCGAGAACACCCGGATGTTGTTCGGCGACGCCAGGGAAAGCCTCGACAAAGTACTGGGGCATTTGAAGCAGTAGAGACGATTCCCCTTTGATCCCATGACCGAAGCGGGCTGGAGACGGCCCGCTTTTTTGTGGCCGCGGGGAAGGTGATCAGGGTCGCCGCGCGGCCCTTCCTTCCCCTATGAAGGGAGGGGTTCGCGGCGCGTATTTACGGATCAATGGGCGGAGGGCAGGTGCCGGTTGCCATGCTTGCCCGCCTGGAGCCGGGATGGCAGGGGATCGGCGTGTTGGTGCTGGGTGCGCCAGACCCAGCCGATCAGCAGGATGAGTGCGCAGACACCAAGGACGAGGCTAAGGGCTCTGTTGGCGGCTCTCATCCGTCCTCCCGCCGAGGCCACCTCTCGACCAGGTCGTCCCAGCAGAGGGTGACGCCCGCCAGAACCTGCACCGGGGTTTCCCCGCGCATCTCGAACACCTCCGGCTTGCCGTATCCGCCCTGTTGATCGAGGCGGTAGACCAGAATGGTGCGTTCGAGCGGATCCACCAACCAGTATTCCCTGACCCCCACGCGTTCGTAAACTTCGCGTTTGCGCTGGTGGTCGTGATAGGCGCTCGAGGGAGACAGCACCTCCACCACGAAATCCGGCGCCCCCCTGACGCCCCGCCGGTCCAGTTTCGAGATGTCGCAGACCACCAGAACGTCGGGTTGTACCACCGTGTCGATTTCCTCGTCTTCCTCGCCCTTGCGGGGCAGGCGGACGTCCACTGGAGCTATGAAGGGGCGACAGGCTTTTCCCGCCAGTTGGTTGCTCAGTTGGCGGTAGATTTCCCCGGCTATGTCCTGATGTTCCAGGGTGGGTGCCGGGGCCATCAGGTAGGCCTGGCCATCGATCAGTTCGTAGCGGACGTCGTCGGACCAGGTCAGGTAGTCGCCGTAGGTATAGTGTTCCCGGGGATTCAGGGCCGGTTGCATGGCAATCTCGTGATGTCTCAGGCTGGATTATCGCACGGCAGATAGACGCATTCCACATCGAAGGTCGCGGCTACTTTGGCCATCAATGCCTGAACGCCGAATTGTTCGGTGGCGTGATGACCGCCCGCGAACATGTGGATTCCCGCCTCCTGGCTTTCGTGCCAGTCGTGCTCGCTCATCTCGCCGGTGATATAGGCGTCCAGCCCCGCTGCCTTGGCCTGGGGCCATTCGCCATTGGCGCCGCCGGTGATGATTCCGGCGCTGCGGATTGGGGCTTCGGGGTTTGGGCTGGCCAGCATGACGGGATGATCGAGCACCTGCCGCAGCCGCCGTTGCAGCGCCTGGGCCGTCAGGGGGGCGGGGAAGGTTCCCCGGATACCGGTGGTGACGCCCTGATGCTCGCCGAACGGCGCCAGCGATTCCAGCCCGATCCGGCGGGCCAGTGAAGCAGCGTTGCCGATTTCGGCGTGACCGTCGAGCGGCAGGTGGTAACCATACAAATTGATCTGCCGGCGCACCAGTGGGAACACCCGTCTGGCGAAAGGACCGGTCAGGGTTCTGGGGCCATGGAAGCGCCAGAACAGGCCGTGGTGGACCACTAGGGCCTGGGCGTCTTGCGCCACCGCCTGCTGGACCGATCGTGCTGTGGCCGAGACGGCGAAGGCGATCCTGTGGAGGGTGTCGCAGCCCTCGACCTGGAGACCATTGGGCCCGTAATCCGGGTAGCGGGCGGGTTCGAGCAGGGCATCGAAGAAGGCGGTCAGTTCGTTGCGTCGGACGGTCATGGTCGGTTTGTCGTCAGGGAATGTTCGATGGCGGTGGCCAGTTCGTCCAGGCGATCGAAGCGGGCCTGGAACGGCGGGTTCACTGCCTTCGGCATCCGGCAGGGGCCGGGAATCCATATCGGCACCGCGCCGGCGCGGGAAGCGGAGAGAATGCCGGGATGGGAATCCTCTATGGCCAGGCATAGCCGGGGGGGCAGAGAGAGGGTTTCGGCGGCCCGCAGATAGATGTCCGGAGCGGGTTTCCCCTGGCCGACATCATCGCGGCTGACGATTTGCGGAAAATGATCGGCGATGCCGGCCAGCCGCAGGCAATTTTCCGCATAGGCGCACTGACTGTTGGTGGCCAGCAGATAGGGAATTTCCAGCCGTCTCAGAACTTCCATCAGGCTGTCGTAGCCTGGCAGGATTTCGATGCCGTGGGTGGTCACCCATTCGTGCCACAGCCGGGAGCTGAGCCGGTGGAATTGACCGAAGTCGAATCGCCCGCCGAAATGGGAGGTGAGAATGCGGGCGACCTGATCGATCGATTGGCCGGAAAGTTGCCGCAGCAGCCCGGCTTGCAGATCGAAGCCGAGTTGCCCGGCGGCGTCCTGCCAGGCCCGCCAGTAGGTGGATTCGGTGTCCAGGATCAGGCCGTCGAGATCGAGGATCACCGCCTCGAAGGGGGGAAGCATCACGAGAAGGTATCGGGAAACAGATGGTTCGCACCATCCATGTCACCGGTATCGCGGTAAAGCAAGGGTTCCCCCGGGTGCGCGATACCGCCGTCGAGTACCCGGCCGATCACCAGTTGGTGGTCTCCAGCGGGGCACTGATGGTGAAAGTCACAGTCGAGCCAGGCCAGTGCGTCACGCAGAATGGGGGCGCCGAATCTGCCCGGACGCCAGGCGTGGCCCGCCAGTTTGTCGTCATCGGCATGTTGGCCGAAATGTCTGGCCAGTTCGAGCTGATCCTTCGCCAGCACGTTGATGGTGAAGCCGCCGCCTTCCTTGAGAATCCGGTACGAGCGGTGCTTGGGATGAATGCCCACGGCCACCAGCAGCGGATCGAAGGAAACCTGCATCACCCAGGCGGCGGTGAAGGCATTGCGCTCGTCGCCCGCCGCGACGCCGATGATGTAGACCCCCAGGGTCAAGGTTTTGAGAACGTCGGCCGGGCGGCTCATTTTTCGCCCTCTTCCAGGTAGCGCTCGATGTCTTCCCGGGAAAATCCGACTTCCCTGGCGACCCGGTCGGCATGGCTGACGCGGGAGATCCCGTCGATGAGGCGGTGGGTGGGGTGATCGCCGACAAATTCGACCTGTTTGGCCTGCCCGATTCCCTGTTCGATGAACTTGTCCACCAGCTGATGGTTGTGGGTGACCAAAAGGGTGGTGCAGCCTTTCTTGTGGAAGCCTTGCATGATGTCATGGGAGATCTGCAACCTTTCCTCATAGGTGGTGCCTTCGGCCAGTTCGTCCAGGATCACCAGGCTCCTGGGGGTGGCGGCAAGGAAAATCTGCTTGGTGTGCTTGAGTTCGGTGGCGAAGCGTCCTTCGCCGGAGGTCAACCGGCTCACTTCCGGAACCTGATAGAAAATTCGGTCGGCGATGGTCAGCGAGGCTTCGCCGGCCGGAACGTGACCGCCGATCTGGGCCAGCAGTTGGGATTGGGCGACGGTCTTGCAGAAGGCGGTTTTCCCGCCGCTGTTGGGGCCAGTGATGAAGGTGATCCGGTGCCGGTCCAGCTCGATGTCGTTGGGCACATAGTCGGGGTCGCCCTTGGCGAGGATGGGGTTGCGAAGTCCCTTGGCGATGAATCGGTGATGGCCGTCTTCCAGGAGGGTGGGCAAACAAGTGGGGTGGCCGAACTCCCGGGAGAAACGATAGAGGCTCATCAGCTCGTCCAGGTATCCCAGGGCTTCCAGAAAACGGTGGACCGCCGGATCTTCGCGGAACAGCCTGCGCAGGGGATAGATGAAGCGGTCGCGGTCGTAGCTTCCCACTATTGGGGGGTAGGCCGCTCCCAGGGGCAGCAGGAACAGCCCCAAAACGCCGATGGCTGGCCGACTCATATCGAGCAAGGGCGGCAACCCTGCCCACAGCAGCAGCAAACCGCCGACCAGTCCCGCGATCAGGCCGGGCTTGAACAGGGAGGGACGAAAGCGGATGGCGGGCGACAGGCCTTTTTCCTCTTTGGTCAGCAGCTGTTTCTCGGTCCGATAGACCGGCCCTGTCATCAGGGCGTAACTGCGGCTGTCGGCGAAGGCTTTGAGGGTATCGACCAGTTCCCGCAGATAAGGGCTCCTGGGGGGTGGCAGCTGCCGTGCCTTTTCGACGGTTTCGAGGACGAAGCGGGTGCCGTTGAGATAGGCCTCGTAACCGAATCCCCTGATTTCCCTGTCATGGGTGGGAGAGCCGATGGTGCCGAGAAAATAGTAGTAGAGAAGCTTGTAGAACTCGGGTTCGCGATCGGGACTGCCGGCGTGGGCCAGGAGCTCTTCCAGGCCTGCGCGCAAGGATTCGTCGGCGGCCAATTCCTCCACCGCCCGCTGTTTCGCCTCGATCAGCCCGGCCTCCCTCAGGGGGCGGGCCAGTGATCTGTGGAGGGTGGCGCCGCCGACGAAAGTGGTGGTGGCGTTGACGCGTTCATACAGCGTATCGACCTCGAGGGTTTGATAGCTGGACGCGTCGATGACCCCGCCTTCTTCGGGGAGCGTGGCCTTGTCTTCGGGTTTATCGTGCCAGACCCCGAGATGATCCGGATAGAGTTTGCGTAATCTTTCCAGCATGACGCTTGCCTCAACTATGGATGACTTTGATGTATTCGCCCGGGGCTTCCCGGCTCGAGCCGACGACGATTCTTTGTTTTCCATCCTCCGATCGTTCGTGATAACCGGAGATTTCGACGCTTTCCCCGACCTTCGCTTGGCCGGTATAGGTGGCGGTGAAGCTCAGCGCCAGGGGAATCGCGGGGTGGTCGAGGTGGTAGCGGGCCGGATTGGCGAAAGACTTCGAGGCATCGCTCACCTTGGCTTGTATGGTGATGCGGCCTTGTTTGTGCCAGGTCCGGGGATCTTCTTCCTCTTCGCCTTCCTGGACCAGGACGAGGTCGAATTTGCTGCCGTCGATGACACCCTTGTTGAATTTTCTTTGCTCGTGCCACAAATACTCGGTGAATGAGAGCGGACATCCGCGGCGGCGCCAAGTGGTTTCCCACACTGACAGAGAGGGGGTTTCGAGCAGATCTTTGGCGATCAGGCGGTGGATGGCGCGGCGGGCAAGTTCGAAAGATTCCTGGCCATAGACCACCAGGTCGATGTCGGAATCCCTCCGCCAGGTTCCGGCCAGCAGTGATCCGGTGACGCCCAGGGAATGGAAGGGCAACCCTTCCCGTACCAGCAGCTCCGTCAGTTTTGCCAGTCGCTGGATCAATGGATCCGGGTCGGGAGCGGCAAGACGCGCCGCCAGGCCTTGCCGGGGAGTCAGATGTTTCCGGATTCGGCCGGGGGGCACGGCCTGCAAGGTCACGTCGCGGCGTTTGGAATAGTGCAGGTAATGGGGAAAAGAGCGGCTCAATAAATCGGCGGCCTCTCCGCTGCCGATCTTTCGCAAGCCGCAACCATCCGGCACATAGCGCAGGCAGGCGATCACCTTTCCATCTTCCAGGCCATCCACGGTGACGGCGAAGACGAGTCCATCGAAGGTGATGATGAAATCCCGTGCCTGATACATGGTCGCGATTATACCGATATTGCCTGGAGGGTAAAAATTGTCAATGTTTTTGACAAAAATGGCCGGTTTGCCCGTGTAATGAGAGTGAATCGATTGTTATTCATTGATAATCAAATGATTGAAAATTCGGTATGAAAACTGCTTGACTTCTATCACTGAATCTTTTCGCCATGGAGGAAACCGTCATGGAACATCGAATCGAAAATCTGGTGACCGCTTTTCACGGTTACACTTATGAAATGGCCGGTATGATCGCCGCTTTTTTCGACGATCCCCACGAGGCCAGGGAATGTGCCAAAAAAATCGTCGATGAATGGAAAAAATCCGTTCAGCTGACGGGTACCAGCCTGGTCATCTACCTGTGACTCATCGCAATGTGTCGTTTGCCTCCTCTTCCCGATTTTGGGACTGGTTTCCAGTCAATGGGACAAAGGCGACGCCCAGGACATCCCGGATCACGGTGTCGCCGCCTTCTTTTTTCTCCACCACCTTCAACATCTGATGTCCGAATGGTTGCCCGACCGGAATGACCATCCTTCCTCCAGATTTTAGTTGCGCTATCAAAGGTGGCGGGATTTCAGGGGCGGCGGCGGTGACGATGATGCCATCGAAAGGCGCGTGTTGTGGCCAACCGTAATAGCCATCTCCCACTTTGATTTCCACATTTCCATATCCCAGCTTCGCCAAGCGTTTTCGTGCCGCCTCGGCCAGTTCGGTAATGATTTCGATGCTGTAAACTTTTTTGACGAGCTGGGCCAGCACCGCCGCCTGATAGCCGCTGCCGGTGCCGATTTCCAGGATGACGTGTTCCGGTTGCGGTTGCAACAAGTCGGTCATCAAGGCGACGATGAATGGCTGCGAGACGGTCTGGCCGAATCCAATGGGAACGGGGCCGTCATCATAAGCGTAGACGCGCGATTCCTTGGGAACGAATTCGTGTCTGGGCACCTTGGCAATCGCTTCCATGACGCGGGAGTCGAGCCGGTCCTTGCCGATATAGGCTTTGGTGAGCTGAACTTCCCATTCTATGTCCTGGATCAGTTTCTCCACTCGGGAGTCGGTGGGGGATGGATGGCTCATGGTTCGAATTCGATGTTTTTTCGCAGCTTGTCCAGATACGCGTCCATGGAATGATCCTTCATCCCGTCCGTAAAGGGGGTGCCCACGTGCCGGAAGGCTGTCGGCTTTCGGGATCGAACCGGGTGAAAGCGTCCATGATACCTGCCTTCTCTCAACCATGAATGGGATTTTATGGTAGCACTGCCTCGTCATGGCCACCAATACGCGTACTCCCAGGTGATAGAGGGAAGGAATTTTGAGAACTTTCGCTGAATCGGCAGCGGGCCTTCATGAGTGAAGGCCCTGAATCGCATCAGGACTGGATTTTGGCCACGATCGCCTCGGCCATTTCCTGGGTGGTGCAGGAGGAACCCGGCTTGAGATCGGGGGTGACGTGCGTTCCTTCCCGAATCACCGAGCGGACCGCCCGTTCGATGTTTCTGGCCGCGGTTTGTTCGCCAAGATGCTCCAGCATCATCACGCCCGCCATGATCAGGGCGCTGGGATTGGCGATGCCTTTGCCCGCGATGTCGGGGGCGCTGCCGTGGACGGCTTCGAACATGGCCGCCTCCTTGCCTATGTTGGCGCCGGCGGTCAGTCCCAGGCCGCCGATCAGCCCGGAGGCCAGGTCCGAGAGGATGTCTCCGAACAGGTTGGTGGTGACGATGACATCGAATTGGCCGGGGTTCATCACCATCTGCATGGCGCAGGCATCGACGATGCGGTCGTCGAATTCGATCTCCGGGTAGCGCTCCGCGATCTCCCGGCCGATTTCGAGAAACAGCCCCGAGGTGCATTTGAGGATGTTGGCCTTGTGGACCACCGTCACCTTTTTGCGCCCTACCTGTTTGGCGTAGCGGAAGGCGTAATCGATGATCCGTTCGCAGCCTGCGCGCGTCACTATTGTGATGCTTTCGGCGGCGATCGGCTTTCCTTCGGCGTTGATGAAATGTTCGACGCCGGCATACAACCCTTCGGTATTTTCCCTCACCGTGACCAGGTTGACGTCGTGGTAGGGAACCTCCAGTCCCTCGAAGGACAGGGCTGGCCGGACATTGGCGAACAGGTCGAAGGTCTGCCGCAGGGTGACGTTGACGCTCCGGTAGCCGCCGCCCACGGGGGTGGTCAGGGGTGCCTTGAGGGCCACCTTGTTGCGGCGGAAGGATTCCAGCGTGTCGTCGGGCAGGGGGGTGCCGTATTTGTCCAGCGCCGCCCTGCCGGCGATCTGCCGGTCCCATCGAATCGGGACGCCGGTGGCTTCGATGACTTTGACCGCGGCTTCGGTGATCTCCGGCCCGATACCGTCGCCGGGGATGAGTGTGATCGTATGCATGGCGCTCACCACTTGGACTCGCCGGTGACGGGGTCGTACATTTCGTGATGGATCTTGTTGCGGTTCTCGATCAGTTCATCGATCCCCGGTTCGTCGTTGATGGCCCGTTTGATCGCCAGTTTGGTGGCCTCGTAATTGGTGCGGTAGAGATCTTTCTTGTCCGGGGTCTCCTGCTCGGCGCACCAGGGGTCGAGCCATACATTGACGATGATGCAGACCTTGTTGGCCCAGTCCTTGGGAATGACGCTTTCGATCACGCAGTCGATGACCGCGTCGGCGATGGCCGATTGCACCACCCCGAAGAAGAGGTTGATGTAGGCGGTGCTCTTCATGGTCACCTTGGGAACCATGATGGTTGCGGGCTTGACCTGCTGGTTGCAGGCGCGAATGGCGAACAGGCGGGTGTGGCCTTCGGTCTGTCCCATCAAGGTGGCGAAGGCGGTGCCCACCGGCCCCTCCACCGAACCCAGGACCACTTCCGGCATGGCATCGGTGCCTTGATCTTCGCTTGCGAAAACGGTGGCTTCGCCGGTCTTGAAGACTGGAATCTCGGACATCTTGGTTCCTCTTGTCGATTGGTGAGTCAATTAACGTGCGGCAGTGGCATCGGGAGGAATTGGCCGGGTCACTTTCAGCCGCTGCCAAATGGGGCACATTATACAGTAGGAGATTCTTGTCGGGAGTGGCTCGTCGGCGTTCCGTCGTTTCGCCCGGTTCAAAACATTCCCGAAAGCCAGATCGTGATCTGGTTGCCGTAGCCGCTGCCGCGGCGTTTGAGGCCGAAGTTGTGGGCGTAATCGACCACCAGTTGAAGTTTACCGGGCAACCCCGTGGTGATGCGGGCGCCGACGAAAGGCATGAAGGTGTCGTCGCGTTTCGTATCGCCCCCTTTGATTTTCTGTGGATTCAGGTAGGCGCCTCCACCGTAAAAGTGAAGATAACTGAAGAAAGTCGCCGCGAACCGGTATTCGCCATAGCCGATAACATAATGATCGGGGAAAAATTCCAGATAAGTCGCCCCGGGCAGGATGGGATAAACGGTGCTGTGGTATTCCTGTCCCAAGGGGTTGACGCCACCGCTCAGCCGCTGGGTGACGGTGCGGTTGAAGCGGTCCAGGTGATGGCCGATTCCGCCATTGACAGAAGCGACGAGGCGGTGGCGGTCTCCCAGAAAAGGAAGCGGGGCGGCGAGCAAGCCATAGGCCGTTCCCAAGGTATACTGGTCCCGCCCCGCTTCCCGGGCATCGATTCCCCAGTCGTTCCAGCCCGGACGATAGCCCCAGACGCCATCGGCTCCCAGCGCGAAGCCTTTGTCTGCCAGGAAAAGCAGGTTGCGGGTCAGGGCGTCCCACCGGAACTGGAGGCGGGTTCGAAGCTCGAAAGTGTCTTCGGGCTTGACGAAACCACCGCTTTTCTGCCGGTTGCCGAAATACAAAAAACCGGGTTCGATGATGAAATCCAGGGCAAACATGTTGTCCACATGGAAGGGGGAAACCCCGCGCCGGTAGCCCACGCCGAATCCGGGGCGCACGTATCCCCATTCCACCCGGCTGTCCTTGTCGTCGCGGCCCTCGATCAGTTCGGCTTGTTTCAACCAGGGCAAGGTGTAATTTTCGAACGTGGTGACCCACTCGAAAGAGGAGTCTTCGGTCAACGCCTTGGCGAAGAAAAGGTTGTTGTAAACCAGCGCGATATCGGCATGGAACAGCCTTTGCCGGTCGGGACGGCGCCACAGATAGAGCACTCCAAAAGGTTCGGCGGGCCTGCCGGAGGGGGCGGGGAAATTCACGGTGGTGCCTATGCTCCAGGCATTGATGCTGCGCCGGTCGATGGGGACAATGGTGATCTTTCTTCCCAGAAATTCGGTGCGCAGTCCCTGGCCCGCGGTCGGCCCCTTTTCCAGAATCTCCTTCTGTGAGTAAAAGGCCAACGGCGCATCGGCATTCACGGGGGCGAACCAGGAAAGGCCCGTCATCAGTAAGATCAGGCCGAGTGAAAGTCTTATCTTCTCGTTCAAGGCGGCAACTCCGGTTTGACAGCCAGAAAAGGGACAAGTAACTTTAACCAATTTGTTCTGCTTGAGAAACTGAATGGATGAGTTTCAACGCATCAAACGCCTCCCCCCTTACGTTTTCAATATCGTCAATCAACTGAAGGCCAAGCAGCGGGCGGCGGGGGAAGATATCATCGATTTCGGGATGGGCAACCCCGATCAGCCCCCTCCCCGGCACATCATAGACAAACTGGTGGAGGCCGCGCAGCGGGAGAACACCCATCGTTATTCCATGTCGAAGGGCATTCCCCGGCTGCGCAAGGCGGTGTGCGACTGGTACGCCAGGCGTTACGACGTTCAGCTCGATCCCGAATCCCAGGCGATCGTCACCATCGGCTCCAAGGAGGGATTGGCCCATCTGGCGCTTGCCACCCTGGGGCCTGGAGACGTGGTGTTGGTCCCCAACCCGGCCTATCCCATCCACCCATACGGCTGTGTGATCGCCGGCGCCGACATCCGTCATGTGCCCCTGACCACGGGAAGAGACTTTTTCGAGGAACTGGAACAGGCGATCCGTGATCTTTGGCCCAAGCCCAAAATGCTGATTCTGAACTTCCCCGCCAACCCCACCACTCAGTGTGTCGAGTTGGAATTCTTCGAAAGGATCGTCGCCATCGCCCGCGAGCACAAGATCTGGCTGGTGCATGACATCGCCTACGCGGAGATCGTCTTCGACGGCTACAAGGCGCCCTCCATCCTTCAGGTGCCGGGGGCCATGGACATGGCGGTGGAGTTCTATTCCCTTTCCAAGACCTACAACATGCCCGGCTGGCGGGTGGGGTTCATGTGTGGTAACCGGGAGTTGGTGGCGGCCCTGGCGCGGATCAAGTCTTATCTGGATTACGGCATGTTCACCCCCATTCAGATCGCCGCCATCACCGCCCTGGAGGGTCCGCAGGACTGCGTGAACGAAATTCGGGAAATGTACCGCAGCCGCCGCGATGTGTTGTGCGAGGGGCTCGATCAACTGGGCTGGCGGGTGGAGAAGCCCAGGGCGACCATGTTCGTCTGGGCGCCGATGCCCGAGGCCTATCTTTCCATGGGATCGTTGGAGTTCTCCAAGAAACTGCTGCGGGAGGCCAAAGTGGCGGTTTCCCCGGGGGTCGGGTTCGGCCAGTACGGGGAAGGGTACGTGCGTTTCGGCCTGATCGAGAACGAACATCGTACCAGGCAGGCGATTCGCGGCATTCGCCATATGATGAGAAGGGACGGCACGCTATAATTGCCTGCCTGAAAGCGAAAGTAAGGAGTCAACGTCTTGCAACCTGTCAAAATTGGTCTGTTAGGTTTGGGAACCGTCGGCGGGGGAACCGTCAACGTTCTGTCCCGCAACGCCCTGGAAATCACCCGTCGGGCCGGGCGGGGCATCGAGGTGGCCAGGGCCTTCACCCGCAGCCCCGGGAAGCGTCGTATTTGTCCGACCGAAGGCATCGAGCTGGTGACCGATCCCTGGCAGGTGGTGGAAGATCCTGAAATCGCCATCGTGGTGGAATTGATAGGGGGGACTTCCCCGGCACTGGAGCTGGTGATGCGGGCCATTGAACTGGGCAAGCACGTGGTGACCGCCAACAAGGCCCTGATTGCCCTCCATGGCAACGAGATTTTCGCCAAGGCTTCGGAAAAGGGGGTGATGGTCGCCTTCGAGGCGGCGGTCGCAGGAGGCATTCCCATTATCAAAGTGCTGCGTGAGGCTTTGGCTGGCAACCGGATCGAATGGATCGCCGGAATCATCAACGGCACCGGTAATTTCATCCTCAGCGAGATGCGCGATCAAGGGCGCGAATTCAGCGATGTGTTGGAGGAGGCGCAGCGGCTTGGCTATGCCGAGGCCGATCCCACCTTCGACGTGGAAGGTATCGATGCGGCCCACAAACTGACGATTCTCGCCGCCATCGCTTTCGGTATTCCGCTTCGGTTCGACCAAGTCTATACGGAGGGGATCACCCGGATCACACCCGAGGACGTCCGCTACGCGGAGGAACTGGGGTATCGGATCAAACACCTGGGAATCGCCAGGCGCAGCGGCCAAGGCGTGGAGCTTCGGGTTCATCCTTGCCTCATTCCCGCACGCCGCCTGCTCGCAAACGTGGATGGGGTGATGAACGCGGTGGTGGTCCGCGGCGATGCCGTGGGGCCGACACTCTATTACGGCCCCGGCGCGGGTGCGGAACCCACCGCCTCGGCGGTGGTGGCGGATCTGGTCGACGTGGTGCGCGTCATGACCGCCGATCCGGAGAACCGAGTGCCGCATCTAGCGTTCCAGCCCGACGCCTTGAGCGACTTGCCGCTGTTGCCTGTCGGAGAGATCGAGACCGCCTATTATCTTCGTCTCAGCGTGGCCGACGAGCCGGGCGTGCTGGCCGACGTCGCCCGGATTCTGGCCGATCACGGTATCAGTATCGAGGCAGTGATCCAGAAAGAAGGACAGGCGGGGCAGACGGCGGTTCCGTTGATCTTCCTCACCCACAAAGTGAAAGAAAGCAAACTGGACGAGGCGGCTTCCAGGATCGAGGCCATGCCCGCCGTCAAAGCACCGATTCACCGCATTCGCCTCGAAACCCTGGAGTGACCATGAACCGATATACAGGTCTGATCGACCGTTACCGCGAGCGTTTGCCGCTGGCCCCCGACACTTCCCCTGTCAGTCTGTGCGAAGGAAACACCCCCCTCATCCGGCTGGAGAACATTCCCCGCTTCATCGGCAGGGACGTGACCCTGTACGTCAAATTCGAGGGGCTCAATCCGACCGGCTCTTTCAAGGACCGGGGCATGACCGTCGCCGTCACCCGGGCGGTGCGGGAAGAGGGCAGCCGGGCCATCATCTGCGCTTCCACCGGCAATACCTCGGCCTCGGCGGCCGCCTACGCGGCGCGCTGTGGAATCAAGTGTTTCGTGTTGATCCCGGAAGGCAAGATCGCCATGGGGAAACTGGCCCAGGCGCTGATGCACGGGGCCGAGGTGATTCAGATCCAGGGCAACTTCGATGCCGGTATGCGGATCGTCAGGGAAATCGCCGATCACGCGCCGGTATCCATCGTCAATTCCATCAATCCTTACCGGATCGAAGGGCAGAAGACCGCCGCCTTCGAGATCGTCGATGCGCTGGGCCGCGCGCCGGATTTCCACTGCCTGCCGGTGGGCAATGCCGGGAACATCACCGCCTACTGGAAAGGTTACCGGGAATATCACGACGATGGCGTCGCGGCCACCCGTCCGGTCATGTGCGGCTATCAGGCCGAGGGCGCGGCGCCTTTCGTGCGGGGGGCGCCGGTGGATCAGCCGGAAACCGTCGCCACCGCCATCCGGATCGGTCATCCGCAATCGTGGGAAGGCGCCAAGGCAGCCCAGCAAGAATCCGGCGGTTGGTTCGCGTGCTTTTCCGACGCGACGATTCTCGAGGCGCAGAAACTTCTGGCCGATCATGAAGGGATTTTCTGTGAGCCGGCGTCAGCCGTTTCCGTGGCCGGCGCCATGGATGATTTGAAAAGTGGCAAGATCCCCGAAGGCAGCATCGTCGTCTGTACCCTGACCGGGAATGGCCTCAAGGATCCCGATACCGCCATTGCCCAGTGCCGGGTGGCGCCGGAAGCGGTGCCGGCCGATCTGGAGGCGGTCAAACGGGCGATCGTGGATCGCCTTTGATTTGAATGGCCGCAGGCGGTCCGCCTCCGGATCTGCCCGTCTTCGGGCGGGGGGGTGAGTGATGCGTAAAAAGAAAATTCTCCAGCGCCCCCTCCTCACCGCCTCCCACAGTCTCCCTGCCACCCTCCATCCCATCATGACGCGGGTCTATCTGGCCCGGGGTGTCCGCTCCGCGGACGATCTCGATTATGCCCTGAACAGACTCCCCCCTCCCTGGTCCCTGGGCGGAATCGATGTCATGGCGCGGCGGTTGGCGGAGGCGATCGAGGCGGGCAGGCGAATCCTGGTCGTCGGTGATTATGACGCCGACGGCGCGACGGCCAGCGCCTTGGCGGTATCGGGTCTGCGCGCACTGGGCGGCGACCAGGTCGGTTTCATGGTACCCGACAGATTTCGTCACGGTTACGGACTTTCTCCCGCTTTGGTGGAAGCCGCGCTTTCGATGGCGCCTGACGTACTGGTGACGGTGGACAACGGGATCACCAGCCTCTCCGGAGTGGCGGCCGCCAAGGCGGCCGGTATCGAGGTGCTCATCACCGATCATCATCTTCCCGGGGCGGAGCTTCCCGCCGCCGATGCCATCGTCAACCCCAATCTGCCGCAAGATGGATTTCCTTCCAAGGCGTTGGCCGGTGTGGGGGTGATGTTCTATGTGCTCACCGCTCTTCGGGCCGAGCTGAGGGAAAGGGGGTGGTTCGAAAAAACCGGCCTGGTGGTGCCCAACCTGGCCACTCTTCTGGATTTGGTGGCCCTGGGAACGGTCGCCGATGTGGTGCCTCTGGACGGCGTCAACCGCATCCTGGTCCATCATGGACTGCAGCGGATACGAAGTGGCCGGGCGCGGCCGGGAATCCAGGCGTTGGTGGAGGTGTCTGGAAGAAACCCCAGGGATCTGGTCGCCTCCGATCTGGGATTCGCCCTGGGGCCCCGTCTGAATGCGGCGGGCCGGTTGGAAGACATGGCGCTGGGGATACGTTGTCTTTTGGCCGAAGACGGCGATCAGGCCCGGATCTACGCCCTCAAGCTGGACGCCCTCAATCGGCAGCGGCGGGAAATCGAGGCCCGGATGCAGGCCGATGCCTTGCGCTATCTGGAGTCGGGAGATTGGCGCGACTGTGCCGCGCCCGGTGTCTGTCTGTTCGATCCTGGATGGCACGAGGGGGTGATCGGCATTCTGGCTTCGAGAATCAAGGATCGCCTGGGAAAACCGGTTATCGCATTTGCCGAAAGCGAAAACGGTATCCTGAAAGGATCGGCACGGTCGATCCCGGGTGTCCATATCCGTGACGTTCTGAGCGCCGTCGATGCCGTGCGTCCCGGTCTTCTGGCGCGTTATGGAGGACATGCCATGGCGGCG
Organism: Methylothermaceae bacterium; assembly: GCA_026981855.1. Lineage (GTDB taxonomy): Bacteria > Pseudomonadota > Gammaproteobacteria > Methylococcales > Methylothermaceae > Methylohalobius. Next base: position 29,918 of record JALSIB010000042.1, on the reverse strand, counting down.
GGTGTGACTTTGCGCCGCCGCGATTATGAAACCTTCGCTCGCTTGTTCTCCGAAAAGGTGGCGGAAGTCGTGCGTGAGCTGAACGAGGAGGATGTGATCGCCACCGACGGCGCCTTGTCGGGCGAGGATTTCTCCCTGTCACTGGCCGAGTCCCTGCGCTCGGGAGGCCCCTGGGGGCAGGGTTTTCCCGAGCCTTTGTTTCATGGCGATTTTCCCGTCGTCAGCAGCCGCATCGTGGGCGGGCGGCACTTGAAAATGACCCTGAGATCGCCTGCCGGCACGCCGTTGGACGCGATCGCCTTTTCCCTGGACGATCCGGCCGATTGGCTTTCCTGTAACCAGCTACGGATGGCTTTTCAGCTGGATGTCAACGAGTGGCGGGAACGCAGGTGTTTGCAGTTGAAAGTGGATTATATGGAGCCTGTGGGATGAAAGTCGAGCGGGAGGAGATTCGCAGATTTCTGGCGGAAGATGTGGGGCCGGGCGACGTCACGGCCCGGATCGTTCCCGAGGATGTGGTGGCGGAAGCGACTGTTGTGACGCGGGAAGAGATTGTCCTGTGTGGCCGCGACTGGTTCGAGGCGGTGTTCGCGGAGCTGGATCCGGCCTGCAGGGTGATCTGGCAGGTGGCGGAAGGGCAAAGGGCCGAGGCCGGCGCCAGGTTGTGTCGTCTGAGCGGCCCTGCGAGGCCGTTGTTGACCGGAGAGCGCACCGCCCTCAATCTGTTGCAGACGCTTTCCGGGACCGCCACCGTTTGCCGCCGCTATGCCGATGCCGTGGCGGGGACCGGCGCGGTGGTGCTCGATACCCGCAAGACCATTCCGGGGTTGAGGAAGCTGCAGAAATACGCCGTCAGGGTCGGTGGCTGTGAGAATCATCGGTTCGGTCTCTATGACGGTATCCTGATCAAGGAAAACCATATCGTCGCCGCAGGTTCTGTCCAGGCGGCTGTCCGCAGGGCCAGGGAGCTGAAGACCGGGCTTCCGGTGGAGGTGGAAGTGGAAACCCTGGACGAACTGCGGCAGGCGCTGGAGGCGGGAGCGGATATCGCCTTGCTCGACAATTTCTCCGAGGAATGGTTACGCCGGGCGGTCGAAATCAATGCGGGCCGCGCATTGCTGGAGGCGTCGGGCAATATCGATCTGACGAACATCCGCCGTATTGCGGAAACCGGCGTGGACCGGATTTCCATCGGCGCCCTGACGAAACATCTGCAGGCGGTGGATCTGTCCATGCGAATCGATCTGTCAACAAGTTTTGGAGGGCGCCATCAATAGTTTTTTGCGGGGTTTCATTTTTCCCTCGTTCGTCCTCACCTCGGTGGCTTTGGTCATCGTGGCGTGGTGGTTCCCTGATTTCCTGGCTTTGCTGTCTTCTCCCTGGATGGGAGGCGTGGGCGCCATGGCCATTTTCGCCGCGCTGGGGCTGGGGTGGAAAGGCCGTCTTTCCCTGCGCCTGAGTTACGATTTCTTTCTTTGGGGTACTTTGTGGTGCTGGCTCGCCTATTGGTTTCCCCTCTATGGTCCGGATGGACTCGTTTTCAGGGTCTATCCCGTCTTCTTTTTCGTCATGGATTTGGTGATGGTCCATATTGTATCGGTCCACAAAGCGAGGATGACGGTGGAAGAGCATCGTCTTTTGGCCGTTTTGGCCGCTCAATGGTGGTTCAACAGCAAGTTGTTCGCGGGGCTCGTGTTGGTGGGACTTGCGATGCCGGGCCATTATTTGGTTTATCCCGCCGCGGTGGGTATGCTTATGCTTCGAATGTTGCTGGATCGGGTCTTGTCACCCGAGTAATCTCCGGCAAACCAGAAAGGTGGACCGGTTCTCATTCGTCATATATCTTCATACCGGGCGTCGGGATGAGAACTTCCCGGCAATACTCTGACATGATCGGTGTTTCGATGGGAATGTTTGCCGCCCAATCCTGCCGTTTGGCATGCCAGGCCTGGGTGCATAGATGAGAGGGGTGGTGGTTTCACTCATGGGGATATCCGTGCTTGGATTGCCTGCTATCGCCCTGGCGGCAACGCAAGAGGCCGTTGTCGGGGGTGAGCAGCTCTGGTTGGCCGATGAGAAGGCCCTCAAGATGGGGTTGGGCAGTAGTATACTCGTTGTCTTGGTATTGAGTCTGTATGTCATTCTGAAACGGGCTTCTCTCTCCGTCTGGGGGCTTTTGTTGGTTGTCATGGGAGCTGAATTGACCCTGGCATTCATCATTCCGGCGGTTTTTCCCGATTTGAGCCGGTTGCAACAGGAACTCCTGAATGTCCTGTTGCTGGGGGCGTATGTGGCGCCCATCGTCCACCGGCTTCACGGTCATCAGCTGGAGAAACAACGCTCAAAGGCACAAATCACGCGGTATGCCGAAACCCAGGAAATCCTCAATCGTCTTTTGACCGTTCGGGTATCCAGGCTGACCTTGCATCAGCTGCTCGAGAGAGCTTTGGATCTGGTCCGCGAGTTGTCCTGGCTCCCCGTGCACGACAAATGTGGCATCTTTCTATATCGCGAAGAAAAGGGGGTGTTGGAACTGATCGTCCACAAAAACCTCGATCGGGAAGTGGTGTCCATGTGCCGCCAAGTGGCGTTGGGACAGTGCCTCTGTGGCCAGGCAGGGTATACCCGGGAAGTCCAACACGCCAGCTGCGTGGATGAACGTCATGAAAACCGTTTCGAGGCCATGTCGCCTCATGGCCATTATAACGTTCCTTTGCTTCTGGATGACGCGCTGGTGGGTGTGATGGTGTTATACCTGAACCCTGGGCACGCCAAGCAAGAAGATGAAACAGCTTTCCTGAAGGCGTTCGGTTCCACCCTGGCGCAATTGATAGACCGGTGGCGCAAAACGGAAATGATCCAGCGGCTGGCGTTTTATGATCCCTTGACCAGGCTGGCGAATCGCACCCTGCTGGAAGATCGTTATCAACAAGTGCAGGCTCAAGCCAGGCGGACGGGGGGTAAATTCGCGCTGTTGTTCCTTGATCTCGACAACTTCAAAGCGATCAACGACACGCTTGGTCACACCCAGGGGGATATGCTGTTGAAGGAGACGGCGCGCAGATTGCGGGGGTGTGTTCGGGAAAGTGACACGGTTGCCCGGCTGGGAGGAGACGAGTTCATCATCCTTCTGTCCTCTCTGGAAGGGGCCAGCAAGGAAATCATCCGCATGATCGCAAAAGTCGCGGAAAAGATCATTGCCGAGATCACCCAACCCGTTTTTTTGTCGGGGAAGGAATTTCAAGTCGGTTGCAGCATCGGTATCGCTTGTTATCCCAACGACGGTTTGACCTTGAGCAAACTGTTGCAGGCGGCTGATACCGCCATGTATCAGGCCAAGAGCAAAGGGCGGGGGCAATATCGGTTCTATACCCAGTCGATGAATCTGAGACTGAAACAACGTCTGGAGATCGAAAGGGTTATGCAGTCGGCCCTCAGGGAGGAGCAATTCTATTTGCTTTATCAGCCCCAGTTCGACATCGCCAGTGGCAGGATCGTTGGGGCTGAGGCCCTGGTCCGATGGAAACATCCTGACAAGGGGGAGCTGTCACCGCTGGATTTCGTTCCCATTGCGGAAAGCAATGGTTTTATCGTTCAATTGGGCCAATGGGTACTGAAAGAGGCTTGCCGGCAAAAAGCGCGCTGGAATCGGGCGCAATTGTGTTGGAATCTTCAGCACTTGGCGATCAATGTATCGTTACGACAGCTTCAATCCCCCGGTTTCGTCGAGGTATTGCGAGAGAGCTTGGCAGAAACCGGCGTCCATCCTGCCGAACTCGAGCTCGAGGTGACCGAATCAGCGTTCATTCATCAGGGCGACAAGAACCTGATCAAAAATTTCGATTTGCTCAGAAAACTGGGGATACGTTTGGCAATGGATGATTTCGGTACCGGTTATTCTTCTCTGGGAAGGCTGAAACATTTTCCCATCGATACGCTCAAGATCGACCGTTCTTTCATCCGGGATCTGACCACAGACCCCAACGATGCCGCCATCACCCGGGCGATCATCGCTCTCGGTCACAGCCTTGGCCTGAAAGTGTTGGCCGAAGGGGTGGAAACTGAAGAACAATTCATCTTTTTGCGGCAATTGGGCTGCGATTGGATGCAGGGATTCTACGCCGGTCGACCGATGCCCCCGCAGGAACTGGTGCAATGTTGGTCCGACGATCTGCCTTTCAGGGAAGGAGGCACTCAGGGGGCCGCCTGAAACGCGTCACGGACCCAATTCACTTCCAGTCCCTGCTTCGCCGGTGACAGGGCGATCACGTCGAAACGGGTGGCTGAATCGATGCCTTGACGGTTGAGGTAATGCAGCGCCGTCTGAATCAAACGCTGCCGCTTGTGGTGGTCGATACTTTCCAGACCGCCTCCGAATCCGTCGTTTTTGCGTAGTCTGACTTCCACGAACACGATGCATTCGCGGTCTTGCATGATCAGATCGATTTCCCCGCCCCGCCATCGGTAGTTGCGGTCGATGAGGCGCAATCCCTTTCGTTGCAGGTATAGCAGGGCCTGGTTCTCGGCGCTCCGGCCCCGGGCCAGATGTTCAGGGAGAGGCTTCATCGGCTTGAATGGGTGGCAGCGGGATTTCAGGCGCCAGGCCATAGATGAGCGGAGTGCCCTGTTGGAACCGGGCGCAGGTCAACTGGCGCTTGATCCGGCCGTCAGCAGCGGTCCGCAGAACACCCGTGGCGCCGGAAAATGATTCGCTGTCACCGCTGAGGAGGGTGAAGGGAAGGTGATAGACATCCATGCCCAGCGCCGCCAGACGGAGATAGGCGCCGGAGTGGGGGCCATAGTCCGCCTCGAAACTGCCGACTGATGGCGCCGATGTGTAGTCTCCATCCAGCAACCAGGGGATATCGCAGAATCGAATGCCTTCCAGATCCTTGTCCCATTGTGGGTTCGGGTGGCCTTCATAGATATCGCGGGTGGCATAGACGGGTAGATGTTCCGCCCGGTGGAACAGGAGCTGTGGGCGGATCAGGCGGCCTTGTCCGGGGTTGGCCTGGAGGAACAGGAAGTCGGCGTCCTTGCGAATACGGGGCTCGAATTGGATTTCCCACACGACTTTTCGCAAGCGTTGGAAGCGGCGTTGGCTTTCGTCGATATTGAGCAACCTGCGAATGGGAGCGGAAAAGTCGGTGGCGCCCGGGTCGTAATACTGGATCTCGAGTACTTCCCCGCCCAGTGCCTGCCAATACTCGCGTAAAGGCTGCTCGATTCGTTTGCCCAAGGGGGAATCGGGCAGCAATGCCAGCATCTTGCGATGATCGTGTAACCAGGCGCTCGCAAGGGACTGCTCCACGGCTTCTTCCGGTGCCAGCGCCAGTTGAAACAGACCCGGCCGCGACACGCCTTCGATTTGATTGAATGCCAGAACGGGCGGATCGATGGTTGCCAGTTGTGACAACTGCTCCAGGCTGGATTTCCGTAACGGACCCAGGATGAAACCGGCGCCCTGTTGGCTTGCCTGCCGGTACAGGGATGCGGCATCCATGCTGGTCGTGTCGTAGGTGTCGAGGAGAGGGTGATAAGGGGTCGAAGGAAGGGCGCGAACCGCTTCGATTCCCAGCTGAATAGCCTGGGCGGCGGTTTGATAAGGGCCGGAAGTGGGCAGAAGAAGCGCTATCTGCCGGGGGGGTGGGAAAGTGGGTTGAGGCGCCGGGAGGACCGTTTCCAGAAAATGTCCCCGGCCGGCCGGGTGATAGGGATAGCGGTTTTGCCAGTCGCTGAGCGACAGGTCCAGGTCTTCCGACCGGTAAGGATGCGATCGCAGAATTTTGGCCAATTCGATCCATCCGGCCAGGTCGCGGTCCAAGGGCGACGGGAACCCGTCCAACGCGGGATCGGGCAGCAGCATCAGGGCTTCGAGTATGGCCCGGTTGTTGTCTTCCACTTCCTGGGGCGTTTGCAACAAGGCACCCAGTTGGACGCGTTCGCGAACGCTGGCGGCCAGCTTTCCCCGGAGGGTGAGGGTTCGCGCTTTAAGTTCCAGGTACCGTTTCCGCAAAGGGGGGGGGATCTGGTCGGGCCGCAGTGGTTGCAGATGATTCCAGGCCACTTCCGGCCTGCCCGTGTCCAACGCCACCCGTGCCTGGAGCAAATGGAAGAAGGTGCCTTCCGGGAGGGGAAGGGACTGTGGATCGATGTTTCCGAGAATCCGCGCGGCGGTTTCCGTCTCGCCCGCCTTGATCCAGGCGTCGGCGGACCGGAGCAGATAAGCGGAGCGTTGGCTCAGGGAAGAAGCCTGAGCCGCCTTTCGATAAGCTTCGGCGGCCTGTCGATACTTGCCGGCCTGATACGACACCCTGGCCTGGTGAGCCCAGTTGGAGGCTTCGGGAGGGGGGAGCCGCGGGGGCGGGGCGCAGGCCATCAACACTGCGCAGAGGATTCCGACTTTCCCCAGGGTGCCACGGGACAAGGGCGCTTTCCTCCACCCGGTCACAGTTCCTGCCCCTTGCCTCCCCAGAATCTGGCCCAGGTGCGGCGTCCCGGGCTGGGACGGTCTTCCAGGGAGATATAAGGACGCCGGGGCTGGCCGACATAGAGCTGCCGGGGGCGGCCGATCTTGTTTTCCGGATCGGAGATCATCTCTTTCCAGTGGGCGACCCAGCCGACGGTCCGGCCGATGGCGAACAGCACCGTGAACATACGGGTGGGGAAACCCATCGCCCGCAGGACGATGCCGGTGTAGAAGTCCACGTTGGGGTAGAGTTTCCTCTTGATGAAGTACTCGTCTTCCAGGGCAATGCGTTCAAGCTCCATCGCCAGTTTCAGCAGCGGATCGTCCTTGTGCCCCAGTGCCTCCAGCACTTCGTAGCAGGTCTGACGCATGATCTCGGCCCTTGGGTCATAATTCTTGTAGACCCGGTGGCCGAATCCCATCAGGCGGAAGGGGTCGTTCTTGTCCTTGGCGCGGGCGATGAATTCGGGAATCCGTTTTTCATCGCCGATTTCGGTCAGCATCTTCAACACCGCTTCGTTGGCGCCTCCATGGGCGGGACCCCACAGGGAGGCGATACCGGCGGCGATACAGGCGAACGGATTGGCGCCGGAAGATCCTGCCAGGCGAACGGTGGAGGTGGAAGCGTTTTGCTCGTGATCGGCATGCAGGATCAAGATCCTGTCGAGGGCCCTGACCACGACCGGATCGGCCTGGTAGTCTTCCGAAGGAACCGAGAAGGTCATGTAGAGCAGATTCTCGGCAAAGCTGAATTCGTTGCGGGGATAGATGAACGGCCGGCCGATGGTGTAACGGTAGGCGTAGGCCCCGATGGTGGGCATCTTGGCGATGATCCGGTAGGCGGCCAGCATCCGTTGTTCCGGGTCATAAATGTCGGTGTCTTCGTGATAGAAAGCCGACAGCGCACCGACCACCCCCACCATGATCGCCATGGGGTGGGCCGAACGGGTGAAGCCGCGGAAAAAGTGCATCAACTGGTCATGAAGCAGGGTGTGGCGCTTGATATCGTTTTCGAATTCCGTTTTCTCTTCAGGGGAAGGAAGTTCCCCGTACAGGAGCAGGTAGCACACTTCCATGTAATCGCTCTGCAACGCCAGTTCCTGAATGGGATAGCCGCGATACAGCAGAACGCCCTGGTCGCCGTCGATGAAGGTGATGGCGGACTTGCAGGAAGCTGTCGAAGTGAAGCCGGGATCGAAGGTCAGTACCCCGGAGGTCCCGTAGAAATTGCGGATGTCTATGGCTGGTGGGCCTTGAGTGCCATGCAGCAGGGGTTGCTCGTATTTCTCTCCGTTACGCTCGTCGATGAGGGTGAAGTGATCCTTGGAGGTGTCTTGTTGAGTCATGGAAATTCCCTGTCGGCTGTCAGCAGTGTAATTGGCTTAGATTACCATGAAAACACGGGAATGAAAGCTACCCGAAAGTGTCCAAGCAAGGGCGATCGTATGATCGCGGCTTTCCCGTTCAAACTCGATTTTGCACGGCCTTGAAGCCCCTCTCCCTCCGGGAGAGGGGGGAAACCGGCTCATGCGTTTGCCCGGGCCGGTTCGATGAACGCTGTATAATAAACGATTTTTGCATATCGCCCGCCATGAGCAAACAACTTCAGGAAATTCAGAAACGCCGCACCTTCGCCATCATCTCCCATCCCGATGCGGGGAAGACCACGCTGACCGAAAAGCTGTTGCTGTTTGGCGGCGCGATCCAGCTGGCGGGGGCGGTCAAGGGGCGTAAAGCCTCGCGTCATGCGACCTCCGACTGGATGGAGATGGAGAAACAGCGGGGAATCTCGGTGACCACCTCGGTGATGCAGTTCGAGCATGAGGGGTGTCTGATGAACCTGCTCGACACCCCCGGTCACGCCGATTTTTCCGAAGACACCTACAGGACCCTGACCGCGGTCGATTCAGCCCTCATGGTGATCGACAGCGCCAAGGGGGTGGAGGAAAGAACCATCAAATTGATGGAGGTCTGCCGGTTGCGCGACACCCCCATCATCACTTTCGTCAACAAGTTGGATCGGGAGGGCCGTGATCCGATCGAGCTGCTGGATGAAATCGAGTCGGTGTTGAAGATCCAGTGCGCGCCCATGACCTGGCCCATCGGAATGGGCAAGCGGTTCAAGGGTGTCTACCATCTCTACGAGGATGCGGTGCATTTGTTCGATCCGCGTCACAGCGACCGGGTGGTGCGCGGCGAAGTGATCGAAGGGTTGGACAATCCGGCTTTGGATGATTTCCTGGGCGATCAGGCCGAAGAATTGCGCGAGGAGATCGAACTGGTGCGCGGAGCCAGCCACGAATTTGATCACCAGGCTTATTTGCAGGGGAGACAGACGCCGGTCCTGTTCGGTTCCGCCATCAACAACTTCGGGGTATTGGAACTTTTGGACACCTTCTCCACCTATGCGCCGTCTCCCCAGCCGAGGCAGGCGGTGGAGCGTTTGGTGTCGCCGGGGGAACCCAGGTTCAGTGGTTTCGTGTTCAAGATTCAAGCCAATATGGACCCCCAACACCGCGACCGGATCGCCTTTGTGCGGATCTGTTCGGGGCAATACAAAAAAGGGATGAAGCTCTATCAGGTTCGTACCGGCAAGCAGGTGACCATCGCCAATGCCCTGACGTTTCAGGCCTCCAGCCGTCAGCATGTCGAGGAGGCCTGGCCCGGCGACATCATCGGTCTCTACAATCACGGCACCATCCAGGTGGCCGATACCTTCACCCAGGGAGAAAAGCTCAAGTTCGGCGGCATTCCCTATTTCGCCCCGGAGCTGTTTCGCCGGGTGGTGTTGAGAGATCCCTTGAAGGCCAAGGCGCTCAACAAGGGGTTGGTGCAGCTCAGCGAGGAAGGGGCGACCCAGGTGTTCAGACCGCTCAAGAACAACGACATGATTCTGGGGGCGGTGGGCGTCCTCCAGTTCGACGTGACCGCTTTCCGTCTCAAAAGCGAATACAACGTGGAATGCAGTTACGAAGCGGTCAATGTGAATTGCGCCCGCTGGATCGAGTGCGAGGATGCCAAGATGCTCGAAGAGTTCAAGCGCAAGAATTTCGAGTATCTGGCCGAGGATGGCGGTGGTTTCCTGGTGTACCTGGCGCCGACCCGGGTCAATCTGCAACTGGCCGAGGAACGCTGGCCCGAGGTGAAGTTCAACGCCACCCGCGAGTTGTGATGGCGGGGCGGTCGTCCTGCCGCCCCGCTCGATGGGTCAGAATTCGGTTTCCAGTATGGTTTTGGCCCGGCGGCACAATTCCCGCCCGTAATCGGTCCACAGCCCTTGTCCCCAGTAGCGGAAGCAACTGGTTTCGCAGATCAGAAGGTGAAAAAGCGCCTTGCGATAGCGCGGGTCCGTGGTGGGGATGCCCGCCTTGATGACTTTTTCATAGAACAGCGAGCTCACCTCGTCCATGGGTTGTAAAAGATCGTCGTAGCCTTCCACCCAGGAGATATCGTTGGTCCAGCTGCCTCCCTCCATGTGGAAATCGTGCCGTTCCTGGCGCAGTTGTTCGATCACCGCCTGCATCTTCCCGGGGCCTTCGCCCGGTTTGAAGCGCTCCCACAGAATATGTTGATTCTTGGGTTGCAGGGCCGGCAGATCCTTTTCCTCTATTCCCAGGGAGAAGAGGTATTCCAGGTATTCGGTGGCGTTGACGATGGGGGTCCGGCTGCCCGAGCATTCATTCACCACCTCCATGTATTTGGGGGGGAATTCGTTCATCATCACGCCTCCGTTTTCACCGTCGGCGATCTGGGTCACCAGGGGAGGAACCATTCTCCCGGCCAGTTCCATCCGCCGGAGCCCTTTGGCTTCATAATAAGGTTGCATCTGGGCGACCAGTTTGGTGTCGCTGCCCTGGGTCTTGATGATCGCGATGATCTCGGCGCTCTCGCCTTTGCTGTTGCGGCATACCAGGCGATGGGGCAGATGTTTGTGTTCCGGCTCCCAGCCGTTTTCCCTTTCCACCGTGTGTTCCTGGACCAGAACCCATTGGAAACCGCAGTCTTTCAGGGTCTTGACGAATTCATAGGCGACATCCGGCTGGTTGGGCAAAGCCATCTCCGGGGGAGAGAATCCCCGTACCCGGCCGAGCGCTTCCAGGCCGAAGATGGCGGCGAAATGGTGTTGCCAGGCCTTGACGTGGAGGCGGAAATCCTGGGGCGGGGTCGAAGGGGCGACGGCATGGCCCCACGCGGTGCCCAGCCATTCTGCCGCCGGTTGCAACCCGGGGCGGGTGGCCAGGGGAATCAGGGCGTCGAAAACGTCATCGAGCCCCATCTTGCGCAGCCCGTAGAGCAAGGTACCGGAATAATCCAGCATCGCCCTGGGGTGCTTGCCCTCGCCGATCAGCTGGGGAATGAACTCGCCCATGCGTTTGTAGCACCAGTGGAACACCGGCGCGTTGTGATTGTCGCCGATGTCCGGGTGCGCCATCATGTCCTGCAGGTTGCTGATCACCTCGGCCGTCTGCAGATCGTCGCCACCAGCGGGTATCAAGGGCTGATGCATATGCAGGGCGATGGCGAAGGCGCTGTCGATCTGGTCGAAGTCGATGCCGCCGCGTCCAAGATACAGGGTTTCCCCGGCATATCTGTCGAGGGTTTTTTCGATCAAGGGCTCATTGCCGCAAAGATTGGGCAGACCGTCGATGATTTCGGGAAGATCGCTCATTGAACACTCCTGTGGGTTTTGGATGAGATCGGCTATCTAAGCGGTGATTTCAGGTTCCACGGCCTGCAGGCAGCGCTCGGCGATTTCCAGGTCGTCTTCGGCGCGGTGGACCCATGCTTCCCCCCAATAGAGATTGCAACTGGTCTCGGCGCGTAGCAGGTGCCACAGTCCTTCTTCCAGTTTTTCCCCGATTTCGCCGTGGAGCAGTCCTTTTTTCCCCGCCCGCCAGCGAGCGTCGCGAATGGCGTGGCTCACCCGGTACATTCTGGCAAGGGCGTCCTTCTGTCGCTGCGAGCCGGTCCATTGGGTGAAATCGCGGCCGTGATGCCAGCCGGTATTCCAGGCGCCGGTGCGGACGTTGACTTCGCCATGGACCCCGTATCGGTCGAGGTAGTCGTGAATGAAGGTGGGCCGGATCGTGGCGCCGTCGGAGCGGGCCTGTTCCAGCAGCGGCAGGTAGAAAACATCCCAGAAGTTGGCGCCTTCGGTGACGTTGCGGAACCAGCCACCGTTCTCCCCGTCGGTGCAGGTGGTGACCAGGGGCGGGAAATCACACTCCTTGGTTCTTTCCGCCACTTCACGGTAGAACCATTCGGGCTCCATGCCCGATTCCTGGGCATTGGAGAGGTCGCGGTCGCGGACGATCACGGTGATCGCGGAATCCGCGTAGCGGGCGATGTGGGGACGATAGACCAACTCTTGCCACGTCATTCCGGTGAGGGGCTCGACGTGCTCACTGTCCACCAGCACATAGCGGTATCCGTAATATCTGAGCAGCGGGATCATTTCCATGCAGAATCCCATCTCCGGCGGCCAGAACCCCTGGAAATCCTCGCGCCACATCAGATGCTTGGCCAAGCCCAGCCAGCGTTGCAGGTGCTCCTTGCGGTCGGCTTCGGGAATCAGGGGAAAGACGGGGTGGTAGTAACCGGTGCCAAGTATTTCGAACAGCTTGCGGTTCTGGAGGTGCCACAGCAAAGAGCCCACATCGACGATCCCATAGACCCTGGACTGGAATGCCGGATCCTTCAATGTTTCCAGGAGGGTGCCGGAGAGGGAGAGGTGGACCCGGGCGACGTCCTCGTAGCCCCATAGCCTCCGGGGCATACGGTCCATGGCGAACAGAATCTCTTTGGCTTCCCAGGTTTTGGTCTCCAGCAGGTGCTCAAGGTTCCCCGGGGGCTGATGAAAGTTCAGGACCAGGGCGTGGTGTGCGATGGGTGTCGTCGTCATGAGGCAGCGTGCAATGAATGAAATGAATGGATGCTTTTTAGGTTATGTTCCCCGGGAAAAATTTGCAAAAGTTAAATCGCCGAAGCCAGGGTGCTGTCACCCATCGAGGTTGAGACAGGTGGCCCGGTTCGAAAGCCGCTTGTCCGGAAGGCCCGAATCCGGCTGGTGAAATATCCGCCCCAGGCCCCGCTTTGCTATCATCGTCCGGCCGCTCTCCCAAAGGGGGAGGGGGGGAACCGGTTCGTGCGATTGCCCTGCCCGTGACATCGCCAGGATGACAGACGCCGCCAATGCGATAGAATCGTTTCTGCATCCAGGGGCGCGGAGACTGTTTTTCGTTTTTTTCTGCGGTTTGGTGGCGAACCTTGAGCCGAGATGGCGGCGACTTTATGAATAATGATGACTTGGTATCGAAAAAAGAAATGATCATGATGACGGCCATCGATGTCACCATCCGTATCGGCGTCATCGCGGTGAAGGTGCGTTGCTGTTGGAGGGTGGCATGAGCAAGCGCGAGGACGATACTTCCAAGCCTTCCCCGCCGATTCCGCAGCCACCGGGGCCGCTGCATCGAGAGCCGCTTCCCTGGCAACTCCCCAAGCCGCCGGAAGAAGACCCGGACGCGCCTGTCCGGGTCCGGAAGATTCTCGCCAGCCCCAGTTACCGTCCCGCACTGACCGATGTGGGTTTTCTCAACAGTTATGAAACCCGGCCGGCGCGCTTGCAATTGGATTATCTCAAGCCGGAGCTGGGCCTTCAGTCCGAAGGCGTGCGAAACACCATCGTGGTCTTTGGCAGTACCCGCATTCCCGAGCCGGCGGCGGCGCGGCGGAAACTGCAGGTGCTCAAGGAGGCTCTCGGCAAGAGGCCGGACAACGAGGAACTGAAACGGCGGGTGGGGGTGGCAGAACGGATCGCCGCCAAGAGCAAGTATTACGAGATCGCTCGGGAATTCGGCCGCATCGTCGGCGCGGCGGGGCATGGGCCGCTGGACTGCCGGCTGGTGGTGATGACGGGCGGAGGGCCGGGGATGATGGAGGCCGCCAATCGGGGCGCTTACGATACGGGCTCCAAGAGCGTGGGGCTGAATATCACCCTGCCTCACGAGCAGTTTCCCAATCCCTACATCACCCCGGAATTGTGTTTCCAGTTCCATTACTTCGCCATGCGCAAGATGCACTTTCTCCTGCGGGCAAAGGCACTGGTGGTGTTCCCGGGTGGTTTCGGTACGCTTGATGAGTTGTTCGAGACCCTCACCCTGATTCAGACCCGAAAGATCAAGCCGGTGCCGGTGGTATTGGTGGGTGAGACGTATTGGCGCCGGGCGGTGGATTTCGATTTCCTGGTGGACGAAGGGGTCATCGATCCCGAGGACAGGGAATTGTTCTGGTATGCCGAGGATGCCCGGCAGATTTGGGAAGGGATCGTATGGTGGTACGAGAGTCAGGGCGAGCCGTTGATCAATGGCGAACCGCCACCGGGGGGCGTCGATTGAGCCGCTGCGCTTGTTGCATGAGAATCGGCGCCTGCCGCCGCTTCACGGAAACAGACAGACTTGAGCGAGGAAATCAATGGATACGAATGAAAGGGCTTGTGGCATCGCGTTTCGGATCGTGATTCTTTTTTCCCTGCTGGTTTTGGGGGGGTGCGCCAGTTTCGGAAAGGGGGTCGCCGAAGCGGTTATGGACAATCAGACCAAGAACGATACCCGGCTGTGCGAGGTGAGGGGGACGCCTTTCGCAGGGATCGAGCCATATCTGTCCAACAGCCGCGGCAAAATGAAGGTGCTCATGGTGCATGGCGTGGGCCATCATATTCCCGGCTACAGCGCCCAATTGATGGAGAAGCTCGCCCAGGAGATGGGGCTCACCGTCCAGTCGCGGCGGGACAGGGAGATCCACCTGACCGACCCCACCGATACCGAGAAAGATCTGGGCGTCTTGCGGGTCCACCGCTTGCTGAGCGAAGGCGGCGATGCGGAAATGCTGTTCTATGAATTGACCTGGTCGCCCATCACCGAGCCGGACAAAAAAGTCTTGTCCTACGACAATTCGGGCAAGTACTCTTTCCGCCGCGCCGAGATCAATGACATGATGAAGCGCTTTTCCAACGACACCGGTCCGGATCCGATGATCTACCTGGGCAACAAGCGCGAGGATATCCTCACCTCGTTCCGCCAGTCGTTTTGCTGGATGGTCAGCAGGGACTGGGAAGATCTGCCCCGGGGAAGGAGAGCGGTGTGCGATCTGTTGATGGACGAGACGGTGGAGCACCTGGCGAACGACAGACTGGCTGTCATTTCCCACAGTCTGGGCAGCCGGATCACGATCGATGCGATGCAGAGTATCGCCGGACATATCGGGACCGTCGCCACGTCCAAGCGGGCGAGATCCATCGAATTCCGCTTTATCGAGGCATTCAGGGCGAAAAAAATCCCGCTCTTCATGCTTTCCAACCAGCTGCCCCTGCTGCAGCTGGGGCGCGAGCTTCCGGAAGTGACGGGGCAGGAGGCGGCCTATTGCACCCCGGGGGGGGCGCATTACTCTGAGCGTACCCTGACGAAAACCGAGCTGATCGCTTTCAGCGATCCCAACGACCTGCTCAGCTACGCCATTCCCGAGAATTTCGCTTCCGATTATCTCGACTCCCGCCTTTGCATCGAGGTCACCAACGTTATCATCAACGTTGCGGATGTGATGGACATATTCGGCATCGGCAAGGTGGCCAACCCCCTGACGGCGCACGTCGGTTATGACAGTGACGACCGTGTCATCGCCCTGATTGCCAAAGGTATCGGTAACGCCCATACCGCCCCCTTGATCGAGCAGCGTTGCACCTGGACACGGTTGATCGATTGATCGTCCCGGGTGTGCGTCGTCAAGGTAAACCGATAATGACAGAGTCGACATCAAGCACAAAGGAGAAAACCATGAGTGAATTGCCCCGGGATCTTCGCTACACCCAAAATCACGAGTGGGTGCGCCGGCGCGAGGATGGAAGCGTGGAAATCGGCATCAGTGATCACGCCCAGGAACAACTGGGAGATCTGGTTTACGTGGAATTGCCGGAAACAGGCCGGAAAGTGAAGGGGGGAGAGGCGATCGCGGTGCTGGAATCGGTCAAGGCGGCGGCCGATCTCTACGCGCCGGTGGCGGGAGAGGTCGTCGAGGTCAACGAGGCCCTGTCTTCCCAGCCCGAACGAATCAATCAGGATCCCTACGGCACGTTCATTTTCGTGTTGCGACCGCGCGATCCCTCGGAAGTGGATGGGCTGATGGATGCGGAGGGTTACGCTAAATTGTTGCGCGAACAGGACTGATGTGGGCTTCGTTCCTGATATCCGCACGGTTCCAATAAAGAGGTGTGATTGCAGGCCCTGGCTCTGTGGGGCGGTCAAACGTTCCGATCCCGCCCCCAGGGCCGTCAGCGAATTTTGATGATGTACAACACCTGGGTGCTCAACGGCAAATGCTCGGCCTTTTCGGTGTTCATCTGCAATCTGTGTTTGTGGCCTTCGGCGGGAGCGCTCACCTGTTGTCTGATTCCATCCCGAAAGACCCGCCGCCTGCCGTGGGCGATACCCGTATCGCCGCGGACGCGGTGGCTGTGGGTGCGTGAGCCGATGCTTTTTCCCGCGTTCCCCGGCTTATTGGTACCGAGCAACATGCGATAGTTGAGATCGGGGGTGCCGTAGGTTCCGTCACAGATGGCCCAGCCCTGGGCTGCCAGCCATTTCCTGAGGCTTTTCGTATCGGAATAGTCTTTGCTGTTTTGCTGCGGGAGGAAGGCGATGATCGCCCCTTTCGGCAGGGTTTCGCCGATGGGCGCGCCAGGGCTCAGGGCGGGGAAGAGGCAGAAGAACAACCAGAGAAACTTGAAATGGATCCAATAGTTGCCGTTACCGCCGTGATGGTGAATGGGGTGGGATTCTGCCGGGATACCGTGATCGTTCATTTTTTTCCTTCAAGGATTTTCTGCAGGAATTCAAAGTCTGGGAATGTTGATTCCCTTGTGGGATCGAAGCTCTCCGCCGGCTCGGCAACCGTTCCACCCGCAACTCGATGAATCCATCGTTGAGAAAGACAGGGTCTCCGGGTGCTACCGCTCGTGGCAGTTGCTCGAAGCTCACCCTGGACACCGCCATTCCTGCCTGGATCATCCTTTCCAGGACCGAGGGGTGATCCGATGCTGGTCACGATCTTGGTTTTGTGGTGGTTGGACAGCATATCTTTCTTGCTTGGATGAAGGTTCAGAAACCCAGCTTGTCCAACAGCACCGCGATGGCGCAGGAGGCCAGCCGGCTTTTGGGTGGATCGGCGCGCGAAGGCAGCACGATCGGAACCTTGGTGCCCAAGACGATTCCCGCCAGGGTGGTGTTGGCCAGATAGGCCAGGTCCTTGGCGAGGATATTGCCTGAGTTGAGGTCCGGCACCAGCAGTACGTCCACGTCACCCGACACCGGACTGTCGATTTGTTTGATCTCGGCTGCCTGCCTGGAAATGGCGTTGTCGAAAGCCAGGGGGCCATCGACGATGGCGTGGCGAATCTGTTTTCTGTCAGCCATCTTGCTCAGGCAAGCGGCATCCACAGTGGAGGGGATTTGTGGTTTGACCACCTCCACTGCCGACAGGGCGGCCACTTTGGGTCGTTCCACCCCCAACAGGCGGGCCAGATCGACGGCGTTCTGCACGATCGCCGCTTTCTGCATCAGGTCGGGAGCGATATTGATGGCGGCATCGGTGACGTAGAGCAGTTTGTGGTAGGTGGGCAGTTCGCCCAGAAAAACATGACTGACCCAGCGGCTGGTCCGCAGGTGGGCGAGGACCGGATGCATCAAAACATCGGTGTGAATCCACCCCTTCATCAGGCCCCGCACCCGGCCTTCGAGGACCAGTTGGACGCCTTTTTCGGCCGCCTCCTGTTCTGAATGGGCCTCTATCAAGGGGAACCGGTCCAGGTCGCAGCAATCGAGGGTGGCGGCGATCTGTTCGATTTCACTCCGGTTTCCCACCAATACCGGTTCGATCAAACCGTGTTGGGCGGCTTCCCAGGCGCCTTCCATGACATAGGTTTCCCCTGCGTCGACGACCGCCATGGGGAGTGGCGGGTAGGCGTTGGCCCTTTGGATCAGACTCTCGAGATCGATGGCGTCTTTGTTCATCTCAGGTTCCCGCTCGTTGCTTCATCGTTTGGCCGCCTTGTCCATGTGTAGATTACCATTTTCCGATATAGTGTATCCTGCATGATGAGTCTTTACGGGAAGATTGAATGGCTTGGGGAAAAAGAAGCAAAAAGAAGGCCCGGATCAGCATAGATGGATTACTGGATACCGACCTCAAAGCCGGCTTGACGGAGGGTGAGGTTCAGCGGCGGTTGGAGATCTTTGGCCCCAACGAGATCCCGGAAAAGGAGCCTTCTTTTTGGTACCGCCTGTTCAAGCGCTTTTGGGGGCCGATTCCCTGGATGATCGAGATTGCCGCATTGCTCTCGGCTCTGGTACATAAATGGGAAGATTTCGGCATCATCGTGACGCTGCTATTGATCAACGCCTACATCGATTTCCGTCAGGAATCCAAGGCGATGAGCGCCCTCCAGGTGCTCAAACAGAAGCTCTCCAAGACCGCACTGGTGTTGCGGGAGGGGCATTGGCGGACCCTCCCCGCCCGGGGGTTGGTGCCGGGCGATGTGGTCAAGCTCAGGATTGGGGATGTCATTCCCGCAGATGTTCAGCTCAAGCAGGGTGAGTATTTGTTGGTGGATCTGTCGGCTCTGACTGGCGAATCCTTGCCGGTGGAGAAGAAATCCGGTGATCTGGCCTACAGCAATGCCATGGTCAAGGCGGGGGAGATGGTGGGGGTGGTTACCGCCACCGGTCTCAATACCTATTTCGGCAAGACAGTGGCTTTGGTGGCCAAAGCCGAACGGGAGGAGACCAGCCACTTCCAGCAGGCGGTGATGCGGATCGCCAATTTCCTCATCGCCATCACCATCGTGTTGGCTTTGGTGATTCTTGCGGTGGCTTATCGCCGCCACGATCCGATGATGGAAATCCTGCGTTTCACGCTGGTGCTGGTGGTGGCCTCGATTCCAGTGGCGTTGCCGGCAGTGTTATCGGTCACCATGGCTGCGGGGGCGGTGCGTATGGCGCGTCGGAACGCGGTGGTCAGTCGATTGGCGGCAATCGAGGAAATGGCCGGAATGGACGTGCTGTGCAGCGACAAGACTGGCACCTTGACCCAGAACCGGATGGAAATCACCGAGCCTGTCACCTACCATGTCTACACCCTTGAGGATCTGTTCCTCTTTGCCGCCCTGGCCAGTCGTGAAGAAAATCAGGATCCTCTGGAGTCGCCCATTTTCAGGCGGGTGGAGAAGCTGGGACTGAAAAATCAATTGATCCAGTGGAAGCGGGAGGATTTCATCCCCTTCGACCCGATCCGCAAGCGTACCGAGGCCTCGGTGGAGCATGGCGGCAATCGTTTGAAAGTGGTCAAGGGTGCCCCCCAGGTGATCTTTTCCTTGTGTGAACGTTTCAATCACCATGAGGAAGTGCTCGAAGCGGCCCAGGATCAAGTGGATGCCTTCGCTGAAAAGGGTTATCGGACGCTTGCGGTGGCTGTCAGCCGGGATGCCGGCGAGAGCTATGAACTGGTAGGGTTGATTCCGTTCTACGATCCGCCCCGCGAGGATTCCGCCCAGACCATCAGAGAGGCGCGTGAGTTGGGCGTCAGTGTCAAGATGGTGACAGGGGACAATTTGGCCATCGCCCGCCAGATCGCGAGGATGTTGGGAATTCCCGGTGAGGTGTACGATGTCAAGGAGTTCCACGAGGGGGCCGAGAGAGAATTGATGCTGGTGGCGCAGGTTGTCACCGAGACGCTCTACGGCGAGCTCAAGCCGGATGCCACCCCCAGGGACATCAAGCGGGCCGCGCGCAAGGTGCTGCGCAATCTGGAGGATGCTCTGGTCAAGAGCGAGGCCCAGCGGGAGCTGGTGCGCAAGCACGAATCCGAGATCATCGCGCTGATCGAACGGGCGGGAGGGTTCGCTCAGGTTTTCCCGGAAGACAAGTATTTTATCGTCGAGGAGCTGCAAAAGGCCAATCATATCGTTGGGATGACGGGCGATGGGGTCAACGATGCGCCGGCCTTGAAGAAGGCCGATGCGGGGATCGCCGTCTCCGGCGCCACCGATGCCGCTCGCGCCGCCGCCGACGTGGTGTTGCTGGAGCCGGGCCTGTCGGTGATCGTCGAAGGCTTCAAGGTGGCTCGCCGGACCTTCGAGCGGATGAAGGCTTACACCATCTACCGGATCAACGAAACCATCCGGTTGATCCTGTTCATGACGCTGGCGATCTCGGTGTTCAATTTCTATCCGGTGACGGCCATCATGATCATTCTATTGGCGTTGCTCAACGACATCCCCATCCTGGCCATCGCCACCGACAACGTGAAACTGGCGGACAAACCGGTCCGGTGGAATTTTGTCGAAGTTCTTGGGATCTCGACCTTGATGGGTGTCCTTGGGCTGGTTTCCTCGTTTGCGGTATTGGTGGTGCTGGTGGAATATTTCCACTATCCGTTGGAATTCATCCGTTCGGCGATTTTCCTCAAGCTGGTGATCGCGGGGCACACCACCATTTTCATCACTCGCAGCTACGACCGTTTCCTGTGGACCCGCCCTTTCCCCTCGTGGCAGCTGTTGATCGCCAATGTCTCCACCGGCGTCATCGGGGTGCTGATGGCGGTCTACGGCTGGTTCATGGAGCCGGTGGGGTGGGATTTCGCGTTGTTCTTCATTGGGTATTACGTGGTCTGGATGTTCATCATCGATGCCATCAAGGTCGGTACCTACCGGCTCATGCGGCGCCGTGGTTTGGTTGCCTGACCTCAACACCTATCGGTTTGCTTCCCCCCCCAATCAGAGGGAACCCATCAAGAGTTTCATCAGCCGTTTGGAATCGACCTCCTCTCCCTTCAATGCCATTGCCAACAATTCTCCCCCCAATACGGGGGGAGCGATGATCATGCTGGGTTTGATCCTGTGGATGCGTTTGAGATTCCGGGCATCATTGACGGCAGCGATGGTTTTCACGGGTCCCAGCTCCTTGGCTGCAAGGACAATGAAAGCATTTTCGGAATCGTCGTCGGTCAAAGCCAGAATTGCCTTGGCCTTTTCCCCTCCCGCCAAGCGTAGAATTTCCAGATCGCTGCCATCTCCTATGACCACGTCCAAGTCGCTATATTGGCTCCCTTCAGGTTCCCGTTTGAGGATAAAGGTGATGGTCTCACCCCGCTTGCACAATTCCTGAAACGTATTGTTGGCCAAAGCGCTGGTACCGACGATGATATAGTGATCCTTGCGTTGCATTCGCTTGCCCCTCCCGTAAAACAGATTTTCCAGCTTTTGATTGATCAAAGGGGCGATAATAGCGCCGAAAATGGTGGCGACTGCCAGCATCCCGGCGGTGATCAGTGAGACCAGAAACAGGCGCGCCTCTGGCGCTATGGCGACAATATCGCCATAGCCAACCGTGGACAAGGTTTCGATGGTGAAATACAAGGCCTGATCCAAGGTGCGAATCGGTGGCTGGAAGAGGTTTCCCAGGATCAAGCTGCCTATGACACCATAGCCAGTCAGCACCAACAGGCTGGTGGCGGCGAACAGGGTGGCCGTGGCCAGGCTGCTGCGGTTGAACCAGGGGTAGGCAGAGAGGATCGCCAACAGGAGCACGGTGCTGTATGAAAGCAACCATCGGTGAGGATGGGTAGACGGTTCAAACAAGAGGATGGCGATACCGGCCACCAAAGACATGGCGGTGGTGCTCCAGGCAAGACGAGAGCGCAGAAGCAGGCCGATGGACATGCAAAGCATGAACACCCCGACAATGACCTGGGGTAGGCCAGCCAGTCCCACATTGACCAGATTCAGGGTAAGAGTGGTTAAAGTCTGAGAAAAGAAATGAAGTCCCAAAGCGTGGATCAATGGTGGCAACAGATGCACTGCACCCAACAAGCCGACCGCCAGGGCCAGAGGAACATGGGGGAACCAGGAGGATAAGGGGAACGATTTCGAGTAGGGGACGAGCCAGCGGCGCCAGCTGGCGATCATGTCAAAGATGTTCCTGTTCGATGACCCCATCATCCTTCCGAGGGGTGTTGGCTCGGCCTGGCCACCAGGCAATTCCTGAAATCAGCACGAGTCCGTCTCTGAAGGGAGACGGGGTATTTGATTTCGGCAAAAGTTCAGGGGCTGTCATCTGAATCCTCGGGTAAATAAAGGTCCAACGCCTGGACCAGAGGAGTCATATACATCAACGCCGGTCCACCATGCATGATCACCGCCATGAAGCCGGCCTCCACAATTTCGTCCCGGGTGGCCCCGGCACGGACGGCGCTTCTTACATGGGAGCCGATGCACCACTCACATTGGGTTGCCACCGCCAGGCCGACATTGATCAGCTCCTTCTCGCGTTTGGACAGGGCGGGTGTACCCTCTGTTTTCTGATAGAACTGGGAGAATGCCTGGGTCTGGGTCGGATATTTCTTCCTCAGATAGGCCATCGCCTCGTGCATCTGCTTCATTTTTTCCTGCATTGGATTCTGCTCCACGGGATACCTCGCTGATGGTTGATGGGAAAGCGGGTGGGATGTTGCCATTTTTGGAGGGCTTTGGCCAGAGTCTCCGGGATTCTGCAGTGACAATATATAAGAAAGACGTAATACTTCAATGGTTTTCCTACGAATTCGAAATCCTCAATGGATCTACTATTACCCGCATCCCATGCATATTCATGGCGAACCATTCCAAATCATAAAGCGTTCGATCAATCACCGCTTTGGGAATGCCTACGAGACAGTCAGCGCCGGACTGATGGACAGTGGCTGGAAGGACACGGTGCTGGTCATGCCGGGGGAAAAAGTGATGCTGCTGAAACGGTTTGATGATTTCAAAGGCCACTTCATGTATCACTGTCACAATCTCGAGCATGAGGATTTGGGAATGATGCGGGATTTTTTAGTGGAGTAAGTCAAAAGATCGCCCCAACTTGGCAGCAACCCCCGAGGGAGTATAACCATGCAAACTTCACCATTGGAACCCTACTTCGATCGCTTTGATGCCGAAATTCTGAAATTCAGTCCCCGCCATGACGTCATGTTGCTGCGGGTGATTGCCGCAGCCATCCCGGTCGTTTTTTTCGCTATCGATGCGTTATTCGACCAACCCGTTTTCTATTGGCTGGGGCTGCCTTTCTATCTGTTCTGCCTGGGCCTGTATCTGGAGGCTTTTTTGAAGAAAGCCTTGCTCATGCGCAAAGTTTCAGCCGAGCTGCTCATTGTTCTGGTCATGATCGTGACGCTCATCGATGGTGAGCCCTTGAGCGGTGCGATGGTGGCCTGGTTCATCGGCCTGGGGTTGTTCATCTCCTTCACCATCATCAGAAAGAACCGTGAGAAGATTGAAAGCCTGATCGAACAGGGTCAACAGACCGCACAGGTGATGAAAGACGGTCAGGTCAAAGAAGTCGCCATCTCCGAAGTTCATCAGGGAGAACGCGTTCTGGTGCCCAAGGGCACGATGATACCTGTGGATGGCGTGATCGAGGACAACAAAACCTAGATTGATGAATCATTCGTGACCGGAGAACCTTTTCCCGTGACCAAAGGTCCGGGAGACCTTGTGGTGTCGGGCACGTTGAATTTGACCGCCCCGATATTGATCAAGGCGGATAAGGACGGCGACGAGGCGTTTCTCAGCGTGATCAGCAGGGAAATCAAGGCCAGCCTGGAAAAGAAATCAGAATTGCAACAGCGCGCCGACAGAACGGTGCAATGGTTATTGGTCTCGGTCACCGGCTATGCCTTTCTGCTGCTTTTCGTCACCGGGGACCTGCACCTGATGGCCACGGCGCTGGCGGTCACCTGCCCGTGCGCCTGGGCCCTGGCGACACCTACGGCATTTTCAGCCACCATTGGTCGTCTTGCCCGCGAAAACATTCTGGCCCAAGGGGGCGAGCCGCTGGAAACACTTCATGAAGTCGATACCATGATCCTGGACAAAACAGGAACGGTGACTTCCGCCGAGCCGGAGGTCAGTCAGATCATCGCCTTGGATGTTCCTGAGCCTGAGTTGTTGAAGCTGGCAGCGTCTTTGGAAGTCCGCTTTGACCACCCGATCGCCCGCTCCATTGTACGGTTTGCCAAAGAGAAGGGCGTCGACGAATTTTCCCCGGTGGATCATGCCGAGGATCTGCCCGGTCGTGGCATCAAGGGCCGGGTTGGGACGCAGGAAGTGCTGATGGGAAGTGAGGATACCCTGGTTCAGCACGGCATAACGATACCGAAGGAGATTGCCTATAGCGGCAGGGCGATCTGGATCGCACTGGAAGGAAGGATCAGGGGTGCCATCATCATCCGCGACATCATCTGGTCGGAAATGAAAAATCTGGCTGACATGATCCATGCCCACGGCATCCAAAGAGTGATTCTCGCCACCGGAGACAACGAGGAGCGGGAGGCAAGAAGAGTCGCCGACTATATTCGTGCCGACGAGTGTGTTTTCAATTGCACGCCTGCCGAAAAAGTGACCTTGGTCAGGAAATACCAAGCGTCAGGCAAGGTGGCGATGGTTGGTGACGGCGTCAATGATGCGCCAGCTCTGGCCGCAGCGAATGTCGGCATCGCCATTGGAGGACATAAGAACGTGAACCTGGCCATCCTATCCGCCGATGTTGTGATCCTGAAACAGGATGCCCGGGATTTGCTCACTATTTTGGGGCTCAGCCACAAGATGATCGATATCATCCGGGAAAACTACACCTGGGCCATGGGGTTCAATGCCGTCGGACTGGGTCTTGCCACGGTGGGTTTCCTCAACCCCATATTTGCGGCCATGCTACATCATGTCAGTTCGGTTTTCGTGGTGGTCAATGCCGCCAGGATTTATTTCGAACACATCGAAACCTCGTTTGCCGGCCCCTTGTTCCAATGGATGGATGGCGCCATCCGACGGTGGAATCCACCGGAAGCCGGGGTTGAATCCACCAAACCGCCGGTGACAATGACTTGCCTGTCAGCAGACAAGACCCTGACATCCGGTTCCAAATAAACTCACACGATCAACTGCCGGAGAGAATCATGAATGAAAAACTCGCATCCATCCTCAACGAAGCCATCCAGGATGAATACAAGGCCCGCGCCTTGTATCAAAAAGTAATCGAAAAATTCGGTGAGGTCAGGCCGTTCAGCAACATCGTGGAGGCCGAAAACCGCCATATACAGGCATTGCTGCCATTGTTCGAACTGTATGGTCTGCCAGTTCCCCCAGATGACTGGCCATCACGGGTCCAGGCACCTTCTTCATTGCTGGAGGCGTGTCAACAGGGCGTGGAGGCAGAGATCGAAAACATGGAAATGTATGCGCGATTGTTGGAACAGAGCAAAGACTTTCCCGAGGTTCAGGGGGTGTTGCGGGAATTGCAGCGGGCCTCGAAGGAGAACCACTTGCCGGCTTTTCAACGTTGTGTGGCCCGGGAAACCAAAGATGGAAGGGGTCATGGATTCAGACGGGGGGGTGTCAGGACGAGGGATTGCTGAAGTAGCTGTCAGGTAAAAAATAGTCTGTTTCAGTTCATGACTGATCTTTTTCTCCCTCTCACCGATCCCGAGGTCCGGCTGGGGATAGTGTTGTGGTGTCTGTTGTTCGTGGTGGCGGTTGTCTTTTCGATGCTTGGGCAGGGGGCGGAATGCTTTACACACCAATTCAGGTGTTGTTCGGCATCGACTTCCATGTCGCCGCCACCACCAGTCTGTTTTTGATCATGATGACATCCCTCTCGGCCACCCTGGTGTTTCGCAAGGCCCACAAGGTGGATTGGTCCTTGGCTGCCGTACTGGAGTCGGTGACTGCCAGTGGCGGTTTTGTGGGGGGAATCGTTTCCGGGTGTTTCAGTGGGCGCAATTTGTCCTGGCTATTTGTTGCCGTGGTGATGTTCGCCGCGATTTTCATGATTCGCCCATTTCACCCGCATCGGTCCTGCATGCCAAAACAATCGAACTGGTATCACTGGCAGCGCCGCTATGAAGGTCAAAGTTATGCCGTCAATTGGTTGTTGGCCCTGCCGGTCTCATTTCTGGCCGGGATGATAAGCGGTATGATCGGCATCGGTGGTGGGCTTCTCAAAGTCCCGTTGTTGGTGCTGCTGATCGGTATTCCCATGGATATCGCTGTGGGCACCAGCGCACTGATGGTGGGTATGACAGCTTGCGCCGGCTTCGCCGGGCACGTGGTTGCCGGTCATTGGGATTGGCACCTGTCGCTGATCTTGTCCACTGCCGTGTTTCTTGGTGGGCAGATCGGGGCGAGGTGGGCGTTGAATCTGGATCGGGCTTGTATGAAAAAAATCTTTGGTTGGCTTCTGCTTTGCGTCGCTGCAGCGATGCTATTCAAGCACAGCGATGTTTCGTCCTGGGTCCGACTGCTGGGGAAAATGTAGGGATGGCGGGTGTTTTGTACAATTGACGCGTTGCGATCAAAGATCGTGTATCAGGCCTATTTATTCCCATAAGGTCTCAGGGCCGAAAAGAGGGTTCACATGCTGTTTTCGATCAATGGTTAGCTTTGCCGCTCGTTGCGAGGGTTCGGCTCGTTTGCGTTTCGATCCAGAAAGTGCCCGAATTTCATTGTCTGGAAGCTGGACCGTGTTCTGCTTGAATGAAAACACGTTGGAGACGGATTTGCCGGCCTTGCCCGCAGAGGGGGTGGTCATCGATGGCCATAAACTCGTTTCTCTGGATACGGTGGGTGCGAGAGCCGTCTTGGACCTGAGGTTCCGCCTTCAGCGGGCGGGCATCGGCCGGGTCGATCTTGAGGGATTTTCCGACAGGCACCGTCACCTCCTCTCCCTGGTCCAGGACGAAGCGGTGGATGTGATTCCCGCAATCCAACGACCAGGACTTTTGGAATATGTGGGCAGGAGCACGCTGGCCATCTTGAGTGACATGCTGGCCTATCTGGCCTTCATCGGTTCCCTTACGCTTCAGGCTTTGCAGTGGTTGCTCGATCCCCGCCGGGTCCGTCTCCGTGCCGTATTGACCGAAATGCAAACCGCGGGGGTGCATGCTCTGTTCATCGTAGGCCTGTTGTCGTTTTTGATGGGCGTCGTCATCGCCTATCAAGGCGGGGATCCGCTGGATGAATACGGTGCCAACATCTACATTGTCGATCTGGTGGGGTTGACCATTCTGCGCGAGATCGCGCCCCTGGTGACCGCAATCATCATGGCAGGGCGTACCGGGTCGGCCTATACTGCCGAGATTGGTGCCATGCGGATCACCGAAGAAGTGGATGCACTGCGCAGCCTGGCCATTCAACCGGTCGAAATTCTGGCCCTGCCCAAACTGGTGGCCATGCTGCTGGTGATGCCGCTGCTCATCGTCTTTGCCGATCTGGCGGGGTTGGCGGGGGGCGTCGTGGTTTCCGATCTGCTATTCGGTGTGACGCTGGAGAGCTATCTGGAACGGTTACCTCAGACCTTTCTGATGCCCAGCTCTTTTTGGGTCGGATTGATCAAGGCACCTGTGTATGCCCTGATCATCACCTCCATCGGTTGTCATCAGGGTTTTCAGGTCCGTGGTGGTGCCACCAGTGTTGGCTATGCCACCACCCGCAGTGTGGTTCAGAGCATCTTCCTGGTGATCGTGGTCGATGCCTTGTTCTCCATTCTGTTCAATAAACTGGATCTATGAACGCCGAGCCGGTCATCCAGTTGTGTGGCATCACCAACCGGTTTGGGCGAAACGTGGTGCATCAGGACTTGTCTTTGGAAGTCTATCGGGGCGAGGTGTTGGGGATCATCGGCACCTCCGGAGGCGGCAAGAGTGTGTTGCTGCGCACCATGGCCATGTTGCATCAGCCCGCTTGCGGCAAGGTGCGCCTCTTCGGCCGTGACGCCCTTTCGCTGACGCGGGAGGAAGAGAAACGAATCCGGTTGCAATTGGGGTTCATGTTTCAGAATGGTGCGCTGTTCAGCAGTCTGACGGTGTTCGAAAACGTTCGTTTTCCTCTGGATGAACATACCCGGTTGTCGCCGGCTTTGAAATCCGAAGTGGTGATGTTGAAGATACGGCTGGCCGGCCTTGAAGCCGGCGCGGCCGTGAAATGCCCGCGTGAGCTGTCTGGTGGGATGGTCAAACGTGCAGCGCTGGCGAGGACACTGGTGCTCGATCCCGCGGTGCTGTTTCTCGACGAGCCGACGTCGGGGCTCGATCCGGTAACCGCCGGAGCGTTCGACAGGTTAGTGGCTAAACTCAAGACCATGCTCGATCTGACCGTGGTGATGGTCACTCATGATCTCGATACGCTGTGGAGCGCCACCGACCGGGTGGCTTTCCTGGCCGACAAGGGTATCGTTGCGGTGGCGCCGATCGAAGAACTGGTCGAGAATCCGCATCCGGCGATCGCGGCCTATTTCTCGGGGCGTCGGGCGTACCACAGGGGAGAGCGGGAATGGAACCCAGAGTGAACTATATTCTGGTCGGCATTTTTGTCATCGTTCTCACGATGGCGGCCATCGTCGTCGCCTTATGGTTGGCTTCCGACATTCGGCTCACGCGTTATCATTCCTATAGAACCTATTTTCATGACTCGGTGGCGGGCCTGAATCCCAACGCACCGGTGAAATATCGGGGAGTCAATGTCGGTCGGGTGGAAAAGATGCGGATCGATCCCGAGGATCCCACCCGGATTGAGGTGATGATGGACATTGCCGCCGATACGCCGATTCGCAGCGACACCTATGCATTGCTCAAGTTGCAAGGGTTGACCGGTATCGCCTATATCGAATTGGAAGGGGAGGGAAAAGGCGAGCCTTTGCCAAGCCCCATGCCTGATGGTTCCGTTCCCACGATTGCCTCGAGATCATCGGCGTACAATCGCCTGGAAGAGGCGTTGGGCAGAGCGGCGCTGACCGTCGAGGAGGTGGGGCGGCGGATGTCCCGGCTATTGAACCGGCAAAACATCGATTCGTTCCAGCATTCTTTGCAAAACCTGGAACAGGTCACCACCTTGCTCGACCATGACAAAGAACGGTTCGATTCGATTCTGGCCAATGCCCAGACCTTTTCCAGCGATCTGGCCCTGGCTGGTCGCTCTCTGCCGGAGCTCATGAAAAAAGTCGATCGGCTGGTCGTGGACTACGACCGTTTGAGTCGGGAAATTTCGGCTGCGGCCGTGACGGTGACCAAGCTTGGCGAGCGTATCGAGGAGACGGCCCAGAAAACGGGGCAAGATCTGCAGGCGACGATCCAGCATCTCGATACGGCCTTGGGGCGCCTCGCAGCCGAGATTTCCCAAACCGCCAGGGAGGTGCGTGCGTTGGCCAGTCGGCTCAATGATCATCCCAATGCCTTGATATACGGAAGCCCCCAACCGGAACTCGGCCCAGGGGAGTAGCGAAGATGAGTGAAATATTCAGCCGCCGTTTCAGGTCGATTGTGTTGCTCGGACCGATTTTAATTCTGATGGTTGGATGTGCCCCCCTGCCCAGTCGCCCGGAGGCGAGGATTCTGCTTGCCCTGGAGGTTCCCAAGACGCAATCCGGTCCAAGGCTGAAAAAAGACCAGGTATTGTCGTTCGATCCTGTGGATGCGGTACCAACCCTCCGAAGCAAGCGCATTCTCTATCGCCGGGGTGGCCCGGTGGTATCCTACTATGCCCGCCACCGTTGGTTGGCGTTGCCTGCCGAGATGATCGAGCAGGCCTGTCTGGAAACCTCGTCGCGTTGGTCACCCTACACCCATGTGGTGCGTCCTGGGCAGGGGCTGATGGCCAGCCGCCGGCTTTCAATCACCCTTTTGCGGCTGGAACAGGAATTCGAAGCCAATGGCCAGAGCCGTGAACGCCTGGAACTGTTCGTTCAGCTCGCAGATCCCCGCTCGGGGCGGATCGTTGGCCAGCGCCATTTCCGTTATCGCAGGGTGGCGCCTGAAGGATCGGCGGAGGGAGGGGCTCTCGCCGCCGATTCGGCGCTGGCGCGGTTCGTCGAGGATTTGTCCGACTGGTTGATCAGGGTCGACCGTTGACGGCTCCAGCCTTGCGGTGGGCTTCGATTCAGGCTTTCAGTCCATGTCGAAAGGATGGTACCTTTGGAAAGTCCGAGACGGACAAAAGATCTGTCAGAACTGCTGAATTCATCGAGCCTTGCTCGATAAGAAGCTGCAATTTTTCGATTAGGGAGTGAAGACGATGATGGGAATGGGTTTCTATATGATGGGGCCGTCACTGATCGCCTTGCTTGCGGGCATTGCCATTTTGATCTGGCCCAGATTATTGAATTATATCGTGGCGTTCTATCTGATTTTGTTTGGTCTGATGGGGTTGCTGGGTAACCTGATGATGGGGCCCGGTGTAGGGTGGTGAGTACCTAGTGTCTCCCCAATTTTCCCAAGCGGTCAGCGCAAGGCATTGATATACGGATAAAAAGGGGTTCAAAACGAGAGGATCGGGGTTCCTGATCGGGTAAAATGTGTATAGCAATAACCCATTGAA
>JALSIB010000041.1 GCA_026981855.1 Methylothermaceae bacterium | reverse complement strand
GGATCATTGGACACCAGACAGCCGCTGTAGATATGGAATCATGAATTCTTGAGTCAACTGGGTGGGTCATTTTTCATGTTCCATTGCCAGGGTAAAGTGGGTCACTTTTCAGTTTCCGTTGACAATTCCAAGAAATCAGGGTGTCTCTGAGGATTATGCCCTAGTGGTGATCGAGGCGATTAAACGCCTGCACGAACGCCATGCCTGGCAAACGACCGATGGCTGCCGGGTCTCGGTGGGGCTAATCCGCGTAGCCAATATCGGTCCTTGCATGCAGCTTGCCGGGAAGCTTGAGGCAATAGGCACAGGCGAAAACGGTCCTAGTGTCTATGTGTGCCCCTACCATGCCCGTGACTTGATGATCCGACGTGTCTTCAAGGAATACTGGCTGGATAAATTGCTCAAGCGCAAAGCAGGGCCAATGAATACGGCAATCGAACGCTTCCTCCGGGAGGAACTGAACGTAAAACCCGGAAGCGAACTCGCTCTCATCGTCGTCGCCACACCGGTAGAAGAGGTTGGCCGCGACCACGATTTCGATTGGGCAATCATCGAACCCTCGTCGTTGCATTCCATCATTCAAACGGCAGGTCGCGTTAATCGCCACCGGCGCCTTGCCGTCGAAGAGGCGAACATCATCCTCTTGAACCGTAACATCAGGGCCAGCCGCGGGGAACCACTGGTCTTCACCAGACCCGGCCTGGAATTCCGCAACGAGGAGAAAGGGCAGACGACTCATCCATGCCATGACATGGAAACACTCCTCGACGCCAAGGCCGGAGAGCAACCGCCGCTTTCCACCCGACTCGTTTTCGGCGATGAACCCCCTCCCCTTGCCCGTTACGATCAAGAGGCGATCCGAAGGCGGCTCGCGCCCCTTGGGGCAGTGCTTGGATTATCCCATCCCGCCTGGGCCAGCCAATGGTTTTATGAAGCCTACCCGCTCCGGGAGCGAGAGAAACGCGACGCATACCGAATCATGGATGCTGACGGAAAACCGGCCTTGGAGAGATTCGAAAACGGTCGCTGGATTCAGAAAAAGGAAGATGCGCGGACGATCATTTGTGACAAGCCCCCCGGATGCGCCTGGCTTTGCCCATCGCTGGAGGAGCTCGGGGCATGGATCGAAGAAAAGGATCTCAATCTCACTTCATGGGAAGCATTTCGGTTCGACCTCCATTTCAGAAGCAATGCCGACACCAGCGAATTTCTGATCACCTGGAAGGGTATCGAATGCCAATAATTGCGGCCAAATACTAATCCAAGCTTAACCCCCCAAAAATATAACTTATTTACAATCAATCATTTACGATAACCAAAAACCCCAAGGGGCACTACATTGATGTCATTTTGTGGATTTTGCTTCAGACGATCATCGGCGGATTAAACAACACGGATTCAAAAATCCCTTTGACCGCTGAATATGTCGGCGCGGGATAACTCACAGGGCTGTCCCCGGTATCAGAACGCGTCCACATTGCAGTTGGCCCTGAAATTTCCATTTCAATAAGATATTTCAATTTATTACATTTCATTTTTTGTTTCGCTCTTCCTATCTGTAAGGTCCCAATAGATAATAAACTGTATAGAATACCCAAGAGCAGCCATCGAATGGTGATGGCCCTGGATATCCTGGAAGCAGTCATTCCCGAGCTGGAAAAGATCAAAAGGAGCCACTGATGA
>JALSIB010000040.1 GCA_026981855.1 Methylothermaceae bacterium | reverse complement strand
TCAATGGGTTATTGCTATACACATTTTACCCGATCAGGAACCCCGATCCTCTCGTTTTGAACCCCTTTTTATCCGTATATCAATGCCTTGCGCTGACCGCTTGGGAAAATTGGGGAGACACTAGGCAGATCTAACGGTGAGGGTTTTGGGATGCTCGGATTGGGAAGGTGGATCGGAATCAGTTTCCAGCCACACAGGGATGTCGACTGTGCCTGCAACCGTGCAGGGTGAGGGCAGGTGGCGTCCTAAGCTATGGTAGGTTGGGATGGGGGATACCTGCAACCCGGATTTGGATCGCGCCGTGGGGGTGGCTTCTATAATTTCCGTCAGCCGCTTGTCCGGCTCAGTTAGCCAAGTGGGAATCATGGCAGGGCATACAGAAACCTTATGCGCTTTGGCCCAACGCAACACAGCGCTCAAAACATGGGCGCCGGGCGTGTCGAGGTCGGCCAGCCGGGTCAGGAGTATGGAAAGATCCAGGGGACGGAAGCGGCGCTCTCCAGTTTCAGCCCACCAACTGAACCCGGAGCGCCACCACCAGCGTGGACATTCCGCAGGAGTCAGTAACACCAGCGGGGGCAAATCGCTTAACTTGCATGGAAGCGCGGCCGGTTTTCCCTGGGGAGTCAAGGAAGTGCACAAGTGGGCGTGTAGATCCCGGCTCCCTTCTTTGGTGTGACGCAACAGTCTGATCAATACTTCGGGAGGCAGCGCCTTGGCCTGATCTAGAAAACGCTTAAAGGCCAGTTTGGCATCGTCGGTAGCCCGATGGCGACCACCGAGGATGTGAGTGGGAGAGCTGGGGCTGAGCAAAAATGAAACGTGGAGGGTATCCCATACTTTCCTTGGGTTCAGGGTCAATCCATGGTGTCGCAGGATGGGGAGATCCCAATACAGGCAATTGTGGCCGACGATCAAGGATGCCTGGTCGCATAGGGTCTGCAATTCGGCGACGGCGGTTTTCAAGTCGGCGTCCGGATGAAGCCGGCGCTTCCGACCTTGCCAAAAGACGCCGATTTCCCGGATTTCGTTGCCGTCACTTTCAATGTCGATGGCCAGGCAGCATCGCTCCACTAGCTCTTTTACATGGTTGGGTTTCTGCGCCAGGAACTCTTGAAGCTGCTTGTCTGCTCCCGTTGACCAGAGCAGGGTGACGGTTTTCTCTGGTGGGAGGTAGGCCCGGAACTCCGGGAGTCGTGCGGGGTGTTTTTGCAAAAATCGTTCGATCGCTTCGAGCAACGCTGGGGGTGGATTGGAGCTGCTCCAGAGTTGCTGGAGAAGGTCAACATTACCGATTTGATCCCAAGAGTGAGCGATGGCTTCTTTGAGGTAATCGGGTAGGCTGTGGGAGTTGGGGAAAGACTGGCGTAGCAATTGAGTCCATTCATCATTCCACAGACTGGCATGGAGTACTCCGTAGAGCAGCTTGGCTAACTGGCTGTAGCCGACAATCAGTTCTTCCGCTATGGTTCGCGTTGGGAGAGGGTAGTGATTCAGCCGGTCACGAGGCGTTTTTCCGAGCCACTGGTTGTACACGTTCCGCAAGCGGCGGAGTAGCCCTGGTTCCTGATTTTGTTGTAGTTGCTTCCAGATCCATTGCAATGCCTGTGAGTGGGTCCGGGGATTTTCCAGGTAAGGAAATAGTTGTTCCAGCGGGTCGGCGCCATGTGCGACAAACTTCCATTTCAGCTCGTTGTGATCGAATTCCCGAAGTAGATTTTGGAGGGACTGTTGGGAAGACACGGTTTTAAACCAAATGATAGTATTCTGTTCTACAGAACTATAGATAGTCCTGTGGCGTGGGCGTATTTTTGCCAACAATCCTGAGTAACCCCCGCCATGCCGGGAACAGTTACCGTTTAGTGCGCCGGATGAAGCCCCGGCAGGTGTTTCCGGTCAACCGGCGAGAATGTCGGCCACGCACGCCGTCAGCCGTTTGGCGTAGGGGATGTGGAGGAACTCGTTGGGGCCGTGGGCGTTGCTTTCCGGCCCCAGAACCCCGGTGATGAGGAACTGGGCCTGGGGGAAGCGGTCGCCGAGCATCTTCATGAAGGGGATGCTGGCCCCCAGCCCGATATGGGCGGCCTTGTGGCCGAAGTGGGAAAGCGAGGCCCGGTCGCAGGCTTCCAGCAGCCAGGGGGCAGGCTCGGGGGCTTCCCAGCCGTCACCGCCCTGGTCGAAGCGGATGTCGATGTGGGCGCCGAAGGGGGGATCGCGCAGCACCGCCCGTTCGATGGCCCGTTTGGCGTCTTCGCAGCGCACCGGCGGCGGCAGGCGGAAGGACAGTTTCAGGCGGGTATAGGCGCGCATGACGTTGCCGGCGCGGCCGGCGGGCGGCAGGCCGTCCTGGCCCACCACGCACAGGGTCGGGCGCCAGGTGTTGTTGAGGATCAGTTCGTAAGGGTCGTCGGCGAGGGGGCGCAGGCCGGGGAGGGGGTGCAGCCCCTTCACCATCGACAGGCCGAGGATGTCCGCCGCTTCCCGGGCCTGGCGTTTGCGGATCTCGGGGATCGTCACGTGCAGCTCTTCCAGCAGAACCCGGCCGCTGGCGGCATCTTCCAGCCGATCGAGAATCCGGCGCATCACCGCGAAGGACTCGGGGGCGATGCCGGAGGCGATACCGGAATGGGCGGCTTCTTCCAGCGTGCGGACGGTGACGGTGCAGCCCTGCATGCCGCGCAGGGAGGTGGTGGACCAGAGCCGTTCGTAGTCGCCGGTGCCCGAGTCCAGGGCGATCACCAGATCGGGAGTGCCGATGAGGTGACCGTATTCCTCCAGATAGGGCGGCAGGTGGGGGGAGCCGCTTTCCTCGGAGAATTCGATCAGGATCAGGCAGCGGGGATGCGCGCTTCCCTGGTGCCGCAGCGCCTTGACGGCGGCGACGGCGGCGAACAGGGCGTAACCGTCGTCGGCGCCGCCGCGGCCGTAGAGCCGGCCGTCTTCGATCACAGGCCGCCATGGTCCCAAGTCCTCGCGCCAGCCTTCCATCTCAGGCTGTTTGTCCAGATGGCCGTAGAGAAGCACGTTGCCTGGTTTTTGCCCGGGAATCTCCACCAGCAGTAGCGGTGTCAGCCCCGGAAGTGCCAGGTCGTGGACGGTCCAGTCGGCCTCCTTGTGGTGGTCGAGCCAGTCGAGGGCCAGCCGGCGTGCCCGTTCCAGGTGGCCGGTTTCGGCCCACGCGGCGTCGAAGTCCGGCGACAGGGCGGGGATACGGATGTAATCGGCCAGGGTGGGGAGGATCTCTTCTTCCCAGAAGGTGGAAACGGTTTCCAGAGTGGGCATGGATGGGATGACCGGGCTCAGTTGCGACAGGATTAGTTTACCTCATTGCCGCCGTTGGGGAAGTCTGGCCGGACGGTAATCACCCGGAGGGAGGCACACGATAGATAAGGTTGACTTATCCCCTGAAACCCGGGAAATTGTGCATTTCCACATAAAAAGAAAAGGGGGAGAGCGCTCCATGCAATATGTACTCTATCTGTTGCCGCCGCTTTTGGGGGTATTCGGCTTGTATGCCGCCTATCGTATTTTTCAGCTGGTGAAGCAGACCCCGGCGGGCTCCGGCAAAATCGCCGAGATCGCCGAGCAGATTCACTTGGGGGCGATGGTGTTCATCCGCCGGGAATACCAGATTCTCGCCGTTTTCGTGGCGGTGCTGCTGGCGCTGTTGTGGAAGTTTCTGGGCTGGCAGACAGCGCTGTGTTTTCTGGTCGGCGCCACGGCATCGGCCACCGCCGGTTACATCGGCATGAATACCGCCACCCGGGCCAACGTGCGCACCACCATGGCGGCCAGCCAGGGGAATGCCGCCAGGGCTTTAGAGGTGGCCTTCTTCGGCGGCTCGATCATGGGGCTGGCGGTCGCGTCTCTGGGGCTGTTGGGGCTGGGGTTGATGTATCTGTTCTTCGGTGACGATCCGGAAACCGCCCACGCGCTCCACGGATTCGGTATGGGGGCCTCGGTGGTGGCCCTGTTTTCCCGGGTCGGCGGCGGGATCTACACCAAGAGCGCCGACGTGGGCGCCGACCTGGTGGGCAAGGTGGAAGCGGGCATCCCCGAGGACGACCCGCGCAATCCCGGCGTGATTGCCGACAACGTGGGCGACAATGTGGGGGACGTGGCCGGAATGGGGTCGGACATCTTCGAATCCTACTGCGGCGCCATGATCGCCACCATCGCCATGGCCTCGACCATGGCGGTCGAAGCCATCGAACCGCTCGGTTCACGCGGTGCCTTGATGTTCCTGCCGTTGGCATTGGCTTCGGCGGGGCTGCTTTCGTCCATCGCCGGCATCTATCTGGTCAAGCGGGCCTCCCACAAACCCGCCGACGAGGCGCTGCGGGTGGGCACCATGGGGGCGGCGGCGATCTTCATCGTGCTGGCCTTTTTCGTGATCGTGATTTCCGGCGTGAGTCTCAAGGCCCTGCTGGCGATTTCGGCCGGGACCCTGGGGGGGATCGTCATCGGGCTGGTGACGGAATATTACACCGGTGGCAAGCCGGTGGAGAAGATTGCCAATTCCGGCGAGACCGGGCCGGCGACGGTCATGATTTCCGGTCTGGCGACAGGGATGCAGTCGGTGGTGGTGCCGATTCTGACCATCAGCGCGATCATCTTCCTGGCCGACAAGCTGGTGGGGCTCTATGGCGTGGGCATCGCTGCGGTGGGTATGCTGGCCACCGTCGGCATCACCATGGCCATCGATGCTTATGGGCCGGTAGCCGACAACGCCGGCGGCATCGCCGAGATGGGGGGGCTGGGAGAAGAAACCCGCAAGATCACCGATTCCCTGGATGAGTTGGGCAATACCACCGCCGCCATCGGCAAAGGTTTCGCCATCGGTGCGGCCGCCCTGGCGGCACTGGCCATCATTACCGCTTATGGTGAGACCATCTCCAGTCAGATGCCGGAATTCACCCTGGATCTTGGAGATGCCGACGTGCTGGCAGGGCTGTTCATCGGCGGCACCATTCCGCTGCTCATCGCTTCTGTCACCATGACCGCGGTGGGGGATGCGGCCTTCGAGATGATTCAGGAAATCCGCAGGCAGTTCCACGAAATTCCGGGGCTTCTGGAAGGCAAGGCGGATCCTGACACCGCCCGTTGCGTGGACATCGCCACCCAGGCGGCCCTGAAGAAGATGGTGCTGCCGGGGGTGATCGCCGTGGCCGCGCCGGTGATCGTCGGTTTCTGGTTGGGCCCCCAGGCCTTGGGGGGGATGCTGGGCGGCGCTTTGCTCGGTTGCGTGTTGATGGCCTTGATGATGGCCAACGCTGGCGGCGCCTGGGACAACGCCAAGAAATTCGTCGAGAAGGGCAATCTGGGCGGCAAGGGCTCAGACGTTCACAAGGCCGTGGTGGTGGGGGACACCGTAGGCGACCCGTTCAAGGATACTTCGGGGCCGGCGATGAACATTCTCATCAACGTCATGGCCATTGTCAGTCTGGTGATTGCACCGTTGCTGGTTTGATCAGGCCAGCACCCCGGAGAGGCCATCGACCACGAATTGCATGGCGATGACCGAAAGCAGCAGGCCGGTCAGGCGGGTGACGACGCCGATCCCGCCTACGCCCAGTAAACGGTGCAGCCAGCGGCCAAGGTAGAAAACCACGAAGGTGACCCCGCAGGCGGCGAGGATGATCTCCGTCAGAATCCATAAGGGAATCTGGCGGAGAGGATCTTGCTGCCAAACGAGGATGGCGGTGATGGCGCCAGGTCCTGCGAGCAGGGGCGTGGCCAGGGGAACCAGCGCCACGTTTTCCTTGTGCAGGCTTTCCTCTTCCTCGGCGGCGGAGCTTTTGATTCCCGCCGGAATCAGATTGAGCATCTGCAGGGCGTAGATGAAAAAGATCAGCCCGCCGGCAAGCTGGAAGGCGGGGAGGGTGATGCTGAAAAACCGCAGAATTGAATCTCCCGTCAGACCGAACAACATCAGAATGGCGGTGGCCGTTCCGCAAGCCGTCGCGGCGATGGCGGTCTGGCGGCCGGGAGGGTGATGGGCGGTCAAAGTGAGAAAAAGCGGCAGGTTTCCAACAGGATCCATGATGATCAACAAGGGAATGAACAAGGTCAGGAATTCCCCGTTCACCATTGCCCGCTCATCCCAGTTTCAAGGTTCTGACAGGGCAGCGGGTGTTCACTTTCTGGTGGGAGGTCAGCACCACCAAGCCGCCGTTTTGCAGGTGCCGGTCCAGCAGCGACTGTACCCAGGCGACGCCATGCACGTCCAGTGAGGTGAAAGGTTCGTCGAGGATCCAGAGGCTCGCCTGCTGGACCAGCAGTCTCGAGAGGGCGATGCGCTGCCTTTGACCCGCCGACAATGCGCGGGTGGGCGCCTCCAAGTGGGCGCCCAGGCCCGCGGCGGAAAGGATGTCTTCGATCTCCACGTCTTCCCTGGTGCGATAGAGGCGGGTGACCAGGCGGAGGTTTTCCAGCGGCGTCAACTCTCCCTTGATTCCAGGGTGGTGTCCCAGATAAGCCAGGTCCTGCAGGAATTCATGGCGCACTTCGCGAACAGGCCGCCCCTTCCAGAAAATTTCCCCTTCTTCCGGTTGGCCAAGGCCGCTCAGGATACGGAGCAAACTGGTCTTTCCGCAACCGTTGGCACCTTCTATATGGAGAAGCTCTCCCGCATCGAGACGAAAGTTCAGATCCTGAAACAGCAACCGGTCTCCCCGCACGCATTCAAGCGCCGCCACCTGCAGGCAATGGGAATCTTGCATGAAAAAACCTATACTTTGATTTAGCTTTCGTTCGTCAATTCCAGAGGAACTTCGATCAATCGTCATTTTTACCAGGGGAGCGATCTTGTGTCAGACTACTCGTCGAGCTCGACGCCCTTGGCGGGTTTCTCGCCGGCGTTCGATATGACGAGGACCGAGAATCATCACAGATGCTTTTGGACACCCCACCTTACCAATTGATCCCCGGCGGATTCAACTCCAACGTTCGGGGAAACCGCATGAACCGATTCTCTCAACCCGGCGGGGCAAACCCTCCTCCCGAAAGGAGAGGGGATTCCAGGATCTTGCAAAATCAAGCCTGAACGGAAAAAACGGGATGAAACAAATTTTCCGAAGAAGCGCCTGTGACCACGATTAGAGCACTCCATTTGCGCTGGCAACTGGTTCTGATTCTGGCCAGTATTCTGGTTCTGTTGTGGAGCGTTTTGTCCGGTTATTTCTATTTGCGCGGGATTCGTTCCCTCGAGGAAGAGGCCCGGGCGCATTTTCGATTTGAGATCGTGCGACTGGCCGATCAGATCGAAAAAGCACTGAGCAAGGGAGACCGGGAGGCCGCAGCGCGCATCTTGAACCTGGGGAAGCGGGAACCCAATGTCGAGTCGTTGATTTTGCTCGATGGCGGGGGAAACGTGTTGGCGGCGAATGATTCCCTCTGGCAGGACAAGAAAAAGGTCTTTCTGGAGCCTGGGTTCGATATGAATGCTTTTCTGGCGGCAAGCCAGCGACTCGAATCGGGCTTGTTCCTGACAAGGGATCATCGGGGTATCGCGGCTTATGTCCCCGTATCCGGGCGTCGTGCCGCCGCTGAAGGCGCCGGGGAGGGGGGGACGGTGCTGTATGGGCGTTACGGCCTGCAAGCGGCCAAAAGCAAGATTCTGGCCGATGTGGGGTATTCCGCCCTCGCCTTGCTCTTGATTCTGACATTGGCCATGTATTGTCTGTGGAAGGTGCTGGACAAGATTCTGCTGACGCCTCTCAAGCGTATGACGGAAGCCGTGGCGCGCTTTGGTGTGGTGGGGGAACAAATTCCCATGGTGGTGCGGGGGAAAGGGGAACTGGCGCAACTCGCCTCGACTTTCAATCAAATATCCGCCCGCCTCGGATCGAGTCAGGAAAAGCTGTCTCGACAACGCGCGCTCTACGACAGCTTGGCGGAGATCAATCAGGTGATCATACGTGCCTCCAACGCCGATGAAGTCATCCAGGCGTTATGTCGGGTGGCGGTGGAGCGGGCGGGCTTCCTCATCGCCTGGGTAGGCAGGCCCGATCGAACCTCTGGCCGTATCGTGCCGGTGGCCCATGACTGTTCCATGCCGGAATCTTCGCTGTATCTGCAGGATCTCGAAATCCTCCTGGACGAAAACACACCCTCCGGCAAAGGCCCCACGGCCACGGCGGTGAGAGAAGACCGGGTGGTTCTGATCAATGATTTTCAGCGCAGCGACATGACCGCCTTGTGGCGGGAGCGGGCGGAGCGGTTTGGCATTCGGGCCAGCGTGGCGATACCCATCCACGAAAAGGGGAAAGTGACGGCCGTTCTCAATGTGTATGCCGCGCAAGCGGGGTTCTTTACCGGTGAGATTGTAAAACTGTTGAACGAAATGGTGGCCGATGTCTCTTTCGCGCTGGATCATTTCGTTCAGGAGAATCTCCGCATCGCCGCCGAAGCCGCGCTTCGCCGGAGCGAGGAGTATTTGTCCCTCACCCTCGATTCCATCGGCGAGGCGGTGATCGTCACCGATGCCGAAGGCAGGATAGAACGCATGAACACGGCCGCGCAGGACTTGACCGGCTGGCGGTTGAAAGAAGCCGGCAGGCCGTCCATCGACCAGGTTTTGATGCTCATCGATGTCCGTTCCGGAAAACCGGTGGACAACCCCGTTTCCCGGGTGCTCTCGCAAGGCGGCACCGTTTCCTTCGACGAGGACATCGCCCTGGTGTCGCGGGAGGGAAAAATTTCCCAGGTTGCCGGCAATGCCGCGCCGATCAGGGGGAAGGAAGGGGAACTGCGGGGCGTGATACTGGTGTGTCACGATGTTAGCGACCGTTACGCCTTGCAGGAAGCGCTCAGGATCAGCGAGGCCCGTTATCGGCGCATGTTCGAAAAAGGCAAGGTGGTCGAGTTGCTGATGGATCCGGATAACGGCGTCATCGTCGATGCCAATGAAAAGGCCTGCGAATTTTACGGTTACAGCAGGGTGGAAATGCAGGGCATGCCCATCTCCAACATCAATCTCCTGCCCGATGAGGAGATTGCGGAAAAGCGCCGGTTGGCGCTACGGGAGGAGCAAAGCCATTTCCATTTCCGTCACCGTTTGAAATCCGGAGAAATCCGGGATGTGGAGGTGTATGCAGGTCCGGTGCAGGTGGAGAGCCGGCTGCTTTTGCATTCCATCGTTCACGATGTGACCCGCCGGTTGCGGATGGAACGTTTCATCCGTCTGTTGACCGAGGACGTGGCCGACAAGTTGGGCGAGGATTTTTTCACCGCCGTCGTCAGACAGTTGGGAGAGAGCCTGGGGGTGAATCTGGCGATGGTGGCGCTTTTGAAGGAAGATGGAAAAGTCGCCCAGCCGGTGGCGCTTTGGATAAACGGCCGCAAAGAGGCGAATCTCATCTATGAGCTGGCGGGCACGCCTTGCGAAGACGTTTTGTGCAGCAAGGGAATATTCATTCCCGAGGGGGTGAGAGACCGCTATCCAGCCGACCGGCTGGCCCGGGAGTTGGGCGTCGAAAGCTATGCCGGCGTTCCCCTCCAGGACAGTGGCGGCAAGGTTTTCGGCCTTCTCGTCGTGTGTCACACCGAACGGATGAATCTCGAGAAAGACGAGATCATCCCGATTCTGGAAATATTCGCGCTCAGAACCGGGGCGGAACTGCAACGCTATCTGGCCGACGAGGAAATCGAACGCCTGGCTTTTTACGATCCCCTGACGGGGCTTCCCAATCGCCGCCTGTTGCTGGACCGGCTGCAGCAGGAGCTGGGTGTGGTGAAAAGAAATCAGGGTTGGGGCGGGCTGATGTTCCTCGATCTCGATCATTTCAAACATCTCAACGATGCCTGGGGACATCCGTTGGGGGATCTTTTGCTGAATCAGGTCGCCGAACGTCTGCATCGGCTCTTGAGAACCGGGGATACGGTGGCCCGGATCGGGGGGGATGAATTCGTCATCCTGCTGGCCGATCTGGGCGGCGACCAGGAAACGGCGGCCGGTCACATGCGCTCGGTGGCGGAAAAAATCAAGGATGAAATCGCCGCCCCGTTCGATTTGGAAGGGCGCCGTTACCATACCTCGGTCAGTATCGGCATGACCTTGTTCTGTGGTGGCGAAGAGCGGGAAGAGTTGCTCAAGCAGGCGGATACGGCCATGTACCGGGCCAAGGCGTCCGGCCGCAATGCGATTCGTTTCTATCATCCGCAAATGCAGGCCAGCGCCGACATCCGGCTGGAATTGGAGAAGGCGTTGCGGGCGGCTTTGGACTGCGGGGAGTTTGAGTTGTTCTACCAGCCCCAGCATTGCACCGCCGGCAAGCTGGCGGGCGCCGAGGCGCTGTTGCGCTGGCGGCACGGCGAACGGGGGTTCATCCCCCCCAATGACTTCATCCCCATCGCCGAGGAGAGTGGGTTGATTCTCACCCTTGGGCGGCAGGTGCTGGAGATGGCCTGCCGGCAGATGCGGCAGTGGCAGGACCATGGCTGGCTCGATTGCGTGGATCACGTGGCGGTCAATATCAGCCCCCGCCAGTTTCACCAGACCGATTTCGTGGATCAGGTGACCTCCATCGTGCGGGCGAGCGGTATCGCGCCGGGCAAGTTGATGC
Organism: Methylothermaceae bacterium; assembly: GCA_026981855.1. GTDB lineage: Bacteria > Pseudomonadota > Gammaproteobacteria > Methylococcales > Methylothermaceae > Methylohalobius. The sequence continues at coordinate 41,476 of JALSIB010000040.1, read as the reverse complement.
TCGAGCTCACCGAAGGCATCCTGATCGAAGACATGGCCGACACCATCTCCAAGATGAAGACCTTGCGGGAATTCGGGGTGCGTTTTTCCATCGACGATTTCGGCACCGGTTATTCCTCGCTGATTTACCTCAAGCGCCTGCCGCTCAACGAACTGAAAATCGACCGCTCGTTCGTGGGTGATATCGAGTCGGACGCCAATGACCGGGCGATCGTCGAGACCATTCTGGCGATGGCGGAGCATCTGGGGCTGTATGTGGTGGCGGAAGGCGTCGAGACTGAAGCCCAGCGTGATTTCCTGAAGGCGCACGGGTGCCGCTATTTCCAGGGATATCTGTACAGCCCGCCGGTGTCTGCCGCCGACTTCAGCGGGTTCTTGCGCCGCCGGAGCGAAGAAGCGAAGCCATGATGGTTTCGATCAGCTTGGGGCCCCGATAGATCAACCCTGTGTAGAGCTGAATCAGCCGGGCGCCCGCTTTGAACTTGTCCAGGGCGTCCGAGGCATCGAGGATGCCGCCGCAGGCGATGATGGGCAGATCGTTCCCAAGAAGACGATGCAGTTGGCGGACGATGCCTGTCGACTTGTCCCTGAGCGGAGCACCGCTCAGGCCGCCGTTTTCCCCCCCATGGGGCAGGGAGGCCACCGCCGTGTGGTCGAGGGTGGTGTTGGTGGCGATGACCGCATCCATGGCATGGCGAACCAGGCACTGCGCCTGCTCGGAGAGTTGTTCCGGCGTCAGATCCGGTGCGATCTTGACCGCGATGGGAATGCGTTTGCCATGTTTTTCCGCCAGCCTGGCGCGTTTTTCGTTCAGCCTTGACAGCAGGGTGTCCAGTGCCTGACCGTGTTGAAGATCCCGCAGCCCGGGGGTGTTGGGCGAGGACAGATTGATGGTGACATAATCGGCCAGCAGGCAGACCTTTTCCAGCCCGGTCAGATAGTCCTCCACCGCTTGGTCCTGGGGCGTGTCCTTGTTCTTTCCCAGATTGACGCCGAGAATGAATGACCGGGGACCCAGCTTTTCCAGATTGGCCACCAGGTGATCGACGCCCAGATTGTTGAAGCCCATGCGGTTGATCAGTGCCTGGGCCTGGGGAATCCGGAACAGCCGGGGGCGGGGATTGCCGGGTTGGGGCCTGGGGGTGACGGTACCTACTTCGATGAAACCGAACCCCAGGGCGGCGAGCCCCGGAATGTGGTCGCCGTTTTTGTCCAACCCCGCGGCCAGACCGACAGGATTGGGGAAGCGCAGCCCCATGACTTCGGTTTCCAGGGACGGAAACCGTTGCCGCAGCGGATTGAGCGGCCCCAGTTTCGCCAAAAGATCCAGGGAGGTCAGGGTGAGGTGGTGGGCGGTTTCGGGGTCGAGCCGGAACAGCAGTGGACGCAGCAGGGAGTAGAGATTCACAAGGGATGCCGTATCAGTTTGCCAGGGTCAATGGAACGGGGTCCGGAGTCGGGATGGCCGCCCGGATCCCCGCCAGGCGCTGGGGATCCAGCTGGCGGGTGCGTCTCCCGCTTTGGCACAGGGCGCCGCGAAAGCCCAGATAGTCCGGGGTGAGCGGTAACAATCGCGGGATGTCCTCCTGTCTCAGGGAACCGGCCAGACCTGTCAGCAGATCATGATCCTTGGCCACGGTGACGAAGCGGCGCAAAAACGCCAGATCGCGGATCCGGGTCAGGGAACCCTTGTTCTTGCGGGCGGTATCGAGCATCACCCCTTTGAAGCCCGCTTCGGCGATCGCCCCGATCAGGGGCAGGGCGATCAGATGATCGGCGAACAAGACCGCGATCAGGGAAAGGTGTTCCGTCAGAGGTTGCAAGGCTTCCAGCACCGGTTCCAGCTCACCGCCGGGGAAGAAGCCGATCTTGACGTAATCGACGCCCAGATTTCCCGTTGCCTGGACCGCCGACGCGATCTTTCGGGGATGGAGCGGGAGGTCGCCGATGGTGGCGCTGAGGCAATGTTCCGGGAGGGTTTCGACGATCTGCCGGATCTCTTTTTCTCCGAGCGCGCCCAGCGCGCCTTCTCCTGGATTCTTCAAGTCGATCAGATCGACGCCGGCCCGGGCGGCGAGGAGTGCTTCCTCCCGGTGGGTGACGCTGGCGAGCAGTGCGGTCATGAAATTTCCCGTTTCGATTCGAATTGAGCGATCTTTTCCATCAGCCAGTCCCACGCCTGCCGTTCACGGGGGCCCGCGGTCTTGTCCAGACCGCTTTGCAGGTATGACAATTCGGCCTGGATCTTCTCCCATGGCAGGCGCTCCAGCCGGCTCACCAGAATCGCCGCTTCGATCACCGCGTGCTGGGCCCGGTTGAACCCCCTGAAGGGGGCGTGGCTGGCGCTGTGGACGATGCGGCAATGCAGCCGGGGGCGGACGGGGTCTTCCTCGGTTCGTTCCAGTTCCACCTCGGTGGTGGCGAGGGCGTCACGGAGACGGTAGCCGGAAACCCGCTGACTCGGTACCAGGGGCCAATCGCGGCGTCCGGTGAGACACCCGGCGAAGATCCTCACGTCGTCGGTGGCGTTGACCACGGCCTGGCCGGCCGACAGCAGGTTGTCCAGGGTCCTGGAGGGGCGGAAAGGCAGGATGACGAGCGACCGCCCGGCGTCGGGGGCGGCGGTGTGAATCCCCATGGGGGCGATATGGGGGATTCCCTGAAGATCCCAGGTGATGACGATGGTCTCCAGAATCATGAGGGGTTTTTTTTCTTCAAGGTGGCACCGGCGGGTTTGTAGGCATGGGGATCGACCGATTCCTCTTGGGGGGGATCGGTCGCGCATCCCCAGTCCAGCATTTCGTCCTGATTATACCGCTTGCCGAGCTGCCAGGCGATCTGGGCGCGGGCCAGCTCCACCCCCAGATAGAAGGCGTGGCCGCCGTCCGTTTCCACCCCGAGGCGGGGGAACAGTTCGAAAGGGTCGGTGGCGCTGTGAAAGCCGTCGCGGTTGAAGATGTGCAGACCTTCTTCGGAAATCTGAATGCGGTAGCTGGGGTCGCGGATCATCGCCGCCAGCTCCCGGATTTCCTCCAGCCGGTAGGGAAAAGGCTTGGGTTCGTGGAGGCTCATCAGCCCGGGATGGACGTGTTTCGGCAGCATGTTGTTTTCCCGGGCGTGGTAGAGGATTCTGCGGGCCAGGTCGGCCTCCGGGATGGCCCGGCGGCAGTGGCCGCTGACCTGGGTGGCGAGAATGTTGTGGATGTCGAGTTCCGAGCAGATCCCGAGCAGCAGGGTGTTGATCCCCACCGTATCGGCGTGGGTCAATTCGGTCAGGTTGCCGACGCCCATCAGCATCTCGGCCTGGGGGTGGCGCCGCCTCACTTCGTGATAGCGCACCAGGGAGGCGCTGAATCCATAATGAATGGGTTCCAGAATGGGGTCGAGGATGTAAGGTTTACCCGCTTTTTCCAGGGTTTCCACGGCTTCGTCCAGGGTTTCCAGGGTGGTGGGGGGTTGGGGAATGACGATGGGAACGCTGGCGACTTCTTCGGCGATCCACAGAGTGTCTTTGTGCAGGCTGAGCATGTAGTCGGCCCCGGCCCGGCCGCCTCGCAGCAGATCGTCGGGGTCGAGAGAATCGATGCTGGTCAGGTGACCTTCCGCCTTGAGGGCCTGAAACACCTCTTCCAGGTGGGGGAAATTGGTATTGGGCAGGCAGCCCACGTCGATGACATCGGCGCCGTGACGGCGGTGCCAGTCCGCTTCCTGGAGGATTTGGTCGAGGCTCATGTTCGGCGCTTCGGTCAGTTCCGCGAAGATCCGGATGTCATAGCGGGACAGATCCGGCCTCACCTCCTTGTGACCGAAGAAGGCGGGCAGGTCTTTCAGTTCATTGGGGCCCCGCTCCACCGGCACCCCCAGTTTTTCCGAAAGCGCCTGCAGGTCGCCGCGGCAGCGCCCCGGCACCAGAATCCGGTCGGCGCCGAAGGTGTCGGTGAGGCGCCGGGCGATCATGTCGGCAGTCATCAGGGCCGCCACCGTCAGCCCCAGTTGGTGGACCGTATAGTCGAACGCCGGTTGCATCGCCTGGAGAATCTGGCGCAGTTGTTTTTCCGCCAGTTTGCCGGTGAGGAAAAGGATATGTTCGCGTTTTTCAGCCACGATGAGCGCCACGACGAGGAATGGGATCCCTATATGCTATCATCGACCTTTCATGAAATGCCGAATCCGGTTTTCCGCTCATGACTTTCCTTGAACGACTGCAGCAACCCAAGCCCATGCTCATGGGTATCCTCAATGTCACGCCCGACAGTTTCTCCGACGGCGGCCGTTATGTGACCGAAGCTGCGGCCACCCGTCAGGCGCTGGCGATGGCAGGCGCCGGCGCGGAGATCATCGATGTCGGCGGGGAATCGACCCGCCCCGGTTCAGACCGGGTTGCCGCCAGGGTGCAGATCGAGCGGGTGGCGCCGGTCATCCATGCCCTGAAACGATCCCTCCCGGCCCATTGTTTTATCAGCATCGACACGAGCCTGAGTGAGGTGGCGGAGGCCGCCATCGACGCCGGGGCCGATTTCGTCAACGACGTTTCCGCCGGGCGCGATGATCCCGCCATGTTCGATATGGTGGCCCGCCGCAGGGTGGCCATCGTCCTCATGCACATGCAGGGAACCCCCAAGACCATGCAGGAAGCCCCCTCTTATCAGGACGTGGTCGCCGAAGTGCGTGGGTTTTTGTTGCAACGGGCCGAGGTGGCCGGACGGGCCGGTATCCCCCGTGAATCCATCGTCCTCGATCCGGGGATCGGTTTCGGAAAGCGCAAGATCGACAATCTGCGATTGATGGCGCATTTGGAGGACTTCGTTTCCACTGGTTTTCCGCTGCTTTTGGGCGCCAGCCGCAAACGCTTCATGGGGGCGATCCTGCAGGTGCGGGAGCCCACCGAACTGGTGGCGGCCACGGTGGCGACCACCACCCTGGGGGTGATGGCGGGTGTGAAGATTTTCCGCGTCCACGACGTTGCGGAGAACCGCCAGGCGCTGGAGGTGGCCTGGGCCATTCGCCAGGCTCGATGAGTATTGGAGAACTCCGTCATCTATCGGGGATGAGGCAGGTGGTCCGCTTCGAAAAACGCCGTGAATACTTCCCTGTAGGCTCCACGCCGGCCTCCCTGCCGGCGAGGCTTTAGAATCGGACCACCTGCCTTTTGGATCGGGGCGTTACATGTTTGAATGACGTGGGATTTGATGAGTATTGCCCTATTGTTGACTTTGATGGTAGGTTTGGGGCGTGTGAAATCCACTACGGGAGGAACTCATGGGCTGGCGTAAGCGTGGAGCGGAAGAAACCTACGGTGAAACGGAAATCGAGGCCCGGCTCAAGGAGGAATTGCCCCATTGGTACTACGAGAAAGGCTGGATACGCCGCAAGTACAAGACCTCGGGTTGGAAAGGAACCTTGATGGTGGTTAACACGGTGGGGCATCTGGCCGAGGCGGCTTTTCACCACCCGGATCTGACGGTTTCCTACGCCTTTGTCATCGTCAAACTGACGACCCATTCGGCCAAAGGCGTCACCGACAAGGATTTCGAGCTGGCGGCCAAGATCGAGGAAGTGGTCATGTGGCGGCCGGGGGAGGGCAGTGCCCTGGAAGGTACACCGGAAGATCCCAGGTTCAAGTACCTCAAGTACGATTGAAGGGACAAATTTCACCACAGAGACGCCGGGAGCGCAGAGAAAAAATTGCTTTCAAAAGCTCCGTGTCCTCTGCGCCTCTGTGGTGAGCGCAATCAGATCTTGCCGTCCAGGCCCATCTGATAATACTTGTGGGTGATCTTTTCCTGGTTCTCCAGCAACCAGTCGATATCCGGCTGGTGATTCATCGCCTTGTGGATGGCCAGGGCGGTGGCCTTGCGGTGGATGTCGAACAGCGCCTTGTGATCGCATTCGTAGTCTTCGTTCCCCACCATCGGATTCAGCCACACCGAGCAGATGATGCCCAGATTGTTGGCCTTCTCCTTGGGAATATCGCCTGCGCGCACCGCATCCAGCACGCCATTGGCGATGGCGCCTTGCACGGTGCCCATCAGGATGTTGGTGTAACGCTTGGCCATCTTGCCCTTGACGGTCACTTTGCTGACCATCAGGGTGAGCGGGCGAACCTGGATGTCGGTGTTGAGAATGGCGAACACCCGGCTGTGGCCGGGAACCTGGTCGCCGGTGAGGGTGGCCAGGGCCGTTCCCACCGGGCCGTCGAGTTCGCCGATGATGACTTCAGGTTCTGCCGCGGTTCCGGGAGGGCCGCCTGCAACCAAAGCTTCGCCACTGCGGAAAACGATTCTGTCGCTCATTGATATCACTCCTTGTCAGGATGAATTTGAAAGTAGGTTAGCTTAAGTCCTCAGCGTGGAATGTCAAACCCGCAAAAGCGGGTATACTAGCCCCATTTGGCGTTTTGCGGGGAGCATTCATGAAAATGGAACAGATTTTTTCCGAATTGATCACAGCGGTGGGCGAGGATGTCGGCAGAGAGGGGCTGGTGGACACCCCGAAACGCGCCGCGGCCGCTTTCCGCTATCTAAACAGTGGATACAACCAGACCCTGGAAAAGGTCCTGAACGAAGCGATCTTCGAAGCCGACACCGAGGACATGGTGATCGTCAGGAACATAGAATTGTATTCCCTGTGCGAACACCATTTGTTGCCTTTCATCGGCAAGTGTCATGTGGGCTATCTGCCCCAGGGGAAGGTCATCGGGCTGTCGAAAGTGGCGCGTATCGTGGAGATGTATTCGCGCCGTCTGCAGATCCAGGAGCGTCTCACCAAGCAGATCGCGGACGCGATCCAGACCGCTGTCGATCCCAGGGGCGTGGCGGTGGTGGTGGAAGCGAAGCACCTGTGCATGATGATGCGGGGGGTGGAGAAGCAGAACTCGGTGATGACCACCTCCACCATGTTGGGATTGTTCCGGGAGAGGATCAGTACCCGCTCCGAGTTTCTCAATCTGTTGGGCCGCCAGCTCTGATTCGTGAAAAAAGGCGTTCTTCTGGTCAACCTGGGCAGTCCCGATGCCCCGACGTCTGGCGCGGTACGCAGATATTTGCGGGAATTTCTCTCCGATCCAAGGGTGGTGGCGCTGCCCAGGCCGCTGTGGTTGCCGCTGCTTCATGCCGTGATCGCACCCCTGCGCGCCGGCAAGGTGGCCAGGGCCTATCGGAGTATCTGGACCGATGCCGGCTCTCCCCTGGTGGTCCACATGCAGCGCCTGGCCGGGGCATTGGAAGAAGAAAGCGGCACGCCGGTGGTCGCGGCGATGCGATATGGCCGGCCGGGTCTGGAAGCGGGCGTGGAGGCGCTGCTCGGCCAGGGGGTGGAACAAGTGACCGTGCTGCCCCTCTATCCCCAGTATTCGGTGACCACCACCGCCACCGTGTTCGACCGCCTGGCGCAGATTATGGCGGCACGGCAACGGGTGCCTTCGTTGTGTTTTCGCGACCAGTACCATGCGGAGCCCGCCTACATCGACGCGGTGGCGGGCAGTATCGATTCGTATTGGCAGGCGAACGGCAGGCCGCAGAAGCTCTTGATGTCCTTTCATGGATTGCCGGAAAAAAGCCGGGATCAGGGCGACCCCTATTATGACCAATGTGTCCGCAGCGCCCGTTTGATCGCGGTGCGGCTGGGGTTGGAGGAGGCTTCCTGGGAACTGGTGTTTCAGTCCCGTTTCGGTCCTGCCGACTGGCTGCGCCCTTACTGCGTCGAGGTGCTGCGGCGGTTGCCGGAAGCAGGGGTGAAGGAGGTGGACGTGGTGTGTCCGGGATTTTCGGTGGACTGTCTGGAAACCCTGGAAGAGATCGCGCATACCAACCGCGGGATTTTCCTTCAGGCGGGGGGGAAGCGATACCGTTACATACCGGCCTTGAACGCCGAACCGGGGCATGTCCGGATGCTGAAGGCGTTGTTGTCCTTCGATGGGGGTTAAGGACTGTCGAAAACGTGTGCCGCAGGGGGGCAGTGAATGAAATACGACCGTGATTGTGTCTTGTGCCGGGTGATGCGGGCCATGGCCTTCAGTGGGTTGGGCGCGGCCGTGGGGGGCTACGGGGCTTTGTTCCTGTTCGGGGCCAGCAAGGAGAACGCCTTGCTGGCGGCTGTCGCCGGCGCTTCCGTCCTGGTTCTGGGCTTGAGCGTGCGGGAAAGACGCTGATCAGAACCAGCTTTTCAGCCATTTCGGCACCCCGGGATCGGGCCGCCGGGCACAGGGAGCCAGCGCTTCCGGCGCCGATCCGCGGATGAAGGGGAAGCGTCTGGCGTTTTCGCACTGCTCGTCGGCCCGCAGCCCGGAATCCGGATCGATCCACACCCATTCGATTTCGCCAGGTTGCGTGAGAGTCAGGCTTTCGCTGGCGATCTTGCCGAATACCCGCGACCATAACTGCAAGGCGCCTCTGGCGCCGGTCAGGCGGGTGGGGCGGTTGTCATCGCGCCCGATCCAGGTCACGCCGAGAAAATCCCCGCTGAAGCCGGCAAACCAACTGTCCCGAAGGTCGTTGGTGGTGCCGGTTTTTCCCGCAACCTCCAGATCATCCGGCAATATCCGGTAGGCGCCACGTCCGGTGCCTTCCCTCATGACCTCCATCAACAGCGTATCGACCAGATAGATGGGGGGAGAGTCGATGGTTTGCCGCAGGGTCAGGGGGTAGCGCTGGAGCGCTTGATTGTCGTTCGACAGTACCGCGCGGATGGCGCGAAGTGGCATGGCGAATCCCTGATTGGCCAGGGTCAGATACATTTGCGTGACTTCCAGCGGGGTGAGGGAGGTCGCGCCCAGCAGCATCGAGGGGTAGAGTTTGATCGGTCTGCCGACTCCAAGCTGGCGGACCGTTCTGGCGACGTGGGCCAGCCCCAGTGCCATGCCCAGATGGACGGTGGCGAGATTGTAGGAATGCGCCAGGGCTTGATGCAAGGGGACCATTCCATGTTGTTTATGATCGTAATTCCGGGGGCGCCAGTTTGTGCCGTCGGGGTTCTTGATCCGCACCGGTTTGTCCGGAATGGGGGTGATGACCGTATAGCGTTCCGGCTGCCGGAGCGCGGTGAGGTAGACTGCCGGCTTGATCAGGGAGCCTATCGGCCGAACGCTGTCGAGGGCTCTGTTGAAGCCGGCCTGCCGGGGGTCGCGGGCGCCGTTCAAGGCCACGATCTCCCCGTTGCCGCGGCGGACGATCACGTTGGCCGTTTCCAGCCCCTTGATGCGATAGCCCTTTTCCAGGCTGGGAATCACCCTTTGGGTGCTCTTTTCGAGGGTCTCCTGAATCAGGATGTCCAGGGTGGTGAAAATCTTGAGCCCTTCGGAGGTCAGATCCTCCTCCTTGTATTCCAGGGTCAGCTGGCGTTTCACCAGGTCGAGAAAAGCCGGGTAGCGGGCGCTGGGGCGATGGAAGTAAGGCGTCACGCCCAGGGGCTGGCGTTTGGCCCGGCGCAGGGTTTTGGCGTCGATCACGCCTTGTTGCCGTAACAGGTCGAGCACCAGATTGCGGCGTTTCAGTGCCCGCTCGGGGTGGCGGCGGGGATTGTAGTAGTTGGGGCCTTTGACCATCCCCACCAGCAGGGCGATGTGTTGGGGCTCCAGCTCATTCAGGTGCCGGCTGAAATAGAATTCGCTCGCCAATCCAAAGCCGTGAATGGCTCTGGCCTTGTTCTGTCCGAGATAAATTTCGTTGAGATAGGCTTCGAGAATGGCGTCCTTGGAATAACGGGCTTCCAGAATCAGGGCCATCAGGGCCTCGTTGACTTTCCGTATCAGCCGCCGCTCCGAGGTCAGATAGAAATTCTTCACCAGCTGTTGTGTCAGGGTGCTTCCTCCCTGAACGATCCGGCCTGCCCGGACGTCCGCCCAGAGGGCGCGGGCGATCGCCTTGGGAGAAATGCCGTGATGGTGATAGAACTCCCGGTCTTCCACGGCCAGAAGGGTTTTGATCAAAAGGGGAGGCACCTCGTTCAGCTTGACCAGAATGCGGTCTTCCTTGCGGCCGGGATAGAAGCTGCCGATTTGGACCGGATCGAGCCGCAGCAGCGGGAGATCTCCGCCCTCGTCCAGGGATTTCATGCGTGCCAGGTGGCCGGCGCGAAAATCGAGCCTGACTTTCGCGCTTTCGTCGGCGCCGTCGGGAAAATGGAAGCGCCGGGTCCGGATGACGAGGCTGCCGCCGCGGCGATAATAGCTGGCCTCGCTGCTCAACTGGCGGTCATGGCGATAATTGAGCAATCCCAGGATGCGCTCGATCTGCGACCGCGAAACTTTCAACCCGCTGTAGAGTTCCACTGGGCTTGCGTAGACACTGGCAGGCAACGCCCAGCGCCGGCCTTCGAATTGATGCCTGACGGTGTAGTCGAGATAGCCCAGATAGACGGCCGATACAAAGAGTATCAGGGCTGTCCCGGCCCATAAGGTTTTCTTCAACCAGGTACGTATCGGGTTGGGTGGGGTGCGGTGCTTCGATTGAAGGCGGCGCCCCTTGCGACGGGTTCCCTTGGTCATGAAATTCGTCCTGTGCTGGAAACGGAGTCAAGTCAGATGGAAAGAATCCATATGCTACCGGGATGACGAGATGACTGCGAACGTGTGTCCCGCAGATTCATTTCCATGATGAGAATGAGGAATACAATCCTGAACGGGGAAGAGTCTGTTTTCTATGGATGGCCGGAAAGGGTGAGGCTTTGGGATCCTTGGGGCAGCAGTTCATTGAGCGCCAGAATGTTGCGCGGAAGCAACGTTTCCACCGGCTTGCCCAACAGATATCCCTGTCCATAATCGACCCCTGTCCGTTTGAGAAATTCCAGCGCCTGTGAATTTTCGACATACTCGGCAATGACCTTCTTTCCCAGGTTATGGGCGATCTTGACCATTGCGTTGACCAACACTTGGTCGGTTTCATCATTCATCAGGTTTTGCACGAACTGGCCATCGATCTTGAGGTAATCGACCGGGAAGTTCTTGATGTACTCGAAGGAATTGAAGCCGGTGCCGAAGTCATCGAGTGCGAAGCTACACCCCAGGGAATGGAGCTTGGCGATCATGACGCGGGTATGTTCGAAATTGGCGATGGCGGCGGTCTCGGTGATTTCGAAGACCAGGCGTTTCGGTGCCAGCCACGCGCTTTGCAGTTTCTGTTCCAGAAAGGGCAACAATTGATGGTTCTGGAAGGCGTGGCCGGAGAGGTTGATCGCCAGGGAGATATGGGATTGCGATTCGGGAAGCGTGGCGAGGAAATCGATCGCATGCTCGATGACCCACATGTCCAGGCTGTGGATCAGCCCCATGCGTTCCGCCGCCGGTATGAAGATATCCGGCGAGAAAATGCGCCCTGCTTCATCTTTCAGTCGCAGCAACACCTCGTAATGACTGATGTATCCATCGGCAAGGCGGACGATGGGTTGGAAGACCAGAAAAAAACGATCGTTCTTCAGCCCCTCCCGAAGCAGGGGAACCCAGCGTACATCGTTGAAATGGGTGGCGGCCATGTCCTCGGCATCGAAGACATTCACCAGATTGCGGCCATGGGTTTTGGCGATGTAACAAGCCTGGTGGGCCTGGGCGATCAGCTCATTGGGGTGGTTGATGTTCTGTGAGGGGGTGAGCGGCGCGATGCCGATACTGACGGAGATGTGATAGCTGTCGTTTGGTGTCATGAACCAGAAGTCGTCCACCGCCTGCCTCAAGGATTCCGCCAGTTCCAGCGCCTTGTCGCGCTGGATGTTGGGGAGAAAGATGCAGAATTCATCGGCGCCTATCCGGGCGAAAGTACAGTTCGTGGGCAAAATCTGGCGCAACAGATTGACGATTTCGACCAACAGGCGGTCCCCCGTATCGTGTCCCTCGATGTCGTTGATCACATCGAAACGATCGATGTCGAGATAGAACAAGGCGCCGCTTTGTTTGTAGGCCTGGCAATGATGGATGGCCAATTGGAGATTCTGTTCAAGATGACGGCGATTGCCGACGCCTGTCAATTCATCGTGCAGAACCAGATATTTCAATCTCGCCGCCAGGATCTTGTGTTCCGCCAGTTCCGTCAGCATGTGTTCCTGTTGCTCGCGGGTCTGGTCCCGTTCATGTTTGAAGGCCAACGCCAATTGAACCAGGGGAACGAATTCCTGGGCCCGGATGGGTTTTTCCACCCGTGTCACCCCCCGGCTTTCGAGCGGCTCCAATGCCTGTAACTGGGGATCCTCCTTGGCGGGGGAATCCTGAAGGATAATGAAGGGGATGACGAACTCGCTGTGCTCACCCGTCAAGGCCTGGCACAGTTCCACCAGCTGACAATCCGGTAGAGGGTGGCCGAGAATGATCAGGCCGAGGTCGGAAGGGTTCTGGTGAAACCTTTTGAGCGTGGAACGCAGGCTTTCACCATCCTGGGCACTGAGCACCTTTTCGAAACCACTCTCGCTCAAGATGGTTTCGATCTGCTGACGATGGCGGGGATTCGATTCAGCGATGATGATGGACTTGTCGAAGGCTTTTGTTGAAGGTGGCATGAACAGTGTCGAGCCGAATAAATTGAGGTTTGCCGGGGGGATTTTGTGACAGAGTTATCATTTCCTTTCTTTATAGCCTATTTTTAGACTGTAAGCTACATAGAGGCCATTATTCCCGGCAATTTTCCCGGCTGAAGAAACAGGGTATGACACACTCATTCGGAAACATTCCCCAAAGCTTCCAACTTGGTATCGAGACGCTGTTGACAGGGGATGTGAAGCTGGCTTCTCCCCCCGAAATCTATCTCAAGATCAATGAGATCCTCGACGATCCCGCCAAGACCCCCCGGGACGCCGAACAGGTGATTCAGTATGATCCCGGATTGTCGGCACGGCTGTTGCGCCTGGTCAACAGCGCTTTTTATGGCTTCCCCGGACAAATCACTTCCATCTCCCGGGCCATCACCATCCTGGGTATCAGGGAGCTGAGAGATCTGGTATTGGCTACCGTGGTCATGGAGCGTTTCGGCCACCTCCCCAACACGTTGATGACCATGCGGGAGTTCTGGCGTCTAAGCGTGCGTCTGGCCCTTTTGGCCAAAGTGATGCAAAAACATGTCGCCCAGAGCGGCCGGATGGAATCGGTCTTTCTATGTGGCTTGCTGCATGAGATCGGCCGTTTGGTAATCTATGCCAAGATCCCCGAATTGGCGCGGGCGGCCATGCTCCTCTCGGAACAGCAAAGCGTCGAGGAAACGGACGCAGAACGTGCCGTCTACGGTTTCGACCATTATCAGCTCGCCGCCGAATTGGCCAGGCGTTGGAATCTGCCCCCGGTGATCGTCACCACCCTTTATTGCCACGGCCATCCCGAGGATGCCGAAAGCTTTGATTTGGAGACCGCACTGGTTTCCCTGGCGTGCCGCCTGAGCCTGGATGAAGTGAGAACGCCGCAACAACTGGAGGCGGTGCTTCCCGGCTTGAGGAAATTCATGGAGCCGTTGCGCCTGGACAGTGGCCGGCTGCCCCGGATTGTGGCTGAAGCCGATGAAAATTTCGAAACGGTCTTCAGGGCGTTTTTTCAGGGCTGAATCGTCAGGGGGTTCTGTGACTGAAGATCGATAGCAAGTATACTTCGGCCTGGTCGTGTGAATAATAATACAAGAGGGAGGAAACATGAGCGTTAACACGAGCACGGGCCAAGCCGGGGCCAACTTTTCCCGCCGGCCGTTGATCAGCCACCTGCGCGGTCTCATATACGATCATACTTTCGCCAAATTGACCATCAACTGGTATCGGGCTGTTCTGGAAAGATTGCCGGAAGGTGCCGAGGTATTGGATGTGGGTATCGGTACAGGGGGAGCGGTCATTGCCAATGCCGACCTCATCCGTGGCAAGAAGCTCAAGATATTGGGGTTGGATATCGATCCCGACTATCTCAAACGGTGCCGTCAGGCCCTCGCCAGGGCGGGGCTTTCCGATCATGTCAAGGTTCGCCTGGAATCGGTCTATGACCACCAGGGAGGCCCCTATGATGCCATCTATTTCAGTGGAAGCTTCATGTTGTTGCCGGACCCTGTGGGCGCCTTGAGGCACGTTCTGGCGCAGCTGAAACCCGGCGGGCGGATCTATTTCACCCAGACCTTCCACGATCAGCGTTCGCCGCTGGCGGAAAAAATCAAGCCGATGTTGCACCGTGTGACCACCATCCATTTCGGTCAGGTGACTTATCTGGAAGACTTTTGTGAAGTGCTGCGACGGGCCGGGGCGGAAGTCGTAGATAAGGTACTGCTGAAGAAGCTGCGCAATACTTCTTTCCGTTTGATCGAGGCGGCGCCCGCATCGTCGCGGCCGAACGCCTGACCGGTATTTTCATCGTCTTGTGAACCCTCCATGATAGATCCATGACGAAACCGCAAACCCCCTTGCTGGCCGCGGATGTGGTGATCGAACTGACCGATCGCCGGGAGCGCCCCATCGTGTTGATCGAAAGGAAGCACTCTCCCGCCGGTTGGGCGATTCCGGGAGGCTTTGTCGATCTCGGCGAGACAGTGGAGCATGCCGCCATTCGGGAGATGGAAGAAGAAACCGGTCTGCAGGTGCGGTTGACGGCCTTGCTGGGCGTCTATTCCGATCCCCGGCGGGATCCCCGGGGGCACACGGTCACCGTGGTCTACGTTGGTGCGGCAACGGGTCGGCCAAAGGCTGCGGATGATGCCAAAGAGGTGTTGATTTCCGATCCTTATCATCCCCCTTGTCCACTGGCCTTCGATCATGCGGGCGTCCTGGCCGATTATCGCCGTTACCGGGAAACGGGGGCGGTGGCGCCTCTGCGGCCAAACGGTTGGGGTGGAGAATGGCCGCTCTGACCATTGGTCAGGTGGCCAAACTGGCCGGTGTCCATGTCGAGACGATTCGCTACTACCAGCGTATCGGTTTAGTGCCGACGCCTCCAAAACCCATGCAGGGTTTCCGCCGCTACGACGACCAAACGATCGTAAGAATCCGTTTTATCAAAAACGCCCAGAAAATGGGTTTTTCGCTGAAAGAAATAGCCCGGCTGCTATCTCTGGCCGGCGATGCCTGCGGTGAAGTCAGGCGGTTGCTGGAGGAAAAAAAAGCGGATGTCGCGGCCAAAGTGGAACAGCTGGAAAGGTTGCGGGGAATCCTCGAGCAAAGCATGGCCCTGTGTGAGCGCGATTCCGGTGCGGGGTGTCGTCTGCTGGAGAAGCTGATGTCGGAATCTTCTTGACGCTGTACCCGGGATGGATTTGCGATAGGGACAGGGCTTCGATTGACCCTCACCGGGCTTGTTTCACCAAGCGCTGTTTTTCCCGTTGCCAGTCCCGTTCCTTGGCGACGGCGCGTTTGTCGTAGAGTTTTTTTCCCTTGCCGAGCCCGATTTCCAGCTTGACCAGGTTTTTTTTCCAATACAGCTTCAATGGCACCAGCGTATACCCGCGCCGCTCCACCGAGCCGATGAGTTTGTTGAGCTCCTGCTTGTTGAGCAACAGTTTGCGGGTGCGGGTTGGGTCCGGCTGGATATGGGTGGAGGCGGATGCCAATGGTGAAATGTGGGCGCCGAACAGCCACGCTTCGCCGTCCTTGATCAGGACATAACTTTCCTTCAGATTGACCCGCCCGGCCCTCAGACTCTTGACCTCCCACCCCTCCAGTACCAGCCCGGCCTCGTAGGTTTCTTCGATGAAGAAGTCGTGCCGCGCCTGCCGGTTGACCGCGATGACGTTGCTTTCGCTGTTTTTCTTTTTCTTACCTGACATGATTTTGTTATTTTATCTCAATTCGAGCCCGGAACGCTGGAATTTGACCCGGAGAGACAATGCAGGACAGGCGGGGGACTCGCCAACGATGGTCGTCTTCATTGATGTTCGTCCTGGCCGCGACAGGATCCGCGGTGGGGCTGGGAAACATCTGGAAGTTCCCCTATCTGGCGGGAAAGCACGGGGGCGGGACATTCGTCCTGATCTACCTCGCCTGTCTGCTGCTTTTGTGCATCCCCATCATGGTGGCGGAAATTCTGATCGGCCGTCATGGAAGGCGCAACCCGCCGGTCAGCGTCGATATTCTGGCGCGGCAGGCCGGCTCGCGGCTGAGCTGGCGTTGGTTGGGCATGGCGGGGATGGTGGCGGGTTTCCTGATTCTTTCCTATTACAGTGTCATCGCCGGCTGGACCTTGTTTTACATCTTCGAGATGGCGATGGGTGTCTTCGGCGGATTTGACGCGCTGGAAGTGGAAAGGTTTTTCGCCGAATTCATCGCCTCGCCCTGGCAGCAGATCGTTTGGCACTCCCTGTTCATGACGGCAACCTTGGTGATCGTCGCCCGTGGTGTCCAGGGAGGGCTGGAAAAAGCGGTGGAACTGTTGACCCCGGCGTTGTTTCTCATTCTGTTGATTTTGATCGGCTATGTTTTGGGAACGGGGGAGTTCATGCACGGAGTGGCCTTTCTTTTTACCCCGGATGCTTCCAAATTTACTGCGGAAACCGTGTTGGCGGCCATGGGACACGCCTTCTTTTCTCTCAGTATCGCCATGGGGGTGATGATGGTCTACGGCGCTTATCTGCCCGATGGGGTCTCCATCGTCAAGGCCAGCCTGATCGTGGCGGGGGCCGATACGGTGGTGGCCATCATGGCGGGGCTGGTGATCTTCCCGCTGGTTTTTTCCAACCATCTCCCGCTGACTTTCGGCCCGGGGCTGATTTTCAAGACCCTCCCCCTGACCTTTGCCCAGATGCCGGGCGGAACCTTGTTTGGTGGCTTGTTCTTCGTCTTGCTTACCATCGCCGCGCTTTCCTCTTCCATCTCGCTGATAGAGCCCACGGTGGCCTGGTTGGTGGAAGAGATGGGTTGGACCCGGGGTGCGGCCTGCTGGTCGAGTGGAGGGGTATGCTGGTTTCTGGGACTGGGAACCGTGTTTTCGTTCAATGCATGGCGCGGTTTCACCCTGCTTGACCGGACTTTCTTCCAGTGGCTGGATTTTCTGACTTCCAATTTGTTGTTACCCTTGAGCGGGTTCGTGGTCGCGGTTTTCATGGGGTGGGTCGTGCGGCCCGAGCTGTCCAGATCGGTGCTGAACTGTGGTGACGCCGTCTTCGCCGCCTGGTGGATATCGATTCGTTTCGTGGCTCCCGGCGCGGTGATGTTGATATTTATGCAGGCGATGGGATTGTTATGAGGAAAGTCCATAAAAACGCATTGGTTCGTTATTCGGCCGCCAGGATGTACGAGCTGGTCGATGCCATCGAGCGCTACCCGGAATTCTTGCCCTGGTGCAGCGCGAGCAGGGTGATGCTGAGGGAAGACGACATCGTCGAAGCGGAGTTGGAAGTCGCCCGCGGGGCGTTCCATCACCGCTTCGCCACCCGGAATATCGTCATCCCCGGCCGGGAGATTCGCATGACCCTGCTTCATGGTCCCTTCAGCTATCTGGAAGGTTTCTGGCGGTTTCAGCCGCTCAGGGAGGATGCCAGCAAGATCACTCTGGATCTGTCTTTCGAAATGAATTCCAGGCTTGGTGCCTTCGCCTTTGGGGCCGTGTTCAACCAGATCTGTGAAACCATGGTGGGCGCTTTCACCCAGAGGGCCAGGGATCTCTATGGCTGATTGGGTGGAAGTGGCCTATGCTTTGCCCGGGCGGCAGTGGTTGCTCAAGGTTCCCTGGGAAAGGGGGATGACGGCGGGTGGGGCCATCGAGCGTAGCGGCTTGTTGGAAACGTGTCCGGAAATCGATCCGGCCGGAATCCAGGTGGGCATATTCGGTATGGCCTGCCGTCTGGATCGGATCCTCGAGCCTGGAGACCGGGTCGAAATCTATCGCCCGCTGCTGATCGACCCGATGGAATCCAGACGGCGACGCGTCCGCGAGAATATATCACCACTTTCCGGGGATGATGCTTCTCTATGAAGTGAAGCGGGTAGTGGCGGTGCGGGTTGTCCGGGTTCGAAGGGGGAATGGTTGAGCTGTGGTTTCCAGAGTCGGCAGCGGATGGAAAGGTTGCGTCCGCCGCGTTTTCCGCTCAAGTCGAAGTGGAGTTATTGAGGTGGTGGCGTTCAGCGAGTAGTTTTTCCAGCTCCGGGGAAGGCATGGGGTGTCCGGAGAAAAAACCCTGGACCAGGCCGCATCCGATTTCCCTTAATAGTTCAAGTTGCTGTTTGGTCTCAACGCCTTCGGCCACGACTTTCAGATTCAACGTTTTGCTCAGGGCCACCACGGCGCGGACAATGGCCTCGTCATCGGCATTTTTTGCGACGTCTTTGATGAAAGTCCGGTCTATTTTGATCGTATCGACGGGGAAAAGCTTCAAAGAACCAAGGGAAGCATGGCCGGTGCCGAAATCGTCCATCGCCATACGGATACCCATTCTGTCAAGATATTCTATGTTGGCGCGTAAATCCGGGTGTTGAGATTGGCCGAAAGCCGATTCCGTCAATTCCAGCTTCAGTTCCGACGGGTGAACCCCGGTTTCCGTCAGAATGGCTTCCAGTGCTCGGGCGAATGAGGCATCGCCTCCGTCCTGCAACAGTTGCGTGACAGAAATATTGACCGACAAATGCAGATTTTCCCGGCATAATCCCTTGGCCTTCCACGCCTGTTTTTGCCGGCAGGCCTGGCGCAGCACCCACAGGCCCAGGGTGTGGATGAACCCATTGGACTCGGCCAGGGGGATAAAATGATTTCTGGAAATCTCCCCCAGCTTGTGATGATGCCAGCGCAACAGGACTTCCGCTCCGTATAGGCGGCCGCTGTCGATTTCATATTGAGGTTGATACAGCAGGTAGAATTGATTCGACTCCAGGGCGGGAGGCATGGATCGCTCCAGGGCCAGGTTGAAATTGGCCTGGGTGTGCAGATCACGGCCGTATACCTGGAAGCCTCCCCTGCCTTTGCGTTTGGCTTCATACATGGCGGCATCTCCCGCCTGCAACAGTATCTCGAGCTCTTCGCCGTGGTCCGGCCAAAGCGCGATTCCGAAACTTGCGTGGATGACGTATTCACGTCCTTTCAAGACCACTGGAAGTGAAAGTTCCGCCAACAGTTTGGTCGCCACAGATTCGGCTTCCCGCCGGGCATCGCCGGGATTCAGTTCGTTCAGCAGGATGACAAATTCATCTCCGCCCAGGCGGGCCAGGGTGTCGGTGGATCTTGTCTGTTCCCTGAGCCTTTCTGCGAGTATCTTGAGAAGCTCGTCGCCGGCGCCGTGTCCAAGGGAGTCATTGATGGCCTTGAATCCATCCAGATCCAGAAACAAGAGGGCGAAACGGGTGTTGTCCCGCTTCGCCCGTGCTTTCGCGGTTTTGAACCGGTCGGCCAACAGGCTGCGGTTCGCAAGGCCGGTGAGGGGGTCATAGAAAGCCAGCCGGTGATTCGAGGAACCGGATTTCTTCGTCCCTGACTGGATGTCCAGGTTCCAGATACAGCACCAAGACGCCCATCAAAATTCCATTGTTTGTCAAGGGGACGTTGTAATGGCCGTGAGGGGGCATGCCCTCGAAACGGATTGTGTGACGGCCATCCACGCACCCTGCGTATTGTATGGAGCGGGTGGCCCCCGCCTGGCCGCATAAACATTGTCCCAGGGCGATCTGGTGGCAGAGTGTCAGCAAGGCTGGATGCATCCGCCGATGGACAACCAGTTCCAGATGTTCCTTTTCGGGATGGTATAGAAAAATGCCGGCCTGATCACGCAGGGGCAGCCATGGAAGTTCCAGGATGATGTCCAGGGATTCGAGCAGAACCGATTTGAGGGTTTTTTCAGACAACCGGATCGTCAGTAAACGGTTGAGAATTCGTTGACCCTCCGCGTGATTTCGTGCGGTATGGTGGGCGGCTGCGCGAAAACGGGTGTCCCGTGACAGGCGGGCCGCCAGTGGGAAGACGAGGCCCGTCATGACCAGGGTGGCCAGCAACGTGCGCCAAGGGGAGGAAAGGGAAGGGAACAAAGGCAGGATCGAGAGCAGGGCCATTTCCGCGACGGCGATGTCCAGCACGATGCGGAATGGGGAGACCTCCGGGGATAACAGGGCGGAGGCGAAGCTCGTGGTGGTGATGACCAAAACGCCTATGCCGATGCCTATGACGATGGATGAAGTTTCCAGGGTCCATCCATCGGCGGGAAAAAGCTGTAATTCTCCAGGGAAGCGGATTGCGGCCATGCCGGTATAGTGCATTCCACTGACAGCCAGCCCCATGACCAACGCTTCCAGGGGTAATCTCCAGGCCGGGGGAATGGGCAGCCCCGTCAGATGTCCCTGGCCGATGGTCAGTGCGATACAGGAACCTGAAATGGCGACCAGGATCGATATAAGGACAAGATTCAAATCGTAAGACAGGGCGGGGGTGACTTCCAACGCGGCCATGCCGATGTAATGTATTCCGCAGATGCCGGTTGCGATCGGCAGTGCCTGGAGAAGTATCTGTCTGGGCTCTGAGCGTTTCTGCATGAAACGGACGGAAACATAGCTGGTGACACTGGCGGACAGTAATGATGCAAGCGTCAGCCAGCCATTGTAATTCAGAGGGATGACCTTGGCGGTGGCCAACATGCCGGTGAAATGCATTGACCAGATGCCCAACCCAAACAACAGGGATATGAGTGACTCCGCAACGCGGGGGTGTTTGACCGTACCCAGCAGTGGCAGCCATTCCAGTGTGGCGTGGGCGGCGACGATAGCGATAAGAACCGACAACAGAACCAGGTTGGGATCGTATTGCATCGGCAATTTGTTCTTCCTGAAAACGCGCGGGGAATTGGGTGGTGAGGATCGGTTCGGGTGTTTTGAGACTTGGTCCTTCGTTTTTCCGCATAGGTGAAGCGGGATTCCGCTTCAGGCGGATTTAATGTTCATTCCGGGAAGTCCCATCAAAGGGGAAAGAGAAAATTCTAATTTCCCTTTTATGAATGGCGGATGAATTCCGTAGCCGGGCAATCAGTATGGAGTCGGGCTATGGGGGAGTGCGGGATTTTCCGGCGGTCCGTTCAACTGAACAGGTTTCGCCAAAAGTCTCCCAGCATCTCGAAGATGCCCTTTTCTATCTTGCGGGGCGGGATGGTGACCGTCGTGATCTCGGGTTCGGCCAGACCGGATTTGGGACGGGGGCGGAAATCCCCTTTCAAGGCGGCCAGTCTTTCCTGATCGTCGAAAAACAGGGTCAGATGCTGAATGAATCTCGGCCCGCCGCCTTTCTGGAAGCTGTAGACATAGTCCCACCGGTTCGGGTGCAGGGGATCCTTGAGCAGCGGGGTGCCGAGCAGATAACGGACTTTGTTGGCGCTCATGCCCGGGCGAAGCTGGTCCACCTGGGACTGGGTGATGACGTTGCCTTGCGGAATATCGATCTTGTAGGCACAAGCGGATAAAAACAGACTTGCAAAACAGGTAATAAGGATGAGATGCTTTCTCATTGATCGTTGTCCCGGCGCCCGGCAAATCGGAAATGATACTCGATTGCCGCCGGGTCTGCATGTCCGGCGGTTCGATCGAAGGGGTACAAACCCATCCCTGTGGGAAAGGGGGGCAGAGATTGTATGCAACTGGCCGGTATGCCTGATGGATGGGGAAATTCAAGTTTGGAGTCAGTGTGGAATCCCAGGATCTGAGAAACGTTGGATTGAAAGTCACCCTGCCGAGGATGAAAATCCTCGAGATATTGGAACGCCAACACAAGGAAGGTTGTCATCTGAGCGCCGAGGACGTGTACAAGATCCTTCTCGACGAAGGGGAAAAGATCGGACTTGCGACCGTCTATCGGGTGCTGACCCAGTTTGAAGCGGCCGGCCTGGTGCGCCGGCATTATTTCGAAGGCGGCAATTCGGTCTTCGAACTCAATCGGGGCGGCCACCACGATCACATCGTCTGTCTCAAATGTGGCCGCATCGATGAATTCACCGATCCCGAGATCGAGAAGCGCCAGCAGGCCATCGCCGATCAGCTTGGATTCGAACTTCAGGATCACAGTCTGATCCTGTACGGTGTCTGTTCCCACTGTCAGAAGAAAAAATAATTCATGTTCAGACCGTTGCCGCTCTTTTTGGCCCTGAGATACACCAGGGCCAAGAAACGTACGCACTTTATTTCCTTCATCACCCTGACATCCATTCTGGGGATCACCCTGGGCGTGACCGCGTTGATCACCGTACTTTCGGTGATGAACGGCTTCCAGTCGGAATTGCGCCAACGCATCCTGGGGATGACTTCCCATGCCTCGATCACAGGTTACGATGGCCGGCTTCGGGACTGGCGCGGACTTTCCCGTCGTCTCGAAAACAGGCCCCATATCGTCGGCACGGCCCCTTACGTGGAAGGGCAGGTGATGCTCACCTATGGGCGGCGGGTATCGGGCAGCATGTTGCGGGGCATTCTGCCACAGCGCGAGGCGCAGGTGTCGGCGGTGGTGGACAAAATCACCCAGGGAAGCCTGGAAGCCTTGCGGCCGGGAAGTTTCGGGATTGTGCTGGGGGCCGAGTTGGCCCGTTACCTCGGTGTCTGGGTGGGGGACAAGGTCACCGTGATCACCCCGCAGGTGACCACCACGCCTGCGGGCATCCTGCCGCGTCTCAAGCGCTTCGAGGTGGTGGGTATCTTCGAGGTGGGGATGTACGAGTACGATCGCAACATGGCCCTGGTGAATATCGAGGATGCTTCGCGCCTGCTGAGACTGGAGGGGGCGGTGTCGGGACTCAGACTGAAACTGGACGACCTGTTCCTGGCGCCTCAGGTGGCCGGGGAGCTTTCCCGGGTTCTGGGGGCGGGTTTCTTCGTGACCGACTGGACCCGTCTGCACAGCAATTTCTTCCGTGCGGTGCAAATGGAGAAGCGGGTGATGTTCATCATCCTGATGTTGATCGTCGCCGTTGCGGCTTTCAATATCGTTTCCACCCTGGTGATGGTGGTGACCGACAAGCGCGCCGACATCGCCATCTTGAGAACCCAGGGAATGACCCCGGGTGCGATCATGATCGTGTTCGTCTTGCTCGGATCGATCATCGGCCTGTTCGGAACCCTGGCGGGCATGGCGGGGGGGATTGCCCTGGCGCTCAATGTCGAAACGATCGTTCCGGCTATCGAGCGGCTGTTCGGCATTCATTTTCTCTCGGCCGATGTCTATTACATCAGCGAGCTTCCCTCCGAGCTCCATTGGGAAGACGTATGGCGCATTTGCGGCCTGGCTTTCGCCTTGACCCTGGTGGCGACCCTCTATCCGGCCTGGCAGGCTTCCCAGGTGAAACCGGCCGAGGAGCTGCGGTATGAGTGAGCAAACGGTTTTGTCCTGTCAGGGATTGGGGAAGGTGTTTTATCAGGGCGCGCAGCCGGTGGAGGTGCTGCGGGGCGTCGACCTGAAAGTGGGAAAGGGGCAGCGAATCGCTATCATGGGATCTTCAGGTTCCGGCAAGAGCACCTTGCTGCATCTGCTCGGCGGGCTCGATACGCCGACCTCGGGGCAGGTTCTGTGGGAAGGCGTGGATATATCCGGTCTTTCGGAGCGGGAACTGAGCCATCGCCGCAACCGGACCCTGGGTTTCGTGTACCAGTTTCATCATTTGTTGCCGGAATTCAACGTCCTCGAAAACGTCGTCATGCCTCTTCTGATCGGTGGGCGGCCGATTTCCGAAGCGCGCAGGCAGGCGCGGGAGCTGCTCGCCAGGGTGGGGCTGGAAAATCGTCTGAGCCACAAACCCGGCGAGCTGTCGGGAGGGGAGCGTCAGCGGGCGGCGGTGGCCAGGGCGCTGGTGCCCAGGCCGCGCTGCGTGCTGGCCGACGAACCCACGGGAAATCTGGACCGCAAGACCGCCGCCAGAGTGTATCAGTTGATGTTGGAGCTCAACCGGGAATTCGACATCAGCTTCCTGGTGGTGACGCACGATCCGTCACTGGCCGAGCGCATGGATGTGGTGTTGAAGCTGGAGGACGGCCGCCTCGGCCCGACAAACTGACTCATATCCCCCGCTCGGCGCGTTTCCGCCAGCGCTTGATGACCGCATAGCGCCACAGGGCGCGTATCGCGGTATAGCCGATCGCCGCCAGGGAAACGCCGAGAATCAGGCTGCCCAGCAGCAGCGGCCACCAGATGTCGCCTAGTTCATGCAGCGCCCCGCCGAGCGTGAACACGTCCGGGGAAATCTCGTTTTCCGTCCCCAACACCCACGAGCCCAGTTTGTAGGCGGCATAAAACATGGGAGGCATGGTGAGCGGGTTGGTGATCCATACCAATACCACCGAGATCGGCAGGTTGGCGCCCACCAGCAGGGCCAGGACAGCGGCCACGATCATTTGACCGGGAATGGGCAGGTACATGCAAAAGAGCCCCACGGCGAAAGCCATAGCGGTAGATCGGCGGTTGAGATGCCACAGGTTGGGGTTGTGGAGGTGATCGCCGAGAAACTGGAGGTGCTTGTGCTCCTTGATGGTGTGATGTTCAGGTAAAAAGCGCTGGATGAATTTTTTGGGCATAGACGATTCCTGGTGTTATCCGGGCTTTCGGCACAGGCTCCGGAATACACGGGGCCGAAGGCCAAATGCCTGGGTGACTTCCGCTATAGTTTAAGCATCGATCACCGCATTATACATAATTTATGTTCCTCCCAGCGGGCCCCGGCTTTCTGGCGGGCTCTGTGTTGTTACTGGCCGCGCCGAAGCTGCCCGATTGGGGGTGGGGGGTGGCGGCCGGCGGAGTGGCCGTTTTGCTTTTCGCTTTCCGTCGCTGGCCGCTGCTTGCCTGGATGAGCCTGGGCATGGGCTGGACTTTGGCTTATGTGCACCTGATGTGGCATCCACTCGCCCCGGCCCTGCAGGGCCGGGATCTGGAGGTGGTGGGCACCGTGGCCGGTCTTCCCGTCCCGATACGCGGAGGCTGGCGCTTCGGCTTTCTGGTCGAGAAGGAGGTTCAGGGCAGGCAGATACCCTCGAGAATCCGGCTCAGCTGGTATGGGGGAGAGAAGGTCGCCAGTGGCCAGAGGTGGCGGTTGACGGTCCGGTTGAGGGAGCCTCGGGGGTTTTCGAATCCGGGCGGTTTCGATTATGAGAGATGGCTGTTCGCCCATCGTATCGGTGCCTTGGGATATGTGGTGCGCCGGGGACGAAACCGGTTGCTGGAAGCGGGGGCCGGGTTGGCCGGTATCCGTCAGAGGCTGGCGGACGCCATCGATGCCGCGTCCGGTCACGAACCGGCGGGTGGGGTGGTCAAGGCGCTGGCCGTGGGGGCGCGCAATGGAATCGATGATCCCCAGTGGCGGATATTGAGGGCCACGGGAACCGCCCATCTGGTTGCGATTTCAGGGTTGCACATCGGCTTGGTGGCGGGGATGATGCTGTGGCTCGTCCGCGCGACCGGCCTGGGGCTGGGCTGGGATCGCCGCCGGGTTCACCTTGCCGCGGCTTTGGCCGCCTTCCTGGCGGCCTTGATCTACGCGGCGCTGGCCGGCTTTTCACTGCCCACCCAAAGAGCGCTGATCATGCTGGCTTTGGGGCTGGGCGGCTGGCTGTGGCAACGCGATCCTTCACCCTGGCGAATCCTCGGTCTGGCCTTGTTGGGGGTATGCCTGTGGGATCCGCTTTCCCCGTTGAGTGCCGGTTTCTGGTTGTCCTTCGTGGCGGTGGGGTGGATATTTTACCTGACCACGGGAAGGCTGCGGGCTCCTTCCGCGGCAATGGCGGGGTTACAGATCCAGGGCGGGTTGCTGTTGGGTTTGGCTCCCCTCTCGGCATTCTTTTTCGGTCAGGTGGGCTGGAGTGCACCTTTGGCCAATGCGGTGGCGGTCCCTGCGGTGGGATTCGTGGTGGTGCCCCTGGTGCTGCTTGGATGTCTGTTTTGGTGGCTCGAACCGGGGCTGAGTGCTGTCTTGTGGCAGTTGGCAGGCAGCTGTCTGTCCTGGTTGTGGCTGTGGCTGGAATGGCTTTCCGAACTGGGGGAGGGGATCTGGCAACAGCCTCCCCGGTCTCCGGGAGTGGTCGTCCTGGCGCTTTCGGGGGTGGCCTTGCTGCTTATGCCGCGTGGGCTGCCCGGGCGTTGGTTGGGCGGCGTACTGCTGCTGCCTTTGTTGTTTCCCCCGGTTCAAAGACCGGCCGACGGGGAGAGCCGGGTGACCGTTCTGGATGTGGGGCAGGGGCTGGCCGTGGTGGTGGAAACCGCCAGTCATGTTTTGGTCTACGATACCGGGCCGCGCTATAGCGATCATTTCGATGCCGGCGCCGATATCGTCACCCCTTTCTTGCGGGCCAGGGGATGGCGGAAGCTGGATCGCATCCTCGTCAGTCACGCCGACCGGGATCACAGCGGCGGCCTGCCCGCGCTCGCCGGTTTGTGGAAGACGCAGGTCATGACCAGCGTTTCCACGGCATTCCCGGAAATCCCCAGCGTTCCTTGCAGGGCCGGTCAGCGTTGGCGGTGGGATGGCGTGACATTTCGTGTCCTTTGGCCCCGGCCGGGCGCCCAAGGGAGCGAGAATGATCTTTCCTGTGTGGTGAAAATCGAAACGAAACGCGCCTCGGTATTGCTGCCGGGTGACATCGAGGCACAGGCGGAAAGTTCGTTGCTGAACGACTATGGCGGCGGGCTGAAGTCCGACGTGTTGGTCGCGCCCCATCATGGCAGCGCCACCTCCTCCAGTTGGCGGTGGCTGCGCGCGGTCGGGCCCCGCTATGTCCTGATTTCCAGTGGCTACCGCAACCGCTTCGGTTTCCCCAGCCGAAGAAATCTGGAGCGCTATCGTGATCTGGGGGCGCGGGTGCTCAATACCGCCACTGCCGGGGCGATCGAGATCCATTTGGGGAAGGGGGTCGGGATATCACGCCACCGAATGGAGAACCGTCGTCTCTGGTCATGGCGTGCCGGAAACCACCCCCTTCCCATCGGTCGAAGAAAGGGGAAAATCCGCGACTAATGGATGATCTGTTCCGACTTGAGGATCTGCAGGGCCTGGTCCAGGCCAGTTCGATCCGCCTCGATCCTGACGGCTTCCGGGGTTTCGGTGATCCCGCCGCCGGTTTGCGGCCACAGAACGATCAATCCCGCATGGGTCAAGGCTTGCGCCACGTTTTCGCTGATTTCCGGCAGCTGATCCGGATCCAGCACTGTCGCGGCGTGTCCGGTGTCGAACAGGCGGCGTTCCAGCCGATAAGCCAGATCCTTTCCCGAGGCGCCGACCAGTTGCACCACGGCCGCCTTCTGGCCGAAACGGATGGCGCGTTCCTCCGGCGTGACGGGGTGTCCGGCTTCGCTTCCTTCGCTTAGACCGGTGATCATGCCCGCACCGACGGTCACATTGGTGAGCCGGTCGATGACGATGAAGGCGCCGGTTCCCTTGCAAACCTTGTAGGGGTCGAATACCAGGGGGGCATTGAAGGCCATTTCGCACAGGCCGATCTCGTTCATCTCCAGCCGTTCGGCCGGCCCTTGTTCCAGGGTATTGACGTCGGTCCGATGGACGATTCTGGAGACGGAACCGGTGACGGTCCGGGTGGCCTGTTTGATGGAGTATTGACGCCCGGGTATCAGGGGTTTCTCGGTCATCCACACGATGTGGGCGCAGCAGCGGTCGGAGACGTGTGGCAGGCTGTCGCGGTGGACGATCATATCGCCGCGGCTGACATCGATTTCGTCTTCGAGCGTCAGGGTGACGGCCTGGGGAGGAAAAGCCCGCGCCAGGTTGCCATCGTAGGTGACGATTTCCTTCACCCGGCTTTTCTGCCCGGAAGGCAGAACCATGATTTCATCGCCCGGCTGCACGATACCCCCCGCGAGCGTGCCGCTGAAACCGCGGAAATCCAGATTGGGGCGGATGACGTATTGCACCGGGAATCGCATGTCGCGGAAATTCCGGTCCTGGGAGATCTCCACCGTTTCCAGTACTTCCAGCAGGGCGGGGCCATCGTACCAAGGCATGTGGCGGCTGGAATCGACTACGTTGTCGCCTGTCAGGGCCGACAGGGGAATGAAGCGGATGTCGGGGATTTCCAGTTTGTCGCTGAAAGCCAAGTAGTCGCGGCGGATGTCTTCGAAGACGTCCTGGCGCCATTCCATCAGATCCATTTTGTTGACCGCGACGATGACGTGCCGGATCCCCAGCAGCGATACGATAAAACTGTGACGGCGGGTCTGGGTGAGGACACCCTTGCGGGCGTCGATCAGGATCACCGCCAGATCGCAGGTGGAAGCGCCGGTGGCCATGTTGCGGGTGTATTGCTCGTGACCGGGGGTGTCGGCGATGATGAATTTGCGCTTGGCGGTGGAGAAATAGCGGTAGGCGACATCGATGGTGATGCCCTGTTCCCTTTCCGCCTGCAACCCGTCGACCAGCAACGCCAGATCCACCTCGTCGCCCGTGGTGCCCATGCGCTCGCTGTCTTTTTTCAGGGATTGCAATTGATCCTCGTAGATCATCTGGGTGTCGTGGAGCAACCGGCCGATCAGGGTGCTTTTGCCGTCGTCCACGCTGCCGCAGGTGAGAAAACGCAGCAATTCCTTGTTCTGGTGCTGCTTCAGATACGCTTCGATATCGGTTTCGATGAGGGATTGGCTTGCCATGTGTGTCTTCGGGTAATGAATCGGGGTGTTAGAAGTAACCTTCGCGTTTCTTTTGCTCCATGGAGCCTGACTGATCGTGATCGATCAAGCGCCCCTGGCGTTCCGAAGTGCGCGCGAGCAACATTTCCTGGATGATTTCCGGCAAGGTGGTGGCGGTGGATTCCACCGCCCCGGTGAGGGGATAGCAGCCCAGGGTGCGGAATCGGACCATTTTCATTTGCGGGGTTTCACCCGGTTCCAGGCGCATCCTTTCGTCATCGACCATGATCAGGGTGCCATTGCGTTCGACCACCGGCCGTTCCTTGGCCAGATAGAGGGGGACGATGGGGATATTTTCCAGATAGATGTAAAGCCATACGTCCAGCTCGGTCCAGTTGGAGAGGGGGAAGACGCGGATGCTTTCGCCCGGGTTGATCTTGCCGTTGTAAATGTTCCACAATTCCGGCCGCTGGTTTTTTGGATCCCAGCGATGATGGCGGTCGCGGAAGGAATACACCCTTTCCTTGGCCCTCGATTTTTCCTCGTCGCGGCGGGCGCCGCCGAAGGCGGCGTCGAACCCGTATTTGTCCAACGCCTGTTTGAGCCCTTCGGTCTTCCAGATGTCGGTATGTTTCTGGCTGCCATGGTCGAAAGGGTTGATGCCCAGGGCTTCCGCCTCGGGATTTCGATAGATGAGAAGGTCGAATTCTTCGGCGATCCTGTCGCGAAAAGCGTACATTTCGCGGAACTTCCATGTGGTATCGATATGCATCAGGGGAAAAGGCGGTTTGCCGGGGTGAAAGGCCTTTCTGGCCAGATGCAGCATGACGGCGGAATCCTTGCCGATGGAGTAGAGCATCACCGGGTTGTCGAACTCGGCCGCCACTTCGCGGATGATATGGATGCTTTCGGCTTCCAGTTCCTTCAGGTGCGATAGTTTGTTCTCTGTCATGAAATCGCCTGCGGTTGGGGAAATCCGATTAAGTCTAACACAAAAAACGTTCGTGACTTTCTGTATGAGAATCTCTTGAATCTTCCTTCGAATCGTTTGGCATGGGGCAAGGGTCGGTGTATCTTAGCCCGGATATTTCATCATTACTGAGTAAAGGGTTATCCAGGTGCAAACGCCCCCTTACCCCCATTGTTTGTCGGCGTGCCGGGGACAGCACTCAGATCCATTTATGGAGCCAGGGCTTGGGCTGCCTGAAGGAAAATCTCCCGAAATGGATGATGGGACGCCAGAAGAATCCGGATTCGGCGGGTATTGCGAATCACCGAGGCCCCGATCTTCAAGAGCCTGGAGCGGATGGTGGCGGTGGTGGCTTTGGCCAGTTCGGTCCCCGTCAGGGCCAACGCCTTGAAGCGCTGCATCAGGGTATAGGCCAGGCCGGCCAACAGCAGCCTCAGCCAATTGGCCAGAAACGAGTGGGCACTGGCGCGGATGCCCAATCAACTTCCAACTTCAGCACCCCGCCCTCCGAACCCATGGCGCCACCGGTAAAATCCGCCTCGATCACCCGGCGGCCAACACGCCCAAATTCCATTCGTTCTGCGGTACATTTTGGCATCGGCACAATCTCCCTGGAATTGTTTCAAAACCCCGATTTTATCGGGAGGTTATACTGACCCCTGGTTGATGAAATATCCGGGCTAGAGCAGTAAGTTTGGAGGATTTTTTGTACTTTGTACTGGGGAAAAGCCGGAAACAAGAAAGAATCAGAGTGCAACTCGTATCATCCACTGATATATCACTCGCTGGATGTGGCGGCAGTCGCGAGAGCCTGGCTGGCCCAAAGCCCTTCCCTGATATGCCATTTTACCCGCACTGCCCAGGTTTCCGATAAAGCACTCAAAGCTTGGATTCTCTTCTTCCTGGCGCTTCACGATATTGGGAAATTCGATATCCGCTTTCAAATCAAGGTCACTCTGCTGGCAAAAGAGGTTTACGGAAAATGTCCTAATCCCATTATTGCGCGGAATTACTGGCATGGTGAATATGCCGCCTACTGGGCTTGGCATGACATGGGCGAAAGGCTGCATTGGAAACCGGATGACGATGAATTTTCCTTTCTAATGGAGGATCCACCCGGTGTGGCCTTCTGGAAAACCTGGGAGCCCTGGATTCGCGCCGTGGCGGGGCATCACGGCATGGAGCCGCCCGGTGGCATTCCTTCCGGCTCTGCCCCGCAGGTTTCGTCTGACATCATTACCCAAGACCATGAGGCGCGCCTTTCTTTTATCCGCGCCATGGAAAAACTGTTTCTTGAACCTGCCGGTTTGACGCTGGAAGACGAACCACCCCAATGCAACCTGGAATTTCTCGCCGGTTTTTGCTCGGTCTGCGACTGGCTGGGTTCCACCACCGAAAACGCCGAGGGTAAATCGCGCTTCGATTATGTGACCGAACCCATGCCGCTGGAAGACTACCTGAACAAGCGCTTGCCAATCGCTGAGCGGCTGCTCCAGGAAAGTGGCTTGCTGGTAAAAACAGTTACTCAGGGTGGTATGAAGGCGCTTTTCCCACAGTTCGATACACCGCATCAGGTGCAGACCCTTGTGGACGATCTACCCGTTAAAAACGGCTTGACGCTGATCGAAGCACCGACCGGGTCGGGCAAGACAGAAGCAGCCCTGGCCTATGCCGCGCGTTTGCTGGCGGCGGGCAAAGCCGAGAGCATCATCTTTGCCTTGCCCACGCAAGCTACGGCAGACGCCATGTTGGAGAGGATCACCGAGATTGCCGGGCGACTGTTCGATGATCCCGATGTGGTACTGGCGCATGGCAAGTCCCGTTTCAATCCAAAATTCATCGACCTGAAAAAGGCGGCGGAACGCAGTCGTCGCTACCCGGATCGGGAACAGGAAGCCGGTGCACAGTGCGCCCTGTGGCTGGCGCAGAGCCGCAAGCGCGTGTTTCTCGGGCAGATCGGTGTATGCACCATAGATCAGGTGCTGGTGTCGGCGCTGCCGGTAAGACACCGCTTCGTGCGCGGTTTCGGGCTGGGCAAGAGCGTGCTGATCATCGACGAGGTACATGCTTACGATGCCTATATGTACGCCCTGATGGACAAGGTGCTGCGGCAACAAAACGCGGTGGGCGGCAGCACCATACTGCTGTCCGCCACCCTGCCATTGCCCTTGCGGCAACGGCTGTTGCAATCCTGGGATGCCGACACCGGAAAACTCTCGGCGGAAAACGACTACCCCCTGATCACGCAGGTTCAAGGCGGAGAAGTAAACCTGTATCCGTTGCCCGACTCAGAGCTATCGCGGTTGACCGAAGAAGAAACGCCACGACAGGTCGAACTCTCATGGCTGGAAACGGACAACATGTTGCCTGATGAAACCATGGAACAACGCATCATTGACGCCGCCGATGCCGGCGCCAATGTAGTGATCATCTGCAATCTCGTCGCCGACGCCCAGCAATTGCACGCACGCTTGTCCGACCGTACCAACAAGCCCGTTCTGCTGTTCCACTCCCGCTACCGCTTCAAGGATCGCCAATCCATTCAGGAACAGGTGATGCGCCATTGGGGAAAGAAGAAACCACGCTTGCAGGGTGGCATCTTGGTGGCGACCCAGGTAGTCGAGCAAAGCCTGGACCTGGATTTCGACTGGATGCTCACCCAGCTTTGCCCCATCGACCTGTTGTTTCAGCGCCTGGGTCGGCTGCACCGCCATGAGCGGCCGCGTCCGGCGGGGTTCGAGCACGCTGCCTGTACGGTATTGCTGCCCCCGGAACAGCGATACGAACTGCACAAAGTGATCTACGGCAACGGCAAGGCGCCCAACTCACGAGTGCTGTGGCGCACTGAGCAGATGGTTCGACAGCACCCTGAAATGACCTTTCCCGAAGCCTACCGCCCGCTGATCGAAAAGGTGTACGAGGACGAACCCTGGCCGGATGAACCCGAGGAAATCGCCCAGGAGTATGAAAAATTTTGGCAAGCGGAAGACGGCAGCCGCGCCGTGGCGCGTTACATCAGCAACATCGAAAACGCCTTCGACGACAACGACGACAACGTCAGCCTGCTTACTCGCGACGGTGAAATGAGCCTGAACATCCTGCCCATCATCGAAACGGACAAGGGGCGGTGCTTTCTGGATAACGATCAGCCCATCGCGGAACTGGAGGCCTGGCAACAGGCCGAGCAAATCATGCGCAACACCCTGCCGGCGCCACGTTCCTGGCAAGGGCTGGGGCTGCCAGAGCCATCGGCGGCGGACGGGCTGATCTGGCTGCCCATGCAGACTGTCGATGGCAGGTGCTGGCGCCACCATACCGACAAGGCAACATTCACCTATGACACCGACCGTGGATTGAAGATGGAGAAATCATGAACCTGCTCGCCGATCCCTGGATACCCATCCAGCAACAGGGTCGCACCCGGCTGCTCACCCTGCAACAACTGCTGTGCGAGGAAGGCGACTACACCATCGCGCTGCCGCGCGATGATATGGAGCTGGCCTGCCTGCAATTGCTGGTTTGCCTCACCCAGGTCTTGTTCTTGCCTGAAAACCGCGAGGCTCTGCTGGGCCGCATGCGTGAACCATTGAGCGACGCTGAATATCAGCAAGGCATCGAACCTTATACTGACTGGTTCGACCTTCGCCATGAGCAATGGCCGTTCATGCAGACGCGAGGGGTAATCGCCAAGGAGCCCACACCCATTCAGAAGTTGTTCGTCGGTCTGCCGGAAGGCAACAACCATGCATTCTTCAACCAGCCAGGGGAGATTTCAGCGATCAGCCAGGCAGCGGCGGCCATCGCCTTGTTCAATCAGGCCATGAATGCCCCCAGCATGGGCGGCGGATTCAAAGGCGGCTTTCGGGGCGGCGCGCCAATCACCACTTTGCTGGCTGGTCCCAGTCTGCGTCATACGATCTGGTTCAATGTACTGCACAAGCAGCAGCTGAAACATATCCTGCCGAATATCGACGAACCCCGTGAGAACGACAAACCCACCTGGGTTGATCCCATCAAGGCGAAGTCGAAGATCGCGGCCGGTGAGATCGGTCTGTTGCGCGGTCTGTTCTGGCAACCCGCCCATGTGGAATTGCGGTTTTCTGAACAATCAACCATTTGCGATGAGTTGGGTGTCACCTCTGAGCCAGCGGTGACGGGATTTCTGAAAGAAAAATTCGTGTATGAGATTGTGGGCGACTGGATTCATCCGCATTCTCCCCGTGTTTACGACCTGAAAAAGAACACACTGAAATACCTTTCCTTCACCACTACCGCTCCTGCCTGGACTCAGCTCAACCATTTGCTGGTGGCTTCCGAAAACAAAAAAGAGGCCCACGAACCCGCCGAAGTCGTGAAGCAATTTCGGAAAGACTTTGCAGAACCCGGCCAGCTCATCGTCGGTGGCTACCGCAACAAGCAGGCCTCGATCCTGCAACGGCGGCACGAGTTTTTTCCGCTGCGACCCGGCTGGGACAAGAAAGGCGAGAAAATCACTTTTCTCGTTGAACGCGCACTGGAAATCAAGACCCTGCTGCGCAACAAACTGTTTGGTTTTGCCAAAGCCAGCGGCGCCACCGGCGTCAACGAAAAAGCCGAAGCTTACTTCTACCACCAGTCCGAACCCTTGATCCACCAAGCCCTACGTGAGATCGACTGGAACGAACCCGACCGGCAACTGGCGCGCCTACGCGATGAGTTGATCGATTTGAGCTGGAAAATCTTCGATCAGGTTACCCGCCCCTATGCCCACGAACCCAAGATGATCCAGGCTCTGGCCACGGCCAAGACCACGCTGGGCGCTGGTTTCAAGAAACTGAAAGGTACCTCGTCATGAATGAAAAAATCGACTTTGTCGCCGTTGCCCGGCGGTATGAATCCCTGCCGCCGGGGCCGAAGGCGGAGCTGCGGCGCGCGGGAAAACCCGAAGACCTTGCTCTGATTCCGGCGTTCTACCGCTTGCTGCCCGGCATTCAGACCAACCCGCAATGGCATCGCACCGTTTTCTTTCTGCCCTTTGTGCATCATGCGGACAAGGCGCTCAACCTGGGCCAGCAGTTGCACAAAAGCGGCATCAGTGAGGAACGGCTGTTCCAGGTATTGCGCTCCACCGCCCCCAACGACCTGATCCAATTGCGCCGCCTGGTACAGCAGGCCGAGCCTTCCGCCGACTGGGCGCAGCTTGGCCCCATGCTCTATTTCTGGAACGAGCAGAACAAGCGCCGCCTCGTCGAAGACTATTTCACGCCTATCAAAGATAAGGAGCCCCAATCATGAGCGACAAAAACTTCATCAATTTCCATGTGCTGATCTCCCACAGCCCGTCCTGCCTCAACCGCGATGACATGAACATGCAGAAAATCGCCATTTTCGGCGGCGAGCGGCGCGTGCGTATCTCCTCACAGTCACTCAAGCGCGCCATGCGCAAGTCCGATTATTACAAGGAACATCTGGGCGAGCCGTCGAAACGTACGAGGGAACTGGGGCGTCTGCAGGAACAGTTTGTCGATGCGCTGAAAGAACGCTATCCGGAAGAAGTCATTGTTCAGGCGCTGGAGTGGATTTCCGGTAAGGAAGGTTTG
Source organism: Methylothermaceae bacterium (assembly GCA_026981855.1). Classification (GTDB taxonomy): domain Bacteria; phylum Pseudomonadota; class Gammaproteobacteria; order Methylococcales; family Methylothermaceae; genus Methylohalobius. The sequence goes on along the minus strand of JALSIB010000040.1, from coordinate 6,487 downwards.
TCCGAATTGTCGGTGAAAGAAGTGGCGGTTGCGCCCTGGGCGGTGGAGGAAGTGGCGTGGTTTTGCGATGCCATCGAACAGGCCGGTGAAGACGCCGACAAGAAGAAGCTGGCAAAGCAGATCGAAAAAGACGCCGCGCCACTGCGCGCGGCCCTGTCTTCGGCTGTCGATATCGCGCTTTCCGGGCGCATGGCCACCTCCGGCTTGATGATCAACATGGATGGCGCGCTGGCCGTGGCCCACGCCATCACCACCCATCCTGTCGATTCCGATATCGACTGGTTCACCGCGGTCGATGATCTGGTGGAAGAGGAGATGAATCAGCGGCTGGTGGGTGAGGCCGAAGAAGGTCAGGGAGAAAAAGGCTCCGGCCATCTCAACACCCAGGAATTCAGCTCGGGCGTGTTTTACCGCTACGCCAGTCTGAATATCCCGCAATTGCAGGAAAACCTCGGCGGCGCCTCGCGGGAACGGGCGCTGGAGATTGCCAGCCATGTGCTGCACATGCTGGCCACCGTCGTGCCCAGTGCCAAGAACCAGAGCACCGCGCCCTTCAATCTGGCGGATTTCGTCATGGTGAGTTTCAGCGATATCCCCGTATCGCTGGCCAATGCCTTTGAAAAGCCGGTGCCGGTTAACGGTGGTTATCTGGCGCCTTCCGTCAAGGCACTGAAAGAATACTGGCGGCGCATCCACAAGGGTTATGGCCTCGATGAGCAGGTGGCGGCTTTTGCACTTGAGACAGAATCCGACGGTGAACCCGAAACCTTTGCCAGCCTGCCGGAGCTGGAAGCCTGGGTGAAAGCAGGCGGGCAATCATGAAGACCTTCGTCGCCCTCAAGCTCCAGGGCGTGATGCAGGCTTGGGGCGGTCATACTTTCGAGGATTTTCGCCATACCGAGCTGATTCCCACCCGCAGCGCCCTGCTCGGTTTGCTGGGCGCCTGTCTGGGCATCGACCGGCATGATGCCAAACGCCAGACCGAACTGGCGGAAAGCGTCAGCATCGCGGTTCGTGCGGACCAGCGTGGTGCCTGCACCCCCATGCGTATCACTGACTTCCACACTGTGCTGGACGCCCGCAAGGTGGATGGCAAGATCAATCCCCATCCGGTGGTTTCACGGCGTGAATACTGGTGCGATGCCTGCTACACCGTGCTGCTGGAAATGCTGAAGGGCGCTCCCTTTGATGCCAAGCAACTGGAGCAGGCATTGCAAAAGCCTGTGTACACTCCATTTCTTGGCCGGCGCTCCTGCCCGCCGTCGCGGCCTCTGTACGAAACCACGCTGGAAGCCGCCGATTTCGAGTCGGCGTTCGACCTGATCGAGCCCCGAGCAGGCGTAATCTACAGTGAACAGCAACCCGCCGATGGCGGCACCACTTATCGCTTGCGTGATACACCCCTGTACGACCGCAAGCGGCAATTCGCTTCGCGCCAGCTTTATATCTCCAGGCAGGGAGGGCAGCATGCACCTGAGTAAGATTCATCTGCATCCCGGCCGGCTGGACAATGCCTGGGAATGGCACCGCGCCCTGTGGACGCTGTTTCCCGGCATCGAGCGGCAAGCGAACGAACCTGCGCCCTTTCTCTACCGGGTCGAAACAATGAACCTGGCCCAGGGCGCGCAAGTGTTGATGCAATCAACGATCAAGCCGGTAAAGCAATCGGATCGCGCCACCCTGCTGGCCACCCGTGACATCGACCCGAAACCTGTTGCCGGGCAGACACTGGCGTTCTCCCTCACCGCCAATATTACCAAGGCCATCCGCGATCAGGACAACCCAGAGCGCAAGATCCGGGTGCCGCTGATTCAGGAGGCGCAGCAAATCGACTGGTTGAAACGCAAGCTTGCAGGGGCCGCTGATTCTGTCGGAGGGTTGAAAGTGCAACCTCACCCACCGACTTATTTCCGCAAGGGCAGGTGGCCGGGGAAAATCGTTGCCGTGAGTATGGAGGGCGTCATGACCGTCAAAGACCCCGAACAACTGCTGACATTACTGAAGAAAGGCATCGGCCCCGCCAAAGCCTTCGGCTGCGGCCTGCTGCTGGTGCGCCGGGTTTGAGGACATGCTACACTTTGTATGACAATTGTCATACATGCGGAGACCACAATGAGTACAGCCCGAATCAATGCCCGGCTGGATGAGGAAACTGCCCGTGACCTGGAATTTGTCCGCGAAGCCTTGGGCGGGCTGTCGGTAACCGAGGCGGTGAAATATGCCTTGAAGCAGGCAGCAGAGGAAATTCGTGACCGCGAGCGGGCGCGGGTGCAAAAACAAATCTGGATCGACAGTGGGTTCGTCGGTGGCTTTGAAGGGCCGGAAGACTTATCGGCCAACTACAAACAGTACTTCGCCGAGATAATGGATGAAAAATACGCTGACGAGCAACAGTCTGATCGTTGACAGCGGCTTCTGGATTGCCCTGGCCAACCCGCGTGATCGTCACCATGCACTCGCAACATCGGTATTGACTGAATATGAAACACAACTGTTCATCAGCACTTGGCCGGTCATTGTCGAATCCAGTCACCTGATCTTCAGACTGGCAGGGCAAACGGCGCAGTTCCGCTTTTTGCGTAACATAGAAGCTGGTGGCTGCGATTTGTTTTCCCTTGGAGAGGGTCACTGGCCGCGGCTGACCGAATTGATGCACCAGTACCGCGACCTGCCCATGGACCTGGCCGACGCCTCCCTGGTCATACTTGCCGAAGAACTGGGCCATGGCCGCATTCTTTCCACCGATGAGCGGGACTTTCATACCTACCGCTGGAAAAATCATGAGCCTTTTGAGAACCGGCTGTTATGTTTATGACTGAGCTGACCCCGCTCTGACTCCTAACTCAGAGTTGACGCATTACGTAACACATACTATACTCAAATCCAATGATCCGAACCTTCCGTGACAAAGCCACCGCCCAGGTGTTTTCCGGGCGCTATGTGAAAAAGTTGCCACGGGAGATTCAGCCCCGGGCCTTGAACAAGCTGCGTCTGCTACACAGCGCGGTGACACTGGACGATCTGCGAGTTCCTCCTGCCAATCGGCTTGAAGCGTTAAAAGGCAGCCGAAAAGGCCAATGGAGCATTCGCGTCAATGACCGGTGGCGTATCTGCTTTCGTTGGAATGACGGACAAGCATGGGATGTGGAGATCGCTGATTATCACTGAGGAAGGTATCATGAGTATCGCTATTGAATCACTGGACAGCCTGAGCATTACCTCCAATAACGATGCACTACCTTTATCCACGCCAGGTGAGATCCTGTACCAGGAGTTCATGGCGCCTTTGGATCTGTCGGCCAATGCCTTGGCGCGGGCGCTGCATGTGCCACCCAACCGGATAACGGCCATCCTGCGTGGGCAGCGTGCCATCACCGCCGACACGGCGCTGCGTTTGGCGCGCTATTTCGGGACCACAGCCGAGTTCTGGCTCAACCTGCAAACCGACTACGATCTGCGTCGCGCCCGCCGGGACAAGGCGGTCCGGATCAACGACGAAGTGAGCCCACACGCGGCATGATCCTGTCCCCGCCATGTCCTTCCTGCCCCTCAAGCCCATCCCCATGAAAGAACGCGTCTCCATGATCTTTGTCTATTACGGGCGCATCGATGTGAAGGACGGCGCCTTCGTGGTCATCGACAAGAATGGCGTGCGCAAGCATATTCCGGTGGGTTCGGTGGCTTGCATCATGCTCGAACCCGGCACCCGCGTCTCCCATGCCGCCGTGCGGCTGGCCGCCCAGGTGGGCACCCTGCTGGTCTGGGTCGGCGAGGCCGGCGTGCGGCTCTATGCCTCCGGCCAGCCCGGCGGCGCGCGCTCCGACCGCCTGCTCTACCAGGCCAAGCTGGCGCTGGACGACGAACTGCGGCTGAAAGTGGTGCGCAAGATGTATGAACTGCGCTTTGGCGAACCCGCCCCCGCCAAACGCAGCGTCGAGCAACTGCGCGGCATCGAAGGCGCGCGGGTGCGCAAAACCTATGAACTGCTGGCCAAGCGCTACAAGGTCAAATGGAACGGCCGCCGCTACGACCCCAAGGAGTGGGAAGCCGGCGATGTCGCCAACCGCTGCATCAGCGCCGCCACCGCCTGCCTCTATGGTATCACCGAAGCGGCCATCCTCGCCGCGGGTTATGCCCCCGCCGTGGGCTTCATCCACACCGGAAAGCCATTATCCTTCGTGTACGACATTGCCGACATCTACAAATTCGACACCGTGGTGCCCGAGGCCTTCAAGATCGCCGCCAGCAACCCGGCCAACCCCGACAAGGCCGTGCGCCTGGCTTGCCGCGACATCTTCCGCGAAACCAAAATCCTCAAGAAGATCATCCCCGGCATCGAGGAAGTGCTGGCCGCCGGCGGCGTCACACCGCCCAAGGCACCCAAGGAATCCATCCCGCCCGCCATCCCCGAGCCCAAGGGCATCGGTGACGCCGGCCACCGCGGAGGCTGACCATGGCCATGCTCGTCGTTGTCACCGAAGCTGTCCCGCCCCGCCTGCGCGGACGTCTCGCCGTCTGGCTGCTCGAAGTGCGCGCCGGCGTCTATGTGGGCAATGTCTCCAAACGCGTGCGCGAAATGATCTGGGAACACTGTGAATGTTTCCTGGAAGACGGCAACATCGTCATGGCCTGGCAAACCAACACCGAATCCGGCTTTGATTTTCAGACACTTGGTGAAAATCGCCGCATGCCGATAGACCACGATGGCCTACGGCTGGTGGAATTTCTTCCGGTAGAAGAGGAAAAAACGCCATGACCACGTTCTTTAACAACATGAAATCATTAAAAATCAATGACTTGGAATGCACTACTGTTGGGGTGGTATTCGGTAGAATTTTTCAGTCTGATTTTTCTATTTAACATCAATCAGTTATGATTGGTGCGTTCCCCACACCCGTGGGGATGAACCGCCAACCATGTTATAGATAAAGGTGCCATAGGGGCGTTCCCCACACCCGTGGGGATGAACCGTATTCCCGGCTCTGGAACCCGGCCGCTTCGTCGCGTTCCCCACACCCGTGGGGATGAACCGAATGGGAAAAAATAGCGTTTTTTCGCTGTTTTGCGTTCCCCACACCCGTGGGGATGAACCGCCAAGAAGCCAAAGCAGAGATCAAACCACCCAGCGTTCCCCACACCCGTGGGGATGAACCGTTAGGCAGAACGGCGAGGTTACACAATCGTGGGCGTTCCCCACACCCGTGGGGATGAACCGGTGAGCGGATCTGGAAAACCCGATCCGCTCTCGCGTTCCCCACACCCGTGGGGATGAACCGCTTATGCTAAGGGGCCGCATATTGTTTATCAGGCGTTCCCCACACCCGTGGGGATGAACCGCGACGGTAGGACAGGTAATGGAAGGGCCGGGCGCGTTCCCCACACCCGTGGGGATGAACCGTTCCTCGTCAGGGTGGTAACACTGAATATCAGGCGTTCCCCACACCCGTGGGGATGAACCGCCCATCTAAAGAAGCAGAAAAGTAAACTCCGGGCGTTCCCCACACCCGTGGGGATGAACCGCGATATGGTCATAATTGCAATGACGGTTAATAAGCGTTCCCCACACCCGTGGGGATGAACCGTTGGCGGAACAGATCGAGCTGATAGCGGAATCGCGTTCCCCACACCCGTGGGGATGAACCGCCGAGCCTCCAGTTCACGGGTCTTTTCCTGCCGCGTTCCCCACACCCGTGGGGATGAACCGATTCGATAATATTTGCAATTTCGTGAAATCCCGCGTTCCCCACGCCTGTGGGGATGAACCGCGCAAAAAAAAAGGGCAACAATTTGGGCAGAAAGCGTTCCCCACGCCTGTGGGGATGAACCGTAATCGAGGGCGAGCCTCATGTCGGTGCCGGCCTCCCGAAGGCGACGCATGGCCCGAGTGACTTCGCGGCCGTCGATGTGGATGCGGATCACGGAACACCTCCCTCGTCTATCGGTCTACAATACGCTAAAGGCCGCGCCTGTGAGCGAAACCGCGGGGGACAGGATCCGATGCGCAGCGTTAGCGAGGCCGGAGCCATCCTGGGAGGTGCCGGTCTGCGGAAGCAGGCGCTGCCTTGCCTCACTTTCACTCCCCTTTTTCGGTCTTGCTGCGCAGTAACACGCCTACCCGAAACGCGTTCAAGCGCTTGTCGTTGGCGTTCATGAAGTTGTAGAACAGGCTGCCATCCTTGTTGACGCGGATGATCGCGGCCAGCTGGCGTTTGCCGCGAAACAGGCCGATGAAGCGGTGCCGCAACGTTTCGTCCTCGTACAGAGCGGGCGTTGACAACTAGGACATAAATTGTCCAAGTTATGCTGAAGGCAACCTATCAGTCTAACACGGCTCAATATTTCAGGAAATTATTGTCAGAGTCTGGCGTCTCCCCATTTTTTCACCTGATTCCCGCCAACAAGCCACCGGATTCGTTGAAAAGGTCGTCAATGGGAGGGTCAGTGATGCCAGGAGCGGGGTGTCGCCGCCACCAGTGGTAAAAGATGG
>JALSIB010000039.1 GCA_026981855.1 Methylothermaceae bacterium | reverse complement strand
GTTTCAGTCGGCCGGCAGCCGTCCCAGCCGTTTTTCCACTTCCACCACCAGCCTCAGCGTCTCGAGCACCGAGTCGGGATTGAGGCTCATGGCATCGATGCCACATTCCACCAGAAATTCGGCGATCTCCGCATAGTCCGACGGCGCCTGGCCGCAGATGCCGGAATGGACCCCGTTGCGGCGACAACCTTCGACGGCGAGACGCATCATGGCTTTGACCCCCTCGTCGCGCTCGTCGTAATCGAACGCCACCCGTTCCGAATCCCGGTCCACCCCCAGGGTCAACTGGGTGAGATCGTTGGAGCCGATGGAAAAACCGTCGAAGTGCTCGGCGAAGCGGTCGATCAGGATCACGTTGTTGGGAATTTCGCACATGCAATAGACCTGTAGGCCGTTTTCCCCCCGCTTGAGTCCCAGTTCCGCCATCTTGGCCAGCACCCGCTCGGCCTCGTCCACCCGGCGCACGAAGGGCAGCATCAGGATCACGTTGGTCAGCCCCATGACCTCGCGCACCCGCTTCATCGCCGCGCATTCCAGGGCGAAACCCTCGGCGTAGGCGGGATGGGCGTAGCGGGCGGCGCCGCGGAAGCCGAGCATGGGATTGGCCTCGACCGGCTCGAACCACCGCCCGCCGAGCAGGGAAGCGTACTCGTTGGTCTTGAAGTCGGACATTCGCACCACCACCGGCTTGGGATAGAAGGCCGCGGCGATGGTGCCGACGCCCTCGGCCAGGGTGCGGACGAAGAATGCCTTCGGGTCGTCGTAACCGCGGGTGAGCTTTTCGATGGCGCGGCGCTCGTCCCCGTCCGCCACCTTCTCCGGGTGCACCAGGGCCATGGGATGGACTTTGATGTACTCGTTGATGATGAATTCCATGCGCGCCAGGCCCACCCCGTCGGCGGGCAGGAACGCGGTCTGGAAGGCGATCTCGGGATTGCCCAGATTGATCATGATCTCGGTCCGGGGCTTGGGCAGCCGGGACAGGTCGATCTTCTCCACCTCGAAGGGGATCTCCCCCTCGTAGACCCGTCCCACCTCGCCCTCGGCGCAGGACACGGTGACGCTCCGGCCGTCCTCGAGCACTTCGGTGGCGTTCCCCGTCCCCACCACCGCCGGAATGCCCAGCTCACGGGCGACGATGGCAGCGTGACAGGTTCTCCCGCCGCGGTTGGTGACGATGGCCGCGGCGGTCTTCATCACCGGTTCCCAGTCCGGGGTGGTCATGTCGGCCACCAGCACCTCGCCGGGACGGAACCGGGACAGTTGCTGCGGATGCAGGATCGTTCGCACCAGGCCTGCGGCGATTCGGGTTCCCACCGCCCGACCTTCCACCAATACCGCACCACTGCCGGTCAGGCGATATTCTTCCAGAACGTTCACATTCTTCTGTGAAGTCACGGTTTCCGGCCGCGCCTGGACCAGATAAAGCTGCCCGTCGATCCCATCCTTGGCCCATTCCATGTCCATGGGCTTGCCGTAATGATCTTCCACCGCGATGGCATAGCCGGCCAACGTCAGCACGTCTTCGTCACCAATGCAAAAGCGTTGCTGATCGGCCTTGGGGGTGGGAACGATGCGGGTGGTTTCGCGGTCGCCCCCCCGGGCATAGACCATCCGGATCTTCTTCGACCCCAGCCGGCGGCGCAATACCGACCGATACCCTTGTCTGAAAACCGGTTTGAAGACATAGAACTCGTCCGGATCCACCGCCCCCTGGACCACAGTCTCGCCCAGACCGTAGGCGGCAGTGATGAAGACCGCCTCGCGAAAACCGGTCTCGGTGTCGATGGAGAACATCACGCCGCTGGCGGCAAGGTCCGAGCGCACCATCTTCTGCACGCCCACCGAAAGGAAAACCTTGAAGTGATCGAATCCCTGATCGATGCGGTAGTGAATCGCCCGGTCGGTGAACAGGCTGGCGAAACATCGTTGCACCGCATCGATCAGCCCTTCCCCTCCCCGGATATTGAGGTAGGTTTCCTGCTGGCCGGCGAAACTGGCGGTGGGCAGGTCTTCGGCGGTGGCGGACGATCGTACCGCCACACTGAGATCCGGGCCGTATTGCCGTTCCAGTTCCCGGTAGGCGGCCAGGATTTCCCCCCTCAGATCGTCCGGAATGCCGGCCTCGTAGACGACCTTCCTCGCCAGATACCCCCGGCGCCCGAGATCCTCGATATTTTCCGGATCCAGCCCATCCAGGGCCTCGTGCAATGCCGGCCAGGCACCGGCCCGGTCGAGCACGTACCGATACGCCTCGGCGGTGATGGCAAAACCATTGGGAACCTTGACGCCTTTGGAAGTCAGCGCCCGGTACATCTCTCCCAGGGAGGCGTTCTTGCCCCCCACCAAGGGCACGGCATCGATGCCCAGTTCCTCGAAAAAACGGATGAAACGGTAACCTTGTGCCATCATGACCTCCTGCAAATCCACTAAACCAGGGCGATCGCCCTGTCAATCCAATGACCTTTCAAACATCGATACGAAAAGGGGGGATGCGCCGCCTGTATTTCCCATGGGTAAACGGATTGGTTCCGCCCGCCATTCAGGGCGAATGTTTGATTCAGGTCAAGGCCGGTCGGCCATACCTTCCTACAATGACTTCAGTCATGAACGTTTTTCCTCCAAACCACAAGGACAGGCCATGCAACCCATAACGCCGGAAACCCGCAAAAAACAAACCCGCATCCTCGGCATGAGCACCTTCGCCTTCACCGTGTGCTTCGCCGTCTGGACCATCTTCTCCATTATCGGCCTCAAGATCAAACAGGAACTGGGCCTCAACGATACCGAATTCGGCATCCTCATCGCCACCCCGGTGCTGACCGGTTCCCTGAGCCGGATTTTCCTGGGGATCTGGACCGACCAGTATGGCGGCCGCTTGGTATTTACCTTAGTCATGCTGGCCACCTCGGTGGCGGTGTGGCTGCTGGCGAGCGTGGAATCCTACCCCTGGTTTCTGGTTGCGGCGCTTGGGGTGGGGCTGGCGGGGGGATCTTTCGCCGTCGGCATCGCCTTCGTCTCGCGCTGGTACGACGCCAGGCAGCAAGGCACCGCCCTGGGGATCTTCGGCATGGGCAACGTGGGGGCGGCGGTCACCAACTTCGGCGCCCCTTATCTGGTGGTGGCGCTGGGGTGGGAAGACACCGCCAAGGCCTATTCGGTGATTCTGTTCGTCACCGCGCTGGTCTTCTGGTTTCTCACCGAGGAAGATCCGGTCACGGCGGCCCGCAAACGCGAAGGCAAGAAAGCCCCCGCCGCTTTCATGCAGCTGGAGCCGCTGAAGAAACTCCAGGTGTGGCGTTTCGCCCTCTACTATTTCTTCGTCTTCGGCGGCTTCGTCGCCCTGGCCTTGTGGCTGCCCCGCTTCTACCAGGGCTCCTACGGCCTCGACATCAAGACCGCGGGGATGCTGGCGGCCGCCTATGCCCTGCCGGGCAGCATCTTCCGCGCCCTGGGGGGATGGCTGTCGGACAAGTTCGGCGCCCGCAAGGTGATGTACTGGACCTTCATAGGCTCGCTCGTGTGCCTGTTCTTCCTCAGCTATCCCAAGACCGACTACGTCGTCCACGGCGTCCGGGGGCCGATCCACTTCACCCTGGCCACGCCATTGTGGCTGTGCGTGACCCTGACCGTGGCGCTGGGCTTCTTCATGTCCCTGGGGAAAGCGGCCGTCTACAAGCATATCCCTGTCTATTACCCCGGCCACGTGGGCGCCGTTGGCGGCCTGGTGGGGATGATAGGGGGACTCGGCGGCTTCTTCCTGCCCATCGTCTTCGGCGCTTCCAACGACCTGATCGGGGTGTGGACCAGTTGTTTCATGGTGCTGTTCGGCATCACCGCCATCTCCCTGATCTGGATGCACCTGGCGATCCGCCGGATGGAAATGGCGGCGATGGCGGAAGAACTGAAGAAATTGCCGGAGTTGCCGGAAATGGCGGCGATGCACCATCTCAAAATCACACCCGACGAGGGAAAACAGGAACGCTATCCCTGATCGTTTCTCAACCAAAAGGAAGCACCAACATGGCCAAAGACCTGAAAACCTGGAATCCGGAAGACCCGGCGCAATGGGAAGCCGAAGGCAAACGTATCGCCAACCGCAACCTGTGGATTTCGATCCCCTGTTTGCTGCTCGCCTTCGCGGTGTGGCTGATGTGGGGGATGATCGCGGTACAGATGCTCAACGTCGGCTTTCCCTTCGAACGTTCGGATCTTTTCACCCTCACCGCCATCGCCGGTCTGTCCGGGGCCACCCTGAGAATCCCGGAAACGTTTCTGATCCGCATCGCCGGCGGGCGCAACACCATCTTCCTGACCACCGCGCTTTTGATTCTGCCCGCCGCGGGCGCCGGCTACTACCTGCAAGACATCCACACCCCCCTGTGGAAATTCCAGCTTCTGGCCTTGTTGTCGGGTGTCGGGGGCGGCAACTTCGCCTCCTCCATGTCCAACATCAGCTTCTTCTTTCCCCGCAAGGTGCAGGGATTCGCGCTGGGGATGAACGCGGGACTGGGAAACTTCGGCGTTACCACCATGCAGGTGGTGATTCCCCTGGTGATGACCTTGGGCCTCTTCGGCGGCTCGGCCATGGTGCTGCAACTGGATTCCGGCACCCTGCTGGGCAAGATTCCCGCCGGCACCCCCACCTATCTCCATAACGCGGGCTACATCTGGGTGGCGTTGCTGATTCCCGCCACCCTCGCCGCCTGGCTGGGGATGAACAACATCACCGACGAGCACGTTTCGCCGGGGCTTGGATCACCGCTCGGCGCATTCGCCAAGATACTGCTGATGCTGGGGGTGGGGCTGGTCACCGCCACCCTGGGGCTGTGGCTGTTCCTGCCCAAATCGGTAGGCGGCTCCGGCTTCGGGGTGCCCAAGCTGATCGTCCTCGCCATCGTGATCATTCTGACGGTTTTCGGCCTCAGGACCCTTCCCAACCTGCGGGAAAACCTCAACCGTCAATACCGGATCTTCGAGGACAAACACACCTGGGCCATGACCGTCATCTACACCATGACCTTCGGCTCCTTCATCGGTTATGCCGCAGGGCTCGGGCTGGCCATCAAGGTGATCTTCGGCTTCAAACACGAGCTGGTGGACGGTGTGTGGCAACACCTTCCCAATCCCGACGGGCCCAGCGCACTCACCTACGCCTGGATGGGACCTTTCATCGGCGCCCTCATCCGCCCCGTGGGCGGCTGGATCGCCGATCGCGTCGGCGGCGCCAAGGTGACCCAGATCATCTCCGTGGTCATGGTGGCCGCCGCCTTCGCCCTCGCCTGGCTGATGAAGCAGGCCTATGCTTCGGCGACCCCCCAGGAATACTTCTGGCCTTTCCTGATTCTGTTTCTGGTCATGTTCACCGCCACTGGCATCGGCAACGGCTCCACCTTCCGCACCATCGCCATGGTGTTCGACAAGGAACAACGCGGGCCGGTACTGGGCTGGACCTCGGCGGTGGCGGCCTACGGTGCGTTTTACATTCCCCAGGTGTTCGGCGAGCAGATCAAGGCCGGCACCCCCGAGAACGCCCTGATCGGCTTCGCCATCTTCTATACCGCCTGCATCGGGATCAATTGGTGGTTCTATCTGCGGAAAGACGCTTACCACAAAAACCCTTGAGCACTCACCGCGGAGATGCAGGGTTTGAAAAATAAAGTTTTTCTCCGCGTCTCCGCAGTTCAAAAATTCGATTCAGGAGAATTCCAATGAGCCGATTGCTCGACCGCCTCGATTTCTTCGTCAAGGCCAAAAAAGGCCGGTTCGAAACCTTCGCCCACGGCCATGGCGTCACCACCGACGAGTCACGCGACTGGGAAGAGGGGTACCGTAAACGCTGGGCCCACGACAAAGTGGTGCGATCCACCCACGGGGTCAACTGTACCGGCTCGTGTTCGTGGAAGATCTACGTCAAGGGCGGCATCGTCACCTGGGAGACCCAACAGACCGACTATCCCCGCACCCGGCCTGAACTGCCCAACCACGAGCCCCGCGGCTGCCCCCGGGGCGCCAGTTACAGCTGGTATCTGTATTCGGCCCAAAGGGTCAAGCATCCGCTGATCCGGGCGCGGCTGCTGGAGCTGTGGCGCGAGGCCAGACAGAACAGGAACCCGGTCGAAGCCTGGGCCAGCATTGTTGAGGATGCCGAAAAACGCCGCGCCTACACCGCCAAACGGGGACACGGCGGGTTCGTGCGCGCCGACTGGGAGGAAGTCACCGAAATCATCGCCGCCGCCAATGCCTACACGGTCAGAAAGCACGGCCCCGACCGCATCGCCGGTTTCTCGCCGATCCCGGCCATGTCGATGGTTTCCTACGCCGCCGGCACCCGCTATCTGTCACTGCTGGGCGGGGTGTGCCTGTCGTTCTACGACTGGTACTGCGATCTGCCCCCCGCCTCCCCCCAAACCTGGGGCGAGCAGACCGACGTGCCGGAGAGCGCCGACTGGTACAACGCTTCCTTCCTGATGCTGTGGGGTTCCAACGTCCCCCAGACCCGCACCCCCGACGCCCACTTCATGACCGAGGCCCGCTACCGCGGCACCCAGGTGGCGGTGGTCAGCCCGGATTACAGCGAGGCCTGCAAGTTCGCCGATGTCTGGCTCAACCTGAAACAGGGCACCGATGCCGCGCTGGGGCTGGCGATGGCCCATGTGATCCTCAAGGAATTCTATCTCGACAGAAAAGCCGGCTACTTCCAGACCTACGCCCGCCGTTACACCGATCTGCCGATGCTGGTGCGGCTGGTGGAGCAGGACGGCCGCCTGATTCCGGAAAGGCAGCTGCGCTGCGCCGATTTCGACGCCAACCTGGGCGAGGAAAACAACCCCGAGTGGAAAACCGTCGCCATCGACGACCGCAGCGGCGACATCACCGTGCCCCGCGGCAGCATCGGCTTCCGCTGGGGGGAAAAAGGAAAATGGAACCTGGAGGACAAGGACAGTGCCGGCAACGACCTCCAGTTGCGTTTGAGCAATCTCGGTCAGCACGATGCGATCGCCGAGGTCGCCCTGCCCTATTTCGGCGGCAAAACCCACGATTTCTTCGAGGGCACCGATCACCCCGAAGTCCTGATACGCAAGGTGCCGGTACGCAAGATCAAACTCAGGGATGGAGAAGAAGCGCTGGCGGCAACGGTGTTCGATCTGCTGGTCGCCAACCACGGACTCGATACCGGCCTGGGCGGCGAGCACGTGGCCCACGCCTACGACGACCTGCAGCCCTACACCCCGGCCTGGGCGGAAAAGATCACGGGGGTATCGCAAGACCGCATTATCGCCGTGGCCCGGGCCTTCGCCGACAATGCCGAAAAGACCCACGGCAAGTCCATGGTGATCCTGGGCGCCGGGATCAATCACTGGTATCACATGGACATGCATTACCGCGCCATCATCAACTTGCTGGTGCTGTGCGGCTGTATCGGGCAGGAAGGGGGCGGCTGGTCCCATTACGTGGGCCAGGAAAAGCTGCGCCCGCAACCCGGCTGGCTGCCGCTGGCCTTCGCCCTCGACTGGAACCGCCCACCGAGACATCAAAACAGCACCAGCTTCTGGTATCTGCACACCGATCAATGGCGCTACGAAACCCTGGCGGCTTTCGAAATCCTTTCCCCCACCGCGCCCGAGGGGGACTGGAAGAACCTGGCGATGGTGGACTATAACCTCCGCGCGGTACGCATGGGCTGGCTGCCCTCGGCGCCGCAGCTGCAGGCCAACCCGCTGGAAGTGGGCAAGGCCGCGGCCGCCGGCGGTGAGGCGGCGGGAGACTATGTCGCCGGCCGGCTGAAATCCGGGGAAGTGAAGCTCGCCTGGGAAGATCCCGACCACCCCGACAACTGGCCGCGCAACCTGTTCGTGTGGCGCTCCAACCTGCTGGGATCATCGAGCAAGGGACACGAATATTTTCTTCGCCATCTGCTCGGCACCCATCACGGCGTCAAGGGGAAAGAACTGGGCGGCATGCGCGACGAAATGGTCACCGCCAAACAGCCCCGGGAAGTGGTCTGGCACGAGCAGGCACCCGAAGGAAAGCTGGACTTGCTGGTGACGCTGGACTTCCGCATGTCCACCACCTGCCTCTATTCCGACATCGTGCTTCCCACCGCCACCTGGTACGAGAAACACGATCTCAACACCTCCGACATGCATCCTTTCATCCACCCCTTGACGGCGGCGGTAGACCCGGTGTTCGAGTCCCGCAGCGACTGGGAGATCTACAAGGGAATCGCCCGCAAGTTCTCCGGGTTGGCGCCCCAGGCCGGTCTCGGAGTGGAAAAGGACGTGGTGCTGGTGCCCCTGCTCCACGACAGCCCCGGCGAACTGGCCCAGCCGGAAGTGCGGGACTGGAAAAAGGGAGAATGCGAGCCGGTGCCGGGAAAAACCATGCCCGGTGTCGCCCTGGTGGAACGGGACTATCCCAATGTTTACCGGCGCTTCACTTCCATCGGCCCACTGATGGAAAAGGCCGGCAACGCCTGCAAGGGGATCGCCTGGGACACGGACGAGGAAATCGAGTTCCTGCGTCACCTCAACGGCACCGACGCCGAAGGCCGGCCGAAGATCGAATCGGACATCCAGGCCACGGAAATGATCCTCACCCTGGCTCCGGAAACCAATGGCCAGGTGGCGGTCAAGGCTTGGTCGAAACTCTCCCAGGTCACCGGCCGCGATCACACCCATCTCGCCAAGCCGCGCGAGGAGGAAAAGATCCGCTTCCGCGATCTCGTCGCCCAACCGCGCAAGATCATCACCTCTCCGGTGTGGTCGGGGATCGATTCGGAAGAAGTGTGTTACAACGCCGGTTACACCAACGTCCACGAACGCATCCCCTGGCGCACCCTGTCGGGCCGCCAGCAGCTCTATCAGGACCATCCCTGGATGCTGGCGTTCGGCGAAGCCCTGTGCCTCTACAAGCCGCCCATCGACACCAAGACCATTCAGCCCATGCTGGCCGAACACGGCAAGGCGCCGCATCTGGTGCTCAACTTCATCACCCCGCACCAGAAATGGGGCATCCATTCCACCTACACCGACAACCTCGTCATGTTGACCCTGGCCCGGGGCGGGCCCATCGTCTGGCTCAACGAGGAGGACGCCCGGCAAGGCGGCATCGCCGACAACGACTGGGTGGAGGTGTTCAACGCCAACGGCGCCCTGGTGGCCAGGGCGATCGTGTCGCAAAGAATCAAGCCGGGCACGGTCTACATGTACCACGCGCAGGAGAAGATCATCAACACCCCCGGTTCCAAGGTCACCGGCCATCGCGGCGGCATCCACAACTCGGTGACCCGGGCGGTGCTCAAACCCACCCATATGATCGGCGGCTATGCCCAGCTGTCCTATGGATTCAATTACTACGGCACGGTCGGCTCCAATCGCGATGAATTCGTCATCGCCAGGAAAACCGAAGCCGACTGGATGGAGGAATAAACAATGCGCATCAAAGCCCAGATCGGGATGGTCCTCAACCTGGACAAATGTATCGGCTGCCATACTTGCTCGGTCACCTGCAAGAACGTCTGGACCAGCCGCGAGGGGATGGAGTACGCCTGGTTCAACAACGTCGAGAGCAAGCCCGGGATCGGTTACCCCAGGGAATGGGAGAACCAGCAGCGGTGGAAAGGCGGATGGAACCTGAAAAACGGCAAACTCAAACCCCTGCAGGGGGGCAAGGGCCATCTTCTGGCCAAAATCTTCGCCAATCCCCACCTGCCGGAGATCGACGATTACTACGACCCCTTCGACTACGACTACGAACACCTGCAAAAATCAGGCGAGCTCAAGGCCCATCCCACCGCCCGGCCGGTGTCGAAGATCACCGGAAAAAAGATGGACAAGATCGAGTGGGGGCCCAACTGGGAGGACGACGCCGGCGGCGAATTCGCCAAACGCGGCCGCGACGCCAATTTCGAAGGGATGGAAAAAGGCATGCTGGCCGCTTACGAAAACACTTTCATGATGTATCTGCCGCGGCTGTGCGAACACTGCCTGAATCCCACCTGCGTCGCCTCGTGCCCGTCGGGGGCGATCTACAAGCGCGAGGAGGACGGAATCGTGCTGATCGACCAGGACCGCTGCCGGGGGTGGCGGATGTGCATCTCCGGCTGTCCCTACAAGAAGATCTATTTCAACTGGAAATCGGGCAAGTCGGAAAAGTGCGTGTTCTGTTTTCCCCGCATCGAGGCGGGCGAACCGACGATCTGCTCGGAAACCTGTGTCGGCCGCATCCGCTATCTGGGGGTGCTGCTCTACGATGCCGACCGCATCGGCGAAGCCGCGAAAGTGGCGGACGAACAGGCTCTGTACCAGGCCCAGCTCGACCTTTTCCTCGACCCCCACGACCCCGAAGTGATCGCGGCGGCCCGCGCCCAGGGCATCCCAGAAAGCTGGCTGGAAGCGGCGCGGAACTCGCCGGTCTACAAGATGGCGATGGACTGGAAAGTCGCCTTTCCCCTCCATCCCGAATACCGCACCCTGCCGATGGTCTGGTACGTGCCACCCCTGTCACCGGTGCAGGGTACCGCCAAGGGACTGGGATTGATCGGCAACGACGGCGAAATTCCGGATGTGAAAGACCTGCGGATTCCGGTCAAATACCTGGCCAACCTGCTCACCGCCGGCGCGGAGGCGCCCATCGTCCGGGGTCTGACCCGGATGCTGGCGCTCAGAGCCTTCATGCGCGCCAGCACCGTCGAAGGTCATGACCGGAAAGAGATTGCGGACCAGGCCGGTCTGACGGTGGCGCAAATCGAGGAGATGTATCGCGTCATGGCCATCGCCAACTACGAGGACCGCTTCGTCATTCCCACCAGTCACCGGGAAACGGTGGAAAACGCTTACGAACTCAAAAACGCCTGTGGCTTCTCCTTCAGCGGCTGCAGCCTGTTCGGGACATGAAATATTCACCGCGAAGACGCAGAGGGCACAGAAAGAAATATTTTCAAAAAACTCTGCCATCTCTGCGGTGAAAACAGGAAAGAAGGATGAAAACATTCAAAGCCCTTTCAGCCCTGCTGAATTATCCAAGCGCCGAACTCCAGGAAGCGGTCGGCGATATCCGCCGGGTTCTCACTGAAGAAAGACAGGTGCCGACAGACACGCTGGCGCCCCTGCTGAGCCGTCTGCGGGAAATCGATCTGTTTGAACTTCAGGCCGATTACGTGGATCTGTTCGACCGCACCCCCCGGTTGTCACTGTACCTGTTCGAACACATCCACGGCGACAGCCGCGAGCGTGGCCGGGCGATGGTGGACCTGCACCGGCTCTATCGCAGACACGGCCTCGAACTCGATACCCGGGAGCTGCCGGACTACCTGCCCCTGTTTCTGGAGTTTCTTTCCACCCTCCCTGGAGACGAGGCGCAAACGCTGCTGGCCGAAACGGTCCACATCCTCACCGCCCTGGAAACACGGCTCACCGAGCGTGGCAGCGAATACGCCGCCGTTCTGACGGCCCTGGTGAAGCTGGCGGATACCCAACCCGACCCCCGGGCGGTCGCGGGACTGCGAAATCTGCCCGATGCCGCCCCCGAAACCCTGGACCAAGAATGGGAGGAAGCCCCTGTCAGCTTCGGGCCGGGTTGTGAGCCGGGGAAGCACATGGAACGGCCCCTCGCCGCGAAAAGAAAATAGGCACGGATCCTGCTTAATTATTTCCGTGAATATTGGGATCGCGACAAACATAACGATTTTCTTGCCACTTCGTCACCAACATAACGAATGACTGATTCATAAAGGTGCATCATGACTGACGTATTCAATTACTGGCTGTTTGGCGTCTATCCCTACATCGCCTTGACGGTGCTGTTCATTGGCTCGGTGCTACGCTATGAATGCGCCCCCTACAGCTGGCGCGCCGGCTCCAGCCAGTTGCTGCGGCGAAAACAATTGATATGGGGATCGGTACTGTTCCATGCGGGTGTTCTGATCGTCTTCTTCGGCCATCTGGTGGGCATGTTGACGCCCATCCAGGTGTTTCACTGGATCGGTATCGGGGCGGGCACCAAGCAGCTCATGGCCATCGTGGTCGGGGGGATTGCCGGGGTGGTTTCATTGACCGGTGCGGGACTCCTGCTACACCGCCGCCTCACCGACCCGCGTATCCGCGCCACCACGCACTTCGCCGATCTGGCTGTTTTGGTGCTGTTGACCCTGCAACTGATCCTGGGGTTACTCACCATTCCGGCTTCTCTGGGGCATCTGGACGGCGGCGAGATGGTCAAGTTCATGGCCTGGGCGCTGGGTATCTTCACCTTCGACAAGCAAGCATGGACGTATGTAACCGATGCCGCCCCGATCTTCAAGCTGCATATTTTCCTGGGGCTGACGATTTTCCTGGTGTTTCCCTTCACCCGGCTGGTCCACATGCTGTCGGCGCCCGTCTATTACTTGCTGCGGCCCGGCTATCAGCTGGTTCGTTCCAAAAAGACTTTCAACCCATCCACTTAAATGCGAATTAAGCGCGTGCGATGTGGTTTTTCAAGGTATCCCAACCGACCAGGAGGATGAAGGCGGCACAGAGGCGGCCAAAGATGTGGGCGAGCAAACCTCGCGTTGACCTGACCTTGCTGGCG
>JALSIB010000038.1 GCA_026981855.1 Methylothermaceae bacterium | reverse complement strand
CGTTCATCGTCGAGCTGAAGTGACACCGAGCCAGCCGTCAATAAATCCGCTAATGGCGGCATGAATGAATGGCGCAAAGATCAGGCCAAGGATGGCTTGGCCTCTGTGCTGTCCACCGATCAAAGCGGATAGCGTCAGAACGGTCAGTA
This sequence comes from Methylothermaceae bacterium, assembly GCA_026981855.1. GTDB lineage: Bacteria > Pseudomonadota > Gammaproteobacteria > Methylococcales > Methylothermaceae > Methylohalobius. Next base: position 149,887 of record JALSIB010000038.1, on the reverse strand, counting down.
TGGCGATGCACGACCAGTCGAGGAAGCATTGTATCGCCCACCGCATCCGATAATGTTTGGTTAATAGAAACAGAACCATGGCAGTCAAAACCCAGGGAATCGAATTTCAGGTCGGCGCCGATACCGGCGCGGTCTCCAATCTTACTTGGCAAACCGCCCATGGAAAAGAAGGAGAAGCATGAAATGGGAGCGAAATCACGCCGCAAGGGCGCCGGCGCGGAACGGGAATTTGCGGGCCTTGTTCATGACTGGCTGGGGGTGCGCCTGGTGCGCAATCTGGATCAGACCCGATCCGGCGGCCACGATCTGATGGTGGACGATGACGGCCCGGCCGCCAGGGCGTTGGAACGGTTCGCTTTCGAGATCAAGCGCCATGCCACGGTGACCCGGGCGAATCTGGATGCCTGGTGGCGGCAGGCCGAAGACCAGGCCAGGCGCTGCGGGAAGATTCCGGCCCTGGCTTTCCGCGCCGACCGCCAGCCGTGGCAGATCCTGATCCCGCTGGCGGAAATCCACCCGGATTTGCCAATCGATTCCAGATTCGAGCATTGCGCGGCCCTGAGCATCGAGGGGTTCGCCGTGGTGATCCGGGAAATTCACATCAACCGATAAGGGGGAAACATGAAGTTGTTCGATTCGATCATCAAACGCATCGCCGAATGGGAGGCCCGCAGGATCGTTTCAAAAGTCGGCTCCACCCGGCGGTTCCTGCAAGAGGCGAACGCCAGCACCCAAGGGGAGCTCAAGCGGCTGATCCGCATCATGAGTCAGCTCGATGGGGAAGAAGCGTGGATGGTGTTTCAATCCTGGCGGGACTCCGGCGATGAGAAAAAGCGGGCCGCCGCCACCTTCGTGGTCATGGCCTCACTGGCCACGGATGAGGGCAAGCCATTGAATCGCGGTAAAGGGTATGACAAGGGTTGACCCAGTTTTGCGGCGCTTAGGCGATCTCAGGCGGTCGGTTTTTCCATGATCGATGATCTGACGCTCGCACTTCGCTATCTTGAATCTGGCGAGCCGCCGCCACCTGGCTGGCTCCGAGACTGCCGGACCGGGCAACTTTCCGACCAGGTTTCCAGGCCGAGGCAGGGGCGCGCCGGGATCTGGAGCGGCAAAACGGTAAATGAATCCACCCGCATGAACCTGAAAACGAGGGAAGAACACTTGTGAATGATTTCGTGACCACGCTGATCGATGCCATGAAACAGACAATGAACCGGTTTGGACTCCCCCCGGACATGACGGAAGCCGTTGCCACCCATCTTGAGGAATTCATCAGGCGCTATCTGTCTGGAGACAAGGTTTACATCCCATCGGGCAGGCGGACTTCAATCGATCACCGCAATCATGAAATCCGCCAGGCATTCAACGGCCGGAATCATGACGCACTGTGCCGCCGGTTCGGGATTTCCAAAAGTACCCTGTACAGAATCTTGAGGAAGCCGATAAATGCCCATGGCCGGCGCTGATCCCCTGGACAAGCTGCTGCTTTTGATCCACTCGCTTCAATCGGGTCAACCCGTCCCCGGAGAGCTGGCGGAATGGTTCTCCACGGCAGCCTTGCGCACCTTGGGCGGCCGGGCGCCTTCGCTCGATCACGCCCTTGGGCTGACCCGCCACGGAACGCACACACTCCATTGCCGGATCAAACGGCGGGAGGTACGCCGCCGCCTGCTTGTCGCGCTGGATTTGGCCGGAAGCCACGCCGCCCTGGCTGAAGAGATCAAACGTTTCCGATCCAGAAAATGGCCCTGCTGGCGGTATTTCGATGAGCCCCCGGGGCGGGCCACTCCTATCGAATGCCAGCTTTTTCACGCCTTCCATGTGGCCGGCGGAGAGGTGCCGGAAAGCCTTCGCTCCATCCGCCGCATCGAGGCGGAACTTGTCGATTCTGACGCCCATGATGACGCGGAATAATGGAACCGTATCGAAACGCCTGGAGGCCGCGATGAACACGAATCTTCACCCACTTCACCACTCAAGAGAATTGACCGGGCAAGCGATAAGTGACGTTGGCCAGGAATGCGACGCTTTTGAAATCAGTCTGATCGAATCCTTGCTCCGGCGCGGTCATGCCCCGGGCAAGGCGGCGCGGATCGTGATCGCCGCCAGAGTGGAACGCCAGGCACTGAAACAATGGTCATATTGAGAGGAAACCCATGGCAAGCAAACAACTGATCGACCGCCACAAACAGCGGGAAACGGAACTCACCGGACGCCTCGATGAGATCGAACAGGAAACCGAGAAATCGGAAAAGCTATATGACGAACTGAACGAGAAGCTGAAAGCGGTTTCGGCGGAAATCGAGGAGATTCAAAGAAGGAATTTTCATGGCAACAGGCCTGCGGAGTATGATCAGCCATACGAAAAGCGGGAGGCGCTTCAGAAAGAGATATCGGTGGTCAACGGGCTGAATCACAAGCTCTTCCGGGAAAAGAACGAGGTGATCAAAGAGCTGAGCGAAATTCGGGCCATACTCGACGCCGACGAATATTTGAAGGAGGCAGACAAAACCCTACAGGCAAAGAAGGACGCCGCGGCGCAACTGGCCGGCGATCTGGACAAGGAACGGCTCAAGCTGGAAAAGCTGAAGGCGCGCCTCGACAAGTTGAACCAGCAAATCGATTCCATCCGCCGATCCAACGCCGACCTTCTGGCCGAAGACCCGGAGGCGGAAATCGATCTGACAGAGGAAGCCGCCTTGCAGCAGGAAGCCCGGGCAGTCGCCGCGTCGTTGGAAAAACAGTACGCCAGGATCGATGCGTTGCAATCCGAAATCGACCAGGCAGAGGAAGATTTGCGTAATGAGGAAAAATCCATGGAAAGAGCGGAAATGGAACTTGAGCGGGCGAGGCTCATGGCGGAGATGACCAGGATTCGACCGAAAGTCGTTCTCTTTGCCGCGATCAACCGCAAACTCAATATTCCTTTCGATCCAAAAGAGTTGTTCAATATCGGCTGGAACGAGATCGAAGAGCGATTGAAACAGTTTGATCAATGAAGCAACGGGAGAAATGACGATGAACGATGAAAGCGCCATGGCCTACGTCGAATATGCAATCAGGAAGCGACGGCAAGAAGAGGCCGAGCGGTTGGCTCAATCCGTTCTGGCGGTAATGCGCGATGAAAAGAAACCGATGGCGGATGGCAGTGATTCCGCTGAAGCAGTGGCCAAGCGGGTTCTTGCTTTAATACAACGCTAACCCAATCTCTCCATGGTGGCGTCTGGTCTACGATACAGACCATCGGCCAGTGGCAAGCGGCTGTCACTGGCCATTTTCATGCAACCCTTTGAATTTAATTTAATAGTTGCGCGGGTCCTTCCTGGGGGGGTGGGATAAGGGTAATTCGAACCTCGTTCCCTGTGTAGGTAGTACGTTTTTTTATTAAGTCATGCCAAAATCGAACAAGAAAGCCGACCTCTTCTCCCTGCTGACCCTGGGCGATTTGGAGAAGCTGACAGGCCGCGCCCGGCACACCATCCGCCGCCGCCTGGAGCGCGCCGGGATCAAGCCTGAAAAGGTCACCAGGAACACCCACTACTATCGCCCGCCCGAGGCGCTGCGTGCGATCTACTCTGATCCATCGGAAGGAATCCTCAAGCAGAACCTCTCCGTATCGGAGGAACGGGCACAGCTGATCAACGCCCAGCGTAGACGGGTGGAAATGGACATCCAGGAACGCAGCGGGCAGTTGGTGGAGATCGACTTGGTGCGTGACGTCATCATAACCGCCACGACAAACCTGCGCTCGAGACTGGAACAGTTGCCGGACAAGATCGCCGGCAGGATCGCCCAGGCAGACGAACAAACCGCCAGTCACGTGATTGCGGAAGAGCTCGAACACGCCCTCAGCGATTTGCAGCAGGAATTCAGGCGCTATCGATAGCAGGCGCAATCACCCCACCCCAAGCCGTTTCCAGGAAACGGGGGGCAAAATTTGTAGCACAATAAGAAACAGACGCATCAGGCGTGCCGGTTTCCTTAATAGATGCAATCAAGGCCATTCATCAATCACTTGAGTTCATCAACCCTGGCCGGAACAACTCCATCCCATTGAGGCGCCGTAGCTATTGTTCACAACGCCAAATCCGTGCCAATAATTTATGGCATGAAGAATGTTTCCTGAATGTTGACATCGATTTTGCCCCCGCCGGGCTGAATCTGGCGGAATGAGGTGAAAATGCAGCGGCCGCTTTCGCCTTGGCATTCCCGCCACTGCCAAAGGATGTAGAAAAACGCGACGCCCTTTCACCCGGTGGTTTTTCAGGCTGCAATATCTGAGGAATACCAGTGATCGAAAACGAAAGGCGCGACAAAATCGAAAGCTCGGATGAAGAATTCGCGGAAAGCATCTTGAATTATGGATTTCCCCACAGACAGGGAACGCTGCCATTGGATCATGTGACGGCAATTATGGCGGCATCCCAACTTTCTCCTTCATCCAACATGCCTTGATTATGGGGATATCGGACTGGAGATCTGGCCTATGGTCTTTTCAGCCACCACAAAGAAAAAGCCTTGCCGGGAATAACCTGACAAGGCTTTTTTGATTCGCTCTGTACCTATGCTGTACCTTGAAAAGAACAGCTTTCTTCTTCCATCACTGCAACTATTCCAACTTACTGTTCTTTAATGTCTTTTTGGTCGGGACGGTGCGATTCGAACGCACGACCCCCACAACCCCATTGTGGTGCGCTACCAGGCTGCGCTACGCCCCGAATCGAAGTAGTAATTATAAAGGGAAACCTATTCGTTTTCCAGTACCGGAGAGCGCATTCCGAGCCGTCTGGAGTAATTCTCGATCCTGCTCTTGAGCTTTTGTCCAGCCTTGAAGGTAACCACCCGCCTGGCACTGACAGGAATTTCCTCACCCGTTTTCGGATTACGGCCCGGCCTTTCATTCTTGTCACGAAGATCGAAGTTTCCGAACCCTGACAATTTGACCTCATGCCCCTGCTCGAGGCTATGCTTGATCTCTTCGAAGAACATGTCCACCAATTCCTTGGCGTCTTTACGATTGAGGCCAATGTCCTTCAAGATCCTTTCCACGATATCGGCTTTCGTCAAAGTCATGACTATCCCCTCAATCTGGCATCGTACGAATCTTGCAAAGCGGAAACCACCCGGGCGATGATTCGTTCAACTTCATCATCTTTCAGAGTATGTTTCCGATCCTGCAATACCAAACGCAAGGCAAGGCTTTTCTCTCCTTCACCGAGACCTTCCCCGCGATAGACATCGAAGAGAATCAGATCGACCAACCCATCCCCCACGGTACGCTCGACCATATCGAGAACATCCTGGGCCAGGACGCGTTCGGGGACCACAAAAGCCAAATCGCGGCGCACCACAGGCTGATTGGACAGCGGCCTGTAGTTGGGTAGGGGGCGGGCTGACAGGATTTCCCGGGAAAGCTCGAATAGATAGACATTGGTATCGAAACCGAACTCGGCCGCAAGGGAAGGATGCAACATTCCCAAATACCCCACGGGAGTGTCATTTTCTCTGAGGCTGATTCGCGCCGCCTGTCCCGGATGAAGGGCAGGATGGGTCACAGGCAGGAACTGGACGTGCCGATGACGACCGGCCAACCTCAGCAATGCCTCCACATCCCCTTTCAGATCGTAGAAATCCATCTTCCTGGAAGAAGCCCCCCACTGCTCCGGCCAAACCGGGCCGATGGCGACCCCGGCCAGCCTCTCTTCCTGACAGATCCCTCCATCCTTTCTAAAGAAGCATAACCCAGACTCGAACAACCGTACCCGCTCGTGCTGGCGGTTGAGATTGTGCAACGCGGCGCTCAAAAGCCCACCCCACAAGGTGGTGCGCATCACCCCCATTTCCGACGAAAGTGGGTTGGCCAAGGCGACTGCCTCATGATCGGGATCGATCTTCCGTTGCAACTGCGCATCCACAAAACTATAGGTGATCGCTTCCCGGTAACCCCGGTCAGCCATCAAGTCCTGCAGCCGTTTCAATGGCAGGCGCGTTTCGGGAACAGCTTGCAGTTGTGCCGGCAAACCCGGAACCCGTACCGGCAGATGGTCATAACCCTCAATGCGCGCCAACTCCTCGATCAGGTCGGCTTCGATCGCGACATCAAAACGGAAACTCGGGGGAACGACCTGCCATGCACCGCTCCCCAGCGGGTGCACCTCCATTCCAAGGCGTTGCAGAATCTCTTCGATCTCCCGGGGCTCGAACGCCTTGCCCAACAACGCGCCGATTCGTTCGGCCCGCAGGCGAACCGGGGTCCGGCGGGGCAAATGAGGCTCGGAAACCACCTCGACCACAGGCCCTGCGGTTCCGCCAGCGATATCGAGAATCAATCGAGTCGCATATTCCATGGCTCGCCGCTGTATCTCCGGATCGACCCCGCGCTCGAATCGGTGCGACGAATCGGTATGTAAGCCGTGTTGCCTCGCTTTCCCCATGATGGCCTGGGGGGAGAAAAAAGCGCACTCCAGGAAAACGTCAGCCGTTCCTCCGCCGACCGCCGAATCCTGCCCGCCCATCACCCCCGCCAAGGCCAAGGGATGCTTGTGATCGGCGATGATCAGTTCGTTCCCTTGCAGCTCGATCTCCTGGCCATTCAACAACGACAATTTCTCACCCGCTGCGGCCATCCGGACTCGAATTTCTCCATTCAGAAGCCGGGCATCGAAAGCGTGCAAGGGCTGCCCCAGTTCCAACAACACATAGTTGGTGATGTCCACCACAGGGCCCAGGCTTCGCAATCCGCTGCGTCGCAAACGTTCCTGCATCCAGATCGGCGTCCGTGCACCGGGATCGATGTCCCGTACCATTCGCCCAAGATAGCGAGGACAGGCTGCCGCGGCACGGATATCGACCTCGATGGAGATTTTGTCGTCACATCCCGGCACCACGGGATCGACACTTTCAGGCTGCCAGTCGATCCGGTTGATCACCGCCGTCTCCCTGGCGATCCCCTCAATGCTCAGACAATCGGCCCGATTGGGTGTCAAATCCACATCGATCACCCAATCCTCCAACTGAAGATACGCCCGTAGATCCACCCCTTTCGGGGCGTCAGGGGGTAGTTCCCAAATCCCCTCGGAAGAATCAGCCAATCCCAACTCCTTGGCCGAGCACAACATGCCAAAAGATTCCACCCCCCGCAGCTTGGATTTCTTGATCCTCACGCCACCAGGAAGATTGGCGCCAACGGTCGCCAATGGTGCTTTCATACCTGCTCTGACGTTGGCGGCACCGCAAACGATCTGCAGCGTTTCGCCATTCGCTTCGACGTGGCAGAGGCGCAATTTATCCGCGTTGGGATGCGGCTCGACCATCCGGACTTCCGCCACGATCACACCCTCGAAAGCCGGGGCTGCAGGCTCCACGGAATCGACTTCCAATCCGGCCATGGTAAGCTGCTGGACCAGGCAGTCGGTCGAAACCGGGGGGTTGACGTGCTCTCTGAGCCAGGCTTCGCTAAAACGCATAATTAATTGAACTGCTCCAGGAATCGCAGATCGTTTTCGAAAAACAGCCGCAGGTCACCAATGCCGTAACGCAGCATCGCCAGACGCTCGACCCCCAATCCGAAAGCAAAACCCGTATAGCGTTCCCCATCGATCCCCACCGCCTCAAACACTTTCGGATGAATCATGCCGCAACCCATGACCTCCAGCCAGCCGCTTTTACCGCAGACACGGCAACCCTTCCCTCCGCACATCACGCAACTCACGTCGACCTCGGCGGAAGGTTCGGTAAAGGGGAAATAGGAAGGCCGGAAGCGAATCTGGACATCCTGATCGAAGAAGCGTTTCAGGAATTGATCGAGAATGCCCCGCAGGTCGGCGAAGCTGACCCCCTCGTCCACCAAAAATCCCTCGACCTGGTGAAACATGGGGGTATGCGTCAGATCCGAATCACAGCGATAAACCCTCCCCGGCGCAATCACCCTGAAAGGCGGCTGTCCCGATTCCATGACCCGGATTTGCACCGGTGAGGTATGGGTTCTGAGCAGGGTATGTTGGTCGATATAGAAGGTGTCATGCATCGCCCGGGCCGGATGATGGGCAGGTATGTTGAGCGCCTCGAAATTATGGTAATCGTCCTCGATTTCAGGGCCCTGCGCCGTTTGGAAACCAACACTGGCGAATAGAGACTCGATCCTTTGCAGGGTTCGGGTGACTGGATGCAGCCCCCCGGGGCGCTGCCCCCTCCCCGGAAGGGTCACATCGATGGATTCGGATTTCAGGCGTGCGTCCAGCCTTGCCTGCTCCAAGGCCTGCCGACGCTCTTCCAGAGAGCGCTGGAAAGTCTCTCGGGCCTGATTGATGACTTTACCGACAACAGGGCGTTCTTCCTGAGACAAGCGCCCCAAGGCTTTCATCTTTTGGGTGAACAGGCCCTTCTTCCCCAAATAACGGATCCGGACCTGCTCCAGCGCTTCCAGATCCCCCGCCCTGGCCACATCCTCCCTGGCCTGCCTGAGCAGTTCCTCTATCTTTTCACTCACAGGGCATTCAGCCTTGCGCGATCCTGGCCAGCTCGGCGAAAGCCTCCTTGTCGTGCACGGCCATGTCGGCCAACACTTTGCGGTCGATCTCGATGGACGCCTTGTTCAACCCTCCCATGAAACGGCTGTAGGACAAACCATGTTCCCTGGCAGCCGCATTGATTCGGGCAATCCACAAGGAGCGGAACTGGCGTTTGCGTTGTTTGCGGTCCCGATAAGCGTACTGCCCCGCTTTGATGACCGCCTGCTTGGCCACCCGGAAGACCCGGCTGCGGGCACCGTAATAGCCCTTGGCCTGTTTCAGGACTTTCTTGTGACGGCGTCTCGCCGTGACACCACGTTTAACTCTCGGCATGGGTATCCTCTAAGATTGGAAAGTGTTATACGTAAGGGAGAAGCTGCCTGGCCTCGCGCACGTCGGCCGGATGCAAATAGGCATTGGCGCGAAGTTGACGCTTCCTTTTAGTCGTTTTCTTGGTCAGAATATGGCGGCGATTGGCGCGGTTGCGCTTGAACTTGCCAGATCCGGTCCTGCTGAACCGTTTGGCGGCACCACGATTGGTCTTCAGCTTGGGCATCATTTTCTCCTAGTCGCTACGTTGCATTCCACTCCTGGCCCAACCACCAGAGAGTCGTTTTTCCAGTTCCAATCAGATCTTCACTTCTTCTTTTTCGGGGCCAGCACCATCACCATCTGACGACCCTCCATCTTGGGGTGCTGTTCGACCACCGCATGCTCTTCCAGGTCCTTCTCGACCCGCTTGAGCAACTCCATACCCAATTCCCTGTGGGCCATCTCACGACCGCGAAAACGCACCGTGACCTTGGCCTTGTCCCCATCCTCGAGAAAGCGGACAAGGTTGCGCAGTTTGATCTGGTAGTCGCCTTCGCCCGTCCCCGGGCGGAACTTCACTTCCTTGACCTGGATCTGTTTCTGCTTCTTCTTCGCCGCCTGTAACTTCTTGTTCTGCTCGAAGCGGAATTTTCCGTAATCCATGATCCGGCATACCGGAGGATCGGCCTGGGGTGAAATTTCCACCAGATCGAGTCCGGCGTCATACGCGATCCTCTTGGCCTCGCTCAGGGGCACGATCCCTATCTGTTCACCATCCGCCCCGATCAACCTGACTTTGGGCGCCCTGATATCGTCGTTACGACGGACTTCTGTTTTTGCAGCGATGTGCGTATCTCCTCAAGATTCTTCCAATTCCATGACAGCCTGCCTGGCGTCAACCTGTTCCCGCAACCATGCACTCAGCTCCTCGAGCGACATGGAACCCAGGTTCTTTCCTTTCTGGGTACGGATCGTCACTTGGCGGGTCGCCACCTCCCGGTCTCCGACAATCAGCAGGTAAGGCACCCGTTGCATGGAGTGCTCGCGGATTTTATAGCCGATCTTCTCGTTTCTCAAGTCCGAATTCACGCGAAATCCTTGAGAAACCAGGAATTTCTCGACTTGGAGGGCGAATTCCGCCTGGCCATCGGTGATGTTGAGCACCACCGCCTGCAGCGGCGCCAGCCACAAGGGCAACAATCCAGCGTAATGTTCTATCAATATCCCGATGAACCGCTCCAGGGAACCCAAAATGGCGCGGTGCAGCATCACCGGTGTCTGTCTGGATCCATCCTCGGCGACGTAAGTGGCTCCAAGCCTCTCGGGCATGGAGAAGTCCACCTGGATGGTGCCCAGCTGCCAAACCCGGTTTAAGCAGTCCTTGAGGGCGAATTCGATCTTGGGGCCGTAGAACGCGCCTTCACCAGGCTGCAATTGCCACGCCAGCCCCTTTCGGTTCAGAGCCTCCTCCAAGGCCTTTTCCGCCTTGTCCCAGATCGCGTCGCTTCCCACCCGATTTTCGGGACGGGTGGAAAGCTTGACCAGCACCTCGTCGAAACCGAAATCCCGGTACACCTCAAACAGCAGATCGATGAAGGCGGAGACCTCCTGCTGAATCTGATCCTCGGTACAGAAGATGTGCGCGTCATCCTGGACGAAAGCGCGCACCCGCATCAAACCATGCAAGGTTCCAGAAGGTTCGTTACGGTGGCAGGAACCGAACTCGGCCATCCGCAGAGGCAGATCGCGATAGCTTCTCAAGCCATGGTTGTAGATTTGCACATGGCAGGGGCAGTTCATCGGCTTGATGGCGTAATCACGATTTTCAGAATGGGTAGTGAAAATCATGTCGCCGAACTTGTCCCAATGGCCGGATTTTTCCCAAAGGCTGCGATCCACCACCTGGGGCGTCTTGACCTCCTGATAGCCGTGAAGCCGCAGCTTGTCGCGGATATACTGCTCGATGGTCTGATAGAGGCGCCATCCCTTGTCGTGCCAAAACACCATTCCGGGCGCTTCTTCCTGCAAGTGGAACAGGTCGAGCTGCTTTCCAAGGCGCCTGTGGTCGCGTTTCTCGGCCTCTTCAAGACGCCGCAGATAGCTTTTCAGCTGCTTTTTATCGGCCCAGGCAGTGCCATAGATGCGTTGCAGCATCTCGTTGCGGGCATCGCCACGCCAATAGGCGCCCGCCACCTTGGTCAGCTTGAACGCCTTGAGCTTCCCGGTATCGGGCACATGGGGGCCACGGCACAAGTCGATGAAATCTCCCTGGCGATAAAGCGAGATTTCCTCGCCACCTGGAATGTCTTCGATGATCTTGGCCTTGTACTCCTCACCCTGACGGCGAAAGAATTCGATCGCCTCGTCTCTCGGCATCACCTGACGCTCCACGGGAATTTCCGCTTTCGCCAGTTCCTCCATCCGCTTTTCGATCTTTTCCAGATCCTCGGGGGTGAAGTGACGGTCGAAGGCGAAATCGTAATAGAAACCGTCCTCGATCACCGGACCAATCGTGACCTGAGCCTCTGGATACAATTCCTTGACCGCCTGAGCGAGCAGATGTGCGGTGGAGTGGCGCACCACATCCAACCCCTCCTCTTCTCGCGGGGTGATGATCATGACTTCGGCATCATGATCGATTTCATATCCAAGATCCACCAGCCGGTCACCTACCTTACCGGCGACTGCAGCCTTTGCAAGGCCTGGACCTATGGCCGCCGCAACCTCCCGCACCGTGACCGGGTGATCGAAGGCCAGTTGTCTACCGTCTGGAAGCTTGATAGTGGGCATGGCACGCGAATAAAAATAAAAAGCATCGCCAAGCGATGCTTCGAAATCACACAACTGGTAGGCGCGATTGGATTCGAACCAACGACCCCCACCATGTCAAGGTGGTGCTCTAACCAACTGAGCTACGCGCCTAGATTAAGAATGCGTAATTATGAAACAGAACCCTTTATCTGTAAAGCCCCAATCTGCCCATTTACGCAAAATCATTTGGCCGTCAGCGGTCTTTTCTTCTTCGCACCAAAAAGCAGGGAGAACGCGACACAAAGCACCAACAACGACAGGGAAATCTCCAACAGCAGGAAAGTCCCCACCTTCATCCAGGCAAACCCCGGATGGACGAAACGGACCAGCCAGCCCGCCGCTTCATTGGCTACCGCCGAGAGGAAACTTGCCGCGCCAAGCAAGATTTTGAAAACGACCGGAAGTTCCGTCATCAACAACAGGTGAACCAGGGTCAATACCAGCATGCCCTGAGCGAAAAGATGAAAATGGGTCACTTCCAGCATGCCTTCATAAGAACGGGGAGGACGAAACGTCTCTTCATCCCCCAGGTAATAGACGACCACGGAGGCCGGCGTCAGATCCATTTGATGGAAGTACATCAACGCCGCGCTGACCGCAAACAGCACGATATAGCCCAAAAACAGCAAGATACAAGTGTTGAGCAATACCTTACGGTATTGTTCCCCGGTGACAAAGAACCGCATTATTGCCTCTCCCCCACAACCATTTCCCGGTAAAGAGACACTATCTTCCGCACGCTTTCGATAGCCGCCCGGGCGCTCAACGTTGCCCCGCTAATCCCTTCCACCTCCCCACCCAGCCGCAAATCCGCCAGGGACACCCCCCCCAACAACTGGGCGAACCAGCGGTCGGGGGGTTGATATTCCTGGGGCTCGTGAAAAGCCAGAATCTCGATACGCTTGAGCGTCCCATCCGCGTTGAGGACGATCAGCAACGTCTCGGGTTTGGTGCGAACGGTATGGGTTTCGATGGCGGCATAACCCACCGGGTTCCCGTCCCGTTTCCCCACATAAAGGGTATAAAGACTGGATTCCAGTTTTGCCCGGGCCTTTTGCTCGATCCGACGCCGCTGCTCCGATGTCAAAAACAACGGCAACATTTCAACCTCGGCGTCCTTACCGAAAGCCAATTCCATCGCCTCCTGCTTGCTGTAATAGATCTTGGCCAGGCTGGCGGCAGACATGGCCGCCAGCCCAATCCCCGTCAAAACCGCGATTAAAGCACGCACCCTGCTTTCCCTTCTTTAGAATATAAAGCCCAGACCCAAATTAAATTCGTCGGGCACATCACCACGCCTTGCCTTGATATTACGGTAATCCGCCTTGATGACCACATTGGGTATCGGGGCATATTGTAATCCCACCTGCCACAATGAACGATTAAACGACTCGTCGTCCTCCCACCCTTTGGGAGCCTTGGCAATCGTATCCCATTGCTCGTAGCGGAAAAACGGCACCAGGGAATGCGTGGACTCCGGCATCAAGAGCGGAAGAATGTCATATCCCACTTCAGTGTACCAGCCGAACTGTTGCTCACCCACGGTTTCCCCGACATAGCGGCTAACCTTGGCCGCATCCCCTATCCGGCTCCAGGCACCCAAGGCGCGGAATTCCCACCCCCTGTATTTCCAATGCACATGGCCCTCGTACAACTGAGTGAAAACGCTGGCGCTGCCGATTTCATTCTGGCCCGAGTTTCCGAGATAAGCGGAACCTCCGACCGACAGACCCGGCAGCTGAGGAAAGGCGTAATCAACCCGACCGACCCAGGCGAAATTCTCGGCCTTCACCTGACCGGCGGACTGCCGCCCCCCTCGAATCCCGCTCGAACCGAACCCCGTCGCATCCATGCCATTGACCACATAAGTGGTATAGGTCAACCCCGGCAGGATTTCGCCAAACAGCCCCGCCCCCAGCTCTCGCCAAGTGGTGGGAATGATCCGTCGCTCCACCTCCGGCCGGTTGTTACCGAAATAAAACGGTGGCTCATGGATGGGGTTGATGAATCCCATCGGAATCAACACGATCCCCGCCCGGATATTGGCCCTGGGGTCGATCAGAAAATCCAGCGCGCCAAATTCCAACGATACCGCCCCGCCTTTGCCGGTACTGGCATGTTCGAATTCCAGCTCGCTGTTGAACAAAATCCAGTCATTGAATTTATAGCCTGTATAGAGTACGAAGCGAACGAAATCGGCATTGTCTTTCTTGCCGTTCTGATCGCCGGTGAAAATCTGGTAACGGCCTTCGCCATAGCCGCCAATGGAAAGCCCCTTGGTCACCTGGTAAACCTTGGAGGCCGCCGGCCCCAGGCCATACATACTCTTGTATTCGGGCTCTTCCGGAATCACCAGCAGGGTGCGCATCTTTTCCATTTCCTGGGCCAGGATACTGGTCTGGCGCTTGAGCTCCTTGACTTCTTCCGGAGAAGACTCCGCCTGGGCCGGGGGCTTTTGATCCGCCCCCAGCCTTTGTTTCAATGCCTCGATTTCCTGCTGTTGTTTCTGGATGATTTCCCACATTTCCTCCTGGCTGGGCATCTTGTCAGCCGCCATGACTGCTCCCGCCACGGCAACCCCACCCAACAGCGAAACCAAACGGGCCATAGATTTCATTTATCAAATCCCCCTTGTAACCAGATTGAAGTGATGACTTGGAATTACAAGAACGGATTATAACTCAAACAATAATCGTTCTCAATAATGTTTAATTAGAAATTACCCCAACAGCCCCAAGAGGCGTAATTTACCCAACCTCCGCCCGGCATCGCAAACATGCTGTCCCCAGTGCAACACATGACCTGTATGCCAAAGGGTCAGGGCAGACACGAGATCAGGGGGGTCGGCATCGAGCAGATCCAACCCACGGCTCAATTCGAAATAGATGTCGGTGAAATCATCGGCCAAGCTGCCGCTCCTGTCGGCGGGATCTTCCCCATCCCCTTCCAGGGCATAATCGTCCAGCTCCCCAAGAAAGGTCTTGAGGCGGGTATACATGTGAAAACGATATTCCAAATCCGGCAAGACGAAAAAACTGTACTCCACATCCAGCTCCAGATTCGCCATCCCCTCTTTGATTTGCGGCAGCACCCGCTCCATTTCCAGCAGCCAGACAGCGCGTTGATACACTTCCATATGATCCAACATCAAACAGAAAGCCCTGATTGCTTCGATTAGATTGGTATAATTGTTTTCCACTCTATGCAGCCACGCGGCTAAAACCCGTCTTACAAGAAAGTCTAGACGATTCAGCCCATTTTCCAGGGGCAGCGCATCTTGAACCCACCCACTCCAGTGCTGACGATTTCAGGCCATGACCCGACAGGCGGCGCCGGCATCCAGGCGGATATCCAGGCCATCCTCAGCCAGGGATGTCATCCCTGCTCGGTGATCACCTGCCTGACCACCCAGGACACCACCAACGTCAGACAAATCCATCCCCAACCAGCCGATACCCTCAGAGAGCAATTGGAGACCCTGATCGCCGACATCCCCATACGCGCAGTCAAGATCGGACTGCTGGGTTCTGCCGCCGTCGCAAGGTGTGTGGCCGAAGTATTGAGAAAGATGGAAGCCGAAATCGTGGTGCTCGATCCCGTTCTGGGGGCGGGTGGCGGCAGGAATCTGGCGACTGAAACGCTGACCAATGTGATCTGTGAGGAGCTGCTGCCTCTCACGACGCTCGTCACGCCCAACCACCCGGAAATCCATCGCCTGGCAGGCACGCCCAATACCGCCCTGGCAGTGGAACAGCTGCTCGCCACAGGATGCGGGGCCATCCTTCTCACCGGCGGCGACGAGCCGACCCCTCTGATCTATAACACCCTATACAGCAAGGGTGGCGTCAAAACATTCAGTTGGGAACGCCTCCCCCACGGTGCCCATGGCTCTGGTTGCACCCTGGCTTCATCCCTGACCGCCCTGCTCGCCTTGGGATTGCCGCTGGAAGAAGCGAGCCGCAAAGCGCAGCAATACACCTGGAATGCGATCAAATATGGATTCCGTCCGGGGAAGGGCCAATCCATCCCTTATCACTTGTTCTGGAGTTGATACCATGCCCCCGCCTTTTCCTTCCCGCGGCTTGTACGCCATCACCGGCGACATAAAGGATTTCGAAGCCCTGAAGCGACAACTGGCGAATGTTCTGGCCGGAGGGGCAAGGGTGGTACAACTGCGGGACAAACAGAGACGGCTGGATGCAGGCTGTGCAAAACAGCTGCTGGAGCTGTGTCACCAACACGGTGTTCCCTTCATCGTCAACGACGATATCGCCCTGGCCGCTGAAATCGGTGCCGATGGAGTTCATCTGGGCAGGGAGGATACCGATCCGAAAGAAGCCAGAAATCTTTTGGGAAAGGAAGCGATCATCGGCATTTCCTGCTATGCCGACCTGGAGCGGGCCCTGGAAGCCGAGAGACAGGGCGCGACCTATGTGGCTTTCGGCGCCTTCTTCCCCTCAGCCAGCAAACCCCAGGCAAAACCAGCCCCCCTTTCATTGCTGACTGTGGCGCGCGAGGCCTTGAATTGTCCGATAGTGGCCATCGGAGGCATCACGCCAGGCAACGGCGGGCAACTGATTCAGGCGGGCGCGGGACTTCTGGCGGTTATAAGCGGCCTGTTCGGCCGGAACGATCCTCTGCGGGCGAGCAGAGAATATGCACGTTTGTTTCCGGCCGGCGCTGCGACCTGCCTGGCAGGTCCACGGCATTCAAAGAGGTAACGTCTTGAGCGGCGAGGCGGATGGCCCGATTCGAAAACCTCGCCGGCAAGGAAGCCGGCGTGGAGCCGACAGGGAGGTATTCACGGCGTTTTTCGAATCGGGCCACCCACCTCGATCTCAATAGACGACGGAGTCCCAACCTGGCTGGCTTTCGGCTGGAAAGCCGTACTGCAGAATAAGGTCAAACCACCACGGTATTTTCCGCATCCACTTGCCATAGCTTCTCTAGTTGATAGAACTCCCGGGTCTCGGGTAACATCAGATGCACGATCACATCCCCCAGATCCACCAACACCCAGTCCCGCGAATGCTCACCCTCCACACCCAGGGGCTTGATTCGATGCTCGGCCACTTTTTCCACCACCTGGCTCGCCAGAGCATGCACATGTCTGTCGGAAGTCCCGGAGGCCACCACCATGTAATCGGTCACGCTGGTCTTGCCCCGCACATCGATCACCGACACGTCCCTGGCTTTCATGTCGTCGAGTGCTTCCAACACCCATTTGAGCAATTCTTCGGTCATAACGTTTTGCTTTTCATCCTCAAGATGCATTGCTTGAAAGGCTCACAAGAAAATCTCGTCCCGCCTTGAAAATATAGCGGCTTGAAGGCCGCTCGAACCCGCTGGTCAAGAAACGAAGAAACGATGTAACATTTTCTCCACCATGCTCCAGGTGACGAAAGGCGGCTTTCTGGCCACGGTGATCACCAAAAGATCGTTATCGAAGCGATAGGTACCCTCCAGGCCCTTGCCGGAGAAATGCCCCTCGACTTCATCGGCGATGAAATGCACGGCGTTCTCGAGCGCCATCTTGCGGGCCCGGTTGACGAGGATCTCGGGGTGCTCGCTCACCGAAATTTGGAATGTTCGCGCCATTGGAGAAGTAAAATCAAAGTTCAATCAGCTTTTATGATACCGCCATGGACACAGCTCGCCAATTCATACCCCTCCATCTCGCCGTCCTGACCGTTTCCGACAGCAGAACAGAGGCCACCGACACTTCTGGCCAGTTACTGGTGGACAGACTGATCGAAGCCGGCCACCGGCTGGTGGAAAAGACCATCGTCCCGGACGATCTTTACCAGATACGGGCCATCGTTTCGCGCTGGATCGCAGATCCTGACACCCACGCCATCCTCGTCACGGGCGGCACCGGGGTCACGGGCAGGGACGGCACGCCGGAAGCCGTCTCCCCCTTGCTGGACAAGACTTTGGACGGCTTCGGGGAGGTGTTTCGGATGATCTCCTACCAGGAGATCGGCACCTCGACCATCCAATCGCGGGCCCTTGCCGGGGTCGCCAACGGAACCTACCTGTTCTGCCTCCCTGGATCGAAAAATGCCTGCGCCACCGCGTGGGACAAGCTGATTCAAGGGCAACTGGATTTCCGCACCCGCCCCTGTAATCTGGTAGAGTTGATGCCCCGACTCAAAGAATAAAGCCCATCCACCGGAGGAAAGCTCATGTTTCCACTTATTCTGGCATCCCTGTTCTTTCTCGGCCTGCATTTCGGCGTGGCGGCCACTTCCCTGCGGGATCGACTGATCGAACGGCTCGGGGAAAAAGGCTACCGTATCCTGTTCGCCTCCCTGGCCCTGCTCGGCCTGATCTGGCTGGTCTACGCCTGGCGTCAGGCCGCCCATGGTAGCTACATCCCCTTGTGGGGGCAGCCCGTCGTGTTCAAATACCTGGCCGTCCTGCTGATGCCGGTCGCCTTCTTTCTCGTGATTGCCGGCATCAGCACCCGCAACCCTGCCCGTCTCGGCCAGGAGGAGATGATCGAAAGCGGCTTTCAACCCACGGGCGTGCTGCGCATCACCCGCCACCCCATGTTGTGGGGGATCGCCCTGTGGGCGCTTTTGCACCTGCTGGCCAACGGCGATGCGGCCGCCGTCATTTTCTTCGGCACCTTCCTGGTGCTCGCCATCAAGGGCAGCTACGATCTCGACCGCAAACGGCTCAGACAATATGGCGAGCTGTGGCGAAAGTATCAGAAGGTGACCTCCATCGTTCCCTTTCAGGCCATCTTTCAGGGCAAACAGAAGCTCGACTGGGGGGAACTCGGGTGGTGGCGAATCGCCCTGGCGCTGGTTCTGTATGGCGGGCTGCTGCACGCCCATGCCAGGCTTTTCGGCATCGCGCCCCTGGGCTGAAACATGGGCGGAAAAACCCTGTTTCCGGCCGCCCTCTTCGCCTGCGCGGCCGTAGTGCTCGGCGCATTCGGCGCCCATGCGTTGCAACAGCATGTCACCCCCAGGATGCTTGATATCTGGCGCACCGCCGTCAACTATCAAATGTGGCACGCCCTGGCCTTGGGGATGATCGCCATGCAGCCGGAACAGTCCGGTGCCCTGACCTGGAGCCATCGGCTGATGGTGGCGGGAATCCTCCTGTTCAGCGGCAGCCTGTATGGGTTGGTTCTGACCGGCGTCAAACCCTTGGGGATGGTCACCCCCTTCGGCGGCATGGCGTTCATCCTTGCCTGGGCGCTGTTAGCTTGGCACAGTTGGCGAAAAGCGCAGCGACATCCATAATCTCTCTCCGTAAGGACAAGCAGGAAACGACCCGTCATGCGAGAAGGCACCCCCAAACCCATTCATCTCAAAGATTATCGGCCTCCGGCCTACCTGGTCGATCACATCGCGCTCGAATTCGATCTGGAGGAGGAAAGCACCCGGGTGAAGGCGCGGCTCGAAATCCGCCGGAATCCCGCCTCGGATTCGGACCCGACCCTGCTACTGGATGGGGAAGAACTGACGCTGATATCGATCCGCCTCGATGGAACCCCCCTCCCCCCCGGCCGTTACGCCTTCGAAAACGACCGGCTTTCCATCGAAAACGTTCCGGACAGATTCGTGCTGGAAACCGAGGTTTTGATCCATCCTCGGGAAAACACCCGCCTGGACGGGCTGTATGTATCGAAAGACATGCTTTGCACCCAGTGCGAAGCGGAAGGCTTTCGCCGGATCACCTTCTTCCCGGACCGCCCGGATGTGATGGCCCGTTTCCGGGTCAGGCTCAATGCCGACAAAACCCGCTACCCGGTGCTTCTCTCCAATGGCAACCTGACCGAACAAGGGGATCTTGCCGGGGGACGTCACTACGCTGTGTGGGAAGATCCCATTCCCAAACCCTGCTACCTGTTCGCGCTGGTGGCCGGCAGGCTGGAGAAAAAAACCGCCCGTTTCGTGACCGCTTCGGGAAAGAAGGTACTGCTGGAAGTCTATGTGGAGGCACACGATCTCGACAAATGCGAATACGCCCTGGAATGTCTCAAAAAGGCGATGCGCTGGGACGAGCAGGCCTATGGCCGCGAATACGATCTGGAACGCTACATGATCGTGGCGGTCGGCCATTTCAACATGGGCGCGATGGAAAACAAGGGCTTGAACATTTTCAACACCCAATACGTACTGGCCAAACCGGAAACCGCGACGGACGACGACTTCGAGCACGTGCTCGCGGTGATCGGGCACGAATACTTCCACAACTGGACCGGCAACCGCATCACCCTCCGGGATTGGTTCCAGCTGAGCCTCAAGGAAGGGCTGACCGTCTTCCGCGAACAGCAGTTCTCCGCCGCCGAAGGCTCTCCCGGGGTACGCCGGATCGAAGACGTCAAACTGCTGCGCAGCCGCCAGTTTCCGGAGGACGAAGGTCCCCTGGCCCATCCCGTGCGCCCGGAGAGCTACATCGAGATCAACAACTTCTACACCATGACGGTGTACGAGAAAGGCGCGGAAGTGATCAGAATGCTTCACACCCTGCTCGGGGATGAGGGCTTCCACCGTGGCATGGCGCTTTATTTCGAACGTCACGACGGCCAGGCCGTCACCTGCGAGGATTTCATCCAGGCCATGGAAGACGCCAACCAGGTGGATTTGGGACAGTTCATGCGTTGGTACACTCAGGCGGGCACCCCCAGGGTGGAGATCACCCCTCATTACGACGAGGAGGGAAAAATCCTCACCCTCACCTGCCGCCAATCCACCCCCCCCACGCCGGGCCAACCCCATAAGGAACCCTTGCCGATCCCCCTCGCCACCGCCTTGTTGGACCAGCAGGGACGACCGCTGCCGTTACGATTGGAAGGCGAAACGACTGCCACCGGCAACGAACGGGTCTTGCGGTTGAGCGGCGAAAAGCAGAGCTTTCGTTTCCTGGGGGTCGCCACAAGACCGGTCGTTTCCATTTTGAGGGGATTCTCCGCCCCGGTAAAACTCCAGATCGACAGAACGATGGAGGAATTGCTGTTTCTGTGGCGCCACGACAGCGATCCTTTCAACCGCTGGGATGCCGGCCAAAAACTGGCCACCACGATCCTGCTGCGGCAATTGGATGATGAAATCCCCCGGCTCGATCCGAATCTGGCTCGAGGGCTGGAAGACCTGCTGACAAATCCCCTGCCGGACCTTTCCTTCACCGCCCTACTGCTGATTCTGCCGGAAGAAGACACCCTCGCCGAAGCGCTGGAAGTGATCGATGTGGAAGGCATCCACCGCGTCCGGGAAATCACCCGCAGAAAACTGGCCCTGGCCCTGGAAGGACGCTTTCTGGCCTGCTACCGGACACATCACCGCCCGGACGAGGCGCATACGACCGACGCCCGGGCCATAGGGCGCAGGCGGATCAAGAACGTCTGCCTGAACTACCTGGCGACGCTCGATCATGACGCCTGCCGGCAGATCGCTCTGGAACAATTCACCCGGGCGGGCAACATGACCGATCAATTGGCGGCGCTGAAAGCCATTGTCCATCACGATCATCCGGCAAAATCCCGATGCCTGGAGGATTTCTACCGGCAATGGCGACAAGAACCCCTGGTACTCGACAAGTGGTTCGCCATCCAGGCCAGCGACCCTTCCCCGGACGCGCTGGCGAGGGTCGGGCAACTGCTTGCCCACCCCGATTTCCAATTGACCCATCCCAACCGGGTGCGGTCGGTACTGGGTGCCTTCAGCCGCCAAAATCCGCTGCATTTCCACCACCGCAGCGGGAGCGGCTACCGCCTGTTGGCCGATTACTTGCTGCGACTGGACCGGATCAATCCGCAAATCGCCGCCAGACTGGCCCACCCCCTGACCAACTGGCGCAGATACGACAGCCGGCGGCAGGATCTCATGCGCCGGCAGCTGGAAAGGATCCACCAGGCACCGGAACTCTCCAGGGATTTGTTCGAAATCGTCGACAAAGCTTTACATTCATGAACCCCATGAGCCAACTGGCACTGAAGTTTTTCTTCCGTTTCACCGATGTCATTTTCGCCCTGATGCTGGCCATTCTGTCCCTGGCGATCCTTCTGGGGACAGTCAAACTCATCCTTCACCTGTGGCCGCTGATCCACAGCCAGGACATCACCGGCAGCTATTTCGACATCATCACCGATGTCTTGTCCCTGTTCGTGGTGATCGAACTGTCCAGATCCCTGGCGGAATACTTTCACCTGCAACGGCTGCGGTTGACGTTCATTGCCGATGCCGCCATCGTCTCGGTGCTGCGGGACGTCATGATCGGGCTGTTCAAACAACAGCTGAGCGTGGAACTGATTCTTTCCCTGAGCGCCTTGGTACTGGTGCTCGGCGCCCTCAGGACCTCAGCGGTTCTGGTGTTCCAGCGGGAAAGAATGATCGACCGGACGATCAAAACCCAAGAAGACGCCTGACCCCCCGCACCCTCTTTTTCATACGGGTGTAACAATCGGCTGATATATTTCCAGGGATTCGACAACAAGTTATCTCCGTCAACCACCTTGAGGAAAATTCAGTGAAGCTCAAGTCCTTATCCATCACCGCTTTGTTGGCTGCCCTGTCATTCAATTTGCAAGCCGCGGGCAGGGATTACATCTACGTCGTCGGCTCATCGACGGTTTACCCCTTCACCACCACGGTGGCCGAACGGTTCGGAAAATCCACCGCTTTCCCGACCCCGAAGGTGGAGTCGACCGGAACCGGTGGCGGCATGAAACTGTTCTGCGCCGGTATTGGGGTCCAGCATCCCGATCTCTCGAACGCTTCGCGGCGGATCAAGAAATCCGAGTTTGAAAACTGCCGCAAGCATGGCGTCAAGGACATCGTAGAAATCAAGATCGGTTATGACGGCATCGTCCTCGCCTATTCACGCAAGCCCCCCCAGCCCTGGACACTTACCCGCAGGCAGATTTTCCTGGCGCTCGCCAAGGAAGTCCCGGACCCCAGGAACCCCGGCAAGCTGATTGCAAATCCCTACAAGCAATGGAATGAGATCGATGCTTCTCTGCCCGCCATCGCCATCAAGGCCTATGGCCCGCCCCCCACTTCCGGCACCCGCGATGCCTTCGTGGAACTGGCCATGGAGGGGGGCTGCAAGACTTTCGACTGGATCAAGGCGTTGAAGAAGGAAGACAAGCATCGCTACAAAAGCATCTGCCACGCCATCCGTGAAGACGGCGCCTACGTGGAGGCCGGGGAAAACGACAACCTGATCGTGCAAAAACTGGAAGCCGATCCCAACGCACTGGGAATTTTCGGCTTCAGCTTCCTCGACCAGAACATCGACAAAATCAACGGCGCCAGAATCGACGGCATCGAGCCCACCTTCGGGAACATCGCCGAAGGCACGTATCCGGTATCGCGTCCTCTGTTCATCTATGTCAAAAAAGCCCATGTCGGTTTGATCCCGGGAATCCCGCAATTTCTCGATGAATACACCAGCGAGAAAGCATGGGGGGACGAAGGCTATCTGGCTGACAAGGGATTGATCCCCATGCCCCAAGAGGAACGGGAAAAGTACCGCAAGATTGCCATCGAATTGATCCCGTTGCAATCCTTGTAATCCTTCTCCTTCATCATGTCATGACCGGGCAGGGCGTTTCCCGTAAGGAAATGCTCTGCTCTTTTTCACTTTCCTGACGATATTTGCCATGTCCTGTCAGCCATGCTTGAATACACACCGACTGCCGAAATGACAACAAAAAACCCCGGAAAACACTCCCATGCAGCCTGACACCCTCATATGGACACTTTCGGCGCTGTGCGCCATCGCTTTCTATTTGGGCAGGCACCGCGCCGTTCAGGCCAGTGGCGGTCATATTCGCAACCTGCATTCGCTGCCCGCCTATTACGGATATTACCTTGCGTTGTGTTGCGGTCTGCCGGCATTGCTGGTTCTTTGCCTTTGGTTGCTGTTCGACGACAAGCTCATTTTGCAGCTGATACTCGGTCAGCTTCCGGAATTCTGGAGAAATTTGCCGGAAGATCGGCTATCGTTGGTCGTCAATCAGATTCACAATCTCATTGCCGGCGAAGCGGGCATTCAAGAAGTGGATCCGGCGATACGAGCCGCAGCCGATCATTATCAACGGCTGAAAACCACCGGTTACAGGATACTGGCGATACTAACGCTCACAGTCGCCACAGCCGGGCTGGTTTACGGCTATCGCCGCATCGCCCCGGACATGCGGGCTCGCAACACGGTGGAGAAATCCCTCCGGTACGCCTTGATTCTCAGCTCTACCCTGGCCATATTCGTCACCATCGGCATCGTGCTGTCGGTCTTGTTCGAATCCCTGCGCTTTTTCTCCAAGGTTCCCGTGACCGAATTCCTGTTTGGCCTCAAGTGGAGTCCACAGATGGCCATCCGCCCCGATCAGGTGGGCGCTTCCGGGGCTTTCGGCTTCATACCTCTACTCACCGGCACACTGCTCATCTCCGGCATCGCCATGGCGGTCGCCACACCCATCGGGTTGCTTTCGGCCATCTATCTCTCGGAATATGCGAAATCGCACACCCGCTCGATCGTCAAACCCCTGATCGAGGTGCTGGCGGGTATTCCGACGGTCGTATACGGATTTTTCGCCGCCTTGGTGGTCGCCCCCTTGCTGCGTGACTTCGGCGTCCAGCTGGGGCTGACGGTTTCGGCGGAAAGCGCCCTGGCGGCCGGGACGGTGATGGGCGTCATGATCATTCCCTTCGTTTCCTCCCTCACCGACGACGCCCTCACGGCGGTTCCCCGCTCCCTGCGCGAGGGCGCATACGGCCTGGGGGCCACCCAGGCGGAAACCATCACCGGTGTGGTTCTGCCCGCGGCCCTTCCCGGAATCGTCAGCGGGTTGCTGCTGGCGGTGTCGCGCGCGATCGGCGAAACCATGATCGTGGTGATGGCCGCCGGGATGACGGCGAAACTGACTCTCAACCCCCTGGAATCGGTGACCACGATCACTGTCCAGATCGTGGCCCTGCTGGTCGGAGACCAGGAATTCGACAGCCCCAAGACCCTGGCCGCCTTCGCGCTGGGATTGACGCTGTTCCTGATCACCCTGGCGCTCAATCTGGTCGCCCTGCACGTGGTTCGCAGATACAGGGAGCAATACGAATGAACAGCGACGCGCCCCAGACCCTCGACATCGTGCAAGCCGGGCTCGCCAAAAGGCGGCGGCGCGAGACCCGCTTTCGCTGGTACGGCCGGACGGCCATCCTTCTGGCGATGACATTTCTGGCCCTGCTGTTAGCGAACATTCTGGGCCGCGGTTTCAGCGCTTTTCAACAGACTTATATCGCCCTGGATGTCTATCTACCTCCCGGGGAACTTTCCCCCCCGACACCGCAGCACCTGGCCAAAGTGGATTTCGAGGGACTGATCAAACAAACGCTCCGCCGCTCGTTCCCCGATGTCAGAAAGCGGCGGCAAAAACGCGCCCTGTACCGCCTGGTGAGTTCCGGCAGCGCTTACGAACTGCGTGACTGGGTGATGGAACATCCCGAACAGATCGGCAAAACCGTCACAGTCTGGCTGCCGGCCGGCGCCGACGTGGACATGTACATGAAAGGTTCCGTCGACACGTCGGTCCCCGAGGCCCAACGCCGTCTCAAGGATTATCAGATCCACTGGCTCGAACGGCTGAAGCGGGAACAGAGACTGGCACTCAGATTCAACAAAATATTTTTCCTCAACGGCGATTCCAGAGAGCCCGAACAGGCGGGTATCCTGGTGGCCCTGAAGGGCTCCCTGTATATGATGATCGTCACCTTGGCGCTTTCCTTCCCACTGGGCATCGCGGCGGCCATCTATCTGGAGGAATTCGCCCCCAAGAAGAACTTCTGGGTGGACATGATCGAGATCAATATCAACAACCTGGCGGCGGTTCCCTCCATCGTCTTTGGACTGCTGGGGCTGGCGGTGTTCCTGGGCTATTTCGGCCTGCCCCGCTCCACCCCCCTGGTGGGCGGATTGACCCTCACCCTCATGACCTTGCCCACCGTCATCATCGCCAGCCGCGCCGCGCTCACCGCGGTTCCCCCTTCCATCCGCGAAGCCGCCCTGGGCATCGGCGCCTCACGCATGCAAACGGTGTTCCATCACGTTCTGCCCCTGGCGATGCCCGGCATGCTCACCGGGGCCATCATCGGCATGGCCAGGGCCCTGGGGGAAACCGCGCCGCTGCTGATGATCGGGATGGTGGCTTTCATCGTCGATCCACCCCAAGGGTTTCTGGACCCCGCCACCGCCTTGCCGGTGCAAATCTACCTGTGGGCCGACAGCCCGGAGCGGGGCTTCGTCGAACGGACCTCCGCCGCCATCATCGTGTTGCTGGTTTTTCTTGGCCTGATGAATCTACTGGCGGTATTGCTGCGACGCCGCCTGGAACGGCGCTGGTGAAAAAATGGGAGAATCATCCATGAGTACCATCATGAACATCGTCGAGAAATTTGAGGAAAGCCGGGATTCTGCGGCTCCCACGTCCACCGACTCGGATCAAGGTTATCAAACGGTGGGGGAGTACAGCGTCGCAAAGCCCAGAATTTGCTGCCGGGGTGTGAACGTCTTCTACGGCGAAAAACAGGCCCTGTTCGACATCAATCTGGACATCGGTCAAAGGGAGGTGATCGCCCTGATCGGCCCTTCCGGATGTGGCAAGTCCACCTTCCTGCGCTGTCTCAACCGCATGAACGACATCATCGAGGGATGCCGGGTCGAAGGCGACATCCGGCTCGACGGGCAGGATATCTACAGCAAGGAACTGGATCCCGTCGTCCTCAGGGCCCGGGTCGGCATGGTGTTTCAGAAGCCCAACCCATTCCCCAAGTCGATTTATGACAACGTCGCCTATGGCCCCCGCATCCACGGACTGGCGTCCAACCGCACCGAACTGGACGATATCGTGGAAACTTCGCTGAAAAGGGCCGGACTTTGGAAAGAGGTGCGCGACCGGCTCGATCACCCGGCTACCGGTCTTTCAGGCGGACAGCAGCAGCGCCTGTGCATCGCCAGAACCATCGCGGTGGGCCCCGAAGTGGTGCTGATGGACGAGCCCTGTTCGGCCCTCGATCCCATCGCCACCGCCACCATCGAGCAACTGATAGACGAGCTGCGCGAACGTTACACCATCGTCATCGTCACCCATTCGATGCAACAGGCCGCACGGGTGTCGCAACGCACCGCCTATTTCCATCTGGGAAAATTGATCGAGGTGGGCGATACCTCGCGCATCTTCACCAACCCCCGCCATCCATTGACCGAGGATTACATCACCGGCCGGTTTGGTTGAGCGCCAGTTCAGCGCGCAAAAACTCCAGGACTTCAAACACGTTGGAGAAGTGCTCGCCGCGGCTGGAAGCATAGCCCAACCCGTTTTCCAACGCGGAAACGACAAGCGGGGAGGCTTCTTTCCCCACCCGGACGCCTTCTTCCAGACTCACCTCGACCGGTTGCGGAAGTGGATGGCCGAGGGTTTCCAGCCGTTCGAGAAAAGCCCGAACGGCTTCGCACAACAGCGCCCTGGAACGCAACGCCCGCCTCCGGGCCTCGGAGCGGCACGCTTGCATGGCCATCCTGTCCGCCACCTGCCGCGCCACCGACCGGACCTCTTCCGTGGACAGGTGTTCCTCCTGAAGCAGCTCCTCGACTTCAGGTGAAATACTCAAAAACATCGCCCCATAACGCCAGCGGCTGTCACTTTCCGGCCGCCGGTAGCAAATGACGGCCTTTCCCTCGGCGACACCCGCCCCCACGTGGAGGCGGAAGGAAATCTTGTCCAGGGGGCCGAGATGGTTGTCGTGACTGACGAAACTCAATCCGTTACCGCTCAAATCGACCAGATGGCACCACCGGATTTCTCCGGAACGCCATTTGTGGCGGGCGATCTCCACCTGGAACCCGCCCGCCGGAAGCCGAGATTCGCTTCGCTGGTCAGCACCCGGGCGCACGCCGGCACACCTCCGCCATCTCAAAGCCTGGTACAGACGTGATAGGTTCCGGTATCCACATAATCGCTCCTGGCGCCCCAGGCCCGGACCGAACCGCTGGTCGCCACCCCGTCATCGATGCGGTTATCCACGATCCGGGCGATGTCGCCGGACAGATTACCCAGGCAGATGAGATTGGCGTTTCCAGTTCCGATATTGGCCCATTGCACCCCGACGACACCCCCATAGCTGTGAACCGGCTGTTCGCTGCCTTCTCCGGAAAGAAATCCGGAGGCGCGCAGATGCTTCCACAGCTTCCTGCTTTCATCACTGTTCCTGGTCGAATACCAGCTGCCCTCGATTCTGCCATCACCATCCCCCGCATCGCTGGCGGCCAGTGTGGTGATGTGCTTGTCCACCTTCTTGTCATCACCGGGCAAGGCACGGTAACGATCCTGATAGGCGTTGACCGCCGCCCGGATCTCTTCGATGGATTTGGCCAGATTGGCGATCTTGGCGTTTTCGATCAATTCCCTGCCCTTGAGCACGCCGCCCAGAAGAATGCCGATGATCACCAAAACGATGGCGATTTCCACCAGGGTGAAGCCTTGTTGTTTACGCATGATTACCTCCAAATTACCGATCACTCACAACACGTTTTGCCTCAATCGTCATCGCCTTCTCCCTCTTCACTCCCAGATTACGGGGCAGACAGCACGCCCGCCACCACCATCCGGTTCTTCAGCGCCGCCGATGTCACCCAGGCCACCTGATCGTCGAATTCTTTCCCCGGCACGTCGGAGTAGACATCCTTGACGAAAACCCTGTCGCCGTCCCGGTTTTCTCTTTCCACTCGGGAGGCGGACGGGTTTTCACCCTGCGACACCACGATGGCCGGCAGTTTGTCGGCCACCAGTCCGCCCGCTGAATCCTTCACCTGGATGTCGCCTTGCGAACAGAGGGAAAAGGAAACCCCGGCAACCGTCTTGCCGCACCCCGTGCCATCGGCCGCGTCGGCGAATGCCCCGGTCACCCGATAGATCCAGGGCCGTCCCCAGGCATCCCCGGCATCCACCGACAGGGTCACCCACGGCAGATCTCCCGAAGCGCGCCTGCACCGCCCCGAGGCGCTCCTGTCTTCCTGCCCGTCTCCGTCGATATCCGGGCAGGGCAGCCTGCCCCGGCCGAGAGCGAAACCGTAGAGGGTTTCGACGATGGCGTTGAGTTTGCCCTGGGTTTCGGCCACCCGCTTGTTCCGGTACTGGGCCGCCATCGGCATCAGCATCCCGCCCATCAGCAGGCTGAAGATCACCAGCACCATGGCCATTTCCACCATGGAAAAACCGCGCTGTTCAATCATCCCCGAATTCCCGGATCACGATTTTTCCCCCGGGCGTTTCGACCGCCGTCTGTCCCGGTTTGAGGGCCAAAACACGACCTCGCCAGCGGACCCTGATTTCCCCGGAATCGAAACGGTAAGAACCGGGCTGCCTCTCCCCGCCGTTCAGCCAGATCCGTTCCCGCTCTCCCGACCACAACCAGCCGTTGGCCGTCAGGGTGGCGGTCTTCACGTTCCGGCGGGTGTCTTTCGTAGCGGCCGGGGAATCTGCAGGCCCCGTGCTTTTTTCCAGCATCATCCGCTCCTGGGGCGTGAAGAAAAGACGCCCCAGCGCCACGGCTTCAAATGGCATCCAGCCCATCATCAACAAAATCCCCATCCGCCTCATCGGCCGACCGATGGACGATGGCCAGCCATTCCAGCCGGCAAACGGCCGCCAGGTTCGGCGCGGCCGGTTCGGGCGGCTCCGGACGACGCTCGATCTTGCAGCGTTCCCAACTGAAAGGCCCGAGCCTCTCCAGTGCCCGGGACAAATCCAGCAACTGCCCGCCATGAACCAAATCCATTTCCAACTCCACCGCCACCGAACGGATGCCGAAATCGCCCTCGTCCTCCAGCCACCGGGCAGGCGACAAGGTATAACGCAGCCGGACCACCCCGGCAGCCCGCGCCGCATCCCGCACCGACTCCAGCCATGCCAGCCGTTCCTGGGGCCGCCACCAGCCCCGATCCGCGGCCTGCTCATAACGGGGCACGAGCCGCCCATACAATTCGACCGCCTCCTCGTTCCGGCTCTTTTGCTGCGCCAGCGCCGCCACGTCCAGCGCCAGCCGGTCGCGCGCCTTTTCCCACGCCCACCATTGCTGGTGAAACAGAAAGACAGTGACCGAGGCAAACATCAGCGCTCCGGCAAATACCGCTACAGGCAACCATCTGGAAATGTTCATGAGCTTCACGTTTCTTCATTCGACCCCTGTTCAGTCCCGCGCTTCCAAAGCCGGCCGGGAGGAAAACGCCTTCATATCGACCGTTATGGTAAACATAGCCGAATCCTCCCCCCTTTCAACCGCGCCGACCTCCCCACTGGCGGGCCCATCGTCCGCGACGGGAAGGGTGCTCGCCGCAAGACACGCCGAGGCCACCTGACCGTCCCTTTCCAGCAAGGCCACGAAGTGCTCCACCCGTTCGACGGCCTGGCGCAGGACGCCCCCTTCCAGAGGCACCCTGACCGAAAGTGTCACGCGGGGCGGACGGGACAAATCGATCCCGGCTTCTTCCTCCGATTCCTCGTCCGCGGGAGAAGGCCGCCGCCAGCCCAAAGACACGAGTTCGAACGCGGGGAAACGATCAAGCGCACTGGAAATCGGCGTCAACAAAGATTCCGGACGGATCCGCCCGGCCGCGATCTTCCGCTGGAATGCCAGCAACGATTCCAGTTGCCAGGCATCCAGACCGGCCACAGGTTCCGGAACCGTCCGAGCGCCGGGCCCGCCGGCAAGGGTTTGCCGCTTCAGCCGCAGCCGCCGCATCTCCTCATCCAGTTGAAGGATATGACGTTCCATCAACGTATCGTATCCCGCCGCCACCGCAAACAGAGCCGCCGACCCCAGGTAGAGGGCGAGATTCAGCCGCCGGCGCTTTTCCCGGGCATGCAGCACCGGATCCCGGTAATGGCATGGCTGCCGATTCCAGCGCCGCATCAAGGCAAACGCCGCCAACGCCGGCACGTCCAGGGCCGCCGCCTCTCCCCGCCAACCCTTCGTCCTGGCGACCTTCGTCAGGCCGATAAAGGCCGGTTCGCTGTTCGGCAACCCCTCCACGAGCCCTTTTGCCATCTCCTCCAGACCGGGAGGCACCCAAAGCTGAAGCGGAATCGCCCGCCCCGCTTCCCATTGAAACTGGCGTGACAAATAGCGCCACATCCGTTCCAGTTCCTGCGCGCCTTCTTCTTCCCCTGCCACCGGGCTGAAGCGGCTGAATACGAGATGACCGCCTTCATGATAAGTCTGCCGCAGGGCGATCTTGCCCCCGCCCCGGTAGAGCAGCACCCGCAACCCTTCGACGAGGGGACAGGCCCTCCAGCCGGCGCTCAGGCGGGGCAACGACCAGATACCCGTCACCGCGATCCGCCATGAAGCCAGAGATTCCAGCCAACGCTTGAACCGCGGCGCATCGCGAACGGCGGTGAACAGCACCCGGTCGTCACGGCGCCCCGACTTCTCTCTTCCAATCCGGACGACCGAAACGTAAGGCTCGTCCTGGAACAATTGCCTCCGTTTGCGGGCCCACAGCGCCTCGCGGTCTCTTCCGCCGAGGTGAGGCAGCCGCTCCAGGCGGTATTCTTCTTCCATCAGATCCACGATCACCGCCAAGCGCCTGCACGACCATGCCGCCGGCTTCTCGGCCGGGGGGCCGTCTTGCATCTGCCACACCAGCCGGGCATCGTGACGCCCGACCCGATAGAGCGCCTGTCTGGCGTTCCCCAGGTACAACACCCAGCGCATCAGAATCGCACCTTGCTGATCATGTCGTAGACCGGCCCCAGCACCGATATCATCACCCACCCCATGACGGCGCCGATGACGATATTGAGGGCGGGTTCGATCATCGCCTGCATCCGGCCGATGGCTTCATCGACATCGCGCTGGTAAAAATAATTGACGCTGCCGAGAGCGCTGCCGAGATCGCCGGTTCGCTCGCCCACCTTCAGCAACCGGATCACCAGCTTGGGAAACAGACCGCTCCCGGCCAGAGCGTCGCTCACCGTTTCCCCCTGGGTGATGCGGAGCTTCGCCCGCTCCAGGCTCGCGGCGACGAAACGGTTGCCCACCACGCCGACACACAGATCGATACAATCGAGTACCGGCAGCCCGGAATGAAACAACAGAGAGAAATAATGGGCGAAACGGGCCATGACGATCTTCTGCAACACCGGGCCGACGATCCATAGGCGCAGCTTGAAGCCATCGAACCATTTCCTCGCCCTTTCGTTGCGTTTGAGCACGAATCGGGCGCCGGCCAGGCCCACGGCCGGCAAGCCCAACAACCAGGGCCACCAGGCCACCACCCCATTGGAAACGGCGATCAGCAAACGGGTGTGCCACGGCAGCGCCCCTCCCATGGAAACGATGAAGCCGGTGACCTGGGGCACCACGTACACCAGCATGAAGGCCATCACCGCCATCACCACCGCCGACACGAACAGGGGGTAGCCCAACGCCTTCCGGGTCCGGGCGATCATTTCATCCTGCCATTTGAGCGATTCGGTCAGGTGCGCCATCACCTTGCCCAGTTCACCGCTCTGCTCCCCCGCCCGCACCAGGTTGACGAACAATTCGGGAAACACGGCGGGAAAAGCCGCCAGGGATTGGGAAAAGGTTTCACCCGCCTCGATCTTCTCGGCCACGTTGGCCACCACGTCCCGCATCGTCCCCGGCTCGAGAAATTCGCGAAAGTCCTGCAGGGCTTCGAGCAAGCCCACCCCGGCGTTGATCATTTGTTCCATCTGAAAACAGAACTGGATGAGATCCCGGCGCCCCACCTTGTGGCGCAACCGGATCGCGCCCCGCCCCTTTTGCTCCCGCGCCCGGATCAGCGTCAATCGCCTTTGGCCGAGTCTGGCATCGAGCATGTCGAGGTTGTCGGCCTCGGCGGTTCCACGCAGGCGCCGCCCCTTCTCGTCGATGGCGAGATACTTGTACGAAGCCACCGGCTACCCCGACAGCGCCTGCAAATGGGTGACCCGGCCCACTTCCGCCAGGGTGGTGTTCCCCAACGCCACTTGCCGCAATCCCTCCTCGGCGAGGGACCGAAAACCCTTTTTCCGCGCCAGCGCCTCGATCTCGTGCGGGGCGCCCGCCCCGGCCACCAGGGCATCCAGCTCGCGATCCAGCGGCAGCACCTCCATCAGCACGATCCGCCCCCGGTACCCCAGCCAGTGACACGCCTCGCAGCGTCCGGCTTCGTGGATCACCCGTGGCGGCGTCTCGAGGTGACCGAACAATCCCGCCATATCCGCGCCCACCTCCGTTTCCTTGCGGCATGCCGGGCACAGTCTGCGCACCAGCCTTTGGGCGATGATCCCGATCAGATTGCCGGCGATCAGATCGGTGGGCACCCCGATGTCGCGCAACCGGCTGAACACCCCTACCGCCGAACTGGTATGCAGGGTGGACAGCACCTGGTGACCGGTCATCGCCGCCCTGAAGGCCATGCTGGCGGTTTCCCGGTCACGAATCTCCCCGACCAGGATCACATCCGGATCCTGGCGCATCAGGGAACGGATGCCCGCCGCGAAATCGAGCTTCACCGATGGATTGACGGCGCTCTGCCTGACCATGGGGAGAGGATATTCCACCGGATCCTCCAGGGTCATGATGTTGATCTTTTCCTCGTTGATATGGCTGAGCAGGGAATACAGCGTCGTGGTCTTGCCGCTGCCGGTGGGGCCTGTGACCAGCAGAATGCCCTCGGGCCGCCGGGCCATCCGCCGGATGGCATCCAGGGTGTCGGCGGCCAGGCCCAGGGAATCGAGGGGGACGATCCCCTTGTGCTTGTCGAGAACCCTGAGCACCAGGTTCTCGCCGTGGATCGTCGGATGGGTGGCGGCGCGGAAATCGATCTCCCTCCCCGCCACCGACAACTGAATGTGACCGTCCTGGGGCGCCCGGCTTTCGGCGATGTTCATCTCCGCCATCACTTTCATCCGCACCAGCATGCCGGGCCAGTAACGCTTGTGCAGTACCCGGATCTGTTGCAAGACGCCGTCGATGCGGTAACGCAGGCGCAGATACCCTTCCTCGGGTTCGAAATGGATGTCGGAGGCCCCCTTTTTGACCGCATCGGTCAAAATCGCGTCCACCAGACGGACGATGGGGTGACTGTAGCGGTCGGTTTCCAGCTGCAGATCCGCTTCCTGCTCGCCGGTTTCCAGTTCCCGCAGGATGCCGTCCAGGGACACCTCGAAGCCGTAGAAGCGGTCGATCGCCTGTTCCACTTCGGCGCTGCCCGCCAACACCGGTTTCACTTCCGCCTCACCGGACAGCATGGACGTCAACCGGTCCAGGGTCACGATGTCGAACACATCATGCATCGCCACCACCAGTTGCCCCGTCTGCTCGTCCAGGGCCACCGGCACCACCCGCAAGCGGCGGGCGGTTTCCTGATCGATCATCGAAAGCGCCCTGGGATCTGGCACCAGGCGCCGCAGATCGATGCTTTCGTGTCCCAGGGAACGTCCCAGCTGATCGCGGATAATCTCCTCGCTGACGAACCCCAGACGCACCAGAATCTTGCCGAGCGGCTCCTGGCTTCCACCGGTCTTTTGCTCCAGCAGGGCGATCTCCAGCTGATCCGGGGTGAGAATCCCCTCGTCGATCAGCAACTCTCCCAAGCGCTTCTTTGCCGGACTCATGACCCGCTCCCGGCCAGCCGGTTCAGCCGCCGGCGGACGGCCTCCCGATCGAACCCGGCGAACCTCAGCTGCGCCAGATCGAGCGCCCGCCGATAGAAGCGCCGCGCCAGGGCCCTTTTCCCCAGCTGATCGAGGCTGACCGCCAGATTGTAGGCGTAGGTCGGATCGTCCCTGTCCAGGTGATATGCCTGGAAATAAGCCGACTGGGCCTTGGGCCAGTCGATCCGGCGCGCATACAGGTTGCCCAGCGCGAAATACACCTCTGGCCGGGGTGGC
This sequence comes from Methylothermaceae bacterium, assembly GCA_026981855.1. GTDB lineage: Bacteria > Pseudomonadota > Gammaproteobacteria > Methylococcales > Methylothermaceae > Methylohalobius. The sequence continues at coordinate 115,342 of JALSIB010000038.1, read as the reverse complement.
CGCTCACGGGCGATGCGCTCCAACGTGGCCAACAGCTCCGGGTCGTCGCCGGCCACGATACTCAGTCCCGCCAGCGCCCGGGAATTTCCCGGGTCGTAGCGGAGCACCTGCCGGTATCTCGACCGCGCTTCCTCCATCCTGCCCTGCCGCACCGCCACCGCCGCCAGCCCCAACAGGGCCGTGGTTTTCTCCCTGCCGTCGCGCCAGGCTTTGAGGAAAGCCCCGTCCGCCTCATCGAACCGCCCCGCTTCCAGGGCTCTGCGCCCTTCCGCCAGCCAGCACTCCACGACCCACCCCACAGGCACCTCGATCACCCGGAAGTAGCCCTTGCGAACCGGTCCTTCCATGGGCGCCTGAAGCCCCGCGCGGGGATCCGGGCATGCCATCTCCCCGCCGCCCCAGGCCAGTGGAGAGAACATCGCTAGGCATATCGTCCACCCCCGCCTCTTCATGGGTCATGACGCTCCACTTGGTCGAGATAGGAACGGTATTGGTCGAGATCCGCGTCCAGGCTGACATTGCGAACCAGTGTCGGACGGATGAAGATCACCAACTCGGACTTGCTGACATCATCATCGTGAAAAGAGAACAGTTGGCCCACATAGGGAATATTCGCCAATCCCGCAACCCCCTGGGTGCGCCGCTTTTCATTGTCCTGCATCAACCCGCCGATGATGCCGATCTGACCGTCGTGAAGACGAAGCAGCGATTCCATTTCCTGCACCTCGATCTCCGGAATTCTGCTCACGGTTCCCGCCTCCGCCAGGGAGGGATTGGGATCGTCGATGTAACCGGTGATTCTGGAAATGGTCGGGCGAACATGCAACAACACGTTGTCGTCATCGTCGATGGCGGGCGTGATGCTCATGACGAACCCCACCGGCACGGTGTGGGGCACCGTCTCGAAAGTGGTCAGGGTGTTGGTCTGGGCCTGGCTGACATTGGCCTCGACGGTGAAGTAGACCTTGTTCTCGACCACCCGCATGATGGCCGATTGATTGTTGACCACCATCAGCCTCGGGCTGGAGATCACCCGGGTGGTGCCGTATTCGCTCAGTAATTTGATGGTCGCGGCGATGTCCTTGCCCGCATAGGCGATGGTCAGCGCCGGAGGGCCGGACAAAGCGTTGCCGAGCATGTTCTGGACGATGTCTATCTTGCGCTTGTCACTGCCCAGTTTGACGTTGACCGCCTCCCAATCGACCCCGGCCCGGAAACGGTCCCCCAGCACCACGTCCACCACCGTCGCTTCGATGAGCACCTGCCGCTGGGCCCGGCTCACCACCATGTCGAGATAACGGCGGATCCGCCGGTGCATCCTGGCGCTGGCCTTGACGCTGAGGATGCCGCTTTCGGGATGGGCGATGATATGGACCGGCTCCGCCGGAAGATTGCCCTGCGCCGCCTGCGCCCCCTGCATGCCGGTCGGCGGCTCGCCGATGACCGCCTGGAGATTTCTCACCAGCCGGTCCCAGAAATGGCTCCTGGAAAGAGTCTCGATCCGGGTCGAGGATTCGTTTTCCTCCTCGTCCGAATCGCCGGAACTTTCCCCGTCGCCGCCGATTTGATTGGAAACCCCGACGGTGCTGGTGCTGTCCCGGTCCAGATTGACGTAAGGAATGGGGTAATGTTCGAAGTAAGGCGTATCCGGTTCCACCACCAGCACATCGCCGTCGAAGCGGTAACGGAAATCCACCTGCCTGGTCAATCGCTCCAGGATCTGCGGCAGGGTCTGGTCGATGGCGTTGAGGGTCACTTCCCCTTCCACGCCCGGGGCGAGATCGAGGTTCAGTTTCGCATCCCGCGCCAGGGCGAACAGCAATTGACGAATGGGCACCCCGGTCACCACCGCGGAAAACCGTTTGCGCGGCGCCTTGCCGGCGGCGGGAAGCGGCTGGGGCGGCAGATTCAGGACGGGCGGCGGAATCTCCCCTGCCACCTGTTCCTCCGGCTGCAGATGACGCTTGCCTTCCAGCTTCGGCTGGGTCATACAGGCCGGCAAAAGGACTATCCAGATCAAAAATGTGATTCGTCTCACAGATGTTTCCCTCCTGATAGGGAAAACTAGCAAAAGAACCCGCCATTACAAGAAAACGGCGAACCGGCCCGACCCTGCGATTTGGTCTATCCTTGAGAAAAAACTGCTCTGGAGTCGAGATCGATCGTGCGTTTCCTACCCTGCCTCTGCCTGACCCTGTCGATGTTGACGGCAATCCCCGTCACTGGTGACGAAGTCAGAGTCCTCATCGATGTCTCGGGCAGCATGAAACACAATGACCCCAGAAATTTACGCATTCCCGCCCTCAAACTGCTGCTCGAGCTGTTGCCGCCGGGCACCCAGGCCGGTGTCTGGCTGTTCGCCAACGATCCCGAAACCCTGATCGCCCCCACGAAGGTCGATGAGGCATGGAAACGCAATGCCGCCAAAGCGGCGGAGAAAATCCATTCCAACGGCCGCCTGACCGATATCGAAAAAGCGATCGGGACCGCAATCAGCGGGTGGGAACAGACAGAAACCAAGGCGGGGAGACACCTGATTCTGCTGACGGATGGCATGGTCGACGTGAACGGCGGCGCTCCACTGGACCGGATGTCCAGGAAAAGCATTCTCGACAAGCTCGCCCCAAGGCTGCAAACCCTGGGAATTCACGTTTACACCATCGCCCTCTCGGATCAGGCCGATCACCTGCTGCTGAAACAGCTCGCGGTGGCCACCGATGGCAAAAACAAAATCGCGCGGACGGCGGAAGCTCTGCAACGGACATTTCTGAACATCTTCAAAAGCGCGGTGCCACGCGATACGGTTCCGCTCCAGGAAAACCGGTTCAAGATCGATTCCAGTATCGATGAATTCTCTCTCTTGGTCTTCCGCCGGCCGGACAGCCCCGGCACGAAGCTGATCAAACCCAGCGGCGAGATCTGGAGCGCTGACAAATACCCGGAAAACGTCCGCTGGCACCAGGAGGAAAGCTATGATCTCGTCACCGTCAGCCATCCCATGCCGGGGAACTGGCGGCTGGAAGCCGAAACGGACCCGGACAATCAAGTGATGATCGTCACCGATCTCAAACTCCAGGTCACCCCTCTGCCCAATTACATTATGGGGGACGAAACCGTCACCCTGACCGCGGAACTGACCGAACACGGCGAGCGCATCACCCGGGAAAACTTTTTGCGCCTGATGACATTCAGGCTGAAACAGGACGCCGCCGACGGCATCGTGTTACCGCAGGATCCGAAGCAGCCGGGGACGTTCCGGCGGGCCATCGGCAAATTCACCTCGCCGGGCGAACACACCCTTGAATTGACCGTCGATGGCAAGACTTTCCAGCGCACCTGGGAGCAAAACATCGAGGTCATTTCGACCCCGGTCGAAATCGGGCTGGAACATCCAGCGGAAAGACCGGGCCAGATCCTTTTGTCCCTGACACCCGACACCCGGGTCATCGACCCGAAAACCTTCCAGGCCCGGGCCGTCATGACGGGACAAGGAGAAACGCTGGAAAAGGAATTTTCCACCACCGACCGGAAACGATGGCGGCTCCTTCTCGACGCTCCGCCTTCAGGGACCGAACTCACCGTCAGTTTCCAGCTCGAGGCCAGGGATCTGGACGGCAACCCCCTGGCCCTGGTGATGAAACCCAAGATCATCCCGGGGCAGGCGAAGGCGGAACAGGAAAATCAGGAAGAGGAAGCGGCGGCATCGGAAGAAGAAGATTCGGAAGAAGAGGATGAAGCATTGCTGCTGGAAGAAGAACTGGAGCAGGAAGAAGGCTGGCTCCGGCCGGCCCTGATCGCGACCGGCGTCAACCTGGCATTCCTCGGCGGCGGCTTCTTCGCCTGGCGCTGGTTGAGAAAAAAAATCCAGCACCAGAACCAGGTGCTTCTCAGCCGTCTGGGCGGGGAGACGCCAACATGATCGTGCTTGATCCGTTGACGGGATTCCTGCTGCTGGAGGGGGCCGCGCTCCTGCTCGTCACCCTGGCCGGCATCATCTGGATCATGACCCGGCGCGACTTGCGGGAACAACAGGGCATCAGGAAAGTGATCGACCGCTTGAGAAAGGCCGGCGAAAATCACGCCGGGGAGCTGAACGAAATCCTCATGGAAATCCAGTCCTTCCCCGAAGACAAACGCCGGGAATTCCTGGCCACCATCCAGGCACTCGAGACAGCCCTCTATCATCAGATCGTAAAGCTGTTCCTGCAAAGAGACACCACCCTGCTCGGCCAAATCGACCAACGTGTCAGGGAACTTTCCAAGCCTTACCAGGAGTTGCTGGCGAACCTGCCCCAGCGGGAAGATCCGGTAATGAAAGAAACGCTCGACAAAGCCGAGCAAGAAATCGACCGGCTCAAAAGGGAAACAGAACAGTTGACACGACAGCTTCAGGTGGCGACGGCCACGGTGGAAACCCTCTCCAGGGAATACACCCGCATGTTCGCGGCAGACAGAACCCAGCAAGACATAGAGGCCAGCCGGCAAAAGATTTTGGACACCCTGAAACAGAGCGAACATCATCTGACCGGATCTTCCGAAAACGACGAAGAAAACGAAGACCTGGTGATCACACTGGTCGACGACAGATGAATCTTTCCGTTCCCGCCCTGTTGGGCACCGAGCTTTTTCTGCTTCTCGCTTTCCTGGCATTGGCCTGGGGCGTGCTGTCGTGGCGTACACGCCGGCAACGAACCCGCTCCCTGGAGGAAATGGCCGATCTTCTGGAGCGCAACACCGCAGAACGCGGACTCCACTACAGCCAATGGCTCAAGAGCCACCAACCCTTGAGCGATGAAGCAGCCCAGGAAGTCGCCGCTCAATGGCTGGAAGCGGAAAAGCAGTTCTGGCAGGTATTCGTCGCCTGGCATCTCCATCCCGACCCCAAAACCCTGGCCGACTTCCCCCATCGGTTACAGCGGCTTCTCAACAGCCGCCTGGAAAGCCTGGCGCGGGCGCTTCCCTCGAAGGATGAGGCTTCGGCATCACAACCGGCAGCCGCTGCGTCCGCTTCCATTCCGGACCCGGAACCAGAGGCGCCCGCGCCATTGGAACCTTCCCCCGCCCCGGAAATGGAAGAAGAGCCAGTGACAGATGAGCCGGAAACGGATCAGGAAGAAGACGGGGTGCTCATCTATTCGGATCAAACCGCATCCTCCACATCCCCCCCGGAATCGGAAACCGGGGAAGCTGAAAGCGGAACGGATGACGAGATCCGTGTCGTCACTGACGATGAAAAAGAAGCGTCCGCGCCACAAATCCCTTCTTCATAAAAAGAATCGTCCCGTCGATTGAGAGTGTTTTGCCAACCCGGTGATTCGGCATGCCTCCCGGGGTTCACGCGGCGGCCGCGTCCAGATTGGTCAGAAAGCCAAAGGCGGGTATACTGCTAACGAATTTCCACCATGGACTCTTTATCAAAGGAACTAACGGGATGAAAAAATTCTTATTGACGTGTTTGATCGTGGCAGGTTTCATGACCACGGGAGCCGAAGCCTTCAATCTTCGTTGGCTCAATTACTCCCCGGTCCGTTATTACAACGAAGAAGACTGGTCGCTCTACAATTCCGCTGTCCAAAACGCCCTCAACAACCAGCCGGATGGCAAAACCCTGGAATGGAAAAACCCGAAAACCGGCGCGGCGGGTAAAGTCACGCCAGTCAAAACCTATGAGACCTCCAAGAGAACCTGCCGCAAGGTCAGGATTTACAACAGCATCCGGGGCCTGAGTGGGGAAAGCGTCTTTTTCTTCTGCCGTTCCCGGGAAAACGAAGAATGGTTGCTGGCCGAACCCAAGGCGAAAACCCAAAACGCCCCCTGATTCCCTTTCCTCATCAGGGCATATGGCGGCGGGCCGAAGAACGTCAGACCGAGCCCGCCGCTTCCTTTTGACTTTCGCGTTGCAGCAGCAACGACATGTCGTTGAGTCCTTCCGAAAGCACGGTGATCGCATCATCGAGGCTCAACAGCCCCACCAACGCGCCCCGGTCGTCCACCACCGGCAAACGGCGCATTCCGGCTTCCCGCATTTTTTCGACCGCGGAGTTGATATCTTCGTTTTCGAGCACGACACCGGGTTCGGGCGTCATGATATCTCCCACCGACAGGGCCTGCCCCCCATTTTCCGCCGCCCCGACCCGCAGCACCAGCTCTCTGTCGGTCAGGGTGCCGACCGGCACGAGAAGGGTTTCGGGATCCGATTTCACAGTTTCCACCGCTTGCTTGCGGGAACGTTTGCCAAACCAGGATTTTTTCTTACCCGCCTGGTTCGTTGCGGCATCCGGCATATAGCGGCGTTCTTCGATCACGACGAGGCTTCTGGCCTGATGGTCCCGCATCAGTCTGGCCGCTTCGGTCACGGTTTCATCCACCGTCACCGTCACCAGCTCGCGCCGGCAGATCTGGCTGACGGGACGCCAGGCCCGCCTGTGGGGCACATATTTGTAGAGCTTGTGGGTCATATTGAGAAACCATTTGGGGCGGAAAAGCACCACGTAGAACAGCACCAGATCCGCCTCCGGAATGCCAATGGTGATCTCGTCGATCACCATCAGCACGACGGTCCACAAGATCACCTTGGCTTTATAGGAACGCTCCTTCTTCGGTTTCTTTCTTTCGCCTTGCTCTTTTTCGGCCATTTCCTCTCCCCCGGTTCCAGTCGCTCGCTGGCGCGTCTATCTCGTGATCTCGGCTTCCAATTGCGCTTCCCGCCGCAGCAGTTCGACCATGTCGTCCAGGCTGTCTGAAAGCATGGCGATGATATCGTCCAGGCTGAGAATGCCCATCAGATTGCCGCGGTCGTCCACCACCGGTATCTGCCGAATCCCCAGTTCCCCCATCTTTTCCACCGCCGCGTGGACTTCCGTCTGCGACGGCATCACCTCCACGTTCGCCGTCATCGCCTCGGAGACGGCGGTTTCTTCCCACGGCAACCCTTCGGCCTCCACCCGCAGGGCAATGTCGCGGTCGGTAACAATCCCGACCGGATAAAACACGTGCTCCGGCTGAGCGGCTTTTTCCCTGGCCTTTTTGCGGCTCTGCTTTTTGCCGCCTTGCGGCTTGTCCTCCGCTTCGCTTTCCAGAAGCGGCAGGGCCTCGCGCTTTTCCACCACGACCAGGCTTCTGACCTGCTCCTCCCCCATCAACCGGGCCGCTTCAAGGACACTGGCCTGAGGGGAAACCGTCAACACGTTACGGTGACAGATGTCCCCGACGCTGCGCCACGACTGTTTGTGAGGGACATATTCGTACACCCTGTGAACCATGTTGAGCAACCAGCGGGGCAGAATAATCAGGATCGCCAGAATGAACACCTCGGCCAGGGGAATGCCGGGGGTCACCTCGTCGATGATCATGAAGACGAAAATCCATAAGACGGCCCGCCCCCTGTAGGAACGTTTCTTTTTGGGTTTTCCGGCGCGCTTTTTCTTGGCGATATCCTGCCTGGCCATTGCTCGTTGTCTCCTGACTGGGGGTGGAACCTCTGACTCCCTCGATCATCCAAAGGACACGGGTATTTTAATGTTTTTACCCATGGATCGGAAATCGGATCCGGCCACGCCTTGCCGCCGGATTCAGACTGCTGAGGAACTTGTGATCAGACGCCGGCCCGGGTGGAGAAGTCCCAAGGTGCGGCCATGACAGGAGGAAAAACCATTAGACAACCTCTCGATTACAAACTACAATCATTCTCATTCACATGATGAGGCATGCCATGGCGTCCTATCCGTTGAACACCATTCCTCCCGGTAAAGATATTCAGATCGCTACGGTACCTGGAAGGCTCCACAAACGCATGCTGAGCCTGGGACTGCCTCCAGGCACCCATTTGACGGTACTGCGCAACCGCAACGGCGCCATCGTCGTCGGCCGTCACCAGGAACGCATGGCGATCGGCCACAACCTTGCGAAACAGATTCTGGTGCGAGTCCGCCAATGACCACCCATGTCATCGCACTGATCGGCAATCCCAATTCCGGAAAGACCTCGCTTTTCAATCTTCTCACCGGAACCCGGCAGCGCACCGGCAACTGGCCGGGGGTGACCGTCGAGCGCAAGGAAGGCCACTATCGATACCGGGACAGCCGTTACAAGGTCATCGATCTTCCCGGCACCTACTCGCTCGATCCGGAAGACACCTCCGCCGACGAGCGCATCGCCAGGGATTTTCTGCTCTCCCGTCAGGCCGGGGTGGTCGTCAATATCGTGGACGCCACGCAGCTGGAGCGGGGCCTGTATCTGACCTTGCAACTGCTTGAAACAGGGACGCCTCAGGTTCTGGCGCTCAACATGATGGACCGGGCCAAACGTCTGGGGATGGAGGTGGACACCCGGAAACTCGGCGAAATTCTGGGCATTCCCGTGGTTCCCGTGATTGCGCGACAGGCCGGCGGAATCGAGGCACTCAAAAGCGCCATCGCCGGACAATCAGAAAATCCCCACTGCCCCGAACCGATCGTTTCCTATCCGCCTCCATTGGAAAAGGCGCTCGTCCGTCTCGAAACGGGACTGACCCCCTTGCTCGCGGAACCGCCCTCCCCCTGGCTGGCGCTTCATCTGCTCGCCGGGCACAGGTCTCCGACGCCCCTGCCCGAAGCGGCCAAGCGCCTCACCGCCACGATCCGCCACGATCTGCCCGACGACCCCGACCTGCTGATCGCCGACGCCCGTTACCGCCAGGCGCAAACCATCGGAAGGGAAGTGCTGCGGCGCAATCACACAGGGCTGCCGACTCCTTCCGACCGGATCGACACGCTGGTATTGAATCGCTGGTTGGGCATTCCGGTATTCCTGCTGGCGATGTATCTGATGTTCACCTTTACCATCAATTTCGGCGGCGCCTTCGTGGATTTCTTCGATCAGGCGGCCGGCGCGCTGTTCGTCGACGGTTTCAAGGCGCTGCTCCAGACCGTGAAAGCACCGGCCTGGCTCCAGGTGTTCCTGGCGGACGGCATCGGTGGAGGACTCCAGGTGGTCGCCACCTTCATCCCCATCATCGGTTTCCTCTATCTGTTCCTCACTTTTCTGGAGGATTCAGGGTACATGGCGCGCGCCGCCTTCATCATGGACCGGCTGATGTCCCGTCTGGGGCTGCCGGGCAAGGCATTCGTCCCGCTGATCGTCGGGTTCGGCTGCAACGTGCCTTCGATCATGGCCGCAAGAACCCTGGAAGGCGAACGCGAACGCATCCTCACCGTGATGATGGCGCCGTTCATGTCCTGCGGCGCCCGTCTTGCCGTCTATGCCCTGTTCGCCGCCGCATTCTTTCCCCATGGAGGCCAGAACATCGTGTTCGCGCTGTATGTCATCGGCATCCTGGCGGCGATGGCGACCGCATTCCTGCTCAAGACCACCCTTCTCCCCGGCGAACCCGAAGCCCTGCTGATGGAATTGCCCGCCTACCAGTTGCCGAGCCTGCGCAATCTGTTGCTGCACAGTTGGCTGAGGCTGAAAGGTTTCGCCTCCGACGCGGGGAAGTACATCGTCGTCATGGTCATGGTCATCAACGTATTCAACGCCTGGAGCACCGATGGCAGGTTCGGGGAAGTGGAACCCGATCAATCCATGCTCAGCGCCGCGGCCCGCGCCATCACACCGGTATTCGGACCTTTGGGCATCCAGCAGGACAACTGGCCGGCGACCGTGGGCATCATGACCGGCGTACTGGCCAAGGAAGTCGTGGTCGGCACTCTGGACGCCCTGTATTCCCACCTCGACCACACACCGGCTTCCACCGCAAAATCATTCGCGCTCATCCCGGCGTTGAAGGAGGCACTGGACACCATTCCGGCCAACCTGAACGACGCCATCGGCAACCTGGCCGACCCGCTGGGGCTGGGAATCCTGGACTCCACCAGCGATCCGGCCCAGGCCGCTGCCGCCCAGGCGGTCCACGGGGCCACCTTTGGCGCCATGGTGCGCCATTTCGACGGCCATCACGGGGCCTTCGCCTATCTGCTTTTCATCCTTCTCTACGCCCCCTGTGTCGCGGCCACCGCCACCATCCGGCGGGAGACGGGAACCGGCTGGATGCTCTTCGCCCTCACCTGGACCACCGGGCTGGCCTACAGCAGCGCCGTTTTCTTTTATCAGGCCGCAACCTTTTCCCGGCATCCGGCGCAATCGGTCCTGTGGATGGCATCCATCTTCCTGGCGTTGGCGGCATTCTGGCTGCTTCTCAGGATAAGAGGCCGCAAAACAGCGCCGCCCCTGGTCCCGGCCACAGGCCAGGGCGGCCCCGGTCTCATTCACCGGAGTTGCTGCAAATGATCCTGGAACTGCGGGCGCTGCTGCGCTGTCACCGCCAGCTTCCGCTCAAGGATCTGGCCTCGCGGCTGCAAATCGACCCGGAAGTCGCGCGCGCGATGCTGCATCGTCTGATGAAGAAAGGGCTCGTGGTCAAATTGCCGCAAGGCACCTTGTGCGCCGGAGGGTGCCGGCTGTGCCCCGGCGAAAGCGTGGAAATCTACCGTTGGATTGGTGACAATATGGACCGGCCGGTCTCCCTGCCTTGATCCGCCAGCAATTCCAGCCAATGCACCACAGGACGCCTGGAAGCGGGCGACAGATGGAGCATGCAGCCGATGTTGGCGCTGGCGATGACGTCTGGGTCCGCCTTCTCCAGGGTGGCGAGTTTTCGGTCCCGCAATTCTCCGGCCAGTTTCGGCTGCAGGAGTGAATAAGTGCCGGCGGAACCACAGCACAGATGGGGATCTTCCACCCCAACCAGATCGAAGCCCAGGCTTTGCAGAACCCCTTCGGTCACACCATTCAACCGCTGGCCATGTTGCAGGGTGCAGGGGGACTGGAACGCCACCCTGCGAGGTTTCACCTTCAACCCGCCCAGATCCTCGGCGGCGAGAATCTCGGCGGGATCGCGGGTCAGCGCGGAGATCGCCTGCGCCTTGACGGCGTAATCCGGATCATGCGCCAATAACCGGCCATATTCCTTGACCGTCACCCCGCACCCGGAAGCGGTGACGACGATCGCCTCGATCCCGGCCTCCACCTGCGGCCACCAAGCGTCGATATTGCGGCGCATGAAATCCAGCCCTTCCTCGTGGGCTCCCAGATGATAACTCAAGGCGCCGCAGCACCCCGCCTCCGGTACCCGAATCAGGCTGATTCCCAGGCGGTCGAACACGCGGGCCGCGGCCTGATTGATCCGGGCGGCGGCCAGTTGCTGCACGCAACCGTCGAGAACCAGCATCCGCCTCCGATGGCGCGGCCCGGGCCAGTGAGCATCGTTTTCGCCAGGATCCAGCCACACCCTCAATGAAACGGGCAACAACGGCCTCAAGACCCGCCCCAGATTCCACAAGGGCCGCATTCGGCGAGGGTGCGGCAGCCAGAATCGCAACAGCCGCCGCAGAACCCTCTGGGTCAATGGCCTCGGCGCCCCGCTTTCCAGCCAACCCCGGCCGATATCCAGCAATCGTCCGTACTCGACTCCGGAAGGACAGGTGGTTTCACATGCCCGGCAAGTCAAGCAACGGTCCAGATGCTTCTGGATATTGAAGGTGGGCCGGCCGCCTTCCAGAAGCGCCTTGATCTGATAAATCCGCCCCCGCGGCCCGTCGAGCTCGTCCCCCAACAGCCGATAGGTGGGACAGGTGGCATTGCAGAAACCACAATGCACACAGGCCCGGATGATCCTGGCCGCCTCCTCGGCCTCCCGATCCCCCGAAATTGCGTCCTGAATCCGAACCTGCATCACAGATCCTCGTACATGCGGCCGGGATTGAAAAGACGATGGGGGTCGAAAGCCCGCTTGAGCGCATGGTGGAGCCTGGCCAGTTCCGGAGGCAAGGGCTGAAAGACCTGGCCGCGTTCTCCCGAAGTCCGGAACAAGGTGGCATGCCCTCCCGCCACCCGCGCGGCGGCAAAGACCTCCCCTGCGGTGGCGCTGGTTCTGAGCCAGCGCTGGGCGCCCCCCCAGTCGAGCAGCCAACGTCCGGGAATATCCGCCAAGGGGGCGGCAGGCGCCACCGCCAACCGCCACAGGTCCGATTCTCCCTCGGTAAAGAAAGGCGCGCGCTGCTCCCTCAATTCGAGCCAATAGCGTTCACCTTCAGAAAGCAGATCGCCCCCCAATCGCGCGGCCGCCCCGGCCACCGCGGCCTCCAAGCCGCTCAGGCGGATGGTCAGAAAGGGTTCTTCATAGGCCAGGGCGCTCACCGGCAGGGATTTTCCCATGATCCGGGCCATCGTTTCCAGACTGCGCTCCGGGCTGATCTCCTGGCGAACCGTCACTTCCATTTCCGGCCGGGGCAGCACCTTGAGCGAGACTTCGAGCATCACCCCAAGAGTTCCGAGAGAACCGGCCATCATGCGGGACAGGTCGAACCCCGCCACGTTCTTCATCACCTGGCCGCCGAAGGTGAGGATTTCACCTCTTCCGCTGAGGAGCTTCACCCCCAGAATGAAATCACGCACGGCCCCGGTGAACGGCCGCCTGGGTCCCGACAAGCCGGCGGCGATCATCCCGCCAACCGTGGCGGGGCCAAAGTGAGGAGGCTCGAACCCCAGCATCTGCCCTTCGGCGGCCAGGGCCTGCTCCAATTCCACCAGCGGGGTGCCGGAACGAACCGTCACCACCAGTTCGCTGGGCACATAATCCACGATGCCGCGATGCGAACCGGTTTCCAATGGCGCCCCCCGGGTTTCCCGCCCGTAGAATGCCTTGCTGCCTCCACCGAGGATCTTCAACGGCCGTTTTTCGGCAATGGCCGCTTCCACCTTCCGGCGTAATGTTTCGCTCAGATCCATTTCAGAAACGCTCCAATTCAGGATGAGGCAATCGCCCCTCATGGACATGCATACCGCCCAGCTCGGCGCAGCGGGAGAGCGTCGGAACGGCCTTTCCGGGATTGAGCAGCCCCCCCGGATCGAAGGCATGCTTGACGTCGTGAAACAGCTTCAACTCTCCCCTACCAAACTGCTGACACATACTGTCGAGCTTTTCCACTCCCACACCATGTTCGCCGGTGATCGTTCCACCCACCCCGATACACAATTCGAGGATCTCGCGCCCAAGGGCCTCGACCCGTTCCAGTTCGCCGGCGGACGAATCGTACATGATCAAGGGGTGGATATTGCCGTCTCCGGCATGAAACACGTTGGCCACCCTCAAGCCATAACAGCCGGCCAGGTCGGCGATACCAGCCAATACCTCAGCGATGCGGTGGCGGGGAATGGTACCATCCATGCAATAGTAGTCGGGCGTCAGCCTGCCAATGGCCGGAAAGGCGGACTTGCGTCCGGCCCACAAACGCAGCCGCTCGGAAGCATCGGCGGCCACCTTGACTTCCTCCGCCCCCTCCTGTTTCATCACCCGTCCGGCCTTGGCCAGTTCTTCGCCGACTTGCACCGCCGGTCCGTCGAAGTCGCAAATGATCAAAGCCCCGGCGGATCTGGGATAACCCGCGTGCAGATAGTCTTCCACCGCCTCGATCGCGGGGCGGTCCATCATTTCCATCGCCGCGGGAACGAGTCCCTCGCGAATCACCGCGGCCACCGCGGCGGCCGCCCCCCCCACGGAGGGAAAGGCGGCCATCAACGTCCGGGTCTCTTCGGGGAGGGGCAGCAACCGTACCGTCACTTCCGTCACGATGCCAAGCAGGCCTTCGGAACCATGCAGCAGCGCCAGCAAATCATAGCCCGGGCCGTCATAGCCGCTCCCGCCCAGCTCGACTTCATCCCCAGAAAGGGTCAATATCCTGATTCCCTGGACGTTGTTGACCGTCAGGCCATATTTCAGGCAATGAATCCCCCCGGCGTTCTCGCAAACGTTGCCGCCGATGCTGCAGGCGATCTGAGAGGATGGATCGGGCGCATAGTACAGACCAAACGGCCTGGCGGCCTCGGTGATCGCAAGATTCCTCACCCCCGGCTGAACGCGGGCGATACGGTTGACAGCATCCAGCTCCAGAATCCGGTTCCAGCGCGCCAGACTCACCAGGACACCGTCTGCAAGCGGCAATGCCCCGCCGGACAATCCCGTCCCCGCCCCCCGCATCACCAGAGGCACCTCCCTTTCCCGGCAGACTTCCACCAGCCCCTTCAGTTGCGCCAGATCCTCCGGCAAGACCACCAGCCCCGGGAGTTGGCGGTAGGCGGTCAATCCATCGCATTCATAGGGTTTGCGCTCTTCCTCGGTACTCAGGATGGCATCGGCCGGGATAAAGCGGGTCAGTGAGCGGATCAGCTCAGCCCTGAGTTCTGGTTTCATCTTTGGGCACAAAAAAACGGAACAACAGGAATCCCGCCGCGAACCCGCCCAGGTGACCCCACCACGCCACATCGGCGAAGGGTTGTTGCGTCGCCATGGCAGTGGTGGCCTTGTAGGCCTGAATGATCACCCAAAGCCCCAGAAAGGCGATGGCAGGCACGGGCACGAACAAGGGAAAAGGGAAGATCCAGACGATAACCCGGGCATAGGGAAACAAATAGAAATAGGCCGCCAGCACGCCGGCGATCGCTCCCGACGCGCCCACCGCCGCTGTGATGGCATCCCGGTTGATGGCCACATGCACCCCGTTCGCCAGCACCCCGCACAGCAGAAAGAATACCAGAAAACGCCCAGACCCCATCCGGTCTTCGACATTGTCCCCGAAGATCCAGAGCAACCAGATATTGAACAGAATATGCAGCCACCCGCCATGGAGAAAAAGATTGGTGACGAAAGGCAGATAGTCGCTGGGATTCAGCCCCACCCGCAGCGCCCAGTCGGGATGGACATAACGCGCGGGCACCAACCCATAATGATAGAAGATGGCGGTTCGAAGTTCGTCGGGCAGCCACCAGAGGAAAAGGAACAGGAGAACGTTGATTCCCATCAGGCACCATGTCACCCAAGGGGTGCGCCGACAGGGTGCCGTATCCTGGAAAGGAATCATGACGGCCTGTCCCTCGCTCTCAGTCCACGAAAATCGGCCAGGCTGTCCATCGCCCCCAGAAAAGCGGCCGCCATCAGGGAAAACTGGGGCAACATCAACAACAACCCGTAAACAGGAACCAGCCAAAACCAGCTGCCACTGAAGCGCAGGACCAGAAAATGCACCACCGCCAACCCCTGAAACAGGTACACGACCATCGCCGCGACCATCAGATCGACCATCAGAACCTTGTCCCAGGTACCGGCCAGCCATACAATTCCCACCGCCACCGCGATCAGCCATCGCGGCAGCTGGAGCCGCCGGAATTCGGCGGCAAAGCCACCCGGGTTATACAGAATGGCCTGCCACCACCTGGCCAGCAACAGGGCAGTCACGATTCCCAGACCATATATCAGGGCGACCAGGCCGTTGATCAGCCTCAGCGTCCCTTCCTCTTCGAAACCGGCGACCGTGGCGCCTTTGACATTGACGACCGCGTGATCCAGCCATCCTTTCCAGAAGGCCACCACATCTCCGGTGACCCCGTGCATGACCAATACGTAGAGCATCAGCCAGCCGCCCACCCCCATCAGCATCATCCCCTGGGAGAAAGTCCGGCGCAGCACCATGGCGCCCAGCAGGACCGGCGGCCACAGGGCATACGAAAGCGGAAAGGGAAACCCGGGCCTGGGCGGCAACAGGGAGAAAATCAGCCAACTGATCAAGCCCGCGCCCACGATGATGACCCCGCCTGCCCAAGGGCCCCGGCGCAAGGCGACTAATCCTATGATCGCCCCGGTGAGAATGGAAACCGGAATGAAATAGACGCCCAAAATAGTGAACAATGCAGTCAGCCCGATGGCGCGCCAGCGGCTGGCCATGATGAATCTGGCTATTTCCTCCACAAGACTCCCTTCGACGTTGATTCAGAGTCCAGTATAAAACAAAACCCCGGCCGGACTCACGCCCGACCGGGGTTCTTTCAAAGGTCTTCAGATCGTTGCGATCGTTCCTGTCAACGCCCCAGAGTGAAGACGCTCAGGACGCCACCCAACTGGGTGACCTTGTCCAGGGAACGGTAGGCACCCACAGCACCCAGACCTTCGGTTTCACCCTCGAGGCCCGCGGCCATGCCGATGCCGGCCCAGCCACCCAGGCCGGAAAGCACGCCGATGTACTGTTTGCCATCGAACATCCAGGTGTTGGGGTTGCCGATGATGCCGGAGGGGGTCTTGAACCGGTACAGTTCCTTACCCGTCTTGGCGTCACGCACCTTCAGATAGCCTTCCAGGGTACCGTGGACCACGATGTCACCCTTGGTGGCCAGCACACCGCTCCAGACCGAGAACGGCTCGTCATAGGACCAGACGATCTTGCCGGTCTTGGCATCCCAGGCGGTGAAGACACCCAGGTTGCTGGAGCCGTTCTTCTTTCCGGTCTTGACGTCCCGGCCGGCCGGGAACATCGTCAGGGTGGCGCCCACATAAGGCTGACCCGGCGTGTATTCCACTTCGAAGGGCTCATAGGTCATGCACAGATGGTTACCGTTGACGTAGAACAGACCGGTACGCGGCGAGTAAGCCACAGGCCCCTGGTTCTTGGAACCGAGCGCGGCCGGACAGACGTCTTCGGTGGTGACGTCCTCACCGTTCTCCTCGGTGCTGTACTTGGGATCGACCACCGGGCGGCCGGTCTTCATGTCGACATACTTGGCCCAGTTGACGGACTTGTCATACTTTTCCGCCACCAGCAACTCACCGGTCACCCGGTCGAGGGTGTAGGCGAAACCGTTACGGTCGAAATGGACCAGGGTCTTGCGCATCTTGCCCTTGATCTTCTGATCGGCAAGCACCATTTCGTTGATGCCGTCAAAATCCCACTCGTCGTGGGGCGTCATCTGATAGACCCACTTGGCGACACCGGTGTCGGCGTCACGGGCCCAGATGGTCATGGACCACTTGTTGTCTCCGGGGCGTTGCACCGGATTCCAGGTACCGGGATTACCCGATCCGTAGTAGATCAGGTTGAGCTGAGGATCGTAGCTGTACCAGCCCCAGGTGGTCCCGCCACCAATCTTCCACTGATCGCCTTCCCAGGTCTTGAGGGAGGAATCCTTCCCAACCGGCTGCAGGCCCTTGTCCTTGCCCATCCAGGTCATGGTCTTCTTCGGATCCAGGCCAACTTCATCATCGGGTCCGGTGCTGTACTTCTTCCAGGCCAGCTTGCCGTCCTTCAGGTTGTAGGCGGCGATGAAACCACGCACGCCGAATTCCCCACCGGAAATGCCGGTCAGAACCTTGTCCTTGACCACCAGCGGTGCGTTGGTGTTGGTCATGCCCAGTTTGGGATCGCCGTTCTTGGTCTGCCAGACCACCTTGCCGGTCTTGGCGTCCAGAGCGGTCAACGTCGTGTCGGCCTGTTGCACGATGATCTTGCCATCGCCATAGGCCAGACCGCGATTGACCACGTCACAGCACATCACCGGAACGGTCTCGTCGGCGTCCTGCGTGGGAATGTACTGCCAGATGATGCTCTGGGTCTTGGGATCCATCGCGATGACTTTGTTGGGGAACGGGGTGTGAATGTAGATGGTGCCATTGATGAACAAGGGCCCACCTTCGTGACCTTTCAACACACCGGTGGAGAATGTCCATGCCGGCTGCAGCTTGGATGCGTTCCGGTTGTTGATCTGGTCCAGCTCGCTGTAGCGGGTTCCCCAATAGTTCCCCCCCCACGTGGCCCAGTTGGCCGGGTTCTTGGACAGCTTGATGACTTCGTCGTTCGCCTGGGCCCCACCGGCCACCAACGCAGCCGCGACAGCAGTTGCGATCAGGCCGTTTTTCAAGGGTTTCTTCATAAGAGCCTCCTCTTTGTTATTTGGAGTGGTAGGGTCAAAAAAATCGTTCGGCCGGTCGGGAAAATTTCCCGACCGTTCCTTGAAGGCGTAAATTGAAGTATTTGGCCGCAAAAGTCAATAGATCGGCTGCAATTCAATGGATTCTGGTACCGGGTTGACCACCCGGGGAAACCCGGATGGCACAGAACTTGAATTCAGGTATCTTGGCATCCGGATCGAGCGCCTCGTTGGTCAGAATATTGGCGGCCGCTTCGTTATAGCAAAACGCCATGAAGACCGTACCCCGCTGCATCCCCACATCCGGCCGGGCATAGGCGACCACCCGGCCCCGCCGGGATTCCAGGGTGATCAGATCCCCCGCCCGGGCTCCGAGATCGGCCAGATCCTGGGGATGGATCTGCACCACCGGTTCCGGTTCGATGGCATCGAGCACTGAAGCGTGGCGGGTCATGGCCCCGGTATGCCAATGTTCCAGCTGTCGGCCGGTGATGAACACGAACGGATATTCGTCGTCCGGAAGCTCGGCGGCATGGGTGAACTCCGCGGGCACGAACAAACCTTTGCCACTTGGCGTCGGGAACCCCTCGGTGAAGATGACCGGCTCGCCGGGATCGCCTTCCTTCTCACAGGGATAGATCACCGAATCCTCCTTCTCCAGCCTCTCCCAGGTAATCCCGGCGATGCTGGGCATGGCCCGGCGCATCTCAGCGAAGATATCGGCCGGCCCCTGATAATGCCACTTCAGCCCCAGACGATGGGCGATTTCCTGGATGATCCACCAGTCCTGGCGCGCCTCCCCGGGTGGATCGATGGCCTGACGACCCAGCTGAACCCGCCGGTCGGTATTGGTGAACGTGCCGGTCTTTTCCGGGAAAGCCGAAGCCGGCAGCACCACATCGGCGAAGCCGGCAGTCTCGGTGAGAAAGATGTCCTGCACCACCAGATGATCGAGTTTCGCCAGGGCGGCGCGGGCATGGGCCACATTGGGATCCGACATGGCCGGATTCTCCCCTTCGACATACATCCCCAGGATCTCACCCTTCTCGATGGCGTGAATCACTTCGACCACCGTCAACCCGGGCTCAGGATCCAGTTTCGCGTCCCACAATTGCTCGAACTTCTCCCGCACCCGGTGGTTCCCCACCGGTTGGTAATCCGGAAAGACCATGGGAATGAGCCCGACATCGGATGCGCCCTGAACGTTGTTCTGGCCCCGGAGCGGATGCAATCCGGTTCCCGGCCGGCCGATCTGACCGGTCATCAACGCCAGGGAAATCAGGCAACGGGCATTGTCGGTGCCGTGGACATGCTGGGAGACGCCCATCCCCCACAAGATCATCGATGCCTTGGATTTGGCGTAGAGACGGGCCACTTCGCGGAGGGTATCGGCGGAGATACCGCAGATGGGCGCCACCCGTTCCGGCATGTAATTTTTGATGTGATGCCTGAGATTTTCGAAGCCTTCCGTGTGCTTGTCGATATACTCGAGATCGTAAAGGCCCTCTTCCACGATGACATGCATGATGCCATTGAGCAGTGCGACATCGGTATCGGGGCGGAATTGCAACGAATGGGTGGCGAAACGGCAGATTTCGGTGCGAATGGGGTCGGCCACGATCAGTTTGGCCCCCTGACGGACCGCGTTCTTGATCCAGGTGGCGGCCACCGGGTGATTGACGGTGGTGTTGGAGCCGATGATGAAGATCACCTCCGCCTTCATCACGTCGGCCACAGGATTGGAGACCGCACCGGAGCCGATGCATTCGAGCAACGCCACCACCGACGAGGCGTGACACAGACGGGTACAGTGATCGACGTTGTTGCTGCCGAAGCCGGTGCGCACCAGCTTCTGGAACAGATACGCCTCCTCGTTGCTGCCCTTGGCGGAACCGAAGCCCGCCAGGGCCTTGGGGCCTTTCTCGTCGCGAATACGCCTGAGACCGCCCGCCGCCAGATCCAGCGCCTCTTCCCAGCTGGCCTCGCGGAACACCTGGTGTAGATCCTCGGGGGCGAGCAACTCGGTGGTCTTCGCCACCCCTTCCTTGCGGATCAAAGGCTTGGTAAGACGGTAGCGATTATGGACGTAATCGAAGCCGAATCTGCCCTTGACGCACAAGCGGTTGTGATTGGTCTCGCCGTCCCGGCCCTCGACATAGAGAATCCGGTTGCCCTGCACGTGATAGGTCAAAAGGCAACCGACCCCGCAATAGGGACAGGTGGACTCGACTTTCTTGTCCACCGGCAGTTTTCCCACCTCCCCCGCCGGCATCAAAGCGCCTGTGGGACAGGCCTGGACACACTCACCACAAGCCACGCAGGTGCTCTCCCCCATGGGGTCGTCGATATCGAAGACGATCTTGGCGGCCGCCCCCCGCAGGGCATAGCCGATCACATCGTTGGCCTGTTCCTCGCGGCAGGCCCGGACACAACGGGTACACTGGATACAGGCATCCAGGTTCACCGCCATCGCGGGATGGGAAAGGTCCGCCTGGGGCTGCTGCCTCGACGGATAACGCGGCGACCCCACTTCCAGCTTGTCGGCCCAGTAATCCAGTTCGGAGTCGTTCCGGTAGGGGGATCGCCCCTGCTGCGGCATATCCGACAGCAGCAGTTCCAACACCATTTTCTGCGACTTGACGGCCCTTTCGCTGGCCGCCTTGACATGCATTCCCTCTTTGGGCGTCCGGCAGCAGGAAGGCGCCAACACCCGCTCCCCCTCGATTTCCACCACGCAGGCGCGGCAATTGCCATCGGGGCGCATGCCATCCTTGTAACACAAATGGGGAATCTCTATCCCCTGTCGCCTGGCCGCCTGAAGAATGGTCTCTCCCTCGTAGGCGGTCATTTCCCTGCCGTCCAGGGTGAAGGTGATGGTTTTCAATTCATTGATGTACTCGGGATTCGCAGCCATCGCTCAGCCCTCCAGTTCGTGGGGGAAGTATTTGAAGACGCAGCGGATTGGATTGGGCGCCGCCTGACCCAGCCCGCAGATCGAGGCATCGGCCATCACCTGGCACAGGTCTTCCAGGCGCTCCCGGTCCCATTCCCCCCGGGCCATCAGCGTCGCCGCCTTGGCGGTACCCACCCGGCAGGGCGTACATTGACCGCACGATTCGTCCTCGAAGAAACGGGTGGCGTTGAGCGCCAGATCCCTGGCCTTGTCATGCTGAGAAAAAATCACGACCGCAGCCGAACCGATGAAACAGCCGTATTCATTGAGGGTATCGAAGTCGAGCGGTATATCGCCCATGGAAGCCGGCAGAATACCGCCCGAGGCGCCACCGGGAAAATAGCCGTAGAATTCGTGTCCAGGCAACATGCCGCCACAATATTCGTCGATCAATTCCCGCACCGTGATCCCCGCCGGCGCCAGATGCACGCCCGGCTTGTTCACCCGGCCCGAGACCGAGAACGACCTCAGTCCCTTGCGGCCGTTGCGACCGAAAGAGGTGAACCAGTCGGGTCCCTTCTCGACGATGTCGCGCACCCAGTACAAGGTCTCCATGTTGTGCTCCAGAGTGGGCCGTCCAAACAGCCCCACTTCGGCAAGGTAGGGCGGACGCAGGCGCGGCATGCCGCGTTTTCCCTCGATCGACTCGACCATCGCCGACTCCTCTCCGCAGATATAGGCGCCGGCGCCGCGGCGCAGCTCGATCGGGGGCAGATGGGACTTGAAGGGCAGGTTTTCCCGGATCTGCTCCAGTTCGGACTGCAGGATCTTTCGGCAGGCGGGATATTCGTCGCGCAGATAAATGAAGATCTTTTCACAACCGACCACATGTGCCGCCACCAACATTCCCTCGAGAAAACGATGGGGATCGGACTCCAGATAATGGCGGTCCTTGAACGTACCGGGCTCACCCTCGTCGATGTTGACCGCCAGATAGCGTGGCGCCGGCTGTTTCTTCACGATCTCCCACTTCAGACCGGCGGGAAATCCGGCGCCACCCAAACCGCGCAACCCCGAGTCTTTCATCGCCGCGATCACCGAAGCCGGTTCCCTCGCGCCTTCCATCAATTCCCTGAGCAACCGATAACCGCCCTGGTTCAGATAGGCCTGATAATCCGTGTATTCCGGGACTGGCGCATCAAAAGCTTCGGCTTCCACGGCGGTGGTCACCGCCTCCGCAGTGGCGTGGTCGATCGGATTCTGGCCGACGATGGCGACAGGCGCGCTCTGGCAGCGGCCGACACAAGGGGCCGGCAACACCCTGAGGCCTTCCCCCAAGCCGCGTTCCAGCGCCTCCAGCAGTTCGCGGGCGCCCGCCATCTGGCAACTCAGGGACTCGCAAACCCGGATGGTCAGGGGCGGAGGCGGTGTCTCTCCCTCTTTGACCACATCGAAATGATGATAAAAACTGGCCACTTCATAGACTTCGGCCGGCGCCAGGTTCATGTCATGCGCCAAGGCTACGATGTGTCTGGCTGAAATATGATGATAAGCGTCCTGGATCCGGTGCAAATATTCGATCAGCAGATCCCTGCGCCGGGGTGTATCCCCCAGGAGATCGCGCACCTCCTCCAGCGCCTTCAGATCGACAGGCCTGCCCCGCGCCACCCGGGGTTTCCTCTTCACATCGCGTGCCTGTTGCGCAGCCATATTCCTACCTTTACAAACTGGTTACAAACCTTGCAAATCTAAACAGAGAAGCAGAGGGAGTTCAAACCGTAATTGTTGACAGCTTAATTTCATTTTACGAAACAAACTTCCTCGGCCTCTCGCTCGGCCTGCCGCAATTCGTTTCTCAACCGCCTGGCCTGAGGCGGATCGCGAAAGAGCCCGCCCTGCTCGCCCGGCATGGAACGCAGATTCTTGAACACCACCGCTTCGGAATAGGTCTGATAGGACATCTTCTTGGCGAGCTCATCCACCATACAGCTGCAGTGGTAAAGATTGTCGTAATTCTGGCCGCCGTGGTCGCGCATGCATTGAAAAACGTACTCCACCCGGGCCTGGGTGGGAAAGTCGTTGACCTGTTTCGGCGCCTCCGGGCGGGAGGCAGCGGACGCGGAAACCCCGCCCCGACCGGCGCAACCGGCCAACCCCACAACCAAGACACAGCCCAACAAGCATATGATCCTATACATCGTTTCTCCTTCAATCGGATATAAAAAATGACATTGCGCGTACATTACATACTACCCCAGACACGCCTTTCGGGGTAGAAAGCGGGGATCATTGTTTACCCACGGTCTCGCCGTGGAGAACGGTTCCAGGTGGAATGGGCGGGATGTTGGCTTCCGTGCCAGGTCTGACGTCTAAAATCCCTTCGACAAGGGAAGGAAAGCCCGAAAGGCGTTGCGGGAATTGAAGCCTTGGTTCAGGAAGAGCACCTCGCGCCCCTCAAGTACCTGAATCGCATCAGCCCGGCAAGACCCAACCCCAATAGAAGCAGCGAGTCAGGCTCGGGCACCGAGATGGAACCAGCGGTGGTATCAGCATCCAGAGGATTTCCATTTTCATCACCCAGCGCATTGATGGAAATGGATAACGGACTGATCCCCCGGCTCAGGGTATCGAAGGAGAGGGTAAACAAGGTGAAATCCCCCGCCTGTAAGGCGATCAGATCCGTTATAAGATCCAACGATAGTTCAAATACGTTGACAACGCCGCCTCCCAAGTCGCTACTCTGCACGCTTCCAAGGCCAAATAAATCAAGCTGGTTCCCCAAGACGGGATCGCCAAAGCTAACCCCCGTAAAACCGAGCACGGCGGGATCGAAAGAGATGTCCAGGTCATAGGTGCCGAGCGAGGGGGTGGTGCCGGCTCCCAGATCGGATAGGGCCACCCCCACCTCCACGCTGGCGCCAAAGGGAACATCCTGATTCGCGGGCTCGAAGCCCAGGGTGATCGCCCGGGCGGAAGAAATGCCCAGCAAGAAAGTGACGACTAGAAACAATCCATAACATATTGATTTCTTTTTCATCTCCCTATCCTCTTGCAATTTTCATTGGGTGGAATTTCCGCTCCCAACCATCCCTGGAAGTCGCTGGCTAACCTCCTCCTGGAACCGGAATAATGGAACCACCCTCGCACTTAATACATTCCTGGCCCGTTCCCGTGATGTCCACCTGAAAGGTGCTTTCATCCGGGTCGTTGGATTGAACGATCAGCCGGGCGGAGCGTTCCCCCTCCTGTTGGGGACTGAACGAAACATCCACATTGCAGCTCTGCGCCGGCAGAAGCTGGTCAGGACAACTGCTGAACAGTGTGAAATCCGGATCGCCAAGAAGGCTGAGATCCAAAGTCAGCCTTTCCGCACGCCCAAGATTCTGAACGACGATGGATTGACTGACCCTCACTCCGGGCTCGACAGGCACCGCGCTGAAATCCAGATTTGCGGGTATGTCATTGATGTCCAGATCTTCCATCTGTTGCCATTCGCTCTCGGTCAAGAGACAGACGGCTTGAACATCACTTGCGGAATCCATGGAAGCAAATCCCAACTCAACCGGTTCTGCCGTGGTTTCTATGGGGTCCACGCTGCTCTGCTGAGGAATGACGTCCGTGGCCACCGCCGACACCTGTGGCACTTTGACGTTATTGCAGACGTTGCCCAGACTGCCCCACCGGTCGGTCCGGACCACCCAGAGTTCGACATCAGCGCCATATTGATCCGACCTGAACGACCAACTGTCCCCCCCTGCCACAAAACCGCCTTCGGGTGTCTGCTCCACGGTGAGGAATTCATCCACCCTGTCGCCACCGTAGGTCCGCTGCCACTCGATTTCTCCGGCCGCATCCAGCTTGAGCAACCAGGCATCGGTTCCTCCTCCAGGCGTATAGAGGGACCCACTGAGGATATAACCCCCCTCCTGGGTCTGGCGGATATCAGTGCCGCGTCCATCGAATCCGCCATAAGCCTTCTGCCAGGTGACATCACCCGAGGCGTCGAGCTTGAGCACCCAGGCCCCGCCGAAAGTGAATGTGGTGCCGAGCAGCACGTATCCGCCATCGGTGGTCGGCCGGATGGTATAGCCCAGATCCCAGTCACTGCCCCCGTAGGTCTTCTGCCACTCAACTTCACCACTGGCATCCAGCTTGAGCACCCATATGTCAGGACCGCCCGCTCCGAAGGATTCCGTCACCCCCGCGACGATGTAACCCGCATCCTCCGTCTGCTCGATCCAGTTGGCGTAGTCGTCGCCGCTGCCGCCGTAGCGTTTCTGCCACTCCACCTCGCCACGGGCATCGAGTTTGAGGATCCAGACATCGTCTCTCGCTGCACCGAAGCCCTGGGTATTACCGGCAACGACATATCCTCCCTCGCCGGTTTGGCGAATACTGAAGTTGATACCCCAAGCTCCCCAGTTGTCATCGGGGCTGCCGCCATAGGATCTCTGCCACTCGATCTCGCCCTGCGAGGTCAGCTTGAACACCAGAAGATTGTAATCGCCGTCGTCATCCAGTCCGCCCGCCACCAGAACATAGCCGTGGTCGGCGGTTTCCTGGATATCGTAGCCACGTTCCGCGTTGATGGCACCGATTGTCTTCTCCCACTGGAGATGGCCATTTCCATCCAGTTTCAGGAGCCAGACGTCTTCGTTGCCGCCGCCAAAGGAGTTGGTAAGGCCGATAAGTATGAACCCACCGTCGGAAGTCACCCGGACGGCAGCCGCATATTCACCCCCTTCACCGCCAAAGGCATGGGCGAAGGAGACCAGCGGCTCCGCCACTGTCAGGGCGATCCCGATCTGTTGATTCCCGCCGTTCGAAATCAGGGAAAGCGTATGCTGGTATTCCCCGACGGCAAGGCCGCTACGGTCCACCGAAAGCAGCACACTCTGGGTTGACCCCACTGGCACCTGGCCAGACGAAGGGGAAGCAGACAGCCAGGGGGGGAGCGCATCCTCGATTTGCCACTCGAGCACCGTATCCGAGTTGCTGGTGTTTCGGATTGGCAGTACCGCCCACTGCCTGGCCTGTCCGAACTCAATCGATGCAGGAGAAGCAGAAAGGAAGGTTGGGGCTTCCATGGACAGGGAAACCGACTGACTACCCCCATTGGAAACGATGGTGAGGGTATGAGCGTAGGACCCGGCCGCAAGGCCACTCCTGTCGACATTCAACAGCAATGTCTTACTGCCCTGTGGAGGAAGAACACCGCCATATTCGGAAACACTCAACCATGCCGGAAGATCCTCTGTAAGATTCCACTGCAGAGCGGCCGAATCGCTGGTGTTGTTGAGCGTAATCTGGACTTCGGACAAATCGCTGCCGAAAGACACGATCGTCGGAATCACCGAGATAAAGGGAGGCACGCCATGGCCGGACAGATTCACCTCGACCCGCGGCTCATCGGGATCGTCGGACAGGACAGCCAACGTTGCCCAATGGGTGACATTGACCTGATTGCCGGGATCGTACGTAACTGTCACCTTACAGCTCGCCTGCGGCTCCAGCACCTCCGGACAAGCCTCCGAGAACGAATAATGAACGGAGGCGCTCAGGTCAAAAGAAGCCAGTCGAAGAGCTGCATTGCCTTCATTGGTAACCGTCACCTCCCGGGAGGCTGTGGTCCCCAAAGGCACACCGGTGAATTCGATATCCCGGGGGGCAACCTGGATGTCCGGGCTGGACAAAATATCCACCTGGACGGGAATATCGATCACCCCCTGGTCCGGATCGTTCGAAATGATCTGCAAGATGCCGCTGTAAGTCCCAGGCACACGTGTGGCAAGGGAAACCGAAATGGCGCAACGATCGTGAGGCAAGAGATAACGGCCACTGCAATCGTTCGTCTGGCTGAACCAGGGTGAAAAGGTCGTCGTACCCACAGAAGCGATAAACAGCCGCCCACTACCGATATTGACCACATCAATGGTTTCACTGCGATCGAAGCCGCCACTGATCTGCCCGAAATCAACACTGGCAGGCGATACCGATATCCGCGGCAAAAACAACTGGGCACCCTCATAAAAGGCATAAAGCATTCCTGCTTTTTCCCGCCATGTCTGGTGGGCAGGATCGGAGGGCTCGGGTGCCCTCGCCAACGGATCGACGACGATCACGTCATCGCCTGCAAACGGCGCCAGGTCCCCCACCGTAACGAAGGACCCGAAACCTCCTGCTGACTCGGGGTGGGCCTGGTCCCCACGGATAATGAAATCCTCGGGAACCCCCGAGCGATCGGTCAGATGGATCTCCCCACTGGGCAGTTGCGGTGACCCATGGAAACCCCATACACTCCCGGGTTCTTCCGACCCCTGTTTTCCGGGGGCCCCTGCGACAAGATCCAGGAAACCATCCAGATTCACATCCCCTACCGCCATCGCGCCACCCAAACGGGAAATCGTCGTGGTGCCATGAATGATCGCCCTGGCCAGATCGACGACACTCTGACCGCCGGAACCGGAGAGGGCAGAGCCTTCGATCAGATAAATCCTACCGATATGATCCTCGTGAATCGAAGGCATGCCGATGATCGCTTGATAATCGAGATATTCATCGGGTGCGGCCAGAACAAGTTCCCCCTTGCCATCCCCATCGAGGTCCCCTATGACTAGGCTGCGCCCGATCTCCCACCCCCGATGCAGGGGATGAGGAGACTGCGGGGATGTCGGCCCGGCGATGAGAAGATCCTGATCGCCCAGATCGGCCGATCTGCTGGCGACCAGATGACCAGGCCTATCGAAGGATCCTGCACCCCGGAACAGAAAAACCGCTCCCTTTCTATAATGGACATCAAAAGCAGAATTGAAGAAACCGGGGGCCCCCACGGCAAGATCGTCCCGGCCGTCCCCGTCCATGTCGCCGACCGCCAGTCCTTCACCCAGCAAGTCCCCCTTGTATACCGTTTGTCCCTGGGGTTCACTCTCACCACTGATGATTACGCCGGCCACTGCAGCTCGAAGATCGTTATCCACTTGAATCTCGCGTGGCAGCGTCTCCTGGCCAAAAATCACGTACACCCTGCCCGACCAGTCGTCGTCCGGGCGGCTGGCATTATAGGGTTGTGAAGGAGCGGAGACGATCAGATCCGCATAGGCATCGCCATTCAGGTTGCCGATGGCCACCTGTTTTCCAAGCTCCCTCTGGAGATCGCCATGGATGAGAACGTCGTATTCATCGCGGGCGATTTCATACCAACGATTCCACTGGCCACGGGACCTCCCGAAAAACACAAAGGCCTTGCCGGGCAAATGTCCTTTGTTTCCCTGAAACACCTCCGTGTTGAGATCGTGTAGCCCGGCATCGTTCTGATCCGTGGTGCCGATCAGTATGTCGTTGACCCCATCCCCATTGACATCCCCCAGCGCCAGCGCGCCACCGATGCGGCGGCAGAACTGCCCATCCAGATAACAGTCCGTATCGTCTCCATAAATCACCACGTCCCAATGGCTGGAGGCGATGCTGCCTTCAGCCAGATCGATGTATTGCTGGCCAGTGGGCAAAGACGCTCCTTCGACAGGACCGAAAGCAATATAGACAGCTCCATTCACGGCCCCAAACCCGGAACGTTCCTCGGGCACCCCAACCACCAGATCGTTGATGCCATCGCCATCGATATCCCCGACCGCCGCACTGCGAACATAACCCCCGCTTTCCCCAAAAGAGACGAGATCCTGGTCACCCCACGCGGCACTCTCCGTCTGCCTGGGCGTAAATGCGGAAGAGGCATGCGTTTGACCGGAGGACGTGTCCGTCTCGATCCTGACCTCGAAGGGAATGGTCTGGCCCGCATAGCGGCGCAGCTCCTCGGGCACCTTGAAGGTCAAGCTGTCCCATCCGCCAGGTAACCAGTCATAGTTCACCGCCTGGGGATGGATGGTCTTGGTGATGTTTCGATCCTGGTCGAGAAAGAAGGTGATGAAGATGCTGTCGGGGTAAGGAATGAAATGATCTCCGCGCACGGTCACCAGATCCCCGATGAAGTTGCTGGCGGGGATGACGCGGTCGATGGAAACCTCCTTGTAAGGAGGCAGGCCGACGTCATAGGCAGGGCCCTGCCTATGCTTGTCGGGATTGGAGGGATCGCTGGGATCCACCAAAACCAGTTCGAATCTTCCCGGCTCACTGAAAAGGGTACCCGTTGCGGTAAAGGATTCCCACGTCAGGTTTTCGATCTGGCCACAGGACACCAAGCCGCCGTTCCAGTAGACCTGAAAAACCTCTCCGCACAGCGTGCTGAATCCAAGACCGGAGACATCCCATCCCCCGAACTCGTCATTCCACCCCATGTTTTCTATGATCGGCGCCTCGATCACGGTGATGTCATACAGGTCAGGATATTGCGGCACGTCGCCGCCTGCACAGGCGGCGCCGACGCAGACCTTGTCGGGATAGTGATACGGCCCACATGAGCCTTCGACATCGAGTTGGGTATGGGCGACGGTCACACCAGACGGCAGCCCGTTAACCTGCAAGGTGTGGCTGTCGGCGGCCCGGTCAGGATCATCCCCGGTGGTGAGATTGTTGATCAACGAAACATCGAAACTGGCTGCAGTCGAGGGAACCTGGACGTCCTCGACAGTGATGCGACCGATGTCGATATCCAGAAGATCGAGCACCACCCCCCCCCAGGGAGGAAAACCTGCCGACGAGCCGGTTGGCCCCACCATTGGTGAAGTCCGTGTAGAGGGTCAGAGTATCCCGGGTATCGGTGAACAAGAGGTGGGGGTCTGTGCCTGGATAGGGAGTGACGATGTCGACGTGCCAACTCGTCGGGTCCGCCCTGGATGGCACCGCCACGTCGAGAATGTCGCGGATGGATTCCAGCACGTCGAGCACGGCACCGACGATCTCTTCCGCCGCAATGATCACGGGCAGTGCGGGTTGGCAGAAGAAGAAACAAACGGCCTCTGCAGCATAGAGTGCCCCGTGGACCCAATCCAAGATGCCGATGACATCGTTGAGGATCTGGAGAACCTCACCGACATTGCAGGCCGCTTCCCCGTAACTGGAATGGCTGAGCAGTTCGTTGACCTGCTCGAGCTTTTGATTGACCAGCAAAAGGATATCGCTGGCGAACACCGCATCCAGCTTTGAAAGCTGGTCCGGGCTTCGGGTGTTGAGGATCTCTGCCCGCCCCTCCCGCACAAAAGCTTCCAGGCGGCGCATGTTTTCCTCGATGGAGGTCCAGGTGTCAGCGGGAACGTACGGATGGACCAACTGCTCCAGCTTGCCCGAGGTTTCCTGGATCTGGGTCAGCAAGAGATCGAATTGGGCCACGGTTTCGTTTCCCCGTTCCGCAGGGGTGGGATCCTGGGGAGGTACGATATGAAAGGATATGAAGTTGGAGACATCGGTATCGCTGAAGACCTGGACCTGGAGATCCTGTTCCTCGGTCACCCCCAAAAACACGAAGGGAACGGCCACCTTCATCGTTGTCTCGGTCACCTCCAACACGAAACCCGTCCCTTCCAGGCCATTCCCCTTGAAGAACACGCCCATGACCGAGCGGTCAGGGACGAACCCTGAACCGGTCAAGGTAACGATGGACCCAGCCTGTCCGCTCTCAGGCTGAACATTGTCCAGCACCAGCGCAGGGGTTTCCCTGCGGACAACCACCTCCGAAGGGGCACTTTCGACACCCGCATATTTGCCGGTGACTGACAGCCTGTTCTCACCCTCATTGAGTTCGACCGGAATGGCGAAAAAACCGCTGTCCGGTGAAGCGGTTCCACTCACCTCCTGCCTGCCGCCCCGCACGACCACCCCGACCCCGGGCAGGGTCTGCCCCCGCAACACCACGGTCGGCGCCGACGTCACTCGCGGGAGGGGGAGCAACTCCGGCGGACCGAGGATCCTCACGATCACCTCGTCGGGGCCACTCACCGCCCCCTTGTCATCCTGAACCACCAGCCTGAATGTATAAAAACCCGCCGTCAGACTGACTGTCGGACGGGAAATGTCATCTGGATCGGGGCTGCCGGACCAAACAAAGGCTGTTACCGTGCCGTCGGGATCGCCCGAACCACTGGCATCCAGCTGAACATCCAGAGCGTCCTGCCCCTGTGGAAGGGCTATGACCTGATCGACTCCCGCATCAGCCACGGGTGGTTGGTTTTCGTGGGAGACGACGGCGCATCGGGGCAGAGTACATAAAAGTACCAGCTTTCTGGCATCCAGCACGGTGATGACACCGTCCCCATCCAAGTCACAGGCGGAACCACAGTTACTCTGCTCTACCGGCTTGTTGCGATCGGCCAACAGGATAGTGAGATCGTCGCGATCCACATCGCCATCATTGTCCAGATCCCCTTGTGACGCGAGGGAGGGAAAAGGGAAGGCAAGCAACCAAAGAAAAATGACCAAACCGCACCAAAAACGACCTGCCGCAAGCTTCTCAGAATGGAATTCCAGCTTCATTACTTTGCCCTCCCTCCACTTCAGGAGATTGTGGTCAGCAAAAACCGGCTTGACCGGGCTGAGCACCTGCTTTTCTCGGGTTTTATTTTTTCAAGTTTTTTATATTTTTCTTTGATCTTCGTCAACATTTCCTTACATTCGCCACAGGAGCCGTCATCTAAATCTAAATTTAGAGTTTTTTCGTTGAAGGCTGGCGGACCCAAGAGATGCATGCTTCCAACCGTGAGCTGGGACTACTTTTCTGGTTCGATTGACTGATTTTGTCAGTCGAAGATTTCGCCTGACACGGCGAAAAAATTGAACCAATAGCCAAATTCAAAAAAGAAACAGGCCATTTCTGATCCGGATGCCAATCCTCCAGCTCCCGGCAAGGTCCAAAGAACTAAAATTGCATTGAGATCCCCCCTCAGAGGCCACGCACATGAATCACTCCCGCTTCAATCACGCCACTTATGAAGATGTAGCCGAATACACGGGCGATAACGACCTTCTGACAGTACCAGGTGGCAAACCCGAACCTGCGCAACCCTCAGGCTTGGGACGCTTTCATGGTCTCGGCTGGAAACCGCGGAATCCCCGTCGTTTGTCGAAATACTTGATGGTGGGCGGCGTCGCCTACACCGTTCTGTGGAGCATCCTGCTGTATTTCGGCTGGAAGGGTTCGCCGGATTTCATCACCTGGCTGGACCTGATCACCGGCGTTTTTCTGTTACACCTCGCCTGCCAGCTCTACCGTGCAACCGACATCACCCGGAACGGGAAACTCTTGCGCTGGCTCCAACTGGCCAGTCTGTTATATGCCACGGCCTGGACCTTGATCGTGATGCTCGTTTTCGGGGTGGAAATCCTGCTTCCACTGGATTTCGTTTCACTTTTTGCCACCATCAGC
The DNA here is from genome assembly GCA_026981855.1 of Methylothermaceae bacterium. GTDB lineage: Bacteria > Pseudomonadota > Gammaproteobacteria > Methylococcales > Methylothermaceae > Methylohalobius. The sequence continues at coordinate 83,411 of JALSIB010000038.1, read as the reverse complement.
CTGATGCGCCGGTTGTGGCGATCCCTCTGGACCCATTGATCCTTGCTGGAGCAATCTGTCGATTTCCTCGAAATCACACACCTGGAGAAAGGCGGACGGAGGTTGCAGCGCCTCCTCTCTCACCACCTGAATAACCTTCATTCCAGCCTTTGCGGCGGCATCGAGCTCCGCTTCCACGTCGGAAAGAAACAAAATGGCGCCAGGTTCCAGGCCGATGTTCCCCGCAATTTTCCGGTAACTTTCAGGTTCTTTCTTGCTGCCGGTGCGGGTGTCGAAAAAACCGCGAAACAACGGCGTGAGATCTCCGAATGCGGTATGTCCGAAAAGAAGTTTCTGGGCCGCCACCGAGCCCGATGAAAATACATAGAGCGCAATCCCCTGCAGTTTCCAGCGCCTCAGCATCCGAGCCGCATCCTCGTAGAGGTGCCCTTGGAAGTCTCCGTTTTCGTATCCCCACCGCCAGATCATCCCTTGCAGCGTCTTGAGGGGGGGAATCTTCCGGTCCTGGTCGCTCCACTCCAGAAGCCTGGCGATAACTTGCTCGAGATCGAGTTCCCTGCCGGCAAGCGCGCGGATTTCTTCCACCACCGCCTTGACCTCTGGATCATCGCGGCGGGTACGAACGAAGTCCGCCAGTCTCTCCCGGGCGTAAGGAAAGAGCACCTCCTTGACGAAAGCCAGGGAAGAGGTGGTGCCCTCGATGTCGGTGACGATCGCCTCGATCATCCGAGGCGCTCCAGATATTCCTCCAGTTTCGGGAACCGCCGGGAAATGGCGTTTCCGGTATAGTCCGCCACCCACCCCTCCGGGGTGGTGAACAAGCGAATGGCCTTGAGCTGCGGACGCTCCCCCATATCAAACCAATGGGGCGTTGCGGCGGGAACGCTGATCAGATCGCCCGCCTGGCACAAAACGATATAAACCCGGTCCCCGACATGAAGATAGAACAGCCCCCGCCCGCCGACGAAAAAGCGCACCTCGAAATCGCTGTGGGTATGTTCGGCCAGGAATTTCTCCCTTAGCGCCTGGCGCTCGGGATGGTCCGGAGCAACACTGATGACATCGGCGGATTGAAACCCATACTGCTTTTTCAGCCGTGCCACAGGTTCCGCATAGGTGGCAAGCACGGCCTCCTGATCGGCATCATTGGGCAAAGGCTGACTGGCAGGCCAGCGCTCGAACAACACCCCGATTTCATTCAGTTTTGCAGCGATTTCCCCGGAGTCGGCATACCGCTCATAGGGCTCGAAACCGGTTTCGGAATGGATGGTGAGAATGCTCATTTTCTGACTCCGTGCAATGTCACTTCACAATGGAACATGAATTCCAGCGCCTCCACCGCGACCAGAGCGGATGACACGCTGTCTCCCCAGGTATAGAAGCCGTGTCCGGCGATGATATAGGCATGGATATCGCCATTTTCATCGATCCACCGGTCCACTCTGTCAGCCAGGCGGGGAATGTCCTGATCATTGGGGAAAATCGGCACCACCAGACGGTGGGCATGGGTGTCGATGCCATCGAGAGCCTTGAGGAGTTCGTGATCCTCCAGAACCAGATGGCCGCCGAAAAGGCGCGAAGCCAGTACCGCGGCCGGGGAATGGGGATGCAGTATGGCCTGGACCCGTGGCCAACGGCGGTATAGTGCCAGATGCAGCTGGGTTTCAGCCGACGGCCGGCGCCCATCCAGAGAGCGCCCCCGATCGTCCACCCGCATGATGTCGGCGAGCGTGAGACACCCTTTATGCACACCAGAGACGGTGATGGCGAAGGTTCCATCTTCCAGGCGGGCCGATAAATTCCCGCTGGTGGCAGGCACCCAGCCCTGGTCGGCCAACCTCTTTCCGGCCGCGATCAGCTCCCGGGCGCGAATTTCGAACGCCCCGCTCATGACAGCGGGAGATTGTCGATCAGACGGGTCTGCCCCAGCCTGGCGGCGGCGAGTATCACCAGTGGACGGTCGCCGGCGCTTGCGGGGGAAAGGTCCGGACGGAGAATCTCGAAATACTCCGGCTGGAAACCGCAGCGCTGGAGGAATCCGGTTTGCCGGCGGGCCAACGCCGAAAAATCCCGTTCTCCGGCGGCGATCGCATCCCTGGCCTGGCACAGGGACTGATAAAGTGCCGGGGCCAGGGCACGCTCCCGTGGAGAGAGATAGCGGTTGCGTGAACTCAACGCCAACCCATCCCGCTCCCGGACGATGGGAACCGACTCGATCCGTAACGGAAAGTTGAGATCGGCCACCATTTGACGGATGACCTGGAGCTGTTGGTAGTCCTTCTCCCCGAACAGCGCCACATCCGGCTGCACCAGATTGAAAAGCTTGGCCACCACGGTGGTCACCCCGCGAAAATGGCCGGGCCGCCAGGCACCGCACAAAATGCTTGTGATTTCCGGCACCTCCACATAGGTTCCCCGCTGCAGGGGGCGGGGATAGATTTCCTCCACGGCCGGCGCGAACAGCAGGTCCACCCGACGCGACGCCAGCTTTGCCCGGTCTTCCTCCAGGGTCCGGGGATAACGCTCGTAATCTTCCCCGGGAGCGAACTGAAGGGGGTTGACGAAGATGGTCACCACAACCCTGTCCGCCTGCTTGCCCGCTTCCTCCACCAATCGCAGATGGCCGGCATGAAGATTTCCCATGGTGGGCACCAGGGCGATGGTCTGTCCCTGGCGGCGCCATTTGGCAAGCTGGCCACGCAGGTCGGCGATGGATCGAATCGTCTCCATGGGTGATATCAATAAGTATGTTCGGCCGCGGGGAAGCTTCCTTCCTTGACCGCCTGGACATAAGCGGCAACCGCCGCCTCGATACTCCCGACCTCCGCCAGAAAATTCCTGACGAAACGGGGCGCCTCCTCCATTCCCAACCCCAACAGGTCGTACAAGACCAGAACCTGGCCATCGCATCCGGCACCGGCGCCTATCCCCACGGTGGGAACGGAAATTTCCGCGCTGACCGACTCGGCCAGAGTGGCGGGAATACATTCGAGGACGAGCAAATCGATGCCCGCCTGTTCCAGCAGGCAGGCATCTTCCAAAAGATGCTGGGCCGACTGGGGGCCCGTCGCCTGGACCTTGTATGCGCCAAGACGATGAATGGACTGGGGCAGCAGGCCAAGATGGCCGCAAACCGGAATGCCTTCCGCGACCAGGGCGCGCACCACCTCCACCCGTCCCCGGCCGCCTTCCAGCTTGACCATGCCGGCACCCGCCCGCAGCAGCCGGGCGGCGCTTTCCACCGCCTGGCCGGGGGAGGCATAACTGGCGAAGGGAAGATCCACCACCCGCAAGGCCCGTTTCGCGGCCCGGCTGACACATTCGGTATGATAGATCATCTGCTCCACGGTCACCGGCACGGTCGTCTCCCGCCCCTGAATGACCATTCCGAGGGAATCCCCCACCAGCAGCACTTCGACGCCGGCCTTCTCCAATACCCTGGCAAAGGTGGCATCGTAAACGGTCAAACAGGCGATTTTCTCCTGCCGCCGTTTGTACTCCCGCAGCTGTGGAACGGTCAAGACTCGATTCATACACTCCTCAACACTTATCGGTTTGCTTTTCCCGCGTCCGGGAAGGGTCCGCCGGACCGAAATTCGTCCATCAATTCAGTCCCGGAGCGGCCCTCCCTGCCCCCCCTCCGACAGGGATAGATGGTAAGTCATACTCTCTCCACACCTTGTTTCGGGCAGTTTCGCAGCAACATTGCAAGACGGCCCTGCCCGGGAATCAGCAGCGTTTCCGGGGCGATTTCCGCCAAAGGATAGAGCACGAAAGGCCGCTGCGCCATCCCGTAATGCGGTATGGTCAGGGTTTGCGTCCGGATGCACGCCCGTCCATAGAGCAGGATGTCCAGATCCAACGTTCTCGGCCCCCAGCGCTCTCCTGTCCGAACCCGCCCCTGATCGTTTTCTATCTTTTGCAGGCAATTCAGCAAAGTGAAGGGTGGAAGCCGCGTCCGCAGGGCCATCACGGCATTGATATAGCGAGGCTGATCGGGGGGGCCCATGGGATCGCTGCGATAGAGGCTGGAAAACGCCACTTCTTCGCTTTCCGGCAAGCCGGAGACGGCTTCTCTGGCGCGGGCAATCTGCCCTGTGGGATCGCCTAGATTGCTGCCAAATCCAATATAGGCCACGGTCACGACGAAGCCGAATCTCTGTTGCCTGTCCGGTGTCTGGAGCGCCTTCGTCTCCGGCGCCTGGGGCCGGCGATCATCTTGCGGCGCTCGCTCTCATCCACTTCCTGCACCCGGGTCCACCACCGGGCCAGATCCGGATCCGCTTCGCCGGATTCGCTACGCAGCAGAAGAAAATCATAAGCGGCGCGGAAACGGGGATGCGCCAAAAGCCTCAGCGGGCGGCGGCCGATGCGATGCTCGAACCGCGGCTGCAGGGTCCAGACCTCCCGCATGGGGAGCGTGACCCGTTTGGGAATGGCGACATGCTTGATCTGGGCGCTCAAAACCTCGCTCACGGCTTCCTGCATGGCGACTACGGGTGCTTCCCCCTCCGCCTGAATGCGCTCTGCGGCCAATCGCACCGGTTCCCACAACAAGGCGGCATAAAGGAAATACGGCGTCACCGCTTTTCCCTGCTGGATTCTCAGGTCGGTATTCTCCAGGGCCCTGGCCAGAAACACCAACGGATAACCTTCATGCTCCCGGGCAAGCGCGGCCTCGGTGGCGGGAAACAATGGCGCGAAGAGTCCGTAGTGGCGAAGGTTTTCGAAAGTCTGCAACGCATTGCCGGACAGGAACAACTTCAGCACCTCGTCATACAGCCGCGCCGGAGGGACATTCGCCAACAATGACGACAAATGTGGCAGCTGCCGCTCGCATGGTTCATCCAGCCTGAAGCCGAGCTTGGTCTTGAATCGCACCGCCCTGAGCATCCTGACCGGATCCTCGCGGAACCGCTGCTCAGGATCGCCGATCAGGCGCAACAGTCCGTTTCGAAGATCTTCCATGCCCCCCACATAATCGACCACGGAAAAGTCGGCGATATCGTAATAGAGCGCGTTGACCGAGAAATCCCGGCGCCAGGCGTCCTCCTCGATGGTGCCGTAAACATTGTCCCGCAGAACCCGTCCCGTTTCCGCCTGCTTCTCCCAGTCGCCCTCGCCATCGGGCGTCGCCGCCGAGCGGAAGGTCGCCACTTCAATGATCTCGGAGCGAAAATGAACATGGGCCAGGCGGAACCGGCGACCGATCAGGCGGCAGTTGCGGAACAACTCCCGGACTTGTTGAGGATGGGCGTCGGTGGCGACATCGAAGTCCTTGGGTTCGCGCCCGAGCAGCAAATCACGCACACACCCCCCCACCAGGCAAGCGCGAAAACCGGCACTTTTCAACCGATACAACACCTTCAGGGCGTTGGGGCTGATCTGGGATCTGGAGATCGTGTGCTCGGGACGGGAATAGATGCGCGGACTCGGAGTACGCTCCTGTTTCAGCAGTTTCTTGACAAGATTGAAAATTGGCAATGCTCAGGCGGTGTGGATAATTAGAATTCAGATCCCCATGTTGCTCAATGCCACCATGATGTCATTGATGATTGCAGTGAGACGGGGATGGGCAACCTCGAAGCGCATGATCTCCTCTTCAAGCTCCTGTAACAAACCGTGATGCGCTTCCTCGTCCTTTTGTCTTTCCAGCTGGCTTTCGACTCTTGCGGCAAGAGACTCCAGACGCTCTCTGGTGGCCTGGTCGATCTTTTCATTTTTGAGTTCTTCCCTCAGCCGCTCCAACCCATGACTGAGCTTGTCCTTGTTCGTATCGCTCATTGACACCTCCAACCCTCGTGATTCATGGGTAAATCCTATCACAGCACTGCTCAACAAGGTATTTGAAAAGCGATCACCCGCCTGCCATCCACCACGTTATTGGCTTATAATGGGAAAGGTCTGTATTTTTTTCAGGCCCGACTATTCCCCAATTCAAGAGGAGGTACTCCGAGATCATGAACATCAATTATTATAAGATCACCATCAAACATGAAGAGTTCCTGGCACACCCGGCATTGACTTCGCTGTTTCTGGTATTGTTCTTCGCCTTGACTTTCGCCAGACTGCCGGCGCTTCTTTACATGCTCATGCTGGCGGTGGAAGTCTATATCGCCATGTTTTTCGGCGCCCGTTTCGCCAGCCTGGAGAAAGAAGACGACAGCCATACCGCCACTGTCCAGGCATCCGAGGAATCCGCTTGACCGACAAAAAGGATTCTCTCATGGACTTTTCTTCTTTTACCGGCGCCATCGACAAGAAACGCACCCCTTGCTTGCTCGTCGGCATTTACGACAAACTCAAGCTGTCGCCCGGGGCCGAAACCATCAACCGCGCAAGCGACGGAACCCTCGCCAGGATCCTGAAACGCGAACAGTTCAAGGCCCGCCCCGGTGACACGCTGTTACTGCATCAACTGCCCGGATGCCGGGCGGACCGGATCCTGGCCGTGGGTTTGGGCAAGAAAAAAGATCTCGGACCCGCCCAGTATGCCAAATCGGTCGATGCCGCTATCAAGGCGCTCACCTCCACCCCCTCGAAACGGGCGCTTTGCGCCCTGCTCGATGTCCAGGTGGAAAAGGCCGACCCGCGCTGGAAGGCGAGACAGCTCGCGATGCGCTTCGGGCAAGGTTGCTATCGCTTCACCACCATGAAAAGCGAGGAGGGGGATCTGCCCGTTTTGAGCCATGTGGATTTCCACATTGGCGACAAGGCGCATGGCGAGGCGGTCGAAAAGGGGGCCCGCGAAGGCGGATCGATCGCTTCGGGCATGAATTTCGCCAAAGATCTGGCCAACCTCCCCGGCAATGTCTGCACCCCGGCCTATCTGGCCGAACAGGCGCAGGAACTGGCCGATCGCCACGCGCCGATCAAGGCTACGATCCTGGAAGAGCGCGAGATGGAAAAGCTCGGCATGGGTGCACTGTTGTCGGTTTCCCGCGGCAGCCGTCAACCCGCGAAGCTGATCGTTCTGGAATATCGGGGCGCGAAAAGCAAAGACAAACCTATCGCGCTGGTTGGAAAGGGACTGACCTTCGATGCCGGCGGCATCTCCCTCAAGCCGGCCCAGAACATGGATGAAATGAAATACGACATGTGCGGCGGCGCCAGTGTATTGGGAACCTTCCAGGCCGTCGCCGAGATGGCCTTGCCCTTGAATCTGGTGGGAATCATCCCGGCCTCGGAAAATCTGCCTGACGGGGAAGCCAACAAGCCCGGCGACATCGTCAAGACCATGGCAGGGAAAACGGTCGAGATTCTCAACACCGACGCCGAAGGCCGCTTGATCTTGTGCGATGCCCTCACCTATACCCAAAAATTCGACCCCGAGCTGGTCATCGATATCGCCACCTTGACAGGCGCGTGCGTCGTCGCTTTGGGACATCATGCCTCCGGCTTGCTGGGGAACGACGAGTCCCTGTGCCGGGATATTCTCGAAGCGGGCAAAACCAGCCTGGACAGGGCCTGGCAGCTCCCGTTGTGGGACGAGTACCGGGAGCAGCTCAAATCCAATTTTGCCGACATGGCCAATATCGGTGGCCGCGATGCCGGCACCATCACCGCCGCATGTTTCCTGGCCAGATTCACGGAAAAGTTCAAGTGGGCACACCTGGACATCGCCGGAACGGCCTGGCACAGCGGTAACAACAAGGGCGCGACGGGCCGCCCCGTTCCCTTGCTGACGCAATTCCTGCTCGACAAAGCGGGATAATGCCCCAGGTGGATTTTTTCGTCCTGGCGGGCGACGACCCCTCTGCCCGCCGCCTGTACACCTGCCGTCTGGCCGAGAAAGCATGGAAAGCGGGCCACAAGGTTTTCATCCGGGCCTCGGACACCACCGAGGCCGCACTGCTCGACGAGCTTTTGTGGACCTTCCGCCAAGGCAGTTTCGTCCCCCATGCCCTGGCCGGGAACCAGGGCGACGATCCACTCGTTCCGGTCTTGATCGGCGTGTCTCAGGCACCCGAAGGATTTCACGACTTTCTGATCAATCTGGCCGCCGACATCCCGCCGGATTGGCGGTATTTTCAGCGTATCGCCGAGATAGTCGATGCAGACCCCGGCGTTCGCCAGGCGGGGCGCGACAAATACCGCTCCTATCAAAGCCAGGACATCAAGCCCGCGACCCACAAAATCCACTGAGCCCGGCAGCACCTTCCGCCCACCCCGGCCTCTGACATCCCCCTTTCCCAGGGGACGCGACAGAGGGCGGACCTAACCGGCAGGGCACTCGCACGAACCGGTTTCTCCCCTCTCCCTTTGGGAGAAGGGGCTTTAAGGTCGTGCAAGATCGAGTTTGAACGGGAAAACCGCAGTCATGGGATTGCCCTGACTCGACCGGCAGAGCGGTTGAAGACACCGGGGCAGCCTGTATAATCGGCGGAAAACACCTGTTCCGCCTTCCAAATTGAAGAGGTATCTCCATGCTGTATGCTCCCCCCAACGCCTCAGGTTCGAAGGTCGCATTCAAAAACCGTTATGACAACTTCATCGGCGGTCAATGGGTCGCGCCCGTCAAAGGCCGATACTTCCCGGACATCACGCCGGTCACCGGCCAACCCTTTTGCGAAGTCGCCCGCTCCACTGCGGAAGATATCGAAAAGGCCCTGGACGCCGCCCACGCCGCCAAGGACAAATGGCGCGACACCCCCGCCGCCGAACGTGCGGCCGTGCTGCGCCACATCGCCGACCGAATGGAAGACAACCTGGAGGCCCTGGCGGTGGCGGAAACCTGGGACAACGGCAAACCCATCCGCGAAACGCTGGCGGCCGACATTCCTCTGGCCATCGATCATTTCCGCTATTTCGCCGCCGCGATCCGGACCCAGGAAGGGCACCTCAGTGAAATCGACGACAAGACGATCGCCTACCATTTCCACGAGCCGCTGGGCGTGGTCGGGCAAATCATTCCCTGGAATTTTCCGCTGCTGATGGCAGCCTGGAAACTGGCCCCGGCGATCGCGGCCGGAAACTGCGTGGTATTGAAGCCGGCCGAACAAACCCCGGCTTCGATCATGCTCTGGCTGGAATTGGTGGGAGACCTGATTCCCCCGGGCGTTCTCAACGTCGTCAATGGTTATGGAGTCGAGGCCGGGAAACCCCTGGCGCAAAATCCCCGGATCGCCAAAATCGCCTTTACCGGCGAAACCACCACCGGTCGCCTGATCATGCAGTACGCCTCGGAAAACCTCATCCCCGTGACCCTCGAGCTGGGGGGCAAGTCACCCAATATTTTTTTCCGGGACGTTATGACTTCCGAAGGGGAATATCTCGACAAGGCCCTGGAGGGCTTCACGATGTTCGCCCTCAACCAGGGGGAAGTCTGCACCTGCCCCTCCAGGGCCTTGATCCAGGCATCCATCTACGAGGACTTCATTTCCCGCGCCCTTGAGCGGGTCGAGGCCATTCGGGTCGGCAACCCCCTGGACACCGACACCATGATGGGCGCCCAGGCTTCCTCCGAGCAGAAAGAGAAGATTCTCTCGTATTTCGATATCGCCAAACAGGAAGGCGCGGAATGTCTGACCGGTGGGGAACCGCTCACAATGGAAGGGGAGCTGGCCGGCGGCTATTACGTCGCTCCGACGGTATTCAAAGGGCACAACAAGATGCGGATTTTTCAGGAGGAAATTTTCGGTCCCGTCCTTGCCGTCACCACCTTCGAGGACGAAAACGAGGCCTTGCGAATCGCGAACGATACCCTGTACGGCCTCGGAGCCGGTGTCTGGACGCGGGACATCAACCTCGCCTACCGCATGGGGCGCGGTATCCAGGCGGGAAGGGTATGGACCAATTGTTACCATCTCTATCCGGCCCATGCCGCCTTCGGTGGTTACAAGCAGTCGGGCATTGGCAGGGAAACCCACAAGATGATGCTCGACCATTATCAGCAGGTGAAGAATCTGCTGGTGAGTTACGACACCCAGCCGTTGGGTTTCTTCTGATTGGGATTCACCGCAGAGGCGCAGAGAAAAGTTTTGACTCTAAAGCCCTGCGTTCTCTGCGTCTTCCCGGCGAACGCACGAATCATCGAGGACATGCCATGCGTGGAACCGTCCCCCGTGTGGTCGCCACCGAGGCGGCCCTGAAGCTGATCGAGAAACTCGAGGCTGAACACGGCCCGTTGATGTTCCACCAGTCCGGCGGCTGCTGCGATGGTTCTTCGCCCATGTGTTATCCCAGGGACGACTTCCAGCTCGGCAACCAAGACGTTTTACTGGGTGAAATCGGCGGATGCCCATTCTATATGGGGCGCCCCCAGTACGAATATTGGAAGCATACTCAACTGATCATCGATGTCGTCCCAGGGCGGGGCGGCATGTTCTCCCTCGAGGGCCCTGAAGGCATGCGTTTCCTTACCCGCTCCCGGGTGTTCACGGAAGAGGAACTGGCCCTGTTGGAGCAAGACCAAAACCCTTGAGACCGGAAAGCCCCTTCTACGGTCAAACCTGCCGTTTCCACCGGAAAGCAAGTTGAGAGTTGGCAGGCTTGCCTGCCAGGAATATTTGTTCGCCCAGACAAGCAGGTTAAAATGAACACCTTCTGTTTTCATTCAACCCTGGAGGAATCGTATGGCAAAAGGTGATATCCGTACCAGACGAGGCAAGATTGCTGCCGGAACCTACGGCAAGACCCGCCCCAAAGCCAAAAAAACCAAATCCAAGGGAAATAAATAACACCCGGGGGGGAATGCCTTCGAGCTCTCCCCCTCTCAGGAGGATAAAAATGGAGAAGTACCGCTGCGGCTTCATAGGCGCGGGGAATATGGCCACCAGTCTCATTGGTGGTCTGATTGCAGATGACTTCCCTCCCCAAAACATCACGGTTACGGACCTCGATCCGAAGAAATGCCGGGACTTGAACGCCGCATTGGGCGTCAACCTTGCCTCCACCAACCGGTCGTTGGTTGAAGCGTGCGATATCGTCGTATTGGCCGTCAAGCCTCAGCAGGTCCGGTCTGTGGCGCTGGAGATCGCGGATCTGGTCCAGCGTGCCCGGCCATTGATCGTCTCGATCGCCGCCGGCATCCGGGAACAGAGTCTGGAAGGGTGGCTGGGGGGCAATGTGGCCATTGTGCGCTGCATGCCCAATACGCCCGCCCTGGTTCAAGCCGGGGCAACGGGGTTGCATGCCAATTCCCACGTCAGCACCCGGCAAAGGGATCTGGCCGAATCGTTGCTGCGTGCCGTCGGCGTGGCGGTATGGGTCGAGTCGGAAGCGCTCTTGGATGCCGTGACGGCGGTTTCGGGCAGTGGACCCGCCTATTTTTTTCTTTTGATGGAGGCCATGGAAACCGCGGCCTTGGAATTGGGCCTGCCTCCCGATACCGCCCGGCTTCTGGTGGAACAAACCGCCTTTGGCGCTGCCAAACTGGCCCTGGAAGCAGATGTCGGTCCCGGTGAATTACGTCGCCGAGTAACCTCACCCGGTGGAACCACTGAACGTGCCATAGAGACTTTCACCCAGGGAAATTTCGAACAACTGGTTCTGCAGGCCTTGCAGGCCGCGTATGAGAGATCAAAACAACTCTCCGCTCATTTAGGGGAAAACGACCGATGAATGGTTATCTGGCCAATCCCGCGGTATTTCTGATCAATACCGTTTTTGGATTCTACATTCTCGCCGTGATGTTGCGGTTCATGTTCCAATTGGTGGATGCCGATTTTTACAATCCCATATCACAGTTTTTGGTCAGAATCACGCATCCTCCCCTTCGCCTCCTGAGAAGGATCATCCCTTCCATCGGCCGCGTGGATTCCGCTTCGCTGGTCATGCTATTGCTGCTGCAAATGCTGGCAAACTATCTGGCGTTCGTCGTCCAGGGTGGGGGGAAAGTGGCAATAGGTATCCTGATCGCCTCTGCCATCGTGCAGCTGGTCAATCTGGCTTTCAATGTTTTCATTTATGCCATCATCATTCAGGCGATCATGAGCTGGATCAACCCCGACCCATACAATCCTGTTTTTTCCCTTTTGTCCCAGCTTACCGAACCCATTCTCAGGCCATGCAGGCGTATCATCCCCTTGATGGGAGGGCTGGATCTGTCTCCCTTGCTGGCGCTCGTAGGCTTACAGCTCATCAAGATGCTCGTCATGCCGCCGTTGCAAAAACTGGTGCTCATGCTGGCGTTCTGAGACGATGCAGCAGGGATATTTGGCTTTCCGGTGATGCGCAATACTCACACTACAGGTTCCATATAAGTTGAAGTTGCCAGAACGATCCCCCCATCCCTCCGGCGTAACCGCCCGCTACGTCGACGTGGCGCACCAATGCCGGGAATATCTGGTCGAGGCGTACACCGGGCTGTTCCAGCAGTTCATGGACGACCTTCCCGGCATCTTGCTGAAACTGGCCGAACAGGCGGAAAGCAATGTCATGCAGGCTCATTGCATGGATATTCGCCAGGAAATGACCGATCATCGCGATGAAATAATCCAGCTGTTCTATAACGAGTTGATGGCGGGTTTCGAGAACTTCATCCTGGGGAAACGACACGACCTTCAGGCCGAGGGCCCTGGCGAACCGGCGCGAAAACCAAAACAATTATCGTTGGTGGAAAAAGAAACCTTTGAGATTGAATTGGCTTTCGATACCATCGCAAATGGCGCCTGCGTCCGCTACAGCGAAGCTTTGGCTACACTGAATCTCCGGCTTGCCGCCATCTGTGGTGGCAGGAAACCCGGTGAGCGATCCGCTGCCCTGCCCGGCAGCCCCCACCATATCTGCAATGCCTACCGCTCAGCGCTGACCGCGGTACAAATTCCCATCGACACTGCAGTCAAAATCAGTCTGATCGAGGCAATCGAGGAACACGTATTTCGCCAGGCCGGGCCCCTCTATAAAAGATATAACGAAATTCTGATCGATGCCGGCATTTTGCCAAACCTGGAAAGCAACCCCCTCCACATCCCCAGAGAACCGGATGACGAATCTGCAACCGCGCAAAAACCCGCGGAAGTGGAACAACAGAGCAATCGCGGGACAGAAACCCGGGAAGAAATCATCGAACAGAAGGTTTATCAACAAATCAGCCAGCTGCTTCAACAACGCCGGGGAGGAGAGGCGAAAACACCCCCTTCGGCCACCCAGGCGACAAGCAGCCCTGCAGCGGTTTCCAGGCTGATTTCCGATTTGACGCGACAAGCGAACGCGACGAAATCAACCGTTGGCGTTCCTTCCGATATCGCCTATCACTCTATGGATCAGATCCGGGCCGAATTCTCGGCCCAGATCAGCCGGCTTTCGGAAATCATCAAGCAGCACCCGCTCAACCATACCGATGCCGATGTCATCGAACTGGTAGGGATGTTGTTCGAACTAGTTCTCAACGACCCCAACCTGCCTGATTCGGTCAAGGCGTTACTCAGCCATCTTCATACGCCCTACCTCAAAGTGGCCCTGCTGGATCGTAAGTTTTTTTTCAAACGGCGCCATCCGGCACGTCGCCTGCTCAATCTCCTGACCCAGGCAGGGACGATGTGCAATGCGAAGCTGAAAAACGAGCAGTTGGTCTTCAACCAGATGCGCAAGACGGTCAATTCGATATTGACAGACTTCGACGACAATATCGAATTGTTCGAGGAGCTGCTGCAGGAATTCGAAAAGTTTCTGCAAAAATTCCAGAAACAAGCGCGGGCCATCGAAAAACGCGCGATCGAAAAGGCCAAAGGCCAGGAAAAGTTACGCGAAGCGCGGCAAGTGGTCGCCCGGGAACTGATAGCGATCATTCGTGACAATACACTGCCAAAAGCGGCGGAAAAATTGATTTTCGGCCCCTGGTCCAATTTGCTCGTCTTGTTGTATTTGCGCGAGGGTGCCGATAGCGAGACCAGACAATCCTACCTGCAGGTCACCCGGGACATCGTATGGAGCGTTCAACCCAAATCCTCTCCCGGAGATCAATACGAACTCAAACGCAAGCTCCCCGAGATCAAGAAAGCCATCCAGGAAGGCTTGGCCTTGTTGGGTGATCCGGAACACAGCGCAGACAGCCTGCTGAAAGAATTGGAGGACTGCCACAGCGAAGCCTTGTCCTTCCCCGACAAAACATCCCAAGCGGTAGCAAAGCCGCTTTCGGCCCCGCAAGAGTATCCCTTGCTGAGAGAAATCGATACCGACGATATCCTGAATCCGGAGACGGCAACCAAAGAGACGTCCGCAGAGTTCCTGAATATCGTCCGCCAACTGCAAAACATCAAACTCGGAACCTGGTTCGAGTTCAGAGAAGAAGACTCAGATACCCCTGTCCGCGCCAAACTTTCGTGGTACAGCACCAAGACTTCTTTTTACATTTTTGTCAATCAGGCGGGTATCCAGGTCGCGGTCAAACCGCTCAAAAAGCTTGCAAGGCAAATACAAAGGGGAAATGCCCGGATACTGGTGATCGACAAACGCCCCTTTGTGGAACGAACGCTGCGACGAATTCATACCCTGTTGAAACAGAGACAGTTCAGCTGAACTGAGCCATCAGACGTTGCAATATGTCCGCCGCATCAGGTGCATATTCGATGATGCGAAATCCACACCAGTATTTGCCTTCGGTACCATCGGCTTCTGTCCACACACTCTCCACCGCCACGGACAGGAGGGGCGCATCCGGCAACAAAGAAGGTGGAATCTGGATCTTAAACTGCAAAACCCGATCTGGCTCTATGCACTGGTAACACAGAACCAGCATCCCCTGGCTGGAAACATTCGCCACCGTTCCAACGATCGCCCCGGAGGCAGCGTCGAGGGCTTGCAGCGTTCGTGGCACGGGAATCCGCGGCTCTCGTCGGCGCTCAGGGTTCATGACCAGATCCTTTTGCAGTCAGAGGTATTCATTAAAAGTATAGAATATAGGCTCATTCCAGCATCCTGGCCATCACCAAGGCATCTTCCCGCCCGCCATTGGCAGCGGGATAGTAATTTTTGCGCTGGCCAATTTCGTTGAACCCCAATCTGTGATATAAGCGTATTGCGGTTTCATTGCTGGGGCGAACTTCCAGCAAAATCATATCGGCACGATGATGCCGGGCGACCTCCATCAAGTGTTCCATCATCATCTGCCCGTATCTTCGCCCCCGACACGACGGCGCGACGCAAACATTCATCACATGGGCCTCACCGGCCGCGATGGAAAGAATCCCATAGGCCACCACTTCATTGCCAAGCTCTCCCACCCAGCAGGAATAGCCAACCTTCAGGCAATTTTTGAAGATCCCCAAACTCCAGGGAAAATGATAGGCAGATGCTTCAATCGCCACGACGGCTTTGAGATCCCCTTTTTTCATGGGCCTGATAAACAAGGATTGATTCGCAACCTCGGGAAAATGCCTTATGTAGAAAGAACGCTGTTCTTCGCACCCCAGCCACCTTTTGAACGAATCCCACAACGCCACCATCCGTGCTCTCCCTTCTCGAAGCAGAACATATTTTAGCTTCCAGGGCCGCTTCTACAAACATGCGCCGCCATCACTCCGCCAGCAAACAAACAGGGCATAACCCCCAGCCCTATGGCATATGCCACATTTTTTTGGACATGAGAGAGAATTTCCATTAGACTTCTTACCCGCTACAGGGATCATTCGCACATGATGCGTCAAAGAGGAGGAGTTCCCTGAGCCACGAAAAAATAATGACAAAAAACTACTGTGATGCATCGCTCTATGCGAGCTAATTTTCGTAAATAAAAACAATAAAAATAGCCCGCCCTACGCGGGCTTTTCTTTCTCCCATCCGGGCCGACAGATCGGTTCACCCTCACTCTCCACCCCTATTCCCCTATCAGCATGTGTATTCCCCCATGGTCTTGGGGCATCGAACCGCCGATTCAAAAAAAAAAGCGACCTTGCGGCCGCCAAAGAGGAGGAGAACTACTGTTGAGGTGAACAGTCAGGGGAACCAGAGGCTCTCAGTCACCCCCCAACGTTCGAGGAATATTATACTCGTTCACCAAAACCAATCCATCCCCTTTGGCAGCAGCATATTATTACACGAAAAGAAACAATAACGTCATCAAAGACTCAGGCGTATGCCTCCCCAGATACCCCTGGGCGCTCCCGGACCCACAAACCGGGCATCGTCATACTCATCCCCCAGCACTTCGTCCGCCTCACCATACAAACCAAACGTCTTGTATCGCTTGTCAAACAGGTTGTCCACCCGGACAAACAACTGGACATATCGATTGAATCGGTAGGCACTGCGAAGATTGAACACCCAATAGCCGGGCAAGGGATCGTTCAGATTGGCCTCGTCACCCCGGAAGTAACGGTCGCTGTTGTAGATTCCCGTCATCCCGATGGTGAATTGCGGCAGCACGTCCAAATCTAGGTTGAACTTGAACATGTGCTCGGGCAGGCCGGGTATCCGATCGCCCCTGCTGACATTGATGTTCCCGGCCCCATCCGCCGAAGGATTGTTCGGGCTTGGTGCCAGGAAAGGGGTACGGAACGTCGCATCCAGATAAGTGTAGTTGAATCCATATCTCAGGGCGGACAAATACCTTCCGGTAAGAGGATTGCGCAAGATACCGTTCAGGTTCGCCTCGAGCCCCTGGCGCCGCGTCTTGCCGACATTGTCGAAGTAACCCTCACTGGTGAGATCACCGGCGCTGATGAAAATGATATCGTCGTGATTGACGGTGTGAAAGTAACCCGTGTGCCACTGGAAGGCGGTGGTGATCCCCTTGCCCAAAGGCAGAGAATCCACGTTCCCGCGCAACCCTGCCTCGAAGGTTTTGGCAACCACCTGTTTCAAGGGAGGGTCGGCCAGAAAGGCATTGGGTAATTTACAGGGCGACTCCGGGTCGGCGCAGGTCAACTCCACCGCCGTGGGCGCCCGGTTGCTCTCACTGTAGCGGCCATACAAGGAAAGGGCGGGCAGAATGCGGTAGGTCAAACCACCGGACGGATTGAAACGGTTGTAATGGTGTTTGCCCTCCAAGTCATCGCCCGCCCGGTCGTTCAGCCGGATACTGGTAGAATTGAAACGCCCTGAAACGCTGAGTGTGAGATTCTCGATCGGCGTGAACTGTTCGAGGAAGTATGCGCCATAATGAGTGACCTCCGTATCCAGGCGCACCCGCGATTCTCCCACCTGAACGCCCCCGCCTTCAGCCCCCCTGTTGGGAGTCAGGCGTCCCAGTTCGGTATCGAACTTGAAACGGATCTGGGCCTGATCGAAACTGAAGCCGGTGACGAAGCGGTTTTCCAGGCCGAAAAGATCGTGGGTAAAAACAGTCTGAATGGTCGTGCCATATCCCCGCTGGCGGGTTTTGCTGGTATTGACCGTCGCCGACTCCACATCATCCGTGGCAAGAATTTCATTTCCGCTGACGTCTTCGGCAATCTCCCCTTCCTCCTCGCACATGAAATCGTCATCGGGCGGCTCACATTCCTCAAAATCGGTGTCGTCGCCATTCAGCGTATTGGTTTCGTTGTACCGGTAATACACATTGCCCGACATCTGGATGTCGTCAGTGACCCACAACTTTCCGTCCAGATTGCCGAACAGCATCTTGTTCTTGGTATTGTCGGGATGAGTGAAAATCGCCTTACGCGTCTCACGATAAAGCTGGATCGGCACCGCGCCGTTTCCAACCAAATCATTGTTGTTGCCGGACACTGTCAAATTGAGCTCCGAGGCCTCCCCGCGCCAGCTGAGTACACCGAACGCTTGCCGGACCTGACTGGGTGAACGGTCCCGCCAGCCATTCTCCTCAAAATGGCGTATATGGAAAAAGTACCCCACCGTGCCATTGTTCCAGCCACTCGACAACTCCTCGTTATGCCGTCCCCAGGATCCCGCGTACCCCTCCAGCTGGTGGCCCTGATAGGTGAAACCCGTCTTGCTGCGGATGGCGATCGCCCCACCCAGGGTATTGAGACCGAAAACGGGATCCGACCCCGGATGCAGCGCCATGCGATCGATGGCGCCCTCGGGAATGAGATCCCAGTTGACGGTATCGCCAAAAGGTTCGTTGAAACGCACCCCATTGAAGTAAACCGTCAACCCTTGGGGAAGCCCCAGCAGGGGAGACGCCGTGAAGCCGCGATACTGGATATCGGGCTGGAAGGGGTTGTTCTGGGCATCGTTGACCGAAACCCCTCCCATCGCATTGCGGAAATAATCGCTGATGGAATAACTCTCCATCCGTTCCAGATCGGCACCGGTCGCCGTCTGGATATTGGACGGCAGGCGTTCCAGAGAAACGCCGTCACTGGTCAACGGTGTGGTTCCCACCACCTCCATCGTTTCCAGCTCGACGGTCTCGTCCGCCTGCAGCGAAAAAGACGAAGCCGTCAAAAATGCCAAGATGAGGTTTTTTTTCGTTCTTGCAGAATACATCCTCTCCATCTCCCCAATCTGTTTACGGGCAAATGGGAGAAATGATAGGGTCGATCAGAACAATTGGATATAGGAAAAATTCCTTTTCGGGGAAAGCCCGAAACGGCGACTCAGACTGTAAAACTTTCCCCGCACCCACAGGTTCCCTTGGCCCGGGGATTGTTGAACTGGAAAGCCTCGTTCAGACCTTCCCGGCGATAATCCACCTCCACGCCATCAAGATACGCCAACTGTTCCCGTTGGATCAGTATCTTGACTCCCTGGCTTTCGCAAACCACATCCCGGGAACCGATTTGATCGGCAAAGTCGATGACATAGGCATACCCCGAGCACCCGGCTTTTTTAACCCCCAAACGCAATCCTATTCCTTTGCCCCGCTTGTGCAGCTGCTTGCGGATTTGCGCCGCGGCCCTTTCAGTCAATCGTACCGTCATGGGAAATTTCCTCCGCTGTTTGCCAAGCCTTCATCCGTGCCCCAATAGATTTCTCAGGATAATCAGGAATCGCTCGATCTCCTGTCTACAATTGTCCTTGCCCAGACTGACCCGAACCGCGCCCCTCGCAATGTCCGGCGTCAGACCCATCGCCATCAACACATGACTGGGTTCAGCCTTACCGCTGGCACAAGAAGAGCCACTCGAGACCGCCACTTTCTCCCTGTCCAGGGCCATCACCAACATTTCCCCGTCCATGCCCGAAACAGAGAATGAAACGGTATTGGCAAGGCGCTCCGCTTCCCTGGCGAGGAGGGTCACCCCGGGGATCTTTTCCAATCCCGCTTCGAGCAAACGGCGCAAACGCAAACAATGCTCGCTCACCTTCCGGCCCTCCTGTTGCAGAATTTCCGCAGCCTTGCCGAAACCCACAATGCCCGCCACGTTCTCGGTTCCCGGGCGCATCCCCCTCTCCTGCCCACCCCCATACAACAAAGGCACCAAAGTCACGGAGGGATCGACCACCAACGCCCCCACTCCTTTGGGACCGTGGATTTTGTGGGCGGACAAGGTCAACAAATTCACCCCCAATCCCTCAAAGTCCAGTTCCAGGCGGCCGGCAGCCTGAACCGCATCGGTATGGAATACGATATTGCTTCCGCCGGCGAGCAGACGGACCAACGCTTTCACCGGCTGCACTACCCCCGTCTCGTTGTTGGCCAGCATGCAGCTGACGAATCCATTCTCAACGCCCGAACACCATTTCACCAAACCGTCGCCCTGAACACGCCCTTGCGCATCCACCTGCAGCCAATGGAGCGCGTGGCCACGCTTCTCCATGGCTTTGACGGTATCCCGCACGGAAGGATGCTCGATCGGGCTGACGGCGAGGGAGCTCTTCGGATTTGCCAGACACCATCCTTGGATAGCGAGATTGTTGGCTTCCGTCCCTCCGCTGGTGAAAATGATTTGTTGCGGTTGCACCTTGACCAAAGCGGCCAGCTGCGCTCTCGCCTGCTCGATCGCATCCCGGCACACACGCCCCCAGCGGTGCAGGGCCGAAGGATTGCCATAAAACCGTGACAGGAAGGGTTGCATCGCCTCTACGACCCGTTCGTCCAAAGGCGTGGTGGCGTTGTGATCCAGATAGATCATTTCAATTGAAAGGGGTTTCCTCCATTCCCCTTTGCAATGCCTGATCCTGACGACAGGCGACCTCGCGAATTTCGCTTTGCGCCAGCAGATCCCCCAGGGTAATTCCGGAAAGATAGTTGTGTATCTGCTCACTCAGACCCATCCACAGAGCATGGGTGAGGCATGGCTGATTGTTTTGACAATTCCCCTTCCCGCCACAACGGGTGGAGTCCACGCTTTCATCCACAGCGGTAATGATATCGGCAATATTGATCTCGCCCGCGGGCCGGCTCAGTTGATAGCCACCCCCCGGCCCCCGTATTCCGATAACCATGCCCGCCCGGCGCAGTTTCGCGAACAGTTGCTCGAGATAAGACAAGGAAATGTCCTGGCGCTTGGCGATATCGGTCAAGGCCACGGGTCTTTGTCCACTATGATAAGCTAGGTCCAGCATCGCTGTGACCGCGTAGCGGCCCTTGGTTGTCAATCGCACGGCATTTTCCGGTCTTGCACCCTTTGGTTTGGAGTACAAAACACTTTACTAATTCCCACAAAAACAGTCAACTTAGTCTCAAGCTCCCTTTGCGGCCGGATTCAACCTCCGTCTTCTTCTTCATCACTATCGCGCAATTCACAGGCATCCAGGGGAGGCAGGGGCACCTCGGGAAGCGCCACCCCCGCTTTCCCGAGCGCCTGCCTGAGTGCTTCCACCTGCCGGTCCAACGCCTCAATATGCTTCAACATGTGGTTGATGGCATAGGCCACCGGGTCGGGCATGTCAGGCGCCAGGCCGTAGGCGTCGAATCCCAGTTGTTTGGCGATGGCGGCTTTTTGAGCCGCTCCCGCCTTGTTGATGACATGACCGGGAATGCCTACCACCGTGGCGCCCGCCGGAACATCTTTGAGAACCACCGAATTGGAACCGATTCTGGCATTGTCCCCCACCCTGATCGGCCCCAGAATCTTGGCCCCCGCCCCCACCACCACGCCATTGCCCAAAGTGGGATGACGTTTGCCCTTCTTCCAGCTGGTTCCACCCAGCGTCACGCCGTGATACAAAGTGCAATCATCGCCGATGGTCGCGGTTTCCCCGATGACGACCCCCAGTCCATGATCGATGAAGATTCTCCGCCCAAGCCGGGCGCCCGGATGGATCTCGATTCCCGTGAGCCAGCGGACAAGGTGGGACAAGAAGCGGGCCGGCCAATAGAAACCGTGCCGCCACAGACAATGACTGAGGCGGTGAAACCACACCGCGTGGACGCCGGGGTAGCTTGTAACGACTTCCACCCAATTACGGGCCGCAGGATCCCGCTCGAACACGCAAGTCACGTCTTCGCGCATTCTCGACCAGAAGCCTCGCAAACAACGCATCATCGCTTTTCGTCCCCCGCCTGCCGCTGGGCACAACTCAGGATGCCTCTCAAGATATCCACCTCCCTCTTTTCCAGCCTGACCCTGCCGAACAGCCGCCGCAACCGGCGCATGATCGACGGCGCCTGTTTCGTCGAATGGAGAAAACCGATGGCATGCAGCGTCTGCTCCAAATGCCGGTAGAACGATTCAAGCTGAATATGATTGGCCAGGGTTTCCTCTCCCACAGCGGATTCGAATTCTTTCAGCCCCGCCTGACGCAGTTCATAAACAACGATCTGAACCGCAGCCGCCACGTTGAGCGAGCTGTAGTCCGGGTTACAAGGAATATGCATTCCCACCTGGCACAGATCCATTTCCTCATTGGACAGGCCGGACCGCTCCCTGCCAAACACCACGGCAAGCCTGTGGGACGGGGGCTCCCGCAAAAGTTGTCGGGCGCATTCCCTGGGTGTCCATAAAGGCCATTGGATCGCGCGCCGGCGGGCGGTGGAACCGATCACCAGATGACAGTCGGAAACGGCCTCGGACAGGGTATTCACCACCCGCGCGCGCGCCAGGACATCATCGGCACCGGCGGCCCTGGCAGTCGCCTCGGCATGGGGAAATTGCCTGGGCGCCACCAATACCAGTTCGTGGAAACCCATGTTTTTCATGGCGCGGGCGGTGGCGCCGATATTGCCGGGATGGCTGGTTTCGACCAAAACGATTCGAATTTGCGGCAAGGCAGGGTTTCCTCCCTCAAAGCGTGTTCCGGGCTGCGAAACGGATAGGGCGACCCCTCAACACCTAATCGATTTGCTTTTTCGGGGTCCGTGCCCCCTGACGGACCCTCCCCGCCCCCCTCCGACAGAAGTGATTAGGGGATAAGAGAACGATCCATCGAAGTTAGCGGATTTTAGCAGAAAACCGGTATACTAGTTCGTTTCATCAGCTCATATTACCTATTCTATGCATCCCATGCTAAACATCGCCACCCGCGCCGCCAGACGTGCGGGTGATCTTATCGTCCGCGCCCTTGACAACATCGATTACCTGACGATAGACAACAAGGGGCGAAATGATTTTGTCAGTGAAGTCGACCGTGCCGCGGAGCGCGAAATCATCCAGATTTTGCGCAAGGCCTACCCGAATCACGATTTTCTGGGTGAAGAAGGCGGGCATCAGGGAAAATCACAAGAAGAAGAATATCTGTGGATCATCGATCCTCTGGATGGCACCACCAATTTCCTGCATGGATTTCCCCAATTCGCCGTCTCGATCGCTCTGCAACACAAAGGACAACTGGAACAGGCGGTCGTCTACGACCCCTTGCGGCAGGAATTGTTTACCGCCTCCCGGGGACGCGGCGCCATGCTCAACAATCGGCGGATCCGGGTATCCGGGCAAAACGCATTGTTGGGTTCGCTCCTGGGAACGGGTTTTCCTTTCAAGCAACAGGAATACCTGGATGCCTACCTCCAGATGTTCCGGGTTCTGTTCAAGGATAGCGCGGGCATCCGCAGGGCGGGCGCCGCTTCCCTCGACCTTGCCTATGTGGCATGTGGACGACTGGATGGATTCTGGGAAATCGGCCTGCAGCCTTGGGATATGGCAGCCGGCGTGCTGCTGATTCAGGAAGCCGGTGGAATCGCGAGCGATTTTGACGGGGGGGACCGGTTCATGGAAACCGGCAACATCATTGCCGGCGGTCCAAAACTGCAACGGGCGATCTGCCAGGCCATAGAACCTTTCGTCACCGAATCGCTGCGCTGAGCGATTAGGAACGTCAATCAGGCGCCTGGAAGCTCAAGGCGCCTGAACCAGACGGCGGTCAAAGCAAATCCGTATCCGCTTCCGGTTTTTCCGGCAACAGCAGATCCTCCCGCCTGACCTTGAGCAAAAGCAGAAAAGCACTGGCGATATAGATCGAGGAATAAGTCCCCACGACCACCCCAAGAATCAAGGCGATGGCGAAGTTGCGGATGATCTCCCCACCGAGGAAAGCCAGAGCCAACAACACCAACAAGGTGGTGAAGGAAGTGATCAAAGTCCGGCTGAGCGTCTGGTTGATCGAGCTGTTGACGATTTCCACCGGACCTCCCCGTCGCATGCGCCTGAAATTCTCCCTGATGCGGTCGAACACCACGATGGTATCGTTGAGCGAGTAACCCACCACGGCCAGCACCGCCGCCAGGACGGTCAGATCGAATTCCAGCCGGGACAAGGAAAAGAAACCCAGGGTAATGATCACGTCATGAACCAGGGCGGCAATGGAACCCAGGGCAAACCGGTATTCGAACCGCCACGCGACATAGATGAGAATACCGAACAAGGCGAACAGCATCGCCAGCCCGCCTTTCTCCGTCAGCTCCTCCCCCACCTGCGGCCCCACGAATTCGACCCGCCTCAATTGCGGCCGCGCCCCGGGATCGGAGCGCAACACCTCGAGGATTCTGTTGCTCAGCTCCGCCGAATTCAGTCGGGGGTCGGACGGCAGGCGAATCAGAACTTCCCGGGCGGTCCCGAAATGCTGAACCGCCGCTTCTTCAAAACCGTGGCCGGCCAGTAACTTTCGGACTTCCGGCAGGTCCACCGCCTCCGTGTAACCCACCTCGACCAGGGTTCCTCCGGTGAAATCCAGCCCCAACTTCAGTCCCTGGAATATCAGCGACCCCAAGGACAGAACGATCAGGATCGCCGAAACGGCCAACGCCACATGGCGTTTTCCCATGAAGTCGATATTGCGTTGGGAGATATGTTGCGCCATGTTCCCTCCTTAAATGGCCAACCGCGCAACGCGGCGATTTCCATAAATCCAGTTGATGAGCATGCGGGTCACCATGATTGCCGTGAACATGGAAGTCATGATACCGATCGAGAGGGTCACGGCGAATCCCTTGATGGGACCGGTTCCGAAACTGAACAAGACCAGCGCGGCGATCAATGTTGTGATGTTGGCATCGAAGATGGTTCCGAAAGCCTTTTCGTACCCGACGTAGATACTCGCCTGCGGGCTGTTCCCGTTCCGCAGTTCCTCTTTGATGCGCTCGAAGATCAGCACATTGGCATCCACCGCCATCCCGACCGTCAGCACGATCCCGGCGATCCCGGGCAATGTCAGGGTTGCCTGCAACATCGACAACAGCGCGATCAGCAATACCAGATTGAAGAAAAGCGCCACATCGGCGACCAGGCCGAACAGTTTGTAGTACCAGGCCGTGAACAGCAGAACCAGAACAAAACCGACAACCACCGACAGGAACCCCCGTTCGATATTGTCCCGCCCGAGGCTGGGGCCCACGGTTCGCTCCTCGATGATATCCACGGGGGCGGCCAGGGCGCCGGCCCGCAGTAACAACGCCAGGTTCCTGGCCTCTTCGGTGCTGTCCAGCCCGGTGATCTGGAAGCGTTTGCCGAACCGCCCCCGGATGGTGGCGATATTGATCACCTCTTCCAGGCGCTTGCGTACCTTGACGGGCTTGCCGTCAACGACTTTCGTTTCCATCCGGTTTTCTATGAAAACGACGGCCATCGGCTTACCGATGTTTTCCCGGGTCACCTTCGACATTTTCTTCGCGCCCACGCTGTCCAGGGTGACGAACACGGCCGGCGTTCCGGATTGCTGATCGAAACCCGAAGAGGCGTCGACGATCTGGTCACCGGTCACGATGACCCGTCGTTTCAGCAAAACCGGCCTGCCGGAGCGGTCCCGATACATCCTGGAGCCAATGGGAATGTGTCCTTGCAGCGCCGCCTGCACATCGTGTTCAGTGTCCACCAGCCGAAATTCCAGTGTCGCGGTCGCCCCCAGAATCTCCTTGGCTCTGGCGGTATCCTGGACACCGGGAAGCTGGACCACGATCCTGTCTTCCCCCTGCTGCTGGATGACCGGTTCGGCCACCCCCAGTTCATTGACCCGATTACGCAAGGTGGTGAGATTCTGCTTCAGGGCGAACCGTTTGATTTCGGTCTTCTCCTGTTCCGGCAAGGTGACCTCCGCAATCAGGTTGTCCGCATCCGCCAACACCTGCAATCGACGCAGCTCTTTGCCCAGAATGGAGGTTGCCCTGTCCAGGTCTTCGGCGGTTTTGAACTTCACCTGGATCACTTCCCCCTCCCGGCTGACCGCGAGATACCGCACCTTCGCCTCCCTCAACACAGTGCGCACGTCGCTTTGATAACGCTCCATCGCCTGATCGACCGCAGCTTCCATATCCACCTGAAGCAAAAAATGCACACCACCGCGCAGATCCAGACCCAGATACATGGGCTTGGCGCCAATCGCCTGTAGCCATTTTGGCGTCGAGGGGGCCAGATTGAGGGCCACCACATACGCCTCACCCAAGGCTTCGCGCAGCAAATCCGCGGCCTTCAGTTGATCCTCGGTCGTTTCGAAGCGGAACAATGGCTTGCCTTCCACCACTTCCATTCCGATAGGCGCCACCCCCGCATCTTGAAGAATTTTCTTGCCGGAAACGAGCAAGCTCTCCCCGCCTTCCGCACCACGAAGAGGAGACACCTGGACGGCCGGATCCTCACCGAACAAATTGGGTATGGCGTACAAGAGCCCCACCAACAACACCAATACGATCAGCAGGTTCTTCCATAAAGGAAAGCGGTTTTGCATATCTGTCCCTTAGATCAATTTTTTGTTTTACTTGTCTGCCTTGGCGATCTTTTTCTTGACCGCCTTGAAGGTTCCCTTGGGAAGAACGCTCGCTATGGCATTGCGCTGGATCTGAATATGCACGCCATCGGCGACTTCAAGCAGCACGAAGTTTTCGCCCAGATCGACCACCCGGCCCAGAAGGCCGCCATTGGTGACGACTTCGGCCCCCTTGCCTATGGATTCGACCAGCTTCTTGTGTTCCTTGGTGCGCCGTTGCTGCGGCCAAATGAAAAGGAAATAGAAAAACACGAAAATCGCCAAGGGCAAAACCAACCCTGCCCAACCGGGTTGCTGGGCCTGAGGAGCGGCCTCGGCAAAAGCATCAGAAATGAAAAATCCCATCATCAAAATCCCCATAATTTCCATTCAGCCCGAGATGCACATCGGGGGCTGACTTTCTGTTGTTTGACTGTTTCACGCAACCCCCACCGCCGACTCCGCGACGAACAGAACGCGCCAACCTTTTCAAAACAGAAGTCGAACGGCCGACATCCCATGTCAGGTTCGATGCCCTCTCCCCTATTCGGCACCCAACCCAGGCAAAGGGTCAGCCAGCGTCAAACAGCGTAAAATAAAGCTTCAATTATGCCACAATCTATTCCATATTGCCGCGCTGTCGATAGAAACGACGAATGAAGCCTGTCAACTCACCCTTACCGATAGCCTCTCTCATACCCGCCATCAGCTCTTGATAATAATGAAGGTTATGAATGCTGTTGAGCCGCGGCCCCAGGATCTCCTTACAGCGATCCAAATGGTGCAGGTAGGCGCGACTGAAGTGCTTGCATGTATAACAGTCACATAGCTCATCGACAGGAGCGGTGTCGCTGCGGTAGCGGCTGTTGCGAATCTTGACCACGCCGAAGCGTGTGAACAAGTGCCCATTTCTCGCATTCCTGGTAGGGATGACACAATCAAACATGTCGACACCTCGTCGGACAGCTTCTACAATATCTTCAGGCGTACCCACCCCCATCAGATAGCGAGGTTTTCCTGTCGGCATTCTGGGTAACAGGAAGTCCAGGATCCGGTAGCGGTCGGATTTGGGCTCACCCACTGAAAGCCCGCCAATCGCATAACCATCGAATTGTATGTCCACCAAGGTTTCCAGAGATTCCAGACGCAAGTCTTCATACATGCCACCCTGCACAATCCCGAACAGCGCAGAAGGATTGTCGCCATGGGCGATCTTCGAGCGCCTCGCCCAGCGAAGAGACAACGCCATAGAGGCACGCGAAGTCTCGTAGTCAGCCGGATAGGGAGTGCATTCATCGAAAACCATCACCACATCGGAACCCAGCTGACGCTGAATCGCCATGGATTCTTCAGGCCCCATGAAAATGGAATCTCCATTCACCGGAGAGCGAAAATGAACCCCTTCCTCAGAAATCCGCCGCAAAGAGGACAAGCTGAATACTTGATAGCCGCCGGAATCGGTAAGAATAGGACCACTCCACCCCATGAAGCGGTGCAACCCCCCATGAGCCTGAATGATATCGGCACCGGGCCTGAGCATGAGAT
Organism: Methylothermaceae bacterium; assembly: GCA_026981855.1. Lineage (GTDB taxonomy): Bacteria > Pseudomonadota > Gammaproteobacteria > Methylococcales > Methylothermaceae > Methylohalobius. The sequence goes on along the minus strand of JALSIB010000038.1, from coordinate 55,964 downwards.
GAAAGGTGTTGCCCAGAATGATTTCAGCCCCTGTCTCCCGCACCTCTTGTGGCGACAAGGACTTGACGGAGGCATAAGTACCCACAGGCATAAAGGCGGGGGTCTGAACAGCGCCATGAATCAGATTCAGCCTGCCCCTGCGGGCGGAAGAATCGACGGCATCGACGACAAACGAAGAAGGGACATGAAAAACCATATTTTCACTTATCTGTTATCAACAGCGGATGGCAGACATCTCGCACATCGTTCAACACCCCATCACACGACGTGAATGTGACGATCAACAAATAGACGCCAAACATGCCAAGAAGCGACTCCCCAAAAAGGGGTAAATACAAGATAAGCCTGAAATGGAAAGTGGCCATTATATTCGGGAGTGTGTTTTTCCTTATCCATGGGACATTGTCATGGTTGGCGATCTATACGTTACAGAAACAATATGACACGCAAAGAAAGGAAGCACATGAGAGATATGAAAAAACCATAAGCCTGTTACTAAGACAATCGTCCAGGTTGATGCAGCAAATCGGGGAAACCATCCCCCTGTTTTCCGAAGAACTGAATTCAAGTGAACGGGATAAAATTATAACCACCCTGGATAACTACTGGGGCACTTTCCAGCTTACCTGGGGACTGGAGACTATACAATACTATTCCCATGATTTCAATATACTAAAGGCATGGGGGAAAGAGCAAACCCTGGACGCTGACAGGCTGAAAGGAATCATCGTCACGGAGGAACCAGATTCTTTCGTCGTTTGCAAACCCACATGCTTACAATACGTTGGCATCCCCGTCATGGGTCCCAACCTGGAAAGCCGTACCCTGGTAATAGGGAAGACCCTGGCAGACATAATTCTGGATTTCAACATGATAACCCATGCCCAAATTGGGTTATTGGTCAGAAAGAATGGAGTGGAAGAACATAAGGACCTACTTTCCTCGTATCGCCTGGCGGGAATCAGCAACCCTCGCTTTAGCAAAGACATTCTCACCTCTCAGAAAACCTCCTCCATCGAGGATTATCAAAATGGAATCACGACCACGATAAAAGGCAATCATTATGAGTTGCGCCTTGTCAGCCTGGAGGACACCGGCAACGACCGGCTGGCGTTCTTGATAATAGACGATGTCACCGAAGTTCTGAGAAGCAAACAAAACAACCTTCTCAATTATGTTATAAGCGGCGTCATCACATTGCTGTTCGGTATGGTGCTTCTGCTTTTGTTGCTTCGAATACCGATGGAAAGACTGGCCAATATCGCCCGAGTTCTTCCTTTCCTGGCTGAAGGAAATTATAAATATGTCAGGAACCAGCTATCCAGGCCTCTTAAATACCGAACATTGAGCGATGAAATAGATATTCTGGAGCAGACGATCCTGCACGTTACAAACAAACTAGAAGAATTGCTCGGCGAATTAAACACCAGGACGAAGATACTGGTCCAGCAAAGAGAAATGCTGGAGAAGGAGAGAAATTTCATCCAAGAGCTGCTGGACACTGCGCCGTTAATCATATTGACCCAGGACAAATCAGGAAACATCATCACCATAAACCGTTTTGGAAAAAAATTTCTCCCCATATCCAAGAATATCTTCATCAGCGCCAAGTTCAGCTATGACGCCATGTTTTTGGCCGATTCGGAAAAGGATATCGATTCAAAAAAACAATTGATGAATCTGAGACTGGGGAAAAGCCAGAAAGCCGAATTTGACACCACACTGGAAGGAATCGAACCCCACTCGAGGCACATCGCCTGGCACCACACCAGACTTGAAGGGATACACCCAAAATCCCCCGTGATCCTTTCCATAGGCTTGGACATCACAGACAGAAAAATCGCCGAGGAAAGGCTGGTGTGGCTGGCCGACCACGATCCTCTCACCCATTTGCATAACCGCAGAAGATTCCAGCAGGAGTTCGAGAACATCCTCCGCGCCACATTGAGAAGCGGTTCGTGTGGCGCGTTGCTGTATTTTGATTTGGATCAGTTCAAATACGTCAACGATACCTGTGGCCATAAAGTAGGCGATTCACTATTGCAACTGATCGCCGACAAACTCAGGCAGATCACCAGGCAGACAGACATCCTGGCCCGTCTTGGAGGCGATGAATTCGCACTGGCCATTCCCAATATCAGTCAAGACAAAGCAAGACAATTGGCCGAAAAGATTTTTTCATCCCTGCAATCGATAGATTTCAAGGTGGACGGCCAACCCTTCAAAATCACCGTGAGCATCGGTGTCGCCATGTTCCCCCAGCACGGACAGAATCTTCAGGACTTGCTGGCGAACGCCGACCTGGCCATGTACCAGGCGAAAGAGTCCGGCCGGGGAAGAATCCAATTCTATTCACCCGGCACGGAATTCCAACACAAGATCAAGACCCAGGTGTATTGGAAGGATCAGATCGAACAGGCATTGCAGGACGACAGATTCTTTTTGTATTACCAGCCAATCCTCGATATCAGGAATCAATCCATCTCTCACTATGAATGCCTGTTGCGCATGACCGACTCCAACGGCAAATTCATTGTCCCGGGTCAGTTCATACCCATCGCCGAACAACTGGGGATCATCAACCTCATCGACAGGATGGTGGTCAAGAAAGCGCTGGAACAACACAAATTACACAAGCGGTTGGGAATGGACATCACCTTGAGTATCAACCTCTCCGGCCAGGCGCTGAACGACCTGGAACTGCAACGTGATATCCACGATCTTTTGAGCGGTTCGGAAATCGATGCGGAAAAGATCATTTTCGAAATCACGGAAACGACTGCGGTGTCCAACTTTTCATCCGCCCAAAGGCTGATGAACGAAATCAAATCATTGGGCTGCAGTTTCGCCATAGACGATTTTGGCGTAGGCTTCTCTTCCTTTTATTACCTGATGCATCTTCCTGTCGATTACGTCAAGATCGATGGATCATTCATCAAATCCTTGGATTCCAGCAAAGAAGACCAAGTGCTCGTACGCGCCCTGGCGGAAATCGCCCAGGGGCTGGGAAAGAAAACGATCGCTGAATTCGTCGAAAGCCACGAGATCCTGGAGATTTTGCATGAATTCGGCGTCCACTACGCGCAAGGCTACTATATCGGAAAGCCGGAAAAAACCATTCCGACTGTCACAATGAAAACCAGTTGACCCCCCTTCCGGCCCGACAAGGGATCATTCAACGCCCCCACTGTCGTCCTTGCCGAACCGGCACCCTATCCCTCGGCTCACTCGCCCGCCCCTCTCTCCCCTTCACCGCGCTCTACAGCCCCCGATAGCTTGTTGATTTTTTTCTCGATTTCCCCATACTTAGCAGCCCGGAAAGAAATCCCATATGTCACAGCTGATCACGAGGCAAAAAGCGAGATGAGATCCCACACTGCGTTGTTGATAGGTTCGTTGTTCCTTTCCGGATGTGGCGCTTTGCAAGGCCCATCCAGCACGGAAACAGAATCCATGACGCCGCGGCAACAAGCTTGGCGGCCAAGCACCCTGTCCGCCAAGACAAAAGATACGGCGATGGCCGCGAGCCGTGATTATTTCCACTGTATCGATCAGGAATTGGGAAGGTACCACTATCAGGGCGGTGACTCACGCTATGAGACCCAAGCACTTTTGCGGCGCTGTGAAAAAAAACTCGAACCCATCCGCCCCGCCTTCGCCTCGGAAGGCGTCCCGGAAAAAATCACCAACCGCTACATGAAGCGAAAACGTATTCAGGCGGCACGGAAGGTATTGCAAATCCTTCAATCGATAGAAGCGCAACATAAAGCGGCCATGGCGGTAGAATGATACAATCTCGTCGCGACTGAATAATGATAACGATAACATTCCCACTACTTTTCGAAGAGGCATCATGAATATCGATCTGTCCCAGTTGCCACAGACCCTGGATGTCCTGCATCTGGTACTGGCAATATCCGTATTTGTCTTATTGTTCCTCTTGGTGTTGGTGCTGACCTTCGCCGTCATCGTTCTCCTGCGCAGAAGCGTCACACCCGCCCCCGTGGCGCAAACAAAAGAAGTGAAAGAAGAGGTGGTGGAAGCACCGAAAGCCCCCCGCAGGATCGAAGAAAAAAAACCCGCCCCCACCGCGCCTGCGCCAAAACCCATTATCCTGCGGGAGCCCACTCCGGACGCCGCACTGCAGCTTCTGGGGTTGTTTCAAAATGAAGCACGCCTGATCGACTTTCTGGAAGAGGACATCGCTTCCTATTCCGACGCCGACATCGGTGCTGCGGCGAGAATCGTCCATGAAGGCTGCCGCAAGGTGTTACATCAACACTTCGACATCGAGCCCGTGCGCGATGAATCGGAAGGCACCCGAATCACCCTGCCCAAAGGCTTCGACCCGGCCGAAATACGCCTGACCGGCAACATCGTCGGCGAACCACCATTCCAGGGTGTGCTGGTACATCGCGGCTGGCGCGCCAGCAAGGTGAAGCTGCCACAACTGTCGGAAGGTCACCGCGCGGACATCCTGGCCCCTGCCGAGGTGGAACTATGAGCGAAGACAAACGTTACGCCATCGGGATCGATCTCGGTACCACCAACAGCGTCGTGGCATGGGTCGATCTGAATCTGTGTGACCGCGACACGGCACCGGTCGAAATCATGGAGATCCCCCAACTGATCGCGCCGGGAGAAGTGGAAGGGCGGACCCAGCTGCCTTCCTTTCTCTATCTTCCCCATCCGGATGAACTCCGACCCGAGGACAAGGTGCTTCCATGGCGTGAAAACGTGGACCACATTGTTGGCCAGCTGGCCAGGGAACTCGGAAGCAAAACCCCGATCCGCCTGGTCTCGAGCGCCAAAAGCTGGCTTTGCCATGCCGGAGTCAATCCCAAAGACGCCTTTCTGCCCATCGAGGCGCCCGAGGAAGTTCCGCGTATCTCCCCCTACCAAACCTCGCTGGAATACCTGCTGCACCTTCGGGACGCCTGGAACCACCATCATCCGGAAATGCCGATCGAACAGCAGGATCTGGTCATCACCGTGCCCGCCTCCTTCGATCCCGCAGCCCGGGAACTGACCGCCGAAGCCGCCCGCGAAGCGGGGCTGGAGCAGGCGATCCTGCTGGAAGAACCCCAGGCGGCGCTGTACAGCTGGATTCAGCGGACCGAAGGAAAATGGCGCGAACAGGTCAAGGTGGGAGACATCATCCTGGTGGTGGACGTGGGAGGCGGCACGACCGACCTGTCGCTGATCGCGGTGACTGAACAGGATGGAAATCTCGAACTCAACCGTGTGGCGGTGGGTGAACATATCCTCCTCGGTGGCGACAACATGGACCTCGCCTTGGCCTACGTGGTCAAGATGAAGCTGGAACAGGAAGGAAAGATGCTCGATCCTTGGCAGCTTCAGGCCCTGACCCACAGCTGCCGCGAAGCCAAGGAACGGCTGCTGGCCGACCCGGATCTGCCGCAATCGGCGGTGACCGTACCGAGCCGCGGATCCAAGTTGATCGGGGGAACCTTGCGCGCCGATCTGACCCGGGAAGAAGTCAGCCGCACCCTCATCGAGGGTTTCTTCCCTCAGGTCGAGATCGGGGAAAAACCCGCGTCGAGACCCCGCACCGGTTTAACCACGCTGGGGCTTCCCTATGCCCAGGATGCCCGTATCACCGCCCATCTCGCCCATTTCCTCAGCCGCCAGGTGGGGGCCGTGGACGAACTGGAAGGCGTCTCGTTACCACCTGCCGCCCGTTTTATTCACCCTTCCGCCATTTTGCTCAACGGCGGCGTATTCAAGGCGGAGGTTCTGTCGGAAAGGATTCTGGAGGTGGTCAACCACTGGCTCGACTCCGACGGCGCCCCCTCCGCCCGCCTGCTCGAAGGCGCCGACCTCGACCTGGCCGTGGCTCGGGGGGCGTCCTATTACAGTTACGTCCGCCAGGGGGGAGGCGTCAGAATCCGTGGCGGCACCGCCGCCGCTTACTATATCGGGGTGGAAAGCGCCATGCCGGCGGTTCCCGGCTTCCCCCCTCCAATCCGCCTGCTGTGCGTCGCCCCCTTCGGGATGGAAGAAGGCACCGAGGCCCCCCTGCCCCCATACGAATTCGGACTGGTGGTGGGGGAACCGGTACGCTTCCGCTTCTTCACCTCGACGGTCCGCCGGGATGACCCGGTGGGCGCGCTGCTCGACCAGTGGTACAGCGACGAGATCGAGGAATTGACCGAAATCGAGGTGACGCTGTCTCCGGAACATCACAATCCCGGCGATGTGGTGCCGGTCCAATTGGCGGCCACTTATACCGAGGTCGGCACACTGCGCCTGGAAGCGGTCGCCAAAGATACCGGAGAACGCTGGAAAATCGAATTCGAGGTCAGGGGACAGGAAGCCCAGCCGCAGACGGGGGGTGGCGAAAAGCCGGTCACGCCTGACACGTCGGAGGCAGAACCTGAAGAAGTTCCTCCCGAAACTGAAACGCCTCAGGTCGAAGAAGACGCCTCCGATACCTCTGGCGAGCAACCGCAAGAGAATGAGCGGGAGCAAAAACCCGCATTCTGGCCCTTCAAAAAATAACCGGTGGCAACAGGCGCAAAGTATCTTGTCGGCATCGACCTGGGAACCACCCATACGGTGGTTGCCTATGCCGATCTTTCCAGGGATCGGGAAACGGCGATCGAACGTTTCCCGATCCCCCAATTGATCGCCCCCGGTGAAATCGCTTCGTGCCCACTGCTTCCCTCGCTTCGTTATCATCCGGCTGCGGACGAACTGGCTCCCGAGGCGTTGCAACTGCCCTGGCCCCTTCCCTCGATCGGAGACCCGGTGCCCAACGCCGTCGTCGGCGAGCTGGCGCGCCGTCTCGGAGCCAAGAGCCCCGGCCGGCTGGTCGTTAGCGCCAAAAGCTGGCTCTGCCATGCCGGTGTGGATCGAACGGCCGACATCCTGCCCTGGGGCGCCCCACGGGAAGTCGGAAAAGTCTCCCCCCTGATTGCCACCGCAAGCTATCTGGCCCATGTGCGCAATGCCTGGAACCTTCGCTTCCCTTCCGCCCCCCTGGAGCGGCAGGAACTGGTGATCACGGTTCCCGCCTCCTTCGATGAATCCGCCCGCGCACTGACTCTGGAGGCCGCCGCCAGGGCGGGCCTGGGCAACCCGCGCTTGCTGGAAGAGCCGCAGGCTGTCTGTTACGACTGGTTGTACCGGCATCGCCAGGACCTTTCACCCTTGACCCCGAGCAGGCTGATGCTGGTGGTCGATCTGGGTGGCGGCACCATGGATCTTACCTTGATCCGCATCGATCACGGTACCGGGCGACCCAAATTGACCCGGATCGGGGTGGGAGATCATCTCCTGCTTGGGGGGGACAATATCGATCTGATGTTGGCCCATCTGGCGGAAGAACGCCTAAGCGCTCCGGATCGAAAATTGTCCGCCGCCGATTTCTCCATGCTGGTCGAACAATGCCGCGCCGCCAAGGAACTTCTGCTCTCCGAAGACGCGCCGGAACACACCCCGGTGACCCTGCTCGGTGGCGGCAGCCGGTTGGTCGGTGGCGCCCGCTCCATCACCCTGGGCCGGGAAGAGGTACGAAAGATCGTATTGGACGGATTCTTTCCCCGGGTTTCCCTGGACGACCACCCCCAGGGAATCCGAAGCGGCCTGGTGGAATTCGGTCTTCCCTATGTGGGCGACCCCGCCGTCACCCGGCATATCGCCGCCTTCCTCAAACTCCATGCCCGGGCGGCCGCAGAAGCCCTGAACGACCCGCAGACCCCTCCGGTACCCGATGCGATTCTGCTCAACGGCGGTGTCTTTCAAAGCCGGATGATCACCGAAAGGCTGCTGGAAGTCGTTTCCGGCTGGGGTACCCGGCCCCTCAACCAGCTGGAAAACCCGCACCCGGATTTTGCCGTGGCTTCGGGCGCTGTCGGCTCGATCCTGGCGAGGCTGGGCCATCAACCCAGAATCGGTGGCGGTTCCGCACGCAGTTATTTTCTGGTCGTCGAAGGCCGCAAGGGCCAGACGGAAGGCATTTGCCTGCTTCCCAAGGGTACCGAAGAGGAACGGGAGATCCTGCTCGAAGACCGGATCTTCGCCCTCAGGCTGGGGCGACCGGTACGCTTTCACTTGGTTTCCTCCATCGAGGATGCGCGCCATCGGCCAGGGGAAACGGTCGATATCACGGCGGAACACTTTACTCCTCTGCCCCCCCTGGCGGTGGCCCTGGAAACCGGCCAAACCCAGGAAATCGAGGTAAGGCTCGCGACCCGGCTGACGGAAATCGGCACGCTGGAGCTGGTTTGTGTCGCCTGCGACGATCCCCGAAAGCGCTGGCGCCTGGCATTCGAACTACGCCGGAACACGCCCCGGATCAGCCTCCAGGACGCTTCCCATCCCCACCTGGAAGAAGCGCAGGCGCTGATCGCCAAGGTATTCGGCAAGAAATCCAGAGAAGTTTCCCCCAAGCTCGTCAAGACCTTGCGCAGCGAATTGGAATCCCTTCTGGGGCCGCGCCAACGCTGGGACATTCCTCTCCTGCGCGAGCTGGCCGACGTCCTCCTGCAAGGGAGCCGATTCCGCCGCCGCAGCGCCGACCACGAACGCGGCTGGCTCAGCCTCAGCGGATTCTGCCTGCGGCCGGGTTTCGGTTACCCGCTGGACGAATGGCGGATCGAGCAAGTCTGGCACCTCTATTCCCAAGGACTGCAATTCGTCAATGTGATCCAGAACTGGGCCGAATGGTGGACCTTTTGGCGCCGGATTGCCGGAGGCCTGGAAAGACCGGCCCAGGAAATCATTTTCTCCGATATCCGGGACTACCTGGACCCTGTCAAGAGCCGCAAGGGAAAGCTGGCGACCCTGGCGAAACAACGCAGCTACGACAACATCGTGCGCTTGGCCGCGGTACTGGAACATCTGCCGGCCGATGATAAAACCCTCCTTGGGCGATGGCTGCTCAAACGTCTCGCGGACAACCCGAGGGAACCTGAACAGACCGCCTGGGCACTGGGCAGAATCGGCGCTCGCATCCCTTTCTATGGCAGCAGCCACAACACGGTGCCGCGTGATGAAGTCAGCGGCTGGCTGAAGCAGCTGCTGGAAATGGATTTCAAAAAGCGTCCCCTGCTCGGATTCGCAGCGGCCCTGCTGGCGAGAATGAGCGGAGACAGAAGCCGGGACATCGACCCCCAACTGCGTCAGAAGGTCGTCTCCAAGCTCCGCCAAAGCAAGGCGCCAGCCTCCTGGCTCGCCATGGTGAATGAAATTTCAACCCTCTCGGAAGAAGACGAACAACGCCTGGTCGGCGAAGCCTTGCCCCCCGGCTTGAAACTGATCAGCTGAGCGCCGCCACCGCAACGTCGGTCGTTTCGACCCGGCGCGCGGTGCCTGCTTCGAGCTGATAGATACGATCGGCGATCTCGACGATCATGGGCTGATGGGAAATCGCCAAAATGGTGATCTCCTGTTTCAGTCGTTGCAACGAGCGGCAGATGGCACGCTGGCTCTCCGGATCCAGCGCGCTGGTGGCCTCGTCCAAAATCAACAACTTCGGACGATGCACCAGTGCCCGCGCGATCATGATGCGTTGCCGCTGCCCGCCGGAAAGCCTGGCCCCTCTTTCACCCACCATCGTATTCATTCCTTCCGGCAAGGCGCGAACGAATTCCCAAGCACCCGCCGCCTTCAAAGCCCATTCGACATCGCCTTCCGCCAACCGGGTATCGCCGAAAGTCACGTTGGTGAAGATGGAATCGTGAAGCAGCAGGTTCTCCTGGGGAACATAGCCGATCATTTGCCGCCAAGCACGCAAATCGAGCTTTCCGATATCGACCCCATCGATCAGAATCCGCCCACTTTGGGGCCGTAACAGGCCGATGATCAAATCCACCACCGTGGTCTTCCCGGCGCCTGAAAAACCGATCAAGGCGGTCAGGCTGGAAGCGGGAATGGCCAATGAGAGATTGTCGACCACGGCACGTCCATCATAAGAAAACGCCACCCGATCCAGTTCGATGCCCTTTTCCAAGGTGGGCCGGATTTCCCCTCCCAGTTGCTCGACCTGGGTTTCCGCTTGTTGGATGGTCTTGTTCAACGACCAGTAGGCGCTTTCACATACCGCCATGCTCTGATACATGCGCTGGATCTTACCCATTCCCGCCATCACCCTGCTGAGCAGCATGAGCAGCACCATGACTTCCGCCGGCGGCATGTGCCAGCGCATCAGGCCCACATAAAAACCGGTCGCCACCAATGCCAGAAAGGCAGGCCCCTGGACCGCTTTCAACGCTTCCTTGCTCAACACTTCCCGTTCCAACGCCCGGTTCAGGCGATGCGTCTCACTGGCGATGACCCGGTCCACCAGATCTTCCCGCCCCATGGCCTTCAAAGGCTTAACCGACTGGAGGCAGTCGGTCAGCTGACGCAGCAAGGCCTTGCGGATCTTGGTCTGCCGTTTGCCGGCCCTGCGGGCCATCCGCACCAGGGAAAACAAACACAGCAATACCAGCGAGGCGCCCAACAAATAGGCAAAAGTCGCACGCCAGGAAATCGTCGCCGCGACGACGATGTAGGCCAGCATCTGGATCGACCCGGCGATCATCGAAATACCGAAGAAGTAGGCCTTGGAGGCCCGATCCGGTTCGCTCGACATGGCGTTGGCCAACGCTCCGACCGGTTGGCGCAGATAAAACGGCCAGCGGGCGGCCAGCAAGGCCTTCAACAAGGTGAGACGTAGATCGGTGGCCACCCTGGCGATGGTATACCCCACATACTTGTTGGCCAACAGGGTCAGGGCACTGCGCACGATCGTCCCCGCCACCACCACGGCGATCAGAATCCCCATGGTCGGCGTCAAACCCAGCCATCTCAATCCCCGCAGCAAGAAGGCACTCTTGCCATCGCCGCCGGGATCCAATTCCCCGCCGTGTTCAACCGCCGTACTCAGAATCGGAAGCAGCGCCGTCATACTCGCCCCTTCCACCAATCCCGCCAGCACCAGAGCCATCATGACGACGGCGCTCTGCCAGGGATATTTGCAGACGAAGCGGAAAAGCAATCTCATCAGTGGGACACGAGGCCGTGGGCGGCAAACACTTTGGCGCAGGTTTCCAACAGCTGATCGATTTGCTCCGGCGTATGGGCGGCGCTCATGCTGCAACGAAGCAGACAGCGGTGATCCGGGGTCGCCGGCGGCATGACGAGATTGACGTAAACGCCGTTCTGCAACAATTCATGCCAAACCAGAAGCGAGTCTTCCCGCGATTCACTGAGCAGGATGGGGATCACCGGGCTCATTTGCGGCCCCAGCTGGCACCCGAGCGACGAAAGACCTTGATGGAAACGCTCGGCATTGGACCACAACCGCCGTCTCAGTTCGCCCCCATCGCGCAGCAACCGCAAAGCCACGCGGGTCGAAGCAATCTGCGCCGGAGAGGAGGAAGCGGTGAAGATATAAGGGCGGGCGGTGTAGCGCAGGATGTCCAATTCCCGATGGGGGCTGACACAATAGCCTCCAATGGCGCCCAGGCTCTTGCTGAAGGTTCCGACGGTGAAATCCACCAACGCCTCGACGCCTTCCGCTTCGGCCAAACCACGCCCGGATTCCCCCAGCACACCCAGGGAATGCGCCTCGTCCACCATCAGGCAGGCGCCGTATTCATCCTTTATTTCGGCAATGGCCTTCAAGGGAGCCGTATCACCGAGCATACTGTAAAGACCTTCCACCACTACCAGCGTCCTTTGCGCCCGGTCTTTCAACCGCCGCAACCTTTTGGCCAGATCGTCGACATCGTTGTGGCGAAACCGGATCACTTCGGCGGGGCTCATCTTGCAACCGTCATAGATACTGGCATGGCAGTCGGCGTCCAGAAGAATGACGTCGTCTGCGCCGGGCAGAGTGGAAAGAAGAGCCAGATTGGCGAGATAGCCGGTGGAAAAGACCACGCTGTAGGGCTTTCGGTAAAATTCGGCGAATTCCCTTTCCAGGGCCAGGTGATCTGCATAATTGCCATTGGCCATGCGGGATCCGGTGGTGCCGCACCCTTCTTCGCGCAATGCCTTTTCCGCGGCGGCGATGCATTCGGGATGGAAAGTCAGGCCCAGATAATTGTTGGTTCCGGCCAGAATCACCCGATGGCCGTTGACGATCGCCTCGGTGGGCGAAAGGATCTTCTCGACCACCACGTTGAAGGGATCCACGCCCAGATTCTTGAGCTGGTCACGGGCTTGCCCGAGCGCCTGGAATTTCTCCAGAAGCTTCATCGTTCGCCCAGAATCTCGTGTATTTTCCGGGCCAGATCCCCCACCGTCCGGACATCCGGCAAGACATTGATGGGGATGGAAACATCAAAATGATCCTCCACCTCCTGAAGCAGATTCATCACCTTCATGGAATCGAGACCGAGATTTCCCATCAATTCGGTGTCTTCGGTCAATGAGTCCGCATTGGGGGCCAATGGCCGGATGGTTTCCAGCAATTCATTCAGGATATCTTGATAAGTTTTCATGACACCTCTAGGAAACAGATTGATCAGGGGCCAGGGTTTTGGCCAGGCCGATGGAAAAAGGTATTTGCGGCTGCCATTCGAGCGTCTCACAGACAGCGGTATTGTCGCATACCCAGTCGGGATGCCGAAGTTCGTTCACCTTCGCCGGCGTCAACATTGGCATCTTGCCACGCAGCCGCGAAGCGGCGAGGGACAGCCTCGCCATGGCCCGCAACAGCCCCTCCGGCACCGGCACGGCGCGAACCGGTTTGTTGCGATATTCAGCGGCGATGTCGATCACCTCTTGCCAGCTGTAACCGCCGCTATGGCCATCATCGATTTCGAACAACGCCTCCGACACACGGGAGGCATTCAGGGCGGCCCCGACCGCCCTGGCCAGATCCTCCACATAGATCAGGGAAAAACGGGCGTCCCGGTCGCCTATCAACGGCACGATCCCTCGCGCCATCGCTTTGAGCAGCGGCAACATTTCCCGGTCGCCCGGCCCATACACCGCCGGGGGCCTGAAAATGATCCAGGGCAGGCGGTCTCCAAGCGCCTGAAGGGCTTGTTCTCCCCGCCGCTTGCTCAGGGCATAGGGCGACAATTGTGGCTCACGCGCAGCCAGGGAAGAAATCATGACCCACCTGTCCACCCCCACATCGGCGGCGACCTGCGCCAGCCTTTGGGTACCGGCGGCATTCACCGCATCGAAATCCCGTTGGGAAATTCCGCGGACGACACCGGCGCAATGAACCACCCCCTGAACGTCTGTCAGCAGGGACTGCAGGCTCGAGACATCCTCCAGGCTGCCAAAACAGATATCGAGGGGCAAATCCGGCAGGCGTTTTTCGGATCCCGGCCGGACCAAAACGCGAACCCGCCATCCAGTGGCAACCAGATGGCGGGCGATCCAACGGCCAATAAAACCTGTCGCACCCGTCAGGGCAACGAGAGGGGGAGGCTCAGCCACTGCGCCTCATACCGCGGCGCGCCTTCCCCGGGATTCGCGATGCGTGAAGTCGTGACTGGCGATATAATTCTGCTGGGCCTTGGAACGCGACAGCTTGCCGGAGGAAGTCCGCGGCAAGGTATGAAGCGGAACCAATTCGACGATGCAATCAACCCCGATTTCCGACTGCACCCGGGATCGAATCCTCTTTTTGAGATCGGCCCTTTTCGCCTCGTCGGTCTCCCGGCACTGGACCACGAGAACGGTCAGATCGCTGCCATCGGAACCTGGAACACCAAAGGCCAAGGCGTCGCCTGGACGGACCTCAGGTTGCTGATGGGCCAGATATTCGAGATCCTGGGGCCAGATATTGCGGCCGTTGACGATGATGAGATCCTTCTGCCGCCCGGTCAAAAAGAGCCTGTCCCCCACGAAATAACCCAGATCTCCGGTATTGAGCCAGCCATCGGAAGAAAGAACCTGGGAAGTCATTTCGGCATCCTCGAAATACCCCGACATCACGCTGGGCCCACGCAAATGGATGGTGCCGATGGTGCGTTCGGAAACCTCGTTGCCTTCGCCGTCGAGCACCTTGAGTTCGAAGCCCGGCAGCAGGCGCCCACAATCCACGAATTCGTTGAAGGGCTGATCCGGATCCTCGACCGGCGCAGCCTCCCCTTTCACGGCCAACACTTCCCGGTCCACCCGGTCCACCTTAAGCCCCTGCTCAAGCGGGGCGAAGGTGACGGCAAGCGAGCATTCCGCCATCCCGTAACAAGGAAGGAAAGCTTCTTCCCTGAATCCCGCGGGCGCCAACGCCCTGGCAAACCCCCGCAGGGATTCGGTACGGATCATCTCGGCCCCGACACCCGCGACCCGCCAGGCGCTCAGATCGAACTTGGCGGCCTCGCCCGGCCTGAGCCTGCGCATGCACAATTCATAGCCGAAAGGAGGGCCAAAGGATATGGTGGCCTTGTTTTTGGACATCAAGGCCAACCATTGCCGCGGGCGCATGGCGAATTCACGGGTTCCCAGATAATCGGCGGAAACCTGGGAGGCGACCGGGGTCAACATCAGCCCCACCAGTCCCATGTCGTGATAGAAAGGCAGCCAGGAGACGGCACGGTCACCGGGCCGCAAACAGACGCCGTATTGGGCAATCCCCGCCAGATTGTCCATGACCGTCGCCTGCCTGATCATGACCCCCCGGGGGAAACGGGTACTGCCCGAGGTATATTGGAGATAGGCCAACTCATCCGATTGGAGGGGCCGAAGCGCCGTTTCCGCAGGCGCCAAGCGCTCGAAGTCCTCCGGAGCGCCGAAATAGTCGATATCCAAACCCTCGGCCGCCTCGGTCAGGAAACTGACGAAATTCTCCGGCGCCATGGCGATGCTGGGACGGCAGCTTTGCAGCATGGTCCTGAGTTGCCGCACATAGGCCTGATGGCTGCCGAGGCTGAAGGGGATGGGCAGCGGAACCGGCACCAATCCGGCATATTGGCAGGCGAAAAAGAAGCGGATGAAATCCGGAGTCGTCTCGGCGATCAAGGCCACCCGGGACTCTCTGGGAAGATCGAGTCCGGCCAGGCGATGCGCCAGAACGATGGCCTGATCACGCAGGTCCGCGTAGGTCAGAACCTCGTATAATTCTCCTCTACCATTGTAGAAGTTGCAGCCGGTCTGGCCCAATGCGGCGTAATCCAGCGCTTCTGCCAATGTGGCGAAATCGGCGCGCCGCAAAGGTATCGTATTCTCGGTTGGCGTAGCTTGAGCACCCAAGAGCCTCTCCCCTTATAAATCCACAAAACTGGTAGGCATAGCATCGAACAACGAAACCCCCGGCAACGGGAGACGACTCCCCGCCCTGAACTTGCCGAAGGCCCTCATCCTTGTTGTTTTAGTTGCTTTCACGCGAAAGCAAGGTAATCTATGAGCGAAAAATATCATAGCATTTCCGCCTTTTCAGGTACAAGGTTGTGACAAAAACAAACCAACCCCGCTTCCTGACTCCTTATTCCTTATTCCTTATTCCTTATGCATAAGGATAGCGTGTTGTTAATTCACAATCAACCGTATCTTTAAGGCAACGATGCAACAACGAACCCAATTTAGCGACCCCCACCCGTGCACACGAATCTGAAACTCACGCCTGTTCAAACACCCCGGGATCTGGCCGATTTCATCCATGTCCCCTGGTCCATCCAGGGCGACGATCCCAACTGGATACCGCCACTGCGGCTGGAAAGAAAACTCCACCTGTCTTCCGCCAATCCTTATTTCGAACACGCGAAATGGCAAGGCTGGATCGCCTGGCGAAACGGCCGGCCGGTGGGGCGCATCAGCGCCCAGATCGATGAGCTGTACCGGCAGCAGCATTCGGACAATGCCGGCTTTTTCGGCTTGCTGGAGGCGGTCGACGACGAGGAAGTGTTCGCCGCCCTGTTCGAGCAGGCGGAAAGCTGGCTGCGACGGGAAGGAATGGAAACCGTGAAAGGCCCCTTCAACCTGTCCATCAATCAGGAATGCGGCTTACTGGTGGCGGGCTACGATTTGCCCCCGGCGGTCATGATGCCCTACAACCCCCCTTACTATGTGGCGCACATCGAAAAACGGGGATACAGTCCGGCAAAGGACTTGTTGGCATACCTTCTCGATACCGAAACAGAACTGCCCCGGCCGGTGCGAAACCTCGCCGCCAAGGCGGCGCGGGAAGTCCATGTGCGCCCGCTGGAGAGAAAAAACCTGCTGCGGGAATTCGAACTGTTGCGGCAGATTTTCAACGACGCCTGGTCCGGGAACTGGGGATTCGTACCGTTCACCGAGAAAGAATTTTCCGAAATAGCCAGGACGCTCAGCCACATCATCCGGGACGATTTCGTGCAGATCGCCGAGTTCGATGGCGAAGCGGCGGGAATGATCGTCGTGATACCGGATCTCAACCAACTACTCGGCAATCTGGACGGACGGCTTCTCCCCTTCAACTGGGTCAAACTGTTGTGGCGCTGGAAAACCCGTTATCCCGACAGCGGCAGGGTCATTCTGATGGGGGTGCGCCGGCGCCATCAAAACAGCCTGGTGGGCGCGGCGATCGCCTACCTTCTGATCGAGGCGCTCCGACAACCGATACGCGAACGGGGGTTGCGACGGCTGGAACTGTCCTGGATCCTGGAAGACAATCTGAGAATGCGAAACATCATCGAAAACCTGGGCGCCCGCTGTTACAAGCGCTACCGTATCTACCAGAAATCACTGTCATGAAATTCACCGCAATCGTCCTGGCCGCCGACCGCGAACACGAAAACCCCGTCGCCAGGGCCGCCAACGCACCTTGCAAGGCCCTGGTCCCCCTGGCCGGAAAGCCCATGTTGGAGCGGATTCTGAAAGCGCTGGCGCAATCCCGGGAAATAGCCGGGATTCTCATTTGCGGCCCTGGAGAAGGCATCTGGAAAAACATCACCCTCGACGAACCGGCCGAATGGATTCCACCGGACGCCTCCCCCAGCCGGAGTGCCTGGCGCTGCATGGAACAGATCGATGATCACCAGCCGGTACTGCTGACCGCCGCCGACATCGCCTTCCCGCAGCCCCGGGTTTTCGACGACTTCTGCCGCCGGGCGGTCGAAAGCGGCGCCGACGTGGCGGTAGGGCTGGTTCCTTACGCGAAGGTCGCGGCACGCTTTCCGGGCGTGAGACGAACACCCTTGAAATTTTCCGACGGCCCCTTCTGCACCTGTAACCTGTTCGCCTTCCTGACACCAAAGGGCCGTGAACTGATTCGCTTGTGGAAAAAGCTGGAACAGGACAGAAAACGCCCCTGGCGCCTGATCCAGGCGCTCGGCCTGGCGCCCTTGCTGCTTTACCTGACCGGCCGGCTGACCACAGAAGAGGCCGCCCGGCGGGTGGAAAGAAAACTGGGAATCAAGGCCGCTTTCATCGTCCTCCCCTACCCCGAAGCCGCCATCGACATCGACACCGAACAAGACCTCTCATTCGTCCGACGACTACTGAATCATCCCGATTGATCCAGTTCCGCCGTCAACACGGGTTCACCCACCAACTCGATACGCACCCGGCGGTTCTTCGCCTGGCCGGCGCGGCTGTGGTTGCTGGCCACCCGTTTGCGCGAGCCCCATACTCTGATTTCAATGCGGTCCAGGCCGACCCCGGCCGTCACCAAAAAATCGTGGACCCGCCCCGCCCATCTCGCCGCCAGGGCCCGGTTGGTCTTCTCGCTCCGCCACCGCGCACCATCACTATGGCCATGAATCACCACTTTCCCCGGAAAATAGTCCCGGACATAGCGCGCCAACAACGATAACCGGCGCTTCTGTTCGCCGCGCAAGGACTTTTGTTGCCGCCCATAGTGATATAACAGCAATCCTTCCGGGCCAAAAAGGGTCAAATCGATCATCGGTTTGCCGGGTATCGAACGACTGGTGACCTTCGATCCACTCAACCCCAACCGGCGGAGCGTCGACTTGATGGCGGCAAAACGCTTCTGAAACCATAACCGCCCTTCCCGCCCGGCCACCCCCGCCGTCGCATTGGTCACCACGACCCCGCCCTTTCCCGACAACTCCAGATACCGGACCATTCTGGGCAGCAGGCCCTCCAGTTTCCCTGGCAATCCGGCTTGATGCGGCAAGAAATAAAAACGCAAATTCTCGAAATCCCGGGGGCCGAAATCGGGAAGATTCATGCGGCAACTCTGGAAGCGGTCGTAGTTCTCCCACAACCTGACAGGCGACACCCCCACCCGGTCTTCACTCAGACCACCCTGCCAGGGCTTGCGCAAGGTGAATACGGGAAAGTGGCCGGCATACAACGCCGCCAACATTCTGTCTGCAACCTCGCCTCGAACCTCCAACCGGCGCCCTCCCTTCTCTCCCCCCCGGCGGGAAACCGGATAAGCGTTGCCCGACAGAAACCGATGTTGCCAAGGGGCCGGTTCGACCCGCAGGCTCGCATCGGCGATCTCCACCCGGGGAGCCAGATGCAACACGAAGCGCAGAGGCTGCCCCGCTTCCTGCACCAGCCCCACCCGGCCCAGATGCGGTATCTCCTGGATCAGACGGCACTCCAGGGCGGCGGTATGCAGATGCCACCGGGCGTTCAGCAACGGAGGTTGATAGAATTGCGCCCCCGCCGAGGCGGCGATCAACATCAAAAAGAGAGAAAAGATTCGCATACCACCACCGAGCGGATTTCATCCCACTCCAAGGGTATCGGTCGAATCCCCGGCGGCTTTAGGGGAGACTGTGGTAGTTTACGGATTCACAGAATGCATCCAGCGAAAGAACAGACTGCGGCGCGGCTTTCGAGATTGACAAACAGGGCGGGAAAAAGCTTCACAGTGCCTGCTGATTCTCCAGCTCGCAGTTGGGGCGCAGAAAACACCGAACCACGGACTCGAAAGCCTCGGGTTGATCGATATGCACCCAATGCCCCGCATGCTCGATGGTCTGGATGCAGGCCCGGGGGAACAAGGCGCGAATGGCCGGATGATATTGCGGTTTGATATATTCGGACAAGCCCCCGGCGATGAACAAAGCGGGCCCTTCGAATGGCTGGAGGTTTTCATCCAGGGGAAAACTGACGATACCGGGCAACGCCCGGGCCAGCAAATCGAGGTCGATACGCCACTGATAGCGGCCGTTTTCCGCCACCAGATTCTGCAACAGGAACTGGGTGATGACCGGATTTTCGATCCGTTTTCCCAACCATTCCCCGGCCTCGCGGCGATTCTGTATCCGCTCGAGCGGCAACGACCTGAGCGCCTCGATCACATGGTCGAAACCATGGGAATAATGCACCGGCGCGATATCCACCACCACCAGCTTGCCGATCCTCCCCGGATAGTTCAACGCCACGGTCATGGCCGCCTTGCCCCCCATACTGTGACCCAAGAAATGAGCCGCCTCCATCCCCTCCCGGTCCAACAGCGCGATCAAGTCGGCGGCCATGTGGGGATAATCCAGAGGCGGCACGGCGGGCGAATCCCCATGCCCCCTGAGATCGGGCACCAAAACCTGAAACTCATCGGCCAGCCGCCGGGCCAGCGAATACCAATTACGGCCGGCCCCGAACAAGCCGTGCAGGATCACCACGGGCGGCCCTTCGCTCCCGAAGCGTTTACAGTTCAGTTCGACCGTTTCCACACCTGCCGCCCTCAAGAGGTTTTCTTGCCAAGATATAAGTCGGTGATGGAACCGTCAATCATTTCGGCTGCGAACATCAACGTCTCGGACAAGGTCGGATGGGGATGAATCGTCAACGCCAGATCTTCCACATCGGCACCCATTTCCAGCGCCAACACGGCCTCGGCGATCAATTCCCCGGCGTGGGGGCCCACGATTCCGGCGCCAAGGATACGCCCCGTCTTCTTGTCGCTGAGCAACTTGGTCAGCCCCTCCCTTCTTCCCATGGACAGCGCCCTGCCACTGGCTGCCCAGGGGAAAACCGCCTTGTCGTATTCCACGCCTTCTTCCTTGAGTTCCGATTCGCTTTTCCCCATCCAGGCCACTTCCGGATCGGTATAGGCCACCGCAGGAATCGTGAGCGCCTGAAAAGCCGAAGGTTCGCCACAGATCACCTCGGCCGCCACCTTGCCTTCATGCACGGCCTTGTGGGCCAGCATCGGGTTGCCGACGATATCGCCGATGGCATGGATATGGGGCACGCTGGTACGCATTCTGTCATCAACCGCGATGAACCCTCTTTCATCGACCCCGATTCCGGCGGCCTCGAGATTCAGCAGATCGCTGTTGGGTCGCCGCCCCACCGACAGCAGAATTCTGTCGAACGTCCGCGTCTCCGGCGCCTCTCCACCCTCGAAGCGTACTTCCAGGCCGTCCCGGCCAGCCTCCACCGAGGTGACCCGGGTACCGACCCAGATGTCTTCGTAGCGTTTGCCGATGGTCTGCTGCAGGGGACGGATCAAGTCCTTGTCCACCCCCGGAAGAATCTGGTCCGCCAGTTCCACCACCGAGACTTTCGCCCCCAGGGCATGATAGACACAGGCCATCTCCAGTCCGATCACCCCGCCCCCCACGACCAGCAAGGAGCCGGGAATCTCTTCCAGCGCCAACGCACCGGTCGAATCCATGATACGGGGGTCATCCGGCCAACCCGGCAGACGCACCGGCCGGGATCCGGCGGCGATGATGGCATGTTGAAAACGAATGGCCTGCTCACCGTCGGGGCCTTCCACCGCGATCTCATTGGCCGAGACGAAACGTGCCGTTCCCTGCACCACCTGAACCTGACGCTGCCTGGCCAGACCGGCAAGACCGGTGGTGAGCGTCTTGACCACCCGCATTTTCCAGGCGCGGATCTTTTCCAGATCGATCTTCGGCCGCCCGAAATCGATTCCCTTGCCGGCGCAGGATTCGGCCTCGTAGATCAATTCGGCCATGTGCAAAAGTGCCTTGGAAGGGATGCACCCCACATTCAGACACACGCCACCCAACACCGGATAACGTTCCACCAAAGTGACCTGCTTGCCCAGGTCCGCCGCCCTGAAGGCGGCGGTGTATCCACCCGGCCCCGCACCCAACACCAAAACCTCGGTTTCCGTCGTCATGATCGCGTTCTCCTTTATAAAACCAAGCGCCGCATGTCACTGAGAAGCTCTCCGAAGCGAACCACGAACCGCGCCCCCTCGGCGCCATCGATGACCCGGTGGTCGTAGGAAAGCGAAATCGGCAACATCAGCCGTGGCGTGAATTCCGTTCCATTCCAGACCGGCTGCATCCGCGCCCGCGAAAGCCCGAGAATCGCCACTTCCGGCACATTGACGATCGGGGTGAAAAAGGTTCCCCCGATCCCCCCCAGGCTGGAGACGGAAAAGCAGCCGCCTTGCAGATCGTCCGGCATCAGTTTGCCCGCCCTGGCCCTGGCGCTGACTTCCGCCAGTTCCCGGCCCAGCTCCCATACCCCTTTCCGGTCCACGTCGCGGATCACTGGCACCACCAGACCCTCGGGGGTGGCGACCGCAACGCCTATGTGAAAATAACGTTTGAGGATCAGGTTTTGCCCGTCGGGGGCCAGCGAAGCGTTGAACAGGGGAAATTCCTTCATCACCGCCGGCAGCGCCTTGAGAATGAAAGCCAGCGGTGTCAGCTTGACGCCCAGCTGGTCCGCCTCCGGCTTCAAGGCCTTGCGGAATTCCTCCAGCCCGGTGATGTCCACTTCATGATGCTGGGTGACCTGGGGCGCATTGAGCCAGGCCCGCTGCAGGTGAGGCCCGCTGCGGCGTTTGATGCGGGACAGGGGCTGGGTCTCGACCGGACCATATTTGGAGAAATCGACTTCCGGCACCGCCGGAATGCCCGCTCCGGCGGCTGTGGCCACCCCTCCCTGCAACCGGTCCTTGACGAAGGCTTCCACGTCTTCTTTGAGAATCCTGCCCTTGGGGCCCGAGCCGCACACCTGACCAAGGTCCACCCCCAGTTTGCGGGCGAATTTCCGCACCGACGGACTGGCGTAAGGCAAGTCGGCGGCGGATTCGGCCGGGGGAGAGGAGGGAGGCGGAGCGGCTTCCGCTTTCTTTTCCTCTTCCGCCGTCCCCCCCTCGGCGGCGGGCTGCGGCGCTTCGGCCGGTTCTTGTGTTTCCTCCTCAGGCGGAGCCGCTGCCGATTCGGCCGCTGCCTGCGCCTCCAGACGGACAATCGGGGCCCCTTCCTTGACCTTGTCACCCACTTTAACCAGGACTTCCTTGACGGTACCCGCCTGGGGCGACGGCACCTCCATGGTCGCCTTGTCGCTTTCCAGCGTGATCAGCGGCGTATCCTGTTCGACCTGATCTCCCGGCTGGACCAATACCTCGATGACATCGACTGCATCCACGTCCCCCAGAGGCGGGACGCAAATTTCCATTTCCTGACTCACCCTGTTACCCCATGAATTTTTGCTTGTAATTGGCGCGAGTTTAACAAAATGCCGAAGATCCCGCTTTCAGGATCTTCGGCATGAACTGTTTCCCGGTGCTTCCTAAACCGTGGGTGGAAACGGCTTGTCCGGATCGATGGCGTATTTTGCCATAGCCTCCCTGGCCAGCTTGGCGGGAACGACCTGTTCGTCCGCCAAGGCCTTGAGGGCGCTCACCACCACAGTATGACGGTCCACCTCGAAGAACGCCCGCAGCTCCTTGCGGACATCACTGCGGCCGTAACCATCGGTCCCCAGCACGTAATAGGGAGCAGGCACAAACGCCCGTATCTGCTCTGCGTGGGTGCGGATATAATCGGTCGCGACCAACACCGGCCCCCGGCTGTTTTCCAGGCATTGGGTGACATAGGCCTTTTTCTGCGACCGGCTTCCCGGATGACGCAGGTTCCACCTCTGCGCCTGAACCCCCTCGCGGTGGAGTTCGGAGAAACTGGTCACGCTCCAGACATCGGCGGCGACGCCGAAATCCTGCTGCAACAATTCGGCGGCCGCAATCACCTCCCTGAGAATGGTGCCACTCCCCATGAGCTGTATCTGAGCCTTGTCGCCGGCGCTGGAAAAACGGTACATCCCCTTGAGGATTCCTTCCTCGGCCCCTTCGGGCAGCGGGGGATGGGCATAGTTCTCGTTCATCACCGTGAGATAGAAATAAACATTCTCCCCTTCCTCGATCATGCGCCGCAGGCCGTGGCGGATGATCACCGCCAGCTCGTAACCAAAACACGGATCGTAAGCCACACAGTTGGGAACCGCAGAGAAAAACAGCAGGTTATGACCATCCTGGTGCTGCAGCCCTTCCCCGGCCAGGGTGGTCCTGCCGGCGGTGCCGCCCATCAGGAATCCCCGCGACTGCATGTCGCCCGCCGCCCAGCACAGGTCGCCGACCCGCTGGTAGCCGAACATGGAATAATAGATATAGAAAGGCACCATGGGCAGGTCGTGGTTGCTGTAGGAGGTCGCGGCGGCGATCCAGTCGCTCATCGCGCCCGCCTCGTTGATCCCTTCTTCCAGAATCTGGCCCTTGGTGTCCTCCCGGTAATAGTTGATCTGACCGGCATCCTCGGGTTCGTACAACTGCCCCACATGGGAATAGATGCCATACTGGCGGAACAGCCCCTCCATGCCGAAAGTCCGGGCCTCGTCCGGGACGATGGGCACCACGTGCTTGCCCAACCCCTTGTCGCGCATCAGGCCGGCCAGGATCCGCACGAACACCATGGTGGTGGACATCTCCCGCTCTCCGGTTCCCTTGAGGGCGAAATCGAATGGCTTCTCCCCCGGCACGGACAAGGTGACCTTCGATTGCCGGCGCCGCTGGGGCAGATACCCCCCCAAAGCCTTGCGGCGCTGGTGGAGATATTCCAGCTCCGGGCTGTCGGCGGAAGGCTTGTAGAAAGGCGCCTGGGCCAGTTTGTCGTCGGGAATGGGGATGTCGAAACGGTCGCGGAACTGGCGCAGAATCTTCTCTTCCAGTTTCTTCTGCTGGTGGGCTCCCATGCGCCCCTCGCCCGCCTCGCCCATTCCATAGCCCTTGATGGTCTTGGCCAGGATGACGGTGGGCTGGCCGGTATGCTCCATGGCGGCGGCATAGGCGGCATAGACCTTCCGGGGATCGTGACCGCCCCGGTCGAGACGGAAAATCTCGTCGTCCGACAGGTTGGCGACCATCTCCAGCAACTCGGGGTATTTGCCGAAGAAATGCTTGCGCACATAGGCCCCGTCCTTGGCCTTGTAGGTTTGATATTCCCCGTCCACCACCTCTTCCATGCGTTTTTTCAGCAGCCCATGGGTATCCTGGGCCAGCAGCGGATCCCAGCGGGATCCCCAGATCACCTTGATCACGTTCCAGCCGGCGCCGCGGAACAACCCCTCCAGCTCCTGGATGATCTTGCCGTCCCCCCGCACCGGCCCGTCCAGGCGCTGGAGATTGCAGTTGATCACAAAGATCAGGTTGTCGAGCCGTTCCCGCCCGGCCAAAGACAGCGCCCCCACCGATTCGGGCTCGTCCATCTCCCCGTCGCCGCAGAAACACCAGACCTTGCGCCCCTCGGTGTCCGCCAGCCCCCGGTCGTGCAGATAACGCATGAAGCGGGCCTGATAGATCGCCATCAGGGGCCCCAGCCCCATCGAGACGGTGGGAAACTGCCAGAACTCCGGCATCAGCCAGGGATGCGGATAGGAAGAAAGCCCCTTGCCGCACACCTCACGGCGGAAGTTCTGCAAATGCTCTTCGCTCAGCCGCCCTTCCAGGAACGCCCGGGCATAGATGCCGGGAGAGGCATGGCCCTGGAAGAATACCAGATCCCCCCCGAACTCATCGCTGGGGGCGCGGAAGAAATGATTGAATCCCACTTCATAAAGCGTCGCCGCCGAAGCGTAACTGGCGATATGACCGCCATATTCTGTGGATTTGCGGTTGGCCTGAACCACCATCGCCATGGCGTTCCAGCGCACGTAGGAGCGGATCTTGCGTTCCAGCGCCATGTCGCCGGGGCAGGGTTTCTCCAGATGGGGCGGAATGGTGTTGATATAGGCCGTGGAGGCGGAATAGGGAATGGTGATGCCCGAGCGCCTGGCCTCGTCGATCAACCGTTCGATCAGATAATGCGCCCGCGGCGCTCCCTGGACCTGCAATACCGACTGCAGGGCTTCGATCCACTCCCGGGTTTCCTCAGGGTCGGTGTCCTGAAACAGCCGCGATCCGGGCAGTCCGCGGGAAACGAGATTCTCTGTCACACATCCTCCAAAAGTCTTGCCAATTGATCCAAATCCAAATGCAAAGCCGCAATTTTACTGGACGCCACCCCTTCCAGCGCCATGATTTCCGGCGCGCCAAACCCCGCTTTTTCGTACCGCCAGATCATCAACACCCGGTCCAGAGGCTCCAATACCCAATATTCCCGCACGCCGTAACGGGCATAGAGTTCCCGTTTGACGGTCAAATCCTTGGGGGCGGTGGAAGGCGACAGCACCTCCACCACCAGATCCGGCGCCGCTTTCGCCCCCCGCTCGTCCAGTTTGGCAGGATCACAAAAAACGCTCACATCCGGCTGCACCACGGTGGTGATCTCGGCATCGGAAGCACCCGGATCCCCCATCCGGACGTCGAAAGGCGCCACATACACCCGGCAACGGCGATCCTCGAGCTGATTGGCGAATTGCCTGAAAATTTCGCCAACCACCTCCTGGTGCCGGCGGGTCGGCGCCGGGGACATGTTATAAGGAATCCCGTCGATCAGCTCCCAGCGTTCCTCCTCGGGCCAGGTCAGATAATCGGCGTAAGTGTAGCGATGCTCTGCTTGGGCCAAGGGCATGTCAACCTCCCGTCACGCTCATGTGCCGCAAAATCACGGGCTGTTCCCGCAGATCGAAATGATGCCTTTCCGGTTTGATCGCCATCGCCTCGACGATCGTCTTTCTGAGCCTGTCCTCATCCCCGGGCCAGCGCCGCAGCACCCGTTTCAGGTCCACCGAATGCTCGTTCCCCAGGCACAGCAGCAGCCGGCCCTCCACGGTCAGCCGTACCCGGTTGCAATCGGCGCAGAAATTGTGGCTGTGGGGCGAAATGAAGCCGATCCGGGTACAGGTTCCCGCCACCTGCCAGTAACGGGAAGGCCCGCCGGTACGGTGGGAAACGGCGCGCAAATCGAATACCCGATCCAGATCCTCGCGCACCCGGTCGGAAGAATAAAAGGACTCCAGGCGGTCGTGGCCGCCGATCTCCCCCAGGGGCATTTCCTCGATGAAGCTGATGTCGAGCCCCTTGTCCACCGCGAAACGGGCCAGATCGACCACTTCGTCGTGATTGAAACCTTTCATCACCACGGTGTTGAGCTTGATCCGCTCGAAACCGGCTTTCACAGCCGCATCGATACCCGCCAGCACCGGTTGCAAGACGCCGACCCGCGTCAGGCGGCGAAACCGCTCCGGCTTCAGACTGTCCAGGCTGATATTGATCCGCCGGACCCCGGCGGCCGCCAGCCGCGCCGCATGATCGCGCAGGCGGGTGCCGTTGGTCGTCATCACCAGCTCGTCCAACGGCAACCCGCCCAGATTCTCGACCAGCTCCACGGCGCCCCGGCGAACCAAGGGCTCGCCGCCCGTCACCCGGATCTTGCGCACCCCCAGATCGACGAACACCCGGGCCAGGGTATGAATCTCCTCCAGGGTGAGGATCTGCGCCCGCGGGAGAAAGGTCATCTCCTCGGCCATGCAATACTGGCAACGCAGATCGCAGCGGTCGGTGATCGAAATGCGCAGATAAGTGACCTTGCGGCCGAAACGGTCGATCAATTCAGCCATCGAACGGCCTCAGAACGGCAGTTTCGGCATTCCGCCACCGGGCATTCCGGGGAATCCGCCCCTGCCGAAACCTTTCATTTTCTTCATCCGTTTCATCATCTTCTGCATCTGGCCGAATTGCTTCAGCAGCCGGTTAACATCCTGGACCTTGACCCCGGAGCCGTTGGCGATCCGCTTCTTGCGCGAATTGTTGATCACCGCCGGGAAGCGGCGTTCCTGCAAGGTCATGGAGTTGATGATGGCGATCTGACGGTCGATGTCGCGGTCGTCGATGTTCTCCTTCACGTTCTTGGGCATCTCACCCATGCCCGGCAGCTTGTCCAGCAATTTCGAGATGCCGCCCATCTGGTTGAGCTGCATCAGCTGCTCGCGCATGTCTTCCAGATCGAAGCCCTTGCCCTTCTGCAGCTTCTTGACGAATTTCTCCGCCTTTTTCTTGTCCACCTTGCGCTCGACTTCCTCGATCAGGCTGAGCACGTCGCCCATGCCGAGGATGCGGGAAGCGATTCTGTCGGGATGAAACAGCTCCAGGGCTTCGGTCTTCTCCCCCATGCCGATGAACTTGATCGGCTTGCCGGTGACATGACGGATCGACAGCGCCGCCCCGCCCCGGGCGTCCCCGTCGGCCTTGGTCAGCACCACCCCGGTCAGGGGCAGGGCGTCGTGGAACGCCTTGGCCGTATTGGCCGCGTCCTGACCGGTCATGCTGTCCACGACGAAGAGGGTTTCGACCGGATCGACCGCCTGATGGACCGCGCGGATCTCGTCCATCATCGACTCGTCGATATGCAGCCGGCCGGCGGTATCGATGATCAGCGCGTCCAGAAGGTGCTTTCTCGCATACGCCACCGCCCTGGTGGCGATGTCCACCGCCCGTTCGTCGGGGCTGGAGGGAATGAATTCCACCCCCACGTCATGGGCCAGTGTCTTCAACTGCTCAATGGCGGCCGGGCGATAGACGTCGGCGCTGACCACCGCGACCTTCTTCTTTTGCCGCTCCTTCAACCAGCGCGCCAGCTTGGCCACGGTGGTGGTCTTGCCCGCCCCCTGGAGACCGGCCATCAGGATCACCGCCGGCGGCTGGGTGGCCAGATCGAGCCCCTCGCTGGCGCCCCCCATGACATCGATCAATTCCTGCTGGACGATCTTGATGAACGCCTGCCCCGGCGTCAGGCTGCTTCGCACCTCCTGCCCCAGGGCACGCCGCCGGACCCGGTCGATGAAGGCCTTGACCACCGGCAGGGCGACATCGGCCTCCAGCAGGGCCATCCGCACTTCCCGCAGGGTTTCCTTGATGTTGTCCTCGGTCAGCCGGCCCTGGCCGCGAATGGTCTTCAGTGTCTTGGTCAGTCGTTCGGAAAGATTGTCAAACATCTCGCGCTGTCACCCGTCATACAAAATACAATATGAAAAAATGAATCCTCATGGAGCCGGCCGCTTCAGTTGAGCCCTACATTATGCCAGACTAAAGCAAGGAGGGAAGTTTTGTCGAATCTCAGTCACTTGTCCACCATCGCGGCGATCGTTTCATACCTGGCGGCGACGATCCTTTTGTTGCGGAAACCGGCGCCGGCCCGGGTTTCACGGCGCAGGCCCCTCATCCTGGCAATCGCCTGGCTGGGGATATTGGGGCATGCCACCGGGCTGGCGGGCTTCATGTTCACGCCCCAGGGCATCGACCTGAGTTTCCTCAGTACCGCCGCCCTCGTCAGTCTGACCATCGGGGTGCTGTTTCTGCTCGCCACCCTCGGGAGGCCGGTGGACAAACTGGGCGTCGCGGTATTTCCCCTGGCCGCCACGACCTTGTGGCTTAGACTGTCGTTTCCGTCAGAGGTGCACTTGCAGCGGAATCTTTCGATGCCGATGGAAATCCACATCCTGGTTTCCATCATCGCCTTCAGCCTGCTCAACATCGCCGCGCTCCAGGCGATTTTGCTGGCGATTCAGGACTGGCAACTGCACCACAAGAAAAGCAACTGGTTCGTCCGCTCCCTGCCACCGCTGCAAACCATGGAAACCCTGCTGTTCCAGATGATCGGGGCGGGTTTCCTGTTTCTGAGCATATCCCTGCTCAGCGGCTTTCTGTTCATCGAAGACCTGTTCGCCCAGCACCTGGTTCACAAGACGGTGCTGTCGATCCTGTCGTGGGGGGTGTTCGGGATGTTGCTGGGGGGGCGCTGGTGTTACGGCTGGCGGGGGAGAACGGCTATTCGCTGGACCCTGGGGGGGTTCGCGGCGCTGCTGCTGGCCTATTTCGGCAGCAAACTGGTGCTGGAGATCATTTTGCGACGTGTCTGAGAGCGGGGTTGCGGGGCACCGGGAGGCGATTGCGCCCTGGCCGGGAGCGGCCACAGGCGTATTTGAGCCGCACCACCTTCCTGTCCACTTCCACCGAATGCTGCACGCAGCTCACTATCAGGGTGTTGGCGGTCCAGCCCTCCGCCTCCATCCACGCCCGCAGCAAAGTCCGCCGCTCCGCCTCCAGCCGGGCGACCGCCTCCCACGATCCCAAGGTCGCACAGCGCACCAGTCTTTCGTTCAACGCCACGATGGTACGCCGCATTTCTTCTCCGAAGCACTCGCCACCGTCCATCACAATACGGTATAGGCTTTGGCCGCTTTTCTGACCGACCGCAGCCGCTTCAACTCCGCCTCGGCCATGTCCCGCTCCTGCTCGACCAGCGACACGATCCGCTGATCCAGGCGTTGCAGCTCGAGCCAGGTATCCTTCAGCCCCAGCGGGGACGCCCCTTCCCGGGAAAAAGTGGAAAAAAGATCGCTGCGCTGTCTCTCCAGCTCCGTCAGCAGGGAGAAATCCCCTTTTTCCGCCGCCGCCAGCATCGCCAACGTCAAGTCCAGCATCCGCTTCGCACAAACGCTCATGTCGTCCATTCTCTCCTCCATCAGGCTCTTTGCGCGAACAGCAGCCCTTTTTCCTTCCTCAAATCCCGCGCCATGGCGAGCACGGACTCGGCCGGTATCTGACGCACCACTTCCCCGCTTTCGGCATCGATCACCTTGACGACGACCCGGTTCGTCTCCTTGTCCACCGAAAATTCAAGATTGCGCTGCACCTTCTGCAGGTAACTGTTGATGTCCCTGACCGCCTGATCGATGCCCGCCGGCGGGGAAACGGTGTTCGTTCCCCTGTCCTCCCCCTTCACAGGCTTTCCCTCGAGCCCATTCCTTTCATCGGTGGAAATTCCCGGCTTGGTGGTAGCCGCCGCCACCTGATACAGATTCATCGCGGCTTCGATTTTCATGGCGGGTCCTCCAAGGTTCTGCTTCGTTCCTACTCAAGGGGTCTCCCCCAGGGTTTGGCGGTAATTCCGGCGCACCTCGTCCGGCACGGCCGCCCAGGCCTCGGCGAGGGGACGCAACAGGCCGACCACCTCCTCCAGACCTTCCCCCTCGTTCTTGACATGGGCCTCCAGCAACCGCCGCTGCATATAGCCGTACAGGGCATCCAGATTGGCGGCCAACTCCCCGCCGGCTTCCATGTCCAGGGTTTCGCGCAGGCCTCCGAGAATCGTCACCGCTTTGCCGATCAACTCCCCCTTACGCGCCATGTCACCGGCCAACAGGGCGCCCCGGGCGCCGTTGATCCTTTCCGTCGCCCCCTCGAACAACAACGCCACCAGGCGATGACCATCGGCATCCTCGACCCGGGCATCGACGCCCACCTGCTGGTAACTTTTGAGAGCGGTATTGCCTGCGACTCCATACATGGTCTTCTCCTCTTGGTTGCGAATGATCAATTGTTACTTTTTGGTTCCAGCGCCTTGAGCTGCTGGGTGAGAAAATCG
Source organism: Methylothermaceae bacterium (assembly GCA_026981855.1). Classification (GTDB taxonomy): domain Bacteria; phylum Pseudomonadota; class Gammaproteobacteria; order Methylococcales; family Methylothermaceae; genus Methylohalobius. The sequence goes on along the minus strand of JALSIB010000038.1, from coordinate 25,521 downwards.
CCGGTACTCTTGAAACGCGCCACCAGCGCGTCCATAGCGTTGAACTTGTTGAAATAGTAGCGCTCCAGCCGGTCCATGCGGTCGTTGAGTTTCTGTTGCGCCTGGTTCAGCTTGCCCAGGCGGCTGTTGAGTCCCTCCATCTTGTCCGCCAGGGCACCGCCGCTGCCGGTCAGGCTCCGCATCAGATCATCCAGCCGGTCGGCCACCCCGCGCACCAGAGTCACCTCCCCCCGGGCGCCGGTGGCGCCACCGAGCACCTTGACCTGCAACCCCTCGCTGGCATCGCCCTCGGCGCCCAGGAGGAACTGCCCCTTGCCTTCAGCCTCGACGCCATTGATCCTGCCCGCCACATCCTGGCCGGCCGTTCCGGAAGCGACGCTGAATCCCAATTGCGCCGGGGAATGGGTATCCACCTGGGCAAAAGAAACGTTGGAACCGCTGCCGAAGGTGGAGGAAGTCAGCACGAAGCGGCCGTTGGCGGCGTCGTAATTCACTTCCACATGGCGGGCGGCGGCTTTCAGAGCGTCGTCGGCGTTGATCTGGTTCTGGATCTCCCGGGCCAGATCGGCGCCGGAAGCGTAGCTCCCCTGAGTCAGGCGGATGGTACCCGAACGAATGCCGTCCACATCCAGGGTGAATTCGTCGTTGTCGGCATTGATGACCAGGGGGGTGGCGGCGAAATCCGCCGGCAGCACCGAGGCCCCTTCGAAATACCCCCGGGTCGCCAGCGCCGTCACCTCCACCGCGTAGGTGCCGGCCCGGGTCTTGGAGGTGACACCGAAATAGCGGACCTGGGCGTCGGTGGTGTCGCCGCGGGTGGCGAACAGAGCCTTCATCTCTTCGGGATGATTGGCGAGCATGTCCTTGAACCGGCTCTCATTCAGGGACAGTCGCCCGCTGTCCTTGTCGGTGCTCAATCCCACGTCCGCCAATGAACGGATATTGGCATTCTCCAGGCCCGGCACCACCTGCCCCAGCATCCGCCGCAGCTGATTGTTGACCGACCGCAGGGTCGAGTCCCCCAGCAGCACCGCCGCTTCCCCGGTATCCTGGTCGAACGCGGTGAATTCGCTCACATCGGCCCGGAACTGGTTGTAGGCTTCGACGAAACCCTTGAGCGCGTCGGTGATGGCCTCGTCGTCGAGCTTCACCTCCAGATTGACCGTGGTATCGGGCGCGGCGCTTTTGAGATTCAGGGTCACCCCGTCGATGACACCGGCGACCAGATTGCTGGCCGAAGTCACGGTCAGGCCATCGACCTTCAATTCGGCATCCCTCCCCGCCAGGGTCTGCTCGGTATTGAAGGCGGCGCCATTGAAAGCCAGCCTTGACAGACCCGCGGCATCGGTATCGTTGCCGTCTCCATCGCTGACGCTGATCTCCATCGCCCGGGCCTTACCGGTTTCGGCGGAAGTCAGCACCAGCCGGAAACCGCTGCCGTCGTTGACGATGGAAGCGCGCACGCCGATGCCGGCGTCGTTGATGGCGTCCCGAAGCCCGGAAAGGGTGTTGTTGCTGGCGTCGATGGTCAGACTCCGGGTGGAGACCGTATTGTCGGCGCTGAAAGTGGTGGGGTTGCCGCCCGCATCGTAACTCCAGGAGCCGAAGCGGATGGTGAGCTGGCCCTCGCCCACCACCTCGTCCACCGACGAGAAAGCGCCGGTGGCCACCGCGTGGGCCTGGGCGGTGCGATTGACCGTCACCTGATATTGCCCTGCCCTGGCGACGGTGCTGGCGGTCGCCGTCACCACCGACTCGTCGCTGGAGCTGGACTGACGACGCTGCCAGAAAATGGGCGATTTGAGTTTGGCCAGGGCGTCCTGCATGCCGCCCAGGTCGCTCTTGAGCTGACCGAAGGCCGACAACTGCGCCTGGATCTTCTCACCCTGGCGCTGCAGGCGGGCCTCGGCCGGCTTGCGCTCGGCATCGACCAGGCTGGAGACGATGTTCTGCACATCGAGCCCGGAACCCAGCCCTGTGGATGTGATGGTTGCCATGATGACCTCGAACGGAAATGGGGACGGACCCTAAAAGGGGCCCGTCCCTGGGCTTTGCGACGTGAACCGGATTACCGCAGCAGCGACAGCACCTGTTGCGGCGCCTGCTTGGCCTGGGCCAGCATGGCGATCCCCGCCTGCTGCAGCACCTGGGCCTTGGCCAATTGGGCGGTCTCGGCGGCGAAATCGGCATCCATGATCCGCGACTTGGAGGCGGTCAGGTTGTCGCGGGTGACCTGGATGTTCTCGATGGTGGACTCCAGCCGAGTCTGCACCGCCCCCAGATCGCCGCGGACACTGTTGATGCTTTCCAGAGCGTTGTCGATAGCCGCCAGGGCCTTGGTAGCCCCCTCCACCGTGGACAGATCCACGTCCTTGAGGAACTGGCCGGTCTCGGCGCCGCCGTAGGTGCCGGCCTTGAACTTCAGATTTTCCAGCGCCGTGGTACCGTTGGTACCGGCCTCGATCTGGATGGCCTTGGCCGATTGCAGGGTGACGGAGGCATAGTAGGTTTCCGCATCCGCTGCAAAGGTTGCAGGCGTTGCAGCCGAGAAATCACCTTCCGCTATTCCGGTCAAACCAATACTGGCCGCGGTAATTCCGGTACCACCCTGGGCGTTTGCATTGGTATCGACCAGAATACTGATATTCCGGCCATCTTCGGCCACCAACCGGATGGCGCTGCCGGTATCTTCCGCCACCACGCCGGTTTGTCCGGAAACCGCGTTGATTGCCGAGATAGCCTGCGCCCGATCCTTGTCTCCATCACCTGTCAGCGCGATGGTTCCCGTCTCCACCCCGTTAATATAGACCGAACCGGTTTTCCCGGCGGTACCTGCCGTGGTTCCCGTCCCTTCCACGACATTGGCATCGGCTGTCGCAGTCACTCCTGTCGCATCGCTGGCCCGGTTGATCGCCGCGGCAATGGAAATGGCGCTGGCCTTCTTGCTGCTGCTATTGGCGGTGTCATCGGAAGCCACGTCATCGGCTGCATTGGCGGCGCCAATCTGAACACCATTGATGACCAAATCGCCTGAATCCAGTTCTACACTCGCACCCGCTGTCGACCCTCCCGCAACGGTTTTGCCATCCTGAGTGGAAACCGTCGCGACACCGTCTTCATAAGTTCCGGAAATCAAGCCGGCATTTTGAATCCCCGAATCACCGTTGGTACCGGCTTCGACCTTGATAGGCTGATTATTGGTGGCACGCAGCGTGAAACCGCCCTCATAGGTACCGGCTGCAGCCAAGCCCGTTGTGGAACCATCCAGCGTGCCGCTGCTCGCCGTAAAACTCAGCTGGATATTGCGCCCGTCCTTAGCTTCCAAACGTACGCCGTTCTCGTCAGTGCCGGTATCGATGGCCACCACGCCGGTCTGCTCACTCACCGCATTGATGGCCTTGACCACCGCCACCCGGTCGGCCGCGGTATCCACCCCGCCGACGGAGACACTGATGTTCACATCATTGATGGTGATCGTACCGCTGCCCGCCGTACCACCACTCATGCTGCTACCCGCCACCACGTTGGTGGCCACTTCCGCCACCACGCCGGTCTGGTCCGAAACCTTGTTGATCGCCGCCACCTTGGCGATGGCGCTGGCTGCGGCGTTGTCGGTGGAGGCGGTGTCGTCCAGGGCGCTGGAGGCAGCGATGGCCACGCCGTTGATGATCAGATCGCCATTGGCGATTGCGCTGGAACCGCCGGTGGCCGCCACCCCGACCGTCGAGCCGGCTCCCAGCTTGTCGGTGGTCATCTTTCCGATCTGGAATTCGAAAGTTTCCCCCTTGTTGGCGCCGATCTGGAACACCTGCTTGCCGAAGCTGCCGTCGAGCAGCTTGGTGCCGTTGAAGTTGGTCTGCTCGGCCACCCGCTGGATCTCGTCGATGAGCTGTTGGGCCTCGGCGTTGAGGGAAGCCCGGTCGCTGTCGCTGTTGGTGGCATTGGCGGACTGCAACGCCAGCTCCCGCAGCCGCTGCAGATTGTCGGTCATGCTGCCCAGCGCCCCTTCGGCGGTCTGGGCCATGGAGATGCCGTCACCGGCGTTGCGCATGGCCACGGTCATGCCGCGGGTCTGGGAATCGAAGCGGGTGGCGATGGCCAGGCCCGCCGAATCGTCCTTGGCGCTGTTGATCCGCAACCCCGAAGACAACCGTTCCATCGCCTGACCCAACATGCCTTCGGTCTTGTTGAGATTGCGCTGCGCGGTCAGGGCCATGATGTTGGTGTTGATGACTGCCATTGACTGATCCTCCTGAGTGAATGTGCTCTACGGAAATTTCTTTCACAAGCGTTAGCGGTCGGGAGGACGGAAACTTTAAAAAAGATTTCTCAAGGGTTGGGGATCAGCCGGTTGGAAGTCGGGTTCTCTTTTCTCCGGATATGCCATCGCGGCCGGGGCCTCTCTTGTTGCATAGCCTTCAATACTGGTAGTAACATATCTACATTCATTTCAGACTGGCAACCCCCATGAGCACACAAACGCTTTCAAGTCGTGATTTCAATCAACACCCGGGCATTGCAAAAAAATCCGCCGCCAAGGGGCCTGTCATCATTACCGATCGGGGTAAACCAACTCATGTGCTGTTGAGCTACCAGGAATACAGGAAACTGGTGGGTCAACGAAGTCTATTGGATGCTCTGGCAATGGAGGCTGATATTGAATTTGAGCCTCCCCGTCACGAAGGAAGATTTCATGTCCCTGTGGATTTCGAGACTGATGTATCTGATTGACACTAATATCATCTCCGAGTTACGCAAGGCAAAGTCAGGGAAGGCCGATCCCAAAGTGGTGCATTGGGCCAGTCAGTTACCGGCATCGGAATTCTTCATCTCGGTCATTACCCTGCTGGAGCTGGAACACGGTGTTCTCCTCATTGAACGTAAGGATGCGAAGCAGGGCACCGTTTTACGGAGATGGCTGGAAGAACAAGTCAAACTGGTATTTGAAGCCCGAATCCTGCCGGTCGATGAGGCGGTGGCGGTCTGTTGTGCTCATTTGCATGTCCCAGATCCCAAACCAGACAGGGATGCCCTGATTGCTGCGACTGCCATCGTTCATGGCATGACCTTGGTCACCCGCAACGTGAGGGATTTCAGCGCTATGAACGTTCCGGTGCTTAATCCTTGGAGGGAAAGATAACAAACAGAACTCCGCTCCCGAAGCCAGGGCAATCGCATGATTGTCTTTTTCCCGTTCAAACTCGATTTTGCACGGCCTTGAAGCCCCTCTCCCTCTGGGAGAGAGGAGAGTCGGTTCATGCGATCGCCCTGCTCCCAAAACCGGCCCTTTGTAATCTCCCGTCATTGCCCTTTATACTTGGGCATCTTTGCCAGCAGACGGTCTAACACCATGCCAGACCAAAGTATCCAGACGCTTCTCAACGCCGTCATCGATATCGGTTCCAACGCCATCCGCCTGCGTATCGGCGCCCTGGGGCACGATGGGCGGCTGGACATCATCGAGGCGGTGCGGGCGCCCGTCCGCCTGGGACAGGATGCCTTCCAGCACGGCCGCCTGCGCCCCCCCACCATCGAACGGGCGCTGGAAACCTTCGGCGATTTCCGCAGGCTGCTGGAGCGCAAGTCGGTTCCCGTCGCCCAGGTGCGGGCCATCGCCACCAGCGCCATGCGCGAGGCCGCCAATGGCAAGGAACTGATCGACCGGGTCCGGGAGACCACCGGCATCCGGATCGAAATCATCTCCGGCGCCGAGGAAGCCCGCCTGGTTTCCCTGGCGGTGCGCCACGCGGTGCCGAAACTGGGCCAGAACAATGCCCTGCTGATCGACATCGGCGGCGGCAGCGTGGAATTCGTGGTCATCGAAAAAGGGCAGGTGATCGCCTTGGAAAGCCTGAAGATGGGCACGGTCCGCCTGCTGTCGCGTTTCTCGGGTCAGACCGACCGGGATTTCACCCGCCTGCTGGACGAATTCTTCGACGCCAACGCCGGCAAGATCCGCGAGCTCATCGACGACATTCCCATCGATTTCTGCGTCGGCACCGGCGGCAACATCGAGGCCCTGGGCCAGCTGGGCCGTCAGCTGCTGGACACCCCCTCTCCCAAACGGCTCAAATACGGAGAACTCAAAACCCTGTGCCGCCGTCTCGACGAACTGGATCTGGAACAGCGGATCGAAAAGCTCAAACTGCGTCCGGACCGGGCCGACGTGATCATCCCCGCCAGCCATACCCTGCGCCAGGTTCTGAAACTGGTGGGAAAGCCGGACTTGCTGATCCCGGGGGTCGGACTGGCGGAAGGGGCGCTGCTCGACCTGTTGCAACGCCGCCGCAGCGACACCCATCGCGACGCCTTGACGTGGGCCAACGCGGTGGCGCGCAAATACCATGTCGATACCCGCCACGCCGGCCATGTACGCGACCTGGCCGTGCAATTGTTCGACCAGCTCGCCGCCGTCCACGAACTGCCGGCCCGCGACAGGATCCTGCTGGAACTGGCCGCCCTGTTGCATGAAATCGGCGTCTTCGTGCGTCCCGACGGCCATCACCGCCACGCCCACTACCTGCTGGGCGCCATGCCGATGCTGGGGATTTCCGAGGAGGAACAGAAGCTGCTGGCGCTGGTGGTCCGCTGCCAGCGCAAGAAACTGCCGGAAGAAGGCGACGCCCTGCTGCAGCCGCTGTCGAAGAAGGAATGCGAGCGCTGGCTGAAGCTGGTGGCGCTGCTGCGCCTGGCCATCGCCCTGGACAAGGAGCGGCGCGGCGGAGTGAAGCGGATACGGACCCGGCTCAACGGCAAGACCCTGGAGATCGAATGCGAAGGGGAAGGCGACCTGCTGTTGGAGCGGTGGGCGGCGATGCGCCAGCGGCCGATCGCCGAAAAGGCTTTCGGTTGCAAAATCGAACTGGGCTTCTGATCCCGTGGACTGGCACCAGGCCCTGGCCTTCGACCGGCGGCATCTGTGGCATCCCTACAGCGCCCTGCCCGCCCATTACCCCATCTGGCCCGTCAAGGCCGCCCGCGGGGTACACATCGAGCTGGCCGACGGACGCACCCTTATCGACGGCATGGCGTCGTGGTGGTGCGTCATCCACGGCTACAATCATCCGCGTCTCAACGCCGCCGCCCGAAAACAACTGGCGCGGATGGCGCATGTGATGTTCGGCGGGCTGACCCACGAACCCGCGGTCGAACTCGGCCGCCGGCTGGTCGCCCTGACGCCCCAGGCCTTGGACAAGGTCTTCTTCTGCGATTCGGGATCGGTGGCGGTGGAAGTCGCCCTGAAGATGGCGCTGCAATACTGGCAATCGCTGGGGCGGGCGGGAAAGCGGCGGTTTCTCGCCCTCCGCCGCGGCTACCATGGCGACACCCTGGGCGCCATGGCGGTCAGCGACCCCGAGACCGGAATGCATCGTCTCTACCACGACGCCCTTCCCCGGCACCACTTCGCCCCCGCCCCCGCCTGCCGCTTCCACGAGGACTGGAACCCCGATGCGATCCGTCCGCTGGAAGCGCTCATGGAGCGCCATCACTCGGAACTGGCGGCCTTGATCGTGGAACCCATCGTCCAGGGGGCGGGCGGGATGCGTTTCTATCATCCCCAATACCTGCGGGCGGCGCGGAAACTCTGCGACCGCTACGACATCCTGCTCATCGCCGACGAGATCGCCACCGGCTTCGGCCGCACCGGCACCCTGTTCGCCTGCGAGCACGCCGCCATCCGCCCCGACATCCTCTGCCTGGGAAAATCCCTGACCGGCGGCTATATGACCCTGGCCGCCACCCTCGCCACCAGCAAGATCGCCACCACCATCGGTCAGGGAGAAGCGGGGTGCTTCATGCACGGCCCCACCTTCATGGCCAATCCGCTGGCCTGCGCGGTGGCCACAGCCAGCATCGATCTGTTGCTGGAATCGGATTGGCGGGAAAACGTCCGCCGCATCGAGGCCGGTTTGTGGCAAGGACTGGAACCGTGCCGGCGGCTGGAACAGGTGGCCGACGTGCGGGTGCTGGGGGCGATCGGCGTGGTGGAGCTGAAAGAACCGGTGGATCTGGCCCGGCTCACGCCGATGTTCGTGGAGGCCGGGGTGTGGCTGCGGCCGTTCGGGAAACTGGTCTACACCATGCCGGCCTATGTGATCCCCGATACGGATCTGGAGGCGCTGACCCGGACCATCTGCCGCGTGGTCGGCGGCCTTTAGGCCCACAGCCGGTCCAGGGGAAACTCGATGGCCTCGAAAGGCGGCTGACGTACCGGATCGTCATCCTTCAGAGCGACAAGAAAACACCAGTGGCCGTTTTCCAGAACATAAACTTCCAAGGTCTTCAGCGCCGGATCCACCAGCCACAGATAGGCGACGCCCTGGCGGGCGTAGAGGGGCATCTTGAGGGCCCGGTCGACCCGGGCGGTGGAGGGCGACAGCACCTCACAGATCCAGTCGGGTGCCAACTCGAACCAGGCGGTCTCCGGCAACGCCGGCATCCGTTCCCGGCGCCAGCCGGCCAGATCAGGAACCAGGACGTCGGCACCGAGATGCAGTTCCGGCTCGTCGATGATCCACCAGCCGCCAGGACCGCCACTGCCCCAACTATAGGCTTCACCAATGCTGCCTCCCAAGGCCGAATGGGCCCAGGCATGTTTCGGCGCCGGGCGGGGATGGGTGTACAGTTCACCAGCGATGATCTCTCCCACCAGGTTTTCGGGCAGACGGCGGATATCTTCGTAACTGACGGGTTTCTTTGCCGGCTCATCCATAAGGAATGTCTCCAAAATCCCGGATTCAATTATCGCTTCAATCCCCGCCAAATTTCCACCAGGCCGTCGATTTCGATTCCGAAAAAGCCCAGTATCCGCCCCACGCTCTCGTCGATCATCCGCGTCAGGGTTTTGTCGCCGCCATAGAAGGCCGGCAGGGGGGGGAAGACGATCCCCCCCATTTCCGTCACCGCGACCATGTTGCGCAGATGGGCCAGGTTCAGGGGCGTCTCCCTCGGCACCAGCACCAGGCGGCGGCGCTCTTTCAAGGTCACGTCGGCGGCGCGGGTGATGAGATTGTCGCCGAAACCATGGGCCACCGCCGCCAGGGTCTTCATCGAACAGGGGGCGATCACCATGCCGTCGATACGAAAGGCGCCGCTGGCGATCGAGGCGGCGATATCGTCGACGTGATGATGCACGTCGGCCAGCGCATGGATCTGGCGCTTCGTCATCCCCAGTTCGTGCTTGAGATTCACCAATCCGGCCTGGGAAACGATCAGGTGGGTCTGCCAGTCCGTCCTGCCGGCCAGCAGTTCCAGCATCCGGACGCCATAGACGGCGCCGGTGGCGCCCGTCATGGCGACGATCAGGCGCTTGCTCATTCCCCCGCCCTCATGACAACCGCTCCGCCATCTCGTCGGCGCTCGTCACCAGCGCGTCGATCATTTCCTCGCCCGCCGCGATGTGACCGGCGTTTTCCAGAATCTTCAATTTGGCGCCGGGCAGATGACGCTTGAGGGTGAACGCGCTTTCCACCGGGCACACCAAGTCCCGGCGGCCGTGAACGAGGGTGCAGGGTATGGCGCGGATAAGCGGGCAGTTTCGCAGAATCTGGTTTTCCCGGAGAAAATAGCGGTGAGCGGCATAGTGCAATTCGATTCTCGCCTTGGGGAGGATCTCCGCCGGATCGGGGGCCGCCTCCGGGTCGAACGCCCGCCCCAAGGTCACCGCGCCGCCCCAGCGGTTCCACGCTAAAGCGACACGGTTCCGCAAGGCCTCGTTGGAACCGATCACCGCCTTGTACATGCCCTGGACCACATCGTTCCAGCCGGTGACCGGCAGACTGGTCACCAGTTCGTGCCAGCGGTCGGGATAGATTCTCCGCACCCCGTCCTGGACGAACCAGTCGAGATCATACTGCCGGGCCAGAAACACGCCGCGCAGGATCATCCCCAGAACCCGCTCGGGGTGTTTCTGGGCGTAGAGCAGCGCCAAGGCCGCCCCCCAGGAGCCGCCAAAAAGCACCCAGCGGTTGATTCCGAGGGCCTTTCTGAGGGACTCCAGATCCCCCAGCAGTTTCCAGGTATCGTTGTGGCGCAATTCACCCAAAGGTTCCGAGCGGCCAGCTCCCCGCTGGTCCATCAGAACGATGCGGTAACGGCCGGGATCGAAGAAGCGCCGGTGGTCGGGCTTGCACCCGGATCCCGGTCCACCGTGGAGGAACATCACCGGCAGACCTTCGGGACTCCCCGATTGCTCGCAATAAATACGGTGATCGCCGGCTTGAAGATGGAAGGTGTGGAAGGGTTCGATGGGCGGGTAGAGGGTTTTCATGGCCGGATATTGTAGAGGATGCAAGACCCGGCGGGCAAAAGAAAGGGGCCGGCCGGCCCCTTTCATACAGACTGGTATCAGACCAGCTCGTCAGAAGCTGAAGCCGACGTATCCACCGGCGGTCAGGCCGTCGGTGTCCGTATCTTCGACGCCATTCAGGCTGCTATCATTACCCGGCGTTACGTGATAACGGAAATCGGCACCGACATAGAGATTCTTCCAGATGTTGAAATCGGCACCGGCACCGAACATCAGCCCCGGATTGAGCACGGTCACGCCGTCAGATGGGGGGCTGATAACATGAATGCCCAGGCCCACCGGAATGATCCAAGGACGGAAGGCGCTGCCGCGCATGAACTTGATCTTGGGCGCAGCCGTCAGGGTAAACTGGGTCACAGTAGAAGTTTCGTAGTTGGGGTCCAAAGCACCTCCTCCAGCAAGAATGGCACCGCCATTGCTGGCATCGGCATCAGTCAGCAGCGACTTCCCTCGGGCGAAGCGCTTGTATTCAAACATGATTTCGCCGAGCAAATCAGTCCCTTCCAGGAAAGTACCTTCAGTCAGGCCAAACAGATCCTTGCTGAGACCCAAGTCAAAGCCAGCACCAATATAAAATCCGTTTTGGCCACCCCCTGATTTATCTGCCGGAGACGGCAAAACGTCATTGGCGCGGCTGCTCATCATCCGAGAATAGCCACCACGGAAGAAGACCATGTTTTCCATGTCGAGATGTTCGCCAGCCCCGTCCTTCCACTCGTCCAGTTCGATGATCTTCTCGTGGTGGATGTCGGCGTGGGATTTGAGATCGGCGATCTGTTTCTTCAGCTCGATCAATTGTTGTTCCAGCATCTGGATTCTGGCGTCCGCATCACCGTGTCCATGCGCCTGGGCCTGAGGCGCCATCGCCGCGGCCGCCGCCAGAGAACCGCCCACCAGAACCTTGGAAAGTTGTCTTAGTGTTTTCATTGTTACCATCCTCCCCCTTTCGGAGTTATTAATCAGGCCGGAAACGCCTGGTTCGTTTCCTCATATTTGCCAAAAAACAACACACTTGCGGCTTAAATCCTAGCAAACAACTTCCAAGAGAACAAATATTTTGCAATAATCCATGGCATATTCACGATTATCAGCACGGCGAACGGCCCCGTGAGGGAACCGCCACGGCCGACACAAGGTGTCGCGAAATTACAACGGGAGAGCCATGGAACACATCATTCAGAAGCTGCGCACCCCTTTTCTCGTCATGCTTCACGATATTTCCATGATCCCCCTGGCCTGGATCGGCGCCTACTGGATGCGCTTCAACCTGGGGCCGATTCCCCCGCAGATGCTTTCCCACGCCTTGACCCTCCTGCCTTGGGTCATGCTGGTGCAAACCGCCACCTTCTACTACTTCCGCCTTTATCGCGGCGTGTGGCGCTTCGCTTCCCTGCCGGACTTCCTGCAAATCGGCAAGGCGGTGATCGTCGGCACCGCCCTCGTCACCCTGGGCTGCTTCGCCTACGACCGACTGGAATCCCTGCCGCGGTCGGTACCGTTCATCTACGCGGCCCTGTTGCCGATCCTGATCGGCGGCCCCAGGCTCCTCTACCGCGACTGGAAAGACCGGGCATCGCGTCCCTCGAACCGCAAGCGGGCGTTGGTGGTGGGGGCCGGAAGAGCCGGCGAAATCCTGATCCGGGATCTGCTTTCGGATACCACTTCGAAATACCATCCGGTGGTTCTGGCCGACGACGATCCCCGCAAGCAGGGCCGGGAGATTCACGGCATCCGGGTTGCCGGCGGTTGCCGCAAAATCCCCCGGATCGTCAAAAAATTCCGTATCGACACCATCCTGCTGGCCATCCCTTCGGCGAGCGACCGGCAGATGCGCCGTATCATCGAACTGAGCGAACGGGCCGGCGTTTCATTCCTGACCCTGCCCTCCCCCAAGGAAATCGTCAGCCACCCGGTTTCCGGCAAGGATCTGCGCCGGGTCTCCATCGAGGACTTGCTGGGCCGCAAGCCGGGACAGCTGGACTGGGCCGCCATTCACGACCACCTCTACGGCAAGACGCTGATGGTGACCGGCGGCGGCGGCTCCATCGGCTCCGAGCTGTGCCGGCAATTGGCTTCCCTGGCTCCGCAGAGGCTCATCATCTTCGACAGCTGCGAATACAATCTTTTCCGGATCGAAAAAGTGCTGCAGCGGGAATTCCCCCGGCTGCAGATCGTCCCCCTGCTCGGAAACATCACCGACCCCGACACGGTCCGCCATGCGCTGGAAACCCACCGGCCCCATACCGTTTTCCACGCCGCCGCCTACAAGCATGTCCCTCTGCTGGAAAACCAGAGCCGCCAGGCCGTTCACAACAATATCCTCGGCACCCAGACCATGGCGGAGGCCGCCATCGCCGCCGGGGTGGATGAATTCGTCCTGATCTCGACCGACAAGGCGGTCAACCCGGGCAATGTGATGGGGGCGACCAAGCGCGCCGCGGAAATGATCTGCCAGAGCCTCAACGAGCTGGGAAAGACCCGTTTCGTCATCGTCCGCTTCGGCAACGTGCTGGACTCGGCCGGCAGCGTGGTGCCCCTGTTCCGCGAGCAGATCCGGGCTGGCGGTCCGGTCACGGTCACCCACGAGGCGATCACCCGCTATTTCATGACCATTCCCGAAGCCTGCCAATTGATCATGCTGGCCGCCGCCGTGGGCAAGGGCGGCGAGATCTTCGTGCTCGACATGGGCGAGCCGATCCGCATCCGCTACCTGGCGGAACAAATGATCCGCCTCAGCGGCAAGCGGCCGGGAATCGATATCGAGATCGAATACATCGGCCTGCGTCCCGGCGAAAAACTCCACGAGGAACTTTTCCACCAGGAAGAACAATTGAGCCGCACGCCCTACGCCAAGCTGCGCCTCGCCCACCCGCGAGCCTGCGACCGCAGAATCATCGCCAATATCGTCGCCAAGATGGCGCTGGCCTGCCAACGCTATGACGAGGAACAATTGCAGATCCTGCTGCACACCCTGGTTCCGGAGTTCCATCATCCCACGGAGGATTCCTCCAACGACCACAAAGTGGCTTCCGGCAACCGGACCGTGTGACGCCTCAGCCGCCCCTGGGGCCGAAAATCCCTGTCCCCACCCGCACCAGGGTCGCCCCTTCCTCGACGGCCGCTTCCAGATCCGCCGACATGCCCATCGACAGGGTGTCCACGCCGGACAGGGACAGCGCTTCCATCAATTGCCGCAACCGCTGGAACGGGGCGCGCCTGGCCTCATCGTCTTCGGCCCGGGCGGGAATCGTCATCAGGCCGCGCAACCGCAGACGGGGCAGCCGGATCACCGCCTCCACCAGTTCTTCCAACGCTTCGGGTGCGACGCCGGCCTTGCTCGCCTCTCCGCTCACGTTGACCTGCAAACACACATTGAGCGGCGGCAGCCAGGGAGGCCGCTGGTCGCTCAGGCGGCGGGCGATCTTGACCCGGTCGACGCCATGGACCCAGTGGAAACCGGCGGCGATGGACCGGGTCTTGTTGGATTGAATAGGACCGATGAAATGCCAGGTGATGTCACAATGGCCCAGGGCCTCTTGTTTGGGCAAGGCTTCCTGAAGATAGCTCTCGCCGAAATGGCGCACCCCCGCCAGATAGGCCTGCAGCAACCTCGATGCCGGCTGGGTCTTCCCCACCGCCACCAGCGTCACCTTTCCGCGGCGCCCGGCCCGCCGCCGCGCCTGTTCGATCCTTTCCCGCACCGCAAGCACCCGGCCCGCAACCGTATTGGCTGCACTATACTTTTCCATACTCGTTCGCATCGTGATCTTCAGTCTCAATCTTCACAGGAGTTCCCATGGACATTGCAGAATTGTTGGCCTTCTCGGTCAAGAACAACGCCTCCGACCTTCACCTCTCCGCCGGCCTGCCGCCGATGATCCGCGTCGATGGAGACATCCGCCGGATCAACGTGCCGGCGCTCGAGCACAAGGAGGTCCACGCTCTGGTTTACGATATCATGAGCGACAAGCAGCGTCGTGATTACGAAGAGTTTCTGGAAACCGACTTTTCTTTCGAGCTGCCCGGCGTCGCCCGCTTTCGTGTCAACGCCTTCAATCAGGACCGGGGGGCGGCGGCCGTGTTCCGCACCATTCCCTCCAAGGTGTTGACGCTGGAGGATCTGGGGTGCCCCGCGTTTTTCCGCGACGTCACCCAAAAGCCGCGGGGACTGGTGCTGGTGACAGGCCCCACCGGCTCCGGTAAATCGACCACCCTGGCGGCGATGATCGATTACATCAACTCCAACAACTACACCCATATATTGACCATCGAGGATCCCATCGAATTCGTGCACCAGAGCAAGAAGTCGCTCATCAACCAGCGGGAGGTCCACCGCGACACCCTGGGTTTCAACGAAGCCCTGAGATCGGCCCTGCGCGAAGACCCGGACGTGATCCTGGTGGGGGAAATGCGCGACCTGGAAACCATCCGCCTGGCGTTGACCGCCGCCGAAACCGGCCATCTGGTGTTCGGCACCCTGCACACCTCCTCGGCCGCAAAAACCATCGACCGTATCATCGATGTGTTTCCCGCAGCGGAAAAGGCGATGATCCGCTCCATGCTGTCGGAATCGTTGCAGGCGGTCATCGCCCAGACCTTGCTGAAAAAGATCGGCGGCGGCCGCACGGCGGCCTGGGAGATCATGGTCGGCACCCCGGCGATCCGCAATCTCATCCGGGAAGACAAGGTGGCGCAAATGTATTCCGCCATCCAGACGGGACGCAAGGAAGGGATGCAGACCCTCGATCAGCATTTGCAGGAGCTGGTGGAAAAGGGTCTGATCTCCCGCCAGACGGCCCGCGTCAAAGCGATCAACAAAACGGCATTCTAAAAGGGACGGAAGAAGATGAACATCGAATCGCTCCTCACCCTGATGGTCCACAAAGAGGCATCGGATCTTTTCATCACCGCCGGACGCCCCCCCTGCATCAAGGTCAACGGCAAACTTGAGCCCCTGGGCCCCAAGGACTTGTCTCCGGCCATGGCGGCGGAACTGGTTCTCAGCAGCATGGACAGCCGTCAGCAGCACGACTTCGAAAACGCCCGGGAATGCAACTTCGCCATCAGCATAGACAACCTGGCCCGCTTCCGCGTCAGCGCCTATTACCAACGCAACCACCCGGCCATGGTGATCCGGCGCATCCAGGATCACATCCCCGACGTGGAGGAGTTGCATCTGCCGCCGATCCTCAAGGAACTGGCCATGACCAAGCGCGGGCTGATCATCTTCGTCGGGGCCACCGGAACGGGTAAATCCACTTCCCTGGCCTCCATGCTCAAATACCGCAACCACAACAGCTCCGGCCACATCATCACCATCGAGGATCCGATCGAATACAGCCATCGGCACGACGGCTGCATCGTCACCCAGCGGGAAGTGGGCACCGACACCGAATCCTACGAAGTGGCACTGAAAAACACCCTGCGACAGGCCCCGGACGTGATCCTCATCGGCGAAATCAGAACCCGGGAAACCATGCAGCACGCCATCACCTTTGCCGAAACGGGCCATTTGTGTCTTTCGACCCTTCACGCCAACAACGCCAACCAGGCACTGGACCGTATTCTCCACTTCTTTCCCGAGGACATGCACAGCCAACTGTTCATGGATCTGTCCCTGAACCTCAAGGCCATCGTCGCCCAGCAACTGATCCGCCGCGCCGACGGCGAGGGCCGTTACCCGGCGGTGGAGATTCTGATCAACACACCGCTGGCCTCCGACATGATCCGCAAGGGGGAAGTGCACAAACTGAAGGAGCTGATGAAGCGTTCGCGGGAACAGGGGATGCAGACCTTCGACCAATGCCTGTACGACCTCTACAAGGCGGGCAAGATCAGCTACGAGGACGCCCTCAACGCCGCCGACTCCCGCAACGAAGTCCGGCTGATGATCAAGCTGGGTGGAGAAGGCGGAATGGACCGGTTCGCGGGCGCTGAAAATCAAATGCATCTGGTGGACGATGGGGACTGACCGTGCCCCCGATTCCGTCTCCGAGATCAGCCGGCGGCCTCATCCCCATCGGGGTAGACCACCTCGCCATCCACCAGAGTATAGCGAACCTTTCCCGGCATCGTTTGCCCCCAGAAGGGTGTGTTGCGCCCCTGGCTGACCCAATTCGCCTCCTCCACCCGCCATGACGCCTGAGGGTCGAACACACACAGATCGGCGGCTTCACCGGCCGCCAGGCGGCCCGCCCGAATCCCCAGGATGGCGGCAGGGCCGGCCGTCAGCCGGGAGATGGCCCGGGGCAATGAAATTCCCCCCTCCTCGACCAGCTTCAGGGTCAGGGAGAGGAGGGTTTCCAGGGCCGAAATGCCGGGTTCGGTGGCGGCGAACACATCCGCCTTGGCATCGGCTTCGTGGGGTTGATGATCGGAACAGATCGCCTGGATCCCCCCATCGGCCACAGCCTCGCGCAGGCCATCGCGGTCGGCAAGGGTGCGCAAGGGGGGGATCACATGCGCGGCCGGGTCGAATCCCGCGATGGCCTGCTCCGTCAGGTGCAGGGAGTGGGCCGCCACGTCACTGCTGACCGGCAACCCGTTTTTTCTTGCCGCGCCAATCATCGCAGCGGCCCGGAAAGTGGAGAGGCAGGTGAAATGTACCCGGGTACCGGTTTCTTCCACCAACGCCAGAATCTGCGCCACCGCCACCGTTTCGGCGCTGGCGGGGATGCCTGGCAACCCCAGGCGGCTCGCCACAGGTCCCTCGTGAACGTTACCCCTGGCCGCCAGCCAGGGATCCATGGGGCGGACGACGACCAACAGGTCGTAGGTGGCCGCATATTCCAGAGCGCGGCGCCAGACCAGAGGGTTGGCCAGGGGCCGGGTACCGTTTCCCACCACCTGGCAACCGGCGGTCTTGAGGGCGTGCATTTCACTCAACGACTCCCCGCCCAGCCCCTGGCTCAGGGCACCGACCGGAATCACTTTGCAACGGCCCGCCAGTTCGGCCTTTTCCCGGATCAACTCGATCACGGCCGGCGTATCGCAAGGAGGCTCCGTCTCGGGACTGCAGCACAAAGTGGTCACCCCCCCCTTGACCGCGGCCCGGGTCTCACCGGCAATGGTGGCCTTGTGCTCGAATCCGGGTTCACGCAGAGATACGCTCAAGTCGATCAGGCCGGGCGACACGATCCGCCCCCCCAGCTCCAGCACCCGGTCGGGAACGAATCCATCCGGTGGCTGCCCCAGGCCCACAATTCTGCCATCTGCGATGAACAGATCCCCCTGCTCCAGGGTTTCTTGCCCAGGATCGAGAAGATATCCATCCCGTAACACCAGCTTCGTCATTGCCCGGACCTCATCGCCAGCACCATGACCGCCATCCGGATGGCGATGCCGTGGCTCACCTGCTCCAGAATCACCGAACGGGCGCCATCCGCCACGGCGGAGGAAATCTCCACACCCCGATTGATCGGTCCCGGATGCATGACCAGGACATCAGGTTTCGCCCTGGCCAAGCGCTCGCAGGTCAAACCGAAGCAGCGGTAATACTCGCGCTCGCTCGGCAACAACGCCCCCTCCATCCTTTCCTTCTGCAGCCGCAGCATGATCACGACATCCACGCCCTCCAGACCCTCGCCCAAGTCGTGGAAAGCCTTCACGCCGAAGGTTTCCACGGCGACCGGGAGCAAGGTTTTGGGCGCGACCACCCGGACATCGGGCACCCCCAGGGCCTTGAGGGCCTGGATTTGCGAACGGGCCACCCGCGAATGCAGAATGTCTCCGACGATGGCGACACGCAAACGGTCGAATTCGGGTTTGTGGCGGCGGATGGTGAACACGTCCAGAAGCGCCTGGGTGGGATGGGCATGCCGTCCATCCCCGGCATTGATCACGCTGACATGGGGCGCCACATGGCGGGCGATGAAATGGGCCGCCCCGCTGTCGGCGTGGCGCACCACGAACATATCGACGCTCATGGCCTCCAGATTGCGTATCGTGTCGAGCAGGGTCTCGCCCTTGGCCGTGGCGGAAACGGCGACGTTGATGTTGAGCACGTCGGCCGAAAGTCTTTTGGCGGCCAGTTCGAAAGTGGTGCGGGTACGGGTACTGGTTTCGAAGAACAGGTTGACGACAGTTTTGCCCCGCAGCAGCGGAACCTTCTTGACCTGCCGCTCGCCCACGCTGGCGAAGGTTTCGGCGGTATCCATGATCCGCCGCAACCACTCCGCCCCCAGGCCATCGATAGTGAGAAAATGACGCAAGCGGCCTTGCTCGTCCAGTTGCAGATCCCTGACAGGTATCATCCGTTCTTTACAGTGTGCAGTTCCAGTCTCAAGGGGGTGGGGCCGGTCAGCTTGATCCGTTGTCCGGAAGCCAGGTCGATCCTGGCACCACTGCAATCGGCCTGAATGGGCAGTTCGCGCCCGTTGCGCTCGATCAGCACCCCGAGGACGACTTGCCGGGGGCGGCCATAATCGAACAATTCATTGAGGGCGGCACGAATGGTACGCCCGGTATAAAGCACGTCGTCGATCAATATCACATCCCGGTCCTCGGTGCTTGGCAGCCGGCTCGGCCGGACTTCCGGGTGCATGCCGAGACGGGAAAAGTCATCCCGATAGAACGATATGTTGAGCTGCCCGATCGGCCCCGCAATCCCGAGACGTTGCTGGAGGATTTCGGCGATCCACACTCCCCCGGTATGAATCCCCACCAGCAAGGGATCTCGCAGCTTTCGTGCCACCATTTGCCGTTTCAGGCACTCACCCAGGGACGCCAACAAGGCATCCACATCCAATTCGGCGATCGCTGTCTTCATCCCCTGCCCTCCTGTTCGTCGAGCCAGCTTTGCAGAATCAGTCTGGCGGCGACCTGATCGTTATAGGCGTGGACATCCCGCGCCCGCAGCTTCAGCTCGTCGAACAACAAGCGCCGCGATTCCATGCTGGTCAGTCGTTCGTCCACGGTATGAACCGGCAAGCGGTAGCGGGCTTCAAGCTGGCGGCAGAATTTGCGCATCAACGGTGTCACCGGATTGTCACTGCCGTCTTCCTGGACGGCGATTCCCACGATCAGCGCCGCCGGCCGCCAGGCCGCCACGAGGCGGTCGATGGCTTGCCAGCGGACGGTTTTCTTTTCCGAGCGGATGGTTTCCAGCGGGGAGGCGGTGCGGGTGATCCGCTGTCCCACGGCCACGCCGATCTTCTTGCTGCCGAAGTCGAAACCCAGGTAGGTGTCCATGTTATCCATGGCCAGCCTGGGAAGACATCAGATCGAGATCCACCCCCATGAGCGCCGCGGCCGCCTTCCAGCGCCTGGGAGCTGGCAGGTCGAACAAGATCTCTTCCGAAGCCGGGCCATTGAGCCAGGCATTCTCCAGGATCTCACGCTCCAACTGTCCCGCCCCCCAGCCGGCGTACCCCAGGGAGATCAGTAACTTCTCCGGCCCCCTGCCCTGAGCGATCGCCTCCAGAATGTCCCGGGAAGTGGTCAGCCCGATGTCGTCGCTCACCGCCAGGGTACCCTGCCAATCTCCCACCGGGCGGTGGATGACGAATCCACGTTCGGGCTGTACCGGCCCACCCCAGAAAACCGGGATATCACCCGCTTTTTCGTCTTTCAGCTCGATTTCCATCGACTCCAGGATCTCCGCCAGGCGCATCTCCAGAGGCCGGGAGATGATGATACCGAGCGCGCCTTCGCTGCTGTGTTGACAAAGGTAGGTCACTGTTTGGGCAAAGTTGGGATCCTCGAGCGCCGGCATCGCGATGAGGAACTGACCTGTGAGGAGGTTTTCTCGCTGTTGTATCATTTTCCAGGTTTCCTTTAGCGGCCCATGGCCAAACCGGCATCATTGTAGAAATTCCAGGTTCGGGTGATCACCAACACGTCCGTTTGCGCCGCCAGTTCCTTGGGAAAGGCCGCAAAGGGTGCCGCCAGCCTGACGATCCGGACCGCCGCATCGTCGAGCACGCGGTAACCGGAAGAGCGGTGAAGTTTGATCTTCCTGACCGTTCCATCCTTGGCCACATAGACGCTGATCAGCAAGCGTCCCTTCAACCCTTTCCTCCGGGCCTCATCGGGATAATTCAAATTGCCTATGCGCTCGACCTTCTCCTGCCAGGCCCTTTCATAGGCGGCCGCCACATATTTATGGGCACGAATCCGGTGGATATGGGTGACGCGCTCGTGGCTGAAGCGCAGGTCTTTCCTGGGCATCACGCCCAGATCGGCGATCTGCCGCGCCAGCAGCCTGGGATCGAGGCGCGGCTGTGGCTTGAGTTCTGACACCTGATTTTCCACCTGTTCGCTTGCGCTGTCCTGAGTCAGGATCCGTTTGTGTTCCTGTTGTTTGGGGCGACGCCCGACCTTCGGTGTGGGTTTGTGCCTGGGAGACACGGCCGGCCGTTTGGCGGCGGCCGGTATTGGTTCAGGCTTCGTTTCCCGCTGTTCGGGCACGCCGCCTTCACTGTCGTTTGGAGCCAGATAGTCGGCCTTGTCCGGACGCCTGCTGTGGTCGCTCTGGATCAGCTCGATGTCGATGGGAGGGGAGAAATGCCTGGCGGGTTTCGGCAAACTGAACCCCACCCCGAAGATCAATGCGGCATGCAGGGCCAGCGCCCCCAGCAGCGCCACCAACATCCGGTCGGAGGTATTGCCAAAAGTTTGCGACATCATCGCTGCAACAGACCTTCAATCTCGTTCATCAGCCTGGCGCTGATATTCAATCCGAATAGTTTATCCAATTCCTGAATGCATGTGGGACTGGTGACATTGATCTCGGTCAGATAGTCTCCTATCACGTCGATCCCCGCAAACACCAACCCGCGGCGACGCAATTCCCCACCCACTTGCCGGCAAAGCCACAAATCCCGCTCCGTCAACGGTCGACCCTCGGCCCTTCCCCCGGCGGCCAGATTGCCACGCAACTCTCCTGGCGCGGGAATCCGTGCTAAGGCATAAGGAATGGGTTCTCCGTTGATCATCAGGATGCGCTTGTCCCCTTCCCGGATCTCCGGCAAATATCTCTGAGCCATGACGAAACGGCTGCCATGGGCCGTCATGGTTTCCAGGATGACACTGACATTGGGGTCGTCTGGCTGCAGATAGAAGATCGACGCCCCGCCCATTCCATCGAGGGGTTTGAGAATGATCCGGCCCTGCTCACGGAGAAAATCGCGGAATTGATCTGGTGCCCTCGCCACCAGAGTGGGGGCGCAGCACTGGGGGAACCATGCGGTAAACAGTTTCTCATTGGCGTCACGAAGGCTGCGGGGCTTGTTGATCACCAGAGCGCCCCGCTGTTCGGCGCATTCGAGCAAATAGGTGGCATAGATGTATTCCTGATCGAACGGGGGATCTTTCCGCATCAGGACGATGGCCAGATCATCCAGTGGCCGTTGCGCCATTTCCCCAAAACGGTACCAGTCCTTTTCATCCCTTTTCACCCGCAGGGATTTCATCCGCGCAAAGGTACGGCCATCCCTTAAATAAAGATCCCCAAGCTCCATGTACCAAAGCTTCCACCCTCGGGACTGCGCCTCCAGCAACATGGCGAAACTGCTGTCTTTTTTGATATTGATCGATGCTATCGGGTCCATCACGATCCCAAGCTCGATGTCAGCGGTTTGCTTCGGCTTCATTTCCATTCCACATCCTTAACGATTTCTCATTGGATATTGATCCCCAAGAGGAAATACTACCATCCTTTTTTGCCCACCCTCTGTATTTAGGTTAGAATTATCGGTTTGGATTTATCGGTACAAGGGTTTACGAACATGTCCAGAGTGTGTCAAGTCACGGGCAAGCGCCCACTCACCGGCAACAATGTTTCCCATGCCAACAACAAAACCAAGCGGCGTTTTTTGCCCAATCTTCACAATCACAAGTTCTGGGTGGAAAGCGAAAACCGCTGGGTCAAGCTGCGCGTTTCCAGCAAAGGCATGAGAATCATCGACAAGAAAGGCATCGACGCCGTGCTTGCCGATATGCGCCAACGTGGCATCAAGATCTAAGAGGGAGACTCCACCATGCGGGAAAAAATCAAAATGGTATCCAGTGCCGGAACGGGTTACTACTATACGACCACCAAGAACAAGCGCACCACGCCAGACAAGCTTGAATTCAAGAAATACGATCCTGTCGTGCGCAAGCACGTGCTTTTCAAGGAAGCCAAAATCAAATGAATAGATTCCCGCGGTTTTCACCGCGGGAGCTTTCATTCAGCGAATAAGTCTTCCCCTTGCCCCACCTCGGAAGAGGTTTCAGGCATATCGCCGGTAACCGGCGCCTCCTCCAAGACAGCCTCCCCTGGATCCTCGGCGA
This sequence comes from Methylothermaceae bacterium, assembly GCA_026981855.1. GTDB lineage: Bacteria > Pseudomonadota > Gammaproteobacteria > Methylococcales > Methylothermaceae > Methylohalobius. The sequence continues at coordinate 2,939 of JALSIB010000038.1, read as the reverse complement.
ATATATCCTCCTGATTTTCTATTTCCGTGACCGCAGCAGCAACCGGCGTTGAAGGCTGGCTGGAGGATTGACGATCCGGACCGGCCCCCGTCTGCACCCACCCCAGCATCCACCGTTTGCCAGCCTCGGTCTGTATTCCAATACCCAGCAGAGAAAAGCTCGCAAGGACACCAACCAGACACCACAGCACGCCCTGCATCACCGCCCCTCCCTGCGGCTTACCATCACCCCCTTCCCCAGACTCGTCGAACAGGGGTAACTGCTGAGGATCCACAGGCTGCAATTCCGGCGGAAGAAAAGCACCTACGCCGTGAGGAGGCTGTTCATCCTTCTGCCTCACCAGCTCCGCCTGGAGACGCTCGCATTCTTCTTTGGCACCAGCCAGCTCCCTGCGCATGGCCTCAACATCCGATTCCGCCTGTTCCCTCACCATTTTCAGTTCGGTACGGAGCGACTGCACAATGTCTCCTTCATCGGCCGCATGATATTGAGCCGCCTCGACATATTGCTCGATCACCGACTCCAGTTCGCTTACCCGCTTCCCCAAAGCAATGACTTGTTCTTCCAATCGTTTTTTTTCAGCATTGGCTGACTCGAGCTGGCTTTTCAATTGTCCCTCGACTCTCCGCACCTCGCCCACTTCCATAAGCCGAGCCTCGAGCGAACAAATCCGGGCAGCCAGTTCCTGATTTTCCGCCTCGAACTGGTTCAGCCCGTCCATACCGATAGGAACAGAAGCGCTTGCCGGCGCCTGGGGGACTTCTTGAACTACGGCGGGAGATTCTTCCCCTGCCCGATCGGACCCAGTCCCTGAGGATTGGGATAGATTCTCAAGCTGAACCGCCCCATCTTCTTCGGAATAGGTAACGACCGCTTCCGCCTCGTGGCGTTCTCGCTTTTGAGCCTGCTCCAGCCCCCCGCCCCCTTGGAAACATTTTTCCGGAACCCGGGCCAATCCGCCCTCCAACACAGAAGCTTCAAAGCCATAGCGCAATAATAGGAAAGCCGCAGCCGAAGACAAGTTGCCCCGTTCACATAGGACGATATAGCGCCGTTTACGGTCCAAGGTACCCAATTGCATACGCAGGGAAAAAAAGGGTAGATTGAGACTGCCTTCGAAATGTCTCGCTTGATATGTGTCGGGATCACGAACGTCAAGCCAGAGGGATCCTTGCTCCACTTCACGCATCGCAGTTTCCAGGCTGATTTTTGTCAACACCGGATTGACGACGAGCTCGATGAAATCCTCCTTGCTCAAACGTTGGACGACCCCATCACTTTCCATGGTCACCGACACCGCCCTGGTCAAACCTGAAATCAGTGCGTCCTCTCCAAACAGATCCCCTGGCTGAATTTCTCCCAATTTGAATTCTTTGGCATGGGGGCGGGGCCTCCGTGTGGCCATGCATCTTCCGGCGGACAGCACATAAACGCAGTCCGCCTCCTCTCCCTGCTCAATGATCCGCGTCCCCGAAGACACTTCGACTTCTTCGAAACGCTGCAGAATCCTTTGCAAATTGCTTGCAGGCAGTTGCTGGAATATCGGCAGCTTGAAAAGCCTCCCCATCCAATCGTCCGCCCTGCCTGTTTTTTCCTTTTCGAAAATCGTTTCGGTCTTTTCCTGATGTTGTTCCATAGGTTCCAACGTTTGCTGATCAATACGAATATAACGCAACTTCGTCAAGGCGCGGCCGGAAACTTTTCGAGGTACTTGATGTGCCAATGGAAACCTCGCCGCCTCTGTCCCACCTTCAATTTGCTCCATCACGATGCCATCGGTTTCCAGCACCACCGTTCCTTCCAATAAATATATCCAGGCCGAGTCCTGATCTCCCCGCGCAAACAAGTATCTCCCGGCCTCGATCTCTTTTATGACCAAATCCCTACATAATTGTTTAAAATCCTTCTGCGGCAACAAATGGAGGGGAATCATCCGACGTATCTGCGAGACAGGAATGGATTTCACAGTTCATTTCTCCATCGCTCCAAACTCCCGCCCATTGGTACGCTATTCAAGTCCGTATATCAGTTGATAGGGCAGTCGTTGGCTCCCAAGCCCTTGCAATAATTTTAGTTCAGGGGCGGAAAACCGGCCCGATCTTTTAATAAACACATCAGGAGAAACAAGCCTATGAGACCAAGATCCATATTTCTTCTTTGCTTTGCCATTGTGGTCATGACTCTGCCTAAGTTCATCAATGCCGTCTACGCATTGTTCGTCACACCCGGCAGCTACGCCCTCTTGTGGTTCGTCAGCAACAGCCTGGTGCTGGTATCCTGTTATGGTCTTTGGCAGATGCGCAAATGGGGAGTCTATCTCTTCGTTGCAGCATGGCTGGTCAAAATCGCCGGCGTCCTGTGGTTTCCCATCGAACCCGGTCGCTCGACGCTTCTTTTGTGGTTCCCGGTAGTCGTTTTGCTGGTCTACCTGGCCGTCGTCGCACATCATTGGCAGGATTTTGATAAAGAAGAAAGCGATATTTCGCCATGATCGTTTCCGCAGGTATTGCTGGTTAGTTGTCATTTCGTCCGTAAATAGAGAACCTTATCCTCCCTCCAAATCGTATGGGTGTTTCTGATTTTTCGCCTGGGTTCTTCGAAATGACACCTGCCGCTTGGATTCCCTCAGCACCTATCGGTTTACTTTTTCGGGGTCTGGGAAGGCTCCGCCGGACCGAAATTCGTCCGTGAATTCAGGCCCGGCGGAGCCTTCCCCGGCCGTTGACGGAACCTTCCCGGACCCATCCGACAGAAGTGATGGATGGTATCCATTTCTTTTTTGTTTTTCATGCAATTAAAAAAGCCCCCTCTAAGAGGGGGCTTTAAGCTTTGGATCTTTGTTGTTATTGTCTGTCTGTGACCGCGCTTGCGGCCCCAGCCTTACATGAAGACCGGGATCAGCGGAGCGTCGATCAGAACCAGCTGACGGTTGCCAGCAT
>JALSIB010000037.1 GCA_026981855.1 Methylothermaceae bacterium | reverse complement strand
CATCTTTTACCACTGGTGGCGGCGACACCCCGCTCCTGGCATCACTGACCCTCCCATTGACGACCTTTTCAACGAATCCGGTGGCTTGTTGGCGGGAATCAGGTGAAAAAATGGGGAGACGCCAGTTCCGGTCCCGGTTTGACAAAAGCGCGGCTGGGGACAATAATACCAAGTTTTATTTGTAACGGTCCAAAGGGGAACAAGTTGGCTAATATCGCATCTGCAAAGAAACGTGCGCGCCAGATGGAGAAGCGCTATCTTCGCAACAAGGCGCACCGCAGCCGTATGCGGACTTTTGTGAAAAGAGTGCTCAAGGCAGTGGAAGCAGGCGATGTGGAAACCGCCAGGGAAGCTTATGGCAAGGCTGTCCCGGTCATCGATTCGATGGTCAACAAAGGAATCCTTCACAGGAACAACGCTGCCCGGAAGAAAAGCCGCCTCAACGCCCGTATCAAGGCATTGGTCCAATCGGCTTCCTGAGCGTTCACCGCAGGGTACGCCCTGCGGAGAATGTTTCTGTCGTCAAATCAATACCAGGTTGTCCCGGTGGATGAGTTCGGGTTCATCCACATACCCTAATATTCCCGAGATCGCCGTGCTGGGCCTGCCATGAATCTTGCGCGCCTCGTCGGCGCTGTAGTTGATCAAGCCGCGGGCGATCTCGTTGCCATGCTCGTTGAGGCAGGCGACCACGTCCCCGCGTTGAAAATTTCCCTCCACGGCCTTGACACCCACCGGCAGCAGGCTGGTTCCTTTCTCGGTGATGGCTTTGACCGCGCCTGCGTCCAATACGATTCTTCCATCGATGCGGGAATGCCCCATCAGCCATCGCTTGCGGGCATCCAGCGGCTCGGTGTCGGGAATCAGGAAAGTCCCCAAGGATTCTCCCTGGAGAAGCCGGAAGATGACATTGTTTTCGTTGCCGCCCACGATTACGGTTCCCGTTCCCGAGCGGGCCGCGAGGCGGGCGGCCCGAATCTTGGTGGCCATGCCACCTCGCCCCAGGCCGCTGCGGCTGCCTCCTGCGGCCCGATCCAGGCGGGGGTCGCGGACACTGGCCTCGGAGATCAGCTTGGCTGTCGGGTCGAGAGAAGGGTCTCGTTCGTACAGTCCCGGCTGGTCGGTAAGAATGATCAGAAGATCGGCCTCGATCAGATTGGCTACCAGTGCGCCCAGGGTATCGTTGTCACCAAAACGGATTTCGTCGATGACGACTGTGTCGTTCTCGTTGACGATGGGGATCACACCGTGGCGAAGCAGGGTGGCGAGGGTGCTGCGGGCGTTGAGGTAGCGCTGACGGTGACGCATGTCCTCGTGGGTCAGCAAGACCTGGGCGGTGCGTCGCCCATGGCGCTGAAAGTGGGATTCGTAGGCCTGGATCAGGCCCGCCTGGCCAACGGCGGCGGCCGCCTGTAGTTCGTTCAGGTTCTGCGGTCGGGTCTTCCAGCCGAGCCGGGCCACGCCTTCGGCGACCGCGCCGGAAGAAACCAGCAGGGTTTCCTGTCCCCGGTCCCACAGCCTGGCGATCTGGTCGGCCCACTGACCCAGCGCCTGGTGATCGAGTCCCCGCCCGCCCCGGGTGAGAAGGGAGCTGCCGATCTTGATGATGATCTTACCGGCATTCCTGAATGCGTCCCTGCTGCGCATCTTGTTCCTCCAGGAAGTTCATGATGGCTTGGGCGAGTTCCCGGGTTCCTTCGCCGCTGACGGCGGAAACGGGAAAAACCGGTCCTTCCCATTCCAGGCGTTCAATCAGTCTGGCGCACCGGGTTTCGGCCTCTTCCCGTGGAACCAGGTCGATTTTGTTGGGGACCAGCCAGCACGGTTTCGAGGCCAGCTCATCGCTCCAGCGGGCGATCTCCGACTGAATCTGGCGTATGTCTTCTGCGGGATCGTGGCCATCGGCGGGAGCGATATCGACCAGATGCAAAAGCAGCCGCGTGCGGGCAAGGTGCTTGAGAAACCGGTTTCCCAGTCCCGCGCCTTCCGCGGCGCCCTCAATGATGCCCGGAATGTCGGCAACGACGAAGCTGCGCATGGGGTCCACTTTCACCACGCCCAGATTGGGGTGCAAGGTGGTGAAGGGGTAATCCGCCACCCGGGGGCGGGCCGACGAGAGGTGGCGTATCAGGCTGGATTTGCCGGCATTGGGCAGCCCGAGCAGCCCCACGTCGGCAAGCAACTTCAATTCCAGTTTCAAGCGACGCTGGTCGCCCGGGGTGCCCGGGGTCGATTGGCGGGGGGTTCTGTTGGTGCTGCTCTTGAAGTGGACGTTTCCCAGTCCGCGGCGTCCTCCCTTGGCTACGAGGAGGCGCTGACCGTGACCGGTCAGGTCGCCGATCAATTCCCCCGTGTCGGCGTCGTAGATCAATGTTCCGACGGGGACCTGGATTTGGCAGTCCTGGCCGCGCTTGCCGGTCATCTGGCGGCCCATGCCGTTCTCTCCGCGGCCGGCCCGGAAGATGCGCTGGGTGCGGAAATCCGCCAGGGTGTTGAGGCTTTCGGTGGCGACCAGATAGACATCGCCGCCATCTCCACCGTCGCCGCCGTCGGGGCCGCCTTTGGGGATGTATTTTTCCCGCCGGAAGCTGACGCAGCCGTTGCCGCCGTCTCCCGCCTCGACTTTGATTTCTGCCTCGTCTACGAATTTCATGGGTTCAATACGAAAAAAGCCCTGTCGTTGACAGGGCCTGGAGTGCTTCCGATAGGGAAATCGATCGTCATGCGGGGACGATGCTGACGAATTTGCGTTTCTTCGGCCCTTTCACCTGGAATACCACCTGTCCGTCCTTGAGCGCAAAGAGGGTGTAATCCTTGCCGCAACCCACGTTCTCACCGGGGTGGAAATGGGTGCCGCGCTGACGCACGATGATGTTCCCCGCTTTGACCGTCTGGCCGCCGAAACGTTTCACGCCCAAGCGCTTGGAAACCGAGTCGCGGCCGTTTCTGCTGCTGCCGCCCGCTTTTTTGTGTGCCATGAATGATTCCTCCGCCTTTTCAGGAAATGCCGGTGATTTCGACTTCAGTATAATACTGACGGTGTCCCTGGCGCTTCATATGGTGTTTGCGCCGCTTGAATTTGAGGATGTTGATTTTCTTGTGGCGTCCGTGGGCGATCACCCGGGCCGTGACTTTGCTGCCTTCCACGTAAGGTTGGCCGGTCTTGATGCCTTCGCCGGAGCGAACCATGAGAACCTTATCGAATTCCACCGTGTCGCCTTCGGTGGCGGCGAGCTTTTCGATCTTCAGCTTGTCGCCTTCGCCGACCCGATATTGTTTTCCGCCTGTCTGAATAACCGCGTACATCGCTGTGTGCTCCCTTCGTACCCGTCGAATCTTTCCAACGTAAACCCGCAATGATACATTCAACATTTCTGTTGGTCAACTTCAAGTCAGTGTTGTATCATTCGTCTGTTTGTAATCCTGTGATGACAGCTTTGCGTCCATGACGGTGACGGTGTATCAATCTCCAGAACAAGATCCTGCCCAAGGGTTCGAGCAGATCCGGGATCTGGTGTCCGACCAGGTCCGGATGGTCGATCAGCTCATCCTGGCCGAACTCAGTTCGGACGTGCTGCTGATCAACCAGATTGGCCGTTACATCGTCAATAGCGGGGGCAAGCGGTTGCGGCCTTTGCTCCATCTTCTGGCCGCCAACGCCCTGGGATACCAGGGGGATCATCACATCACCCTGGCTGCGGTGATCGAATTCATCCATACCGCCACCTTGCTGCACGACGATGTGGTGGACGAATCCGATCTGAGACGCGGGCAGGATACCGCCAACGCCGTATGGGGCAATGCCGCCAGTGTCCTGGTGGGCGATTACCTCTACTCCACCGCCTTCGAGATGATGGTGCGATTGCAGAGCATGCGGGTCATGGAAGTGATGGCCAGAACCACCACCGCGATTGCCGAGGGCGAGGTGTTGCAACTGCTCAATGTCAACAATCCGGCCACCACCGAGGAGAAATACCTGGAGGTCATCTGGCGCAAGACCGCGGTGCTGTTCAGCGCTTCGACCCAGCTGGCCGCGGTGGTGGCGGGAAGCGGCCGGCAGATGGAGGACGACCTGGCCAGTTATGGCATGCACCTGGGCGCCGCCTTTCAGTTGATCGATGACGCCCTGGACTATAAGGCCGATCCCGATCAACTGGGAAAGAACCTGGGGGACGATCTGGCCGAGGGCAAGCCGACCTTGCCCTTGATCCATGCGATGCGGCACGGATCGCCCGAGCAGGCGGAAGTGATTCGCAAGAGTATCGAGGAAGGGGATCGGGAAGCTTTTGCCGAGGTTTACAAAATCGTTGAATCCACCGACGCGATCGCTTACACTGAGCGCCGCGCCAGAGAGGAAGCCGGCAAGGCCGTCGAGGCTTTGGAAGGTGTCGCAGATTCCCGGTTCAAGGATGCCATGATGGCGCTGGCGGAATTTTCCATACAAAGATCCTACTAGTCCATTCCCTCGGGGTGTAGCTCAGCTTGGTAGAGCGCCGTCTTCGGGAGGCGGAAGTCGCTGGTTCAAATCCAGTCACCCCGACCAACTTCTTTCCTGACAAACCGTTTTTTTACGTCGAAATACATCATTCCGGTCCGAATCCGCCACCGCCCGGGGTTTCGATCTGGAGGATGTCTCCGGCTTCGATCCGGATACGGAAGCAGCCGGGTAATTTCACGCTTTCCCCCGTTTTCCGAATCAGAAGGTTGTCGCCCGTCTTGCCGTTTCCGCCGCCGGCCAGGCCAAAGGGTGGATGGATCCGGTGGCTGGAGAGCATCGCCGCGGTCATCGGTTCCAGGAAACGGATTCCCCGCACGACCCCGTCCCCGCCTCGATGACGGCCCGTCCCGCCACTGCCTTTCCGGATGGCGAAGGCCTCGATTCTCACCGGCAGGCGCATCTCCAACACCTCCACGTCGGTGATGCGGGAATTGGTCATGTGGGTGTGGACGGCGTCCGCGCCGTCGAAGCCCGGCCCCGCGCCGGCGCCCCCGCACAGCGTTTCGTAATACTGATGCCGGGCATCGCCGAAGGTGAGGTTGTTCATGCTGCCCTGGGAGGCCGCCATCACCCCCAGGGCGCCATAGAGGGCGTCGACGATGTGCTGGGAGGTTTCCACGTTACCCGCCACCACGGGGGCGGGAAATGCCGGATTCAGCATCGATCCTTCCGGGATGAGGATCTCCAAGGGCGCCAGGCAGCCGGCGTTGAGGGGGATCTCGTCGCCCACCAAGGTACGGAAAACATACAGGACGGCAGCTTTGCACACCGCCGCCGGGGCGTTGAAGTTGTTCGCCTGCTGGTTCGAGGTGCCGGTGAAATCGATCACGGCCTTGCCGTGGGCGGCGTCGATGTCCACCCTGACGACGATTTCGGCGCCGTTGTCCAGGGGCAGCCGGAATCGGCCACCGGCCAGCCGGCCGAAGACCTGTCTCACCGCCCGGGCGGCATTTTCCTGGATGTGGCCCATGTAAGCGAAGACGGTTTCACTGCCCCAGTGGGCCATCATCCGCCGCAACGCTTTCATCCCTCTTTCATTGGCGGCGATTTGTGCCTTGATATCGGCCAGGTTCTGGTCGGGATTGCGGACGGGCAAAGGTCCGGAGGTCAGCCATGCCCGTATTTCCCTTTCGAGAAAACGCCCCCCGGCCACGATTCTGAGCCCCGCATGCCAGACGCCCTCCTCGTTTATATGCCGGCTGTCGGGTGGCATGGAGCCCGGCGTCGAGCCTCCGACATCGGCGTGATGGCCGCGCGATGCCAGAAGGAACAGGAGCCGCTCGCCGGAGGGGTCGAACACCGGGGTGACCACGGTGATGTCGGGCAAATGGGTGCCGCCATGATAAGGGGAGTTGGTGAGCCAGGTTTCACCGGGCCGCATGGCTACCCGCATCAACAACGACTTCACGCTTTCGCCCATGGAACCCAAGTGTACGGGGATGTGCGGTGCATTGGCCACCAGATCGCCCCGGGCGTCGAACAAGGCGCAGGAATAATCCAGACGTTCCTTGATATTGACCGAATGAGCCGTATTTTGCAGGGTATAGCCCATCTGTTCGGCCACCGACTGAAACTGGCGGTGGAAGATTTCCAGCTTGATCGGGTCCGGCCGGCTGTCGGGCGCGCCGGATTTCGGATCGGGGCTTTTTGGCCTGTTTGCAGTCAGCGTTTGATCTTCCCGGACTTGAGGGCGATGAAGCAGCAAATGGCCGTGACGATCGATTTCGCCTCTCCAGCCGGGATCGATGACGGTGGTGGAAGTCGGTTCGATGATCAAGGCGGGACCGGCTACCTGGTGGCCGGGCTTGAGATCCTGGCGGTGATACAAAGGGGTCTGGATCCTTCGGCCGGAGAAGTGACAGCTCACCGTCGCCCGCCTGAGCGGCTTTTGGGTGGCCGGTGGGAGAAGATCATGGGGTTGCCGGTCTCCCGGGCCGACGCCTTCCACGACCAGTACCTCGATCATCAACGGCTTGTCGCTGTCGATGAAGCCGAATCGTTGGTGGTGGCGTCGCTCGAATTCAGCCCGCATCGCGTCGTGACCGGCGAAGGAAACCGCCAATGTGGTGTCGGTGCCTCGGTAACGAAGATGGAGGCGGCGCTCGATCAGGATAGAGTCCTTGTCGATGCCCTGCTTGGTCAGTTGACCGACGACGCGCCGCTCCAGCTGATTGAAGTGCTTTTCCAGCGTTTCCGGCGAGGATTCGGACAGGGGCGAGTCCAGCGACCGCTCCTCTATCCGGCGGATGTCGGCCAGCCCCATGCCGTAGGCCGACAGCACGCCGGCGTAAGGATGGAGCAGAATCTTCCCGATTCCCAGGCTTTCGGCCACCTTGCACGCCAGCTGGCCGCCGGCGGCGCCGAAACAGCACAGGGTGTAACGGGACAGTTCATGGCCGCGTTGAATCGAGATGCGCTTGATGGCCGCCGCCATGTTTTCCACCGCCACCGCCATGAATCCTTCCGCCACGGCTTCGGCCGTCAGCTTCCGTCCCGTTGCGGACCGGATTTCTGCCGCCAGACGGGTGAAGGCTTGCATGACGCGGTCCCGGTCCAGGGGTAGGTCGCCATCGGGCCCGAACAGGGCAGGGAAAAAGGCGGGCTGAATCCTTCCCAACATCAGGTTGGCATCGGTCACCGTCAAGGGGCCGCCGCGGCGGTAGCTCATGGGGCCGGGGTCGGCCCCGGCGGACTGCGGGCCGACTTGGAAGCGGCCGGCGTCGAAGCGCAGGATCGAGCCGCCGCCCGCGGCGACGGTGTGGATATCGAGCATCGGCGTTTGAAGCCTGACCCCCGAGATCTCGGTTTCAAACCGCCTTTCCAGTTCGCCCGCATAATGGGCCACATCAGTGGAAGTGCCGCCCATGTCGAAGGTGATGAGCCGGTTTTCGCCGGCCTGCTGGCCGATCTTCACCGCCGCCACCAGACCGCCGGCGGGCCCGGAGAGAATGCTGTCCTTGCCGCTGAAGCATTCCGCCTTCGTCAGCCCGCCGTGGGACTGCATGAACCACAAGGGGAGCCCGGCCTCCAGCCCTCGCCGCAACCTGCGGCTGTAACGGTTGAGGCAGGGGGAGAGATAGGCGTCCAGCACCGTCGTGTCTCCCCGGGCGACCAGTCGAATCAGCGGGCTGACCCGATGGGAGACCGAAACCTGGGAGAAACCGACCTCCCGCGCCAGTTTTTCCAGGACCACTTCGTGGCGGGGGTGGCGGTAACCGTGGACCAGGACGATGGCGAGGGCGCCGATGCCGGCCGAGAGCGCGGCTTCCAGATCCCGGCGCACCCGTTCCAGATCCGGCTCCCTGAGTACATTGCCCTGAAAATCGATACGCTCATCGACCTCGATCACACGTTGATACAAGGGCGAGGGCTTTTCGATAGCGAGGGCGAAAATGTCGGGGCGGTTTTGATAGCCGATTTCCAGGGCATCGCCGAATCCTTTGGTGATCATCAGGGCGGTTGGTTCCCCCTTGCGTTCCAGCAAGGCGTTGGTGCCGACGGTGGTGCCCATCCGGATGGCGGCCGCCCGCTCTTGGGGAATCACGGCTTTTTCCGGCAGTCCCAGGAGCTTGCGGATACCGTGCAGCACCGCGTCGTCATATCGTCCCGGATCGACCGAGAGCAGTTTGTGGGTGATCAAGGTGCCGTCGGGACGTCGGGCGACGATATCGGTGAAGGTGCCGCCCCGATCGATCCAGAAGTGCCAGCGTCGCTTGTTCATGAAAGCCTTGAAATTCGAAGGTTTGGGGGAGTCCGTCTTTCCGCTTTCGGCCCGTATGCCTCGGCCGGCTACATTGTAAAATGAATGACGCCGCGGCGGAGATTTTCAGGCTATGCCAAAAGATCCAGCTTTTGAGCGGAGGATTCGTCGTCGAGGCCGGCACGGTAGCGATCCGATGCGGTTTCGGGATCCTGTGACCGGTTTCTTGCGGACCCGGAGGCGTTTTGATCCGGCCGTTGCTGTATTTCGATTTGTGCCTTGATGGCCATGGCGGAGGCCGCGGCTGCGACGCTGCGGTCCTGGGGGGAAGGATCGCCGGGGGCGAGGGCGGCGCGGCGGATGGTTTCGGCTTTGCGCAGGGTGGCTTCGGGATCGCCGGGAACCGGGGAGGTGTCGATGTTGACGTGGCCGCCGATGGCGTAACGTTGTCCATCGGGACCTTTCTGATATTCGAAGGTGGGGCCGCCCAAGGCGTAGGCGCCGGCGGCGGCCAGGTGGGCCATTTCGTGATTGCGGACCTCGCGGTCGCGTTGTCTGAGTTTCTCCACCTGCCGAAGCTGGCTCTGATCCAGATTCAGCGCATTGGACACAGAAGCATTTTTGCCGGATGTGTCTTTTTGCCCCGCCGGCCGGTGGGTTTGCGGCCGCTCGGTGCCGCGCCCCGTCACCGGGGGGTGGGGAATGATGGATGTCGAACGAATCTGCATCGCTATCTGGTGAACATGGCCCGGCCCTGCTCCCTTATCGGCAGGAAGCGGCGAGACTTGAGTCCACATTCCTTCGCTTTCCTCCGGCTGTGTCAGGGATTTTCTCCCAGGGGATTGGTTTCATCCAGCCGTTCCATCAGATAACAGAGGCAGTCCTGGCGGATGATGCGTTCGTCGAGGGTGAGCATCGATGGCATCACTTTTTGCTTGAGCCACAACTTTCCTTCCCGGACCTCGAAGTAGCGGTCGGTGACGTCCCGACCCTCGTCGTCGAGCGCGATCAAAGGCAGCGCGTCCGTATGGACTTCGCCAAGGGAAATACCCGGGGGCAGCTCGGTGAAGTTGAGATGATCGAGGTCGCCGCGAAACAGCAAATCGGCGGTCGATTCGCTGAAACTGAAGCTGCACCCTTCGCGGATCTTGATTTGGGCGACGGTATGAAACAGGTCGATGCCGCCTTTTCCAGGCAGGCGGTCGGGTATGGCCTCCAGGTGCAGGCAGGTGTCGATGAAATCACTGGCGCGATCGACACCCTGGGAGACGCCGGGCTTGCCGCATTCCAGGGTCACCGCGGGGCACAGCCGGGCGAAGGCCATGGACTGAACGCCTCTGGGCCTGAGGAAATAGACCACCAGGCGCCCAAACAGGGCCGCCAGATTGAGGAAACGGGGGTCGAGCCGGTTGATACAGCCGTATAGAGGATTGCGTCCGGTATTGTTGTGGATGTCGATGCTCATCCGGACCCCTTTGTCGCGCATGATCGACCACACCTGCTGCATCAATCGGGTTTCCGGGCACGGGGGGTGGTCGGTACCGGGCCAGATGCGGTTGTAGTCGGGTTGTCCGCCGAGGCGCCGCAGTCCGGCGCGTGCCGCATCGATGTTGCCGAAGAAGACGCTGAGTGATCTCGGGAGGGCGTGCCGTTGGTATTTTTTCAACAGTCTCTGGATGGCGAGGAGGCCGGTGATCTCGTTGCCGTGAAGCAGGACGGAAACGAACAAGGGGTGTGGATCCCGTCCTTCCAGGTGGAGCAAGGTTGGCCCCGGCAGCAGGGTGTGGAGGTCGAGGGCGTCGATGTCGAGCAGCCGTTCGGGTACGTGATCGAGTCGATGCAGTTTCAGATCGGCCATGTGTGAACCGGTTTTCCTTGTTGTTGCAGATCCAGATAGGTCCGCGTCAGGCGGATGAAGTCCTTGCCGTGGGTGGCGACGAAACGGCGTTGCCACTGGCTGCCGTTCTGGTCGCCGCTTACCCGTTGGCGAATGATATCGAGATAGAACTCGCTGTCACGGTGGCAGATTCCAAGCCGTCGCAATCCTTCCCGGGCCAGGGGGATCAACTCCTCCAGGAGCAGCCGGCGTAACCGCCAGCGCCGCTCGTCCAGCCAGATGACGTGTGCATCCCAGCCATGCCTGGTGGCCAGATAGAAGTTGTCACGGGCCTGGGCGAAGGGAAGCCGGCAGGGATCATGGCTCAGGGATTCGGCCAGCCCATAGTAGAGGGCGGCGTTGGCGATCATGTCTGTGACCGTGGGGCCTGCGGGAAGCACCCGGTGTTCGATTCTGAAATGGGGTTTGCCGTCTTCATCGAAGCCCACCAGGGGGCGGTTCCAACGCCAGATGGTGCCATTATGGAGGCGCAGGTGGGGGAAGCTGTCTGTGTCCTCCTCGAAGAGGATCGGCAAAAGGGGAGGGAAGTGGGCCAGGTTCTCTTCGAACACTTCCGTCATGCGCCGGGTGACATAGCGGCTGCCGAAGCCGACCCTTTGCAGAGGGCCGTGGATGGCGTCCCCGTAGCCACCGATGGCGATGGATTGTTCGAATACCGGAATACGGGTTTCGGCCCACAGATCCCGGCCGAACAGATAGGGCGAATTGGCGCCGGCCGCCACAGTGGCGGCCGAGGCCACGATTGAGGCATTGTAGAACGCGACCGCCCTGTCCAGGGGAGCCTGGAGGTGAATCTGGAACGAGGTGGCGGCGGATTCCAGCATCACGTCGTCGTGAAGGCACGCCAGATGCTCGTTTCCGGTGATTTCCAGCTGCAGCGGTTGACCGCGCAATCGGAGGATCTGTTCGTTGAGGGCGTGATAGCGGTTCAGGGGGGACATGTTGGCCGGGGTCAGGTCGCTCTGGCGCAAGGTGGGGAGAATGCCGATCATCAGCAGATGAATGTCCAGGCGCCGGGCCGTCTGGCTGGCGTGGCGCCAGATGGCTTCCAGATCGTGATGGAAGCGCCGCAGGGCATCGTCTTTGAGCCGTCTGGGCAGGTTGTTCAGTTCAATGTTGAAGCGTGCCAGCTCGGCTGATGCCAGCGGGTCGGCCAGCAGTTCGAAATATCTTTCGTTGAGCGGGGCCGGCCGCATGTCCTGGTCCACCAGCCAGGCTTCGATTTCGAACCCCCCGGTGGGGGGGCGTGCGGACAAGGCGCCTTGTTTTTCCAACTGAACGAGCCTTTCCGTCTCCTCTGTCACTTTGTGCCGGAAACGGGCGAAATCCTCGGGGGAGAATTCGATCCGGGCGATTTCCTGTCCCATGGTCAAGATGTCTCCAGGTGCTCCCATACCGGCGTGACGCCGGCGGGCAGGGGAGGAAGCCTGCCGAGGTCGATCCAGGGGAAATCCGGGTCGTGAAAGTCCGATCCCACCGATCCCGAAAGCCGGTAGCGGCGGGCATAATCGGCACAGGTGGCGATCTGTTGGGGCGTGCTGTTGCCGCAGACGATCTCGATTCCGGTTCCGCCGGCAGATTGGAAGGCGGTGAGGAATCTGCGCAGCCAGCTGGCGGTCAGCCGGTAACGCAGGGGATGGGCCAGGACGGCCAGCCCTCCCGCCGCCCGGATCCAGCTCAGGGCCTCCTCCAGGCCGGCCCATCGGGTGGCCACGTGGCCGGGCTTTCCTCTCACCAGATAGCGATCGAACACTTCGGAAACCGACGTGGCGTGGCCTTCGGCAACCAGGAAGCGGGCAAAGTGGGTGCGGGTGATCATGCCGGCTCCCGCCATTTTCCGGGCAGCTGTCAGGGCGCCGTGGATGCCGTGCTTTTCGAGCTTGTCCGATATCTGCCGGGCCCGCTCCCGGCGTATGCGTTGCAGCCCCGCCAACCCGCTCAGGAGCGTTTCGTTGGCCGGGTCGATGCCCAGCCCGAGGATATGGAAGCATTTCTTGTTCCAGGTGACCGAAATTTCCACGCCGGCAACCAGCCGGATGCCGCTTCGGCGCGCGGCATCCCTCGCCGCCCGGATGCCGCCGACGGTGTCGTGGTCCGTCAGCGCCAGATATTCGACCCGGTTACAGGCCGCGCGGCGAACCAGATCGCCGGGGTCGAGCCTGCCGTCCGAGGCCGTGGAATGGGCGTGAAGGTCGTATCGGGAAGAAACGGGGTCGCTCATCGGTGCCTTGTCATTCGAAGCGTTCGGACGGACGGAAAAGCGCCGGCGCCTGGCCGGTCAGGTGTCGGAGGGGGTCACATCAGCGCCTGCTGACGTTCGCCATAGAGTTTAGCATAGAGGCCGCCCAAGGCGATGAGGTCGTCGTGTCCGCCCTGTTCGCAGATTCGCCCATCCTCGAAAACCACGACCCGGTCGGCTTGTTTCACCGCACTGAGACGGTGGGCCACGATCAGGGTGGTGCGTTGCCGCAGAAACCCCGCCAAGGCGGCATGCAGCCGTTGCTCGGTTTCCGTGTCCAGGGCCGAGGTGGCTTCGTCCAGGATCACCACGCTGGGATCTGTCAGAATCATTCGGGCGATGGCCAGGCGCTGCCTCTGGCCGCCCGAAAGCCGCATCCCGGAGCGGCCGATGACGGTATCCAGCCCCTGGGGAAGCGAGGCCACCGTATCGGCGATCTGGGCGATTTCCAGGGCGCGCCAGAGCGAAGAGGGGGACAGCTCCCGGCCCAGGGTGAGGTTGGCGCGAATGGTGTCGTTGAAAAGGACCGGGTGTTGCAGCACCGTGACCACATGTTCGCGCACCACGTCCATGCCGATTCGGTCGATGGGCACCCCGTCGTAATAGACCATGCCCGAAGAAGGGGTATAAAGGCCGATCAGTACCTGCACCAGGGTGGATTTGCCACCGCCGCTGGCACCGACCAGGGCGATTTTTTCCCCTGCCTCGATGTCGAGACTCACGCCCTTGAGGACTTCGTGGTTTTCGCGGTTGCCATAGCTGAAGTGCAGATTTTCCACCGCCACGCCGACGCTACGCCGGCCCTTGAAGGGGTTGGCCAGGTGGGGATAACGGGGTTCCTGTTTCAGATCCAGCAGCCGGTTGATGCGGGTGAGGGCCGCCTGGGCGCTGTAAAAGGCATACTGAATGCCCAGCAATTCCTGGATCGGTGACATCATGAACCAAAGGTAGCCGAATACCGCCAGCATCTGCCCGATCGTCAGATCGGAAAACAGCACCATGCCCATGGCGGTGGCGCGGAAAAGATCCACCCCGTGGAGAAACACCACGAAACTCAAACGGCTCAGTGCATCGCTCTTCCAGGTGTAGTGGGTGGCATGGGTTCTGACCTCGGCCGCGTGATCCACGAGCCGGTGGAAGTAATAGCGTTCGCGGTTGCTGGCGCGAATCTGCTGGATGGCGTCCAGCGTTTCGGTCAACGCCTGCTGGAAGACTTCGAGGGCCGAGTTTTCCTGTTTCTTGAGTTGCTTGACCCGCTTTCCCAGGGCTTTGGTGAAATAGATCACCAGGGGGTTGAGACAGAGAATGAACAATGCCAGGGGCCAATGTATCCATAGCAGGATGGCGGCGGTGCCGAGGATGGTCAACAGGGCGATCAGGGAACGGCTGATGGTGACCCCGAGGAAATTGTCCAGCGTGTCCAGATCGGTCACCAAGTGGGTGACCACGGTGCCGCTGCCCAGGGATTCGTATTCGGCCATGGAGATCCGTTCCAGGCGCCGCAGCAGCGAGGACCGAAGGCGGAAGATCACGTCCTTGGAGATTTCCGTGAACTGGCGGGTCTGCCAGACGTTGAAGACCAGGGCGGTGAGACGCAGCAAAACCGAGGCCATCAGCACCACCACGATGTACCATACCGGTCCCCGCCATGGGGGCGGCAGCCACCCGTCTGGGAGCCAGAGATCGATGAAAGCGGTGACCGGTCCCGGGTGGTGCAGCAGCACTTCGTCCACCAGGGTCGGAATCAACAGGGGAACGGGGACTGCGGCGAGCGCCGCCAGCAGGGCGATCAATTGTGCCAGCCAGAGCCGGCGTTTGTGCCGCAGGGCCAGGTGGACGATGACACGCCAGTCGTACCTTCGGGGGGAAGGGGTCACCGTTTCGTTCATGTCAGGGTTGCAGGCAAGGGTGAATCAAATGCACCGTCGCAGTGGAGGGATCGACGTCTTTGGGGATGTGTTGCCGGTAATGAGACAGGTTTTCCAGTGGAACAGGGCCTGCGACCTTTTCCAGTTCCGCGAGCTTGATTCCCTGACGCAACAAATAGAGCAGGTAAGTGTGGCGCAGCGCCGCGGGCGATACGCTTTCCGGGTGGGGCAGGTCCGCCTCGACGGCTGTCAGGTAGATGCTTTTGGCCATTTCCTCTTCGTCGGTCGGGGTGAGGGGAGCGCCGCCGCTCGTTTCGAGCCAGGTCTTCAACCGGGGGGCCAGGGGAAGTTTGCGCTGATGGGGGGGCGGGGCGAAGAAAACGTTGGCTTTGAGGTCGAAGTGGGTGGTGTCGAGACGGCAGATTTCGTCGGCTGTCAATCCACTCAGTAACAGGGCGATGGTCTGCCGGCCCCGCAGATCCGCCTTGTCCAGCAGCTGATCGATCTCCCCGCGGCTCAACTCCTGGGGCGGGTGGCTTTCCAGCGCCCGGACCGGCGCCTGGTTTTCCAGGATCGCCTGACCGGGGGCGGCCTGCTCCAACATTTCTTGTCCTTGGGGATTGGCGTAGACATGCACCCCGGACAAGGTCAGACGGGTTTCCGGCGCCGGTTTTTCCCGCCGGGTCAGAAACTCCGCCAGCCAGACCGAGAACAACCCCAGGCCGAGCGCGCCTGTCAGTACCCATAAGGCGTCGCGCCAATAATGAGGGCGGACGGGATGTTCCGGGAAGTATGCGCGTTCCACCACTTCCACCTGGGGATAGTCTTCATTTTGCTTGACTTCCAGGCGGGTGATGCGGTTTTGCAGTTCGCGCTGGTTTTCTTCCATTTGTTCCAGTTCCTTGACCATCGCCTCGTGTTCGGAGAAGCGGGCACTGAATTCGGTTGCCAGCCGTTTTTGTTCGTTCAACTGCCGGCGGATTTCCTCCACTGCCTGTCTGGCGCTGGCGTATTCCCGCTCGGCCGTGGTCAGGACGACCTTTTTTCCGTTTCCCGTCAAGGTGGCGATCTTCGCCTCGACTTCCTTCAATTGCTTTGGGATCTTCCGGTATTGGGGATTGAGGCGAATATAGTCGGGGGTAAACCGTTGCTTCATCTCCGTCAGTTGTTCGCGGAGCCTCTGGGCCTGTTCCACCAGTACCGCCAAGACTCTTTCATCGCTTTCGGGAACCACCGGTTTCCCTTCGGCGATGGCTTGCCGGATGGCTTCCAGTCTGGCTTTGGCTTTGACCGCTTCTTCGCTGGCGGCGTTGAGGGAGTCGTTCAGCCCCTTGAGGCGGGCCAGAACGTCGTTTTCACTGCGCTCGAGGGAAGCGATATCGTAGCGTTGCCGGAAAGCTTCCAGTTGGCGGCGTTTCCGGGCGATTCTGCTCTCCAGCTCAGTGAGCTGGGCATGGAGGGCCTCGAGGGTGGCGCCGGTGGATTGCTGGATCTGCCTGATGCGGTTTTCCATGTAGACGTCGATCCAGGTATTGACCAGGGGGGCGAGCAGTTCCTGTTCGCTTCCTTCCGCCCGCAGGGCCACCAGGTTGGTGTCCGGTACCGGCTCCACACTCAACATCGATTTGACTTCCGCCGGTGTGATGCCCTGGGGCAACAAGCCTTCCGGTTCCAGCCGGTGCAGGGTCTCGACCAGTAAGGGCTGGGCGGTGAGCAATACCCGCTGGATGGCCACGTGCTGGGGGTCGACGGGGAGGGGCAGGGGGTGGTTGGGATCGATGAGCGTATCCGCCTGGTCCGCGGCCTTGGGAGCCTTGGTCAGCAGGGAAGCGCTTGCCTGATAGATGGGGGGGCGGAGGAAGACCACCAGCAGGCCCACGACCAGGGTGACGGTGAACACCAGAGCGAATATCCGCAACCGTCTGGAGCGGTACCAGGGGGGGGGAGGCGGCGACAGGGCGGGTGAGGGTTCGGGTCCGGGCAACCGGTTGATTTCGAGTTCGGCCATGGAAGGGTCTCCGGTGAATTCAGGGTAACAGGGCCAGGAGCTGGTGAAGCCGTATTTCCAGGGTTTTGCTGTCGGGCGCCCGGACGGTCGCGTGACCCACCTTGCGTCCCGGGCGTTCGGCCTTGCCGTAGATGTGCAGATGGGCTCCGGGCTGTTCCAGCACATCGGCCGGTTCCGGCAGGACGCCGATGAAGTTGACCATGGCCGTGTGCTGCAGTGCCTTCGTCTCTCCCAGGGGGAGGCCCAGAATCGCCCGCAGGTGATTTTCGAACTGGCTGGTTTCGGCCCCTTCGATGGTCCAGTGGCCGGAATTGTGGACCCTGGGCGCCATTTCGTTGGCGAGCAGGCGTCCGTTGAGTTCGAACATCTCCAGGGCCAGGACGCCTACATAGTCGAGATGTTCCATCAACCTTCGGGCGAGCGCCCGGGCTGTTTCCGTCTGGGAATCCCCGGCTCTGCTGCGTGAAATATGGAGGATGCCCTGCTTGTGAACATTTTCGCTCAGGGGGTAAAAGGCGATGTCGCCCTGCCGGTTGCGCACGCCTATGATGGAGACCTCGCGCTGAAAGGGAATGAAACTCTCGCCGATAAGAGGTTGTCCCTGCAGGGCTTGCCATGCGGTTTCCATATCCTGGCGGTGACGGATCAAATGCTGGCCCTTGCCATCGTAGCCGAACCGCCTGGTTTTGAGCAGGAATGGCCACCCCAGTATCCGGGGCGCGGTTTCGAGTTCCTCGAAGCGGTCGATGGCCAGGAACCGGGTGGTCGGGATTTCCAGGCTCTGGAACAGGGTTTTTTCCCGCAACCGGTCCCGGCTTTCAGCCAGTGCCTTCAAGGGCGGATAGATGGCGCACTTTCCGGCCAGTTTCTCCAGGGCTTCCAGAGAGACGTTCTCGAATTCGTAGGTGATCACCTCGCATTCTTCGGCCAGGCGGGCGAGTGCGGCGGGATCGTCGTAGGGGGCGCAAAGGTGATCGCACAAGGGGGCCGCGCAGGCGTCGGGGGCCGGATCGAGAACGGTGAAGTCCAGCCCCAGTGGGTATCCTGCCAGAATGAGCATGCGGGCCAGCTGGCCGCCGCCGATGATGCCGATTTTCATCACTGATCCTCCCTGGGGTCCGGGTGAGCGAGCACCGATTCGGTCTGACGGTGGCGGTAGGTCTCCAGGGCGCCGGCGATTTCCGGGTATTTGTTGGCCAAGATGGCGGCGGCCAGCAACGCCGCATTGACGGCCCCCGCCTTGCCGATGGCCAGTGTCGCCACTGGAATGCCTGCCGGCATCTGGACGATGGAAAGAAGCGAATCCAGTCCGTTGAGGGCGCGGGATTGGACCGGCACTCCCAGAACGGGCAGGCTGGTCTTGGCGGCGACCATTCCGGGGAGGTGGGCGGCGCCGCCGGCACCGGCAATGATGGTTTCAAGCCCTCTTTCTTTGGCGGTTTCGGCATAGGAGAACAACAGGTCCGGCGTGCGGTGGGCGGAGACCACTTTGACCTCGAACGGGATCGCCAGTTGTTCCAGCATATCGGTGGCATGATGCATGGTATCCCAGTCGGATCTGGAACCCATGATGACGCCGATCAGTGGTTTTGGAGTTGTCATTTGTGGGTTGAAGTTATGGAGTTTCGTTTCTGATTGTGAAGCACGTTCCTGGTGATGGGCCCGCCAAAGGGCGCGATCGCATTATCCGTCTTTGGCGGGTGACAAAAAGGCTTGCCCAACATATTATGACAAATCTATTCCTGTAATGGTGCCCTCATGCAGGGTTCCGTCATCTGTCAGGGGCCTCGCCGGGCCTGCATTCACGGAAGAATTCCGGCCCGGCGGATCCTTCCCGGCCCCCGGAAAAGTGAACCGATAGGTGTTGCGCCGGCGGCGTTCATCGGCGGTCTTGAGAAAACTGGAGGAAGTCCCCACATATCTGTGGTACCGACTCGGTTCGGGAACGACATCAACTAAGGAGAAAATGATGAGTATCATGGGAATCAGCCAGTTTGAACGTTTTTTTCGCGAAGCGGCCTCGCTGGATGTGGATAAATCGGACTTGAAACGGATGTCCGAATTCTTGAACCAGAAATTGCACGACTTGTTGCTGATCGGGGTCGCAAAAGCCAAGGCCAATGGACGCGATGTGATTCAGTTGCACGATCTTCCGGTCACCAAGGGCTTGCAGGAAAGTATCCATCAGTTCCGCAAGCTCGATCTCGCCCTCGAGTTGCAACCGATCCTCGATCAGCTGGCGACTCTGCCCACCTTGCCGCTGGATTATGGCGACGAAGTGGAGGCGAATCTGCCCGAGCTGGTGGGCGGACTGGCCTATGCTCTGGCGAAAACGTTCAAGATCATCGATCCGGCGTTGAAGAATCCGCAGACGCTCCATTGGGACAAGGCGACGGAAATTTTCGATCTTTTGTTGTGATATGTTCTCGTTGAAACTGCGTTTCGATACGGCACAGGGTCCGCCCCCGATGCGGGCCCTGTGTCGTATCCGGGCGGTCATTCCGCGACTTGGGGTACAATGACCGTTTCATCGTAGTGGAGTGAGGGGTGTTAGAGATCATCAAAGCCGGTGGCTGGCTGATGTGGCCGATATTGGCGTGTTCGGTGGTGTCGACCGCCATTATCTGTGAGCGCTTCTGGAGCCTGCGCGGCAAGCGGATTATACCGCCCCACCTCGTCGCCCAGGTCTGGGGACTGTATCGGAACAATCAGCTCGATTCGGCCCGCCTTCGCCAGTTGCAGACCAGCTCCCCCCTGGGGGCGATTCTGGCGGCCGGCCTGGTCAATTATCAATATGGCCGGGAGGTGATGAAGGAAGCCATCGAAGACGTGGGACGGCAGGTGGTTCACGAGCTGGAGCGGTTTCTGGATATTCTGGGAACGATCGCCTCCATCAGTCCTTTGCTGGGCCTTCTGGGAACCGTGTTTGGCATGATCAAGGTGTTTTCCGCCATCACCTCATCGGGGGTGGGGGATCCACAGGTGCTGGCGGGCGGTATCTCTGAGGCGTTGATCACCACGGCCGCGGGCCTGTCGGTGGCCATCCCCACCCTGATCTTCCACCGGTATTTTCAGTCCAAAGTGTTGGATCTGGTCCTGAAAATGGAAAACGAGGCGCTGCGGCTGATAGAAATCATGCACAGCGAGCAAGGTGGAGAGGAGGCGGCCTCATGAACTTCCGTCGCCAGCGCCGCGAGCGGGTGGAGCTCAGTATGACGCCCATGATCGATGTGGTGTTTCTGCTGCTGATTTTCTTCATGGTCACGACCACTTTCGAGCGCGAGGCGGAACTGAAGATCGAGTTACCCGAGGCGAAAGGAGAAAAGGCCAATGAATCCAAGCCGCTGGAAATCGTCATCGATGCTTCGGGCAAGTATTACATAGGCGCTCATGAGTTGGTGAACACCCGGCTGGAAACCTTGCAAAAGGCCATGAGCGACGCCTTGAAAGCAGGCGCTCGCAGAGTCGTGGTCATCTCGGCGGACAAACGCGCCCCTCATCAGTCGGTGATCCGGGTGCTGGATGCCGCACGCCGTCTGGGTCTCAAGCATGCTTCCTTCGCGACCCGGGCGGAGGCGGAGTGACGTTCGGAGGCAAGAGGGCACGCCCGTCCCGAAGCCGCCGCAAGGAGAAAAGGGACGAAACCCCGCCTTTCGCAAGGTGGAGGCCGGATCATTCATGGTAATTTTCACGGTGCATTTGTAATGGACAACAAGCTGCTTGAAATTCTGGTTTGCCCCGTTTGCAAGGGCAGGCTCATCTACGACAAAGAGGCGCAGGAATTGCTTTGCAAGGCCGACAGGCTGGCCTTTCCGATCCGCGACGATATTCCTGTGATGCTGGAGGAAGAGGCGCGCAAACTTTCCCTTGATGAATACGATCGATTGAAATGACGCCTTTCAAAATCGTCATACCGGCGCGCCATGCCTCGTCGAGATTGCCTGGGAAGCCACTTCTGCCCCTGGCGGGCAAACCCATGATCGCGCATGTATGCCTCCAGGCCCTCAAGGCGGGGGCGGCCGATGTGGTCGTCGCCACCGACGACGAGCGTATCGCCCAGGTGGCGGAACGATCCGGGGTGAAGGCCCTGATGACATCGGCCGGACATGGCAGTGGCACCGAGAGGATCCAGGAGGTGGCCGAGCGGTTGGATTGGGGTGAGGATGAAATCGTGGTGAACTGGCAAGGCGACGAACCCTTGCTTTCCCCCGGTCTCGTCAGGTGCCTGGCGCAATCTCTGGGCGGGCATGAGGATGCCGCCGTGGCCACTTTGGCCGCGCCCGCCGAGGAAGAGGAGGTTTTCAATCCTCATGCCGTCAAAGTGGTGCTCGATCACGCCGATTATGCGTTGTATTTCAGCCGGGCTCCGATTCCATGGCATCGCGATGGCTTCGCCCGGGAGCGCCCCCAAGCGGTGGAAGGGCATTATTGGCGCCACATAGGCGTTTATGCCTATCGGGTGGGTTTGTTGCACCGCTATGTGGGGTGGCCCGCCTCCCCCCTGGAAGCGCTGGAATCGCTTGAACAATTGCGTATTCTATGGCACGGTGAACGCATCATCGTCGTCACCGTGGCCCATGCTCCGGAAGCGGGCGTCGATACGCCGGAGGATCTTGCCCGCGTGGAGCGGTTGCTGCAGGGCGATTCGGTTCAGGTACACAGAGAGGGCTGAGATGATTCGGATCTTGTTCGTATGCATGGGAAATATTTGCCGTTCACCCATGGCGGAAGGCGTGTTCCAGAAATTGCTGGAGCAGCACGGCCTGGCGGACCGGGTGTTGATCGACTCGGCCGGAACGCATGCCTATCATGTGGGCAAGTCGCCGGATCCGAGGGCGGTCCGCGTTGCCGGTGAACGGGGAATCGATCTGGGGAAGCTCCGTGCCCGCCAGGTGGAGCGGGGCGATTTCGAAGAGTTCGATCTGGTGCTGGTGATGGATGAACACAATTACGATACCCTGGTTTTCACCTGCGCCAGCCAGCACCGCCACAAACTGGATTACCTGCTGGACTATGCTCCCCATCTCGGAACCCGAAACCTTCCCGATCCCTATTACGGAGGCGAGATCGGCTTCGAGCGGGTGCTGGACATGATCGAGGATGCCTGCGAGGGGTTGTTGCGACATCTGCAGGATCAAATGTTGCGGGAGGCGACCTGACCAGGCGCGAGGTTTTTCAAGCGATTGAGGGGTTGGTGATGACGGTTCGAACGAGGGAAGTGGAGTATTACGATGGCGACACCCGGCTGGTGGGGTTTCTCGCCTGGGATGATGCGGTGGCCGGTTCCCGGCCCGGCGTGCTGGTTTCCCACATGTGGGGCGGGCGGGAGCCGTTCGTATGCGATAAGGCCAGGGCCCTGGCGCAAATGGGCTATGTGGGGTTCGCCCTCGATATGTACGGTGACGCCCGCATCGGTTCAGGGCCCGACGAGAACGCCCGGCTGATGCAGCCGTTTTTGGAGGACCGGGCCCTGTTGCAACGACGGATGCTTCTCGCCCTCGAGACGATCAGGAGTCAGCCCGAAGTGGACGACGGACAGGTGGCTGCGATCGGGTTCTGTTTCGGCGGTTTGTGCGTGCTCGATTTGGCGCGCACCGGGGCGCAATTGGCGGGGGTGGTGAGCTTCCACGGCTTGCTGAAGCCGCCGGGGAACACGGCGGGAAAGCGGATCATGGCCAAAGTCCTGGTGTTGCATGGTCATGACGATCCGATGGTGCCGGTGGAAGACGTGGTGGCGCTGGAAACGGAGCTGACGACGGCGGGCGCCGATTGGCAGATTCACGTTTATGGTCACACCATGCACGCTTTCACCAACCCCAAAGCCAATGATCCGGGTTTCGGCACGGTTTACAATCCCGTAGCCGATCGCCGCTCCTGGCTCGCGATGCAGAACTTTTTTCAAGAAACTTTCAATCCATCATGAAGAACAGCCTGAACTATCTGGATTTCGAGCAGCCGATCGCCGAACTGGAAGCCAAGATCGACGAATTGCGCCGGGTCGGTTTCGACAACGAGATCAATATTTCCGAGGAGATCGCCCGGCTTGAGGAGAAGAGCCGCAAATTGACCGCATCGGTCTTTTCCTCTCTGACGGCCTGGCAGATCTCGCAGTTGTCGCGGCATCCCCTGAGACCTTACACCCTCGATTACATCCAGATGATCTTCACCGATTTTCACGAGCTGCATGGGGACCGCGCCTTTGCCGACGACCCTGCCATCGTCGGCGGGTTGGCGCGGCTGGAGGGGCGGCCGGTGATGGTGATTGGGCATCAGAAAGGCCGTGACACCAAGGAAAAGATCCGGCGCAACTTCGGCATGCCGAGGCCGGAAGGGTACCGCAAGGCTTTGCGGTTGATGCAGATGGCCGAACGGTTCCGCCTGCCTGTCCTGACCTTTATCGACACCCCCGGCGCCTATCCCGGCATCGACGCCGAGGAGCGGGGGCAGAGCGAGGCCATCGCCCGCAATCTGTTCGTGATGGCTCAGCTCAAGACGCCGGTCATTTGCACCGTGATTGGTGAAGGGGGTTCGGGCGGCGCGCTGGCCATCGGTGTGGGCGACCGGCTGTTGATGCTGGAATACAGTACCTATTCGGTGATCTCGCCGGAAGGTTGCGCTTCCATTCTGTGGAAGAGCGCCGACAAGGCCGAACTGGCGGCCGACGCCATGGGGATCACCTCGCAGCGTCTGGAGGAGCTTGGGTTGATCGATGAAATCATCCCCGAACCTCTGGGGGGCGCCCATCGGGACAAAAAGCAGGCGGCGGCCAACGTCAAGGAAGTGCTGCTGCGTCATCTGGATCATCTTTCCCGGGTTCCGCTGCCCAACCTGCTGGACGAGCGTTATGGCCGCCTGATGGACTACGGAGTGTACACCGAAGAGTCCGCATGAATGACTTGCCCGGGAGGCTGCGACGTTTTCTCGACAGTTATCCCGCCAGCCGCTACTGGATCGGCTACAGTGGCGGGGTCGATTCCCACGTTCTGTTGCATTTGTGTGCCCGGCTGAAATCCGAAAGAGGCGGGGTATTTGCCGCCTTGCACATCGATCATGGTCTCCACCCGGATTCCGCCAAATGGCGGGATCACTGCCGCGCGGTTTGTGAGCGACTCGATCTCCCTTTCCTGTCCATCCCGGTCGATGCCCGCCCGGAAAAGGGGGAAAGCCCCGAAGAAGCGGCCAGGACGGCCCGCTACCGGGCTTTCGAAAGCGTTTTGCAGGCTGATGAAGCGGTATTGTTGGCACACCATCAGGATGACCAGGCCGAAACCGTCATGTTGCAGTTGATGCGGGGGGCGGGACCTGCTGGATTGTCGGGCATGGGCGTGGAGGCGGTGTTGGGCGCCGGCAAACTGCTTCGCCCGTTTCTGGAGATACCAAGACAGCTGTTGCTCGAGTACGCCCGGGCGCATCGCCTGACCTGGATCGAGGATCCCGGCAATCAGACGGCCGACTTCGACCGGAATTATCTTCGGCATCATGTTTTTCCGCTTCTCAGGCGGCGCTGGCCCGCTGCCGCCCGGACTGTTTCGCGGTCGGCGACCCATTGTGCCGAATCGGAGGCGCTTTTGGCAGCTTGGGGAGGGGATCTGCTGCGCACTTTGCGCGATGAGGAAGGCAGGCTCGATCTACAGGCATTGAGCGAACACAGTCTGCCGGCCCAACGGTGGCTGCTCAGGGCCTGGCTCAGGGAGCTGGGGTGGCGGCCACCGCCGGCCGTGGTGCTGGAGCGGATATTGACCGAAGTCATCCCCGCCCGTGAGGACGCAAACCCTCGAATCGCCTGGGCGGGGGTGGAGTTGCGCCGCTACCGCCGGAAGTTGTACGCGCTGCCCCGGTTTCGCCCGGTGGATCCGGGCTGGTGCGTGACCTGGAACGGGACGGCTCCCTTGTCCTTGCCCGATGGGAGAATTTTGGAAGCCGTCGAGGCGAAGGGAGCGGGGATTGATGCTGGACAATGGCGCAGAGCCAGGATCACGGTCAGGTACAGGGAGGGGGGGGAGCAGTGCTTTTTGCCAGGACGCCGCGGACGGCGCACTTTGAAGAAACTGTTTCAGGAACGCGGCATGCCGCCATGGGAGAGAAAACGCACGCCACTGGTTTTTCTCAATGGAGAACTGGCCGCCGTGGGCGATTTATGGGTCTGCGCCGGATTTTGTGCTTCCATGGGCGATCCGGGTGTCCAGTTGCGATGGATCAAGCATTGAGGTTCCCAGTGCCCTGCATTGTGATAGAATTGCCCAAGCGTGATTGCACGCGAACCTTACGTCAAGAGTGAGTCAAGCTGAAAAATCAGATAATTGGTGACTCGATTAAAAACACCTACAAGAGGGGGTACAACCATGAAGAAAACCATCAAAACAGTCGTGACCGCGACCATGATCGCCGTGTCCGGTGGAATGATGCTGGGCACCTACACCACCACCGCCGTTGCGGCGGAAACGGCCGCAGGCGTGAATCAGGCGATTTCCGACCTCAAGAAGCTGCTGGCCGAGGCAATTGAAATCGCAGCCGCCGGAACCGATCAGGAGGCTCTCAAAGCCAAGATCTACGAAGCCCGCCAAGTCAACAAGGAAATCACCGGTGACCAGTATGGCGCCCGCTTGCAGCGTTTGTCGCAGCGTCTTCGGGTAGCCAACGGCATGGCGAAGCGTGGTGATATGGCAGGCGCCGAGGAGAAGCTGAAGGAAGCGTTGAAGATTCTCAACACCTTCGAGCGTTCCTGATACCTTTCCAGTCGAATGTGAAAAAACCCGCTCATATCAGAGCGGGTTTTTTTTGTGCGCTGGAAATTGCGGCCACTTCGATGCTTATGCTTCAATATGCCTTCGTGCGAAGACTGAATTGACAAGTAACAAGATCGTTCGTACTTGCTGGATACACTATCGAGGAGGCTAATATGTTCAAAATGAAATCACTGGTTTCGGCAATCGCGCTGGCTGGTGTGACGACCCTGGCCGGGGCGGTCGAATGGCAGGCTTTGCCCGACAAAGCGCCCGAGCCTGCAGACAATCCCACGACGCCAGCGAAGGTCAGGTTGGGGCAGATCCTCTATCTGGATCCCCGTCTTTCTTCCACCGGAACGGTGTCTTGCAATTCCTGTCACAACGTGATGGCGGGTGGCGAGGACAACCGTCCCTTCGCCGCCGGTGTGCATGGGCAAACGGGTGGTCGCAGCGCCCCGACGGTATGGAATTCGGCATTCAACGCGACCCAGTTCTGGGATGGGCGCGCCGCCAGTCTGGAAGACCAGGCCAGGGGCCCGGTGACCAATCCCATCGAAATGGGGATGAAAAGCTGGGACGACGTCGTCGCCCGCTTGAAGCAGATTCCCGGATATCCGCAATTGTTCAAGGACGCCTTCGGAGAGGGGGCGGAGATCAGCGAGGACAATGCCGTCAAGGCCATTGCCGCCTACGAGCGGACCCTCATCACTCCCAACAGTCCCTATGACCGCTATGTGAAAGGTGACAAGAAAGCGCTCAGCGAGCAACAGGTGCGCGGCATGAACACCTTCGCCGAGGTGGGGTGTGTGGGTTGTCATTCAGGCCCCGCCTTCAGTGGCCAGACGGGTCAGGGCGCCGGCGTGTTCCAGAAATTCCCGACTTTCGACAATCCTTTCTTCGAGCGCAAATACAACTTCACCGAAGATCTGGGGCGTTACGAAGTCACCAAGAGCGATGCCGACAAGCATATGTTCAAGGTGCCGACCTTGCGCAACGTCGCCCTGACCGCCCCTTATTTCCACAATGGTGCCGTGAAGACGCTGGATGAGGCGGTGCGGGTGATGGCCAAGTTGCAGTTGAACCGTGACCTGTCGGATCAGCAAGTCGACGACATCGTGGCGTTTTTGAATGCCTTGACCGGCGAGTTTCCGAAACAATCCATGCCGCGCCTGCCGGCGACGCCGGGCAAGACCTTCGATTACGTGAAGTGAACCTGCCCTTGACAGATAGGGAAGAAGCGGGCGCCAGTCGGCGCCCGTGCTATTTCAGAATTCCCCACACAGCCAGATGGCGGTCGCTGACGACTTTCACTTGAAAGTCTGCCAAACCCGATATTTCCAGCTGTTGGTGTATTTCTTCCCGGGTAAAGGCGGCGCAGAGGGAATTGAAGAAATCCCGCCGCAGGATTTCGGGTGCGTCGGCGGCGTAACGCTCGACGATTCGTGCCGCCTCGGCTTTTGATGAGGGGCGATAGAGGTCCATCACCAGCACTGCGGCACCCGATGCCCCCCAATTTTGGATCTGCCGCCAGAGAATTTGCGGTTCATGAAGATGGTGAAGAAGGCTGTTGCTGATCAGTGTGTCGTAACTCCGTGTTGTCGAATTGGGCAGTCGGGTCAACCACCATTCGACTCTCCTTGTCAGAGTGGATTGTTGCCGCAACCGTTCAGTCGCGATTTCGAGCATGGTGCTCGATCCATCGATTCCGGTGATCTGCGAGCCTGGATGAGCGGCGGCGAAAGCCATGGTGATTTGTCCCGGACCACAGCCGAGATCCACGACACGTCGTGGCCGGTGACGGGGAAAGTTGTTTGCGAAGAGATCGATGAAAAGCCGGGTGGCATCGCTGAAATCGGCTTCCGCATAGCTGTGGGCCTGCCTTGGCTCTTCCATCAACTCCGGTTCGGGGATTCTTTGCATGGGGTGCTCCGTGTTTTCTCGAAAGCAATCGGTGGTCAGGCGTGTCTGTTATAATCACCTGCCCATGACAAGGCTTCGATCCTCTCCATTATGACGCAAAAGCTCTATATCCAGACATTCGGCTGCCAGATGAACGAATACGATTCCGACAAGATGCGGGACGTGCTTCATCGCTCCCATGGGATGGAATTGACCGATGATCCCGAAGAGGCCGATGTGCTGCTGCTCAATACCTGCTCGGTGCGGGAGAAGGCCCAGGAAAAGGTGTTTTCCCAATTGGGCCGTTGGCGCCCTTTGAAGCAGCGCCGGAAAGGGGTGGTCATCGGTGTCGGCGGTTGTGTGGCGAGTCAGGAAGGCGAGGTGGTCCAGCAACGCGCCCCTTATGTGGATATCGTGTTCGGCCCCCAGACCCTCCACCGGTTGCCGGAACTGCTCGAACGGGTGCGGAAGGAAGACCGCCAGGTCATGGACATCTCTTTTCCGGAGATCGAGAAATTCGACCATCTGCCGCAGCCGAGGGCAGAAGGTCCAAAGGCCTTCGTTTCCGTGATGGAAGGATGCAGCAAATATTGCACCTACTGCGTGGTGCCTTACACCCGTGGTACGGAAGTCAGTCGGCCGTTGCCGGATGTGATCGGCGAAATCGAACGGTTGGCCGAACAGGGGGTGAAAGAGGTCAATCTGTTGGGGCAGAACGTGAATGCCTATCGCGGCGACACCGGGGAAGGCGACGAGGCGGACCTGGCGCTGCTGCTGCTGGAAGTGGCGGCCATTGAGGGGATAGAACGGATCCGCTTTACCACTTCCCATCCCGCCGAGTTCGACGACAACCTGATCGAGGCCTTCGCCGCCCTGCCGGAGTTGGTGGATCATCTGCATCTGCCGGTCCAGTCCGGCAGCGACAGGATTCTGAAGGCGATGAAGCGGGGATATGGCCGCGACGATTATATGGAGCGGATAGAAAAGCTGCGCCGGGTTCGTCCCGGTTTGTCTCTGTCTTCTGATTTCATCGTCGGTTTTCCCGGTGAAACCGAAGAGGACTTCGCCCAGACGATGGATCTGATCGAGCGTATCGGCTTCGACCATTCCTTCAGCTTCATCTACAGTCCCCGGCCGGGCACCCCGGCCGCGGAGTTGCGGGACGATGTGCCGCTGCCGGTCAAAAAGGAGCGTTTGGCCGCGTTGCAACGGTTGATCCAGTCCCAGGCGGCCGAAATATCCAGGCAGATGGTGGGGAGCCAGCAGCGGATTCTGGTGGAAGGGGCTTCCCGGAAAAATCCCCGTGAACTGTGTGGCCGCACCGAGAACAATAGGGTGGTCAATTTCACGGGGCCCGCCAATCTGATAGGACACTTCGCCACGGTGGCCATTACCGGGGCGCTGCCGAACTCCTTGCGAGGCCGGCTGGTCTAAGTTATGCTGAAACAAACAGCGACCAGAGGTGTTCAACCAGCCCCGTCGGGCTTACATTCCATTCATTGATAGATCAACATTCATCCACCACGCTCCAACTTGTTCTGGAGCCTGCGGACAATGGCAGACTGGCGAATCTCTGCGGGCAATATGACGAAAACCTGAAGCAGATCGAAAGGCGTCTCGGGGTGGAAATCGCCAATCGGGGCAACCGTTTTCGAATCATGGGATCGAGCCGGCCGGCGGAAGCCGCCTCCCGTCTGCTGCATCATCTTTTCCAAGCCACCACCTCGGAAACCATCACCCCCGAACATGTGCATCTGTCCTTGCAGGATGCCAGCATGGATGCCTTGCTGGCGGAGGACGACGATTCCGACGCGCCGGTCACCATCCGTACCCGCAAGGCCGTCATCAAGGCCCGCGGCACCAATCAGCAGCGCTACCTCAAGAATATCCTCAGCCACGACATCAATTTCGGTATCGGTCCGGCTGGCACCGGCAAGACTTATCTGGCGGTCGCCTGCGCGGTGGCGGCATTGGAGGAAGAGGCGGTCAAGCGGCTGATTCTCACCCGGCCGGCGGTGGAAGCCGGCGAGCGCCTGGGATTTCTGCCCGGGGATCTGGCGCAGAAGGTCGATCCCTATCTCCGGCCCTTGTACGACGCCCTGTTCGAGATGCTGGGGTTCGAGCGGGTGAGCAAGCTGATGGAACGTAATGTCATCGAAGTCGCGCCGTTGGCGTTCATGCGCGGCCGTACCCTCAACGATTCTTTCATCATCCTGGATGAGGCGCAAAACACCACCACCGAACAGATCAAGATGTTTCTGACCCGGGTGGGCTTTGGGTCGACCGCCGTGGTCACGGGAGACGTGACCCAGGTCGACCTGCCCAGGGACCGGCCTTCCGGGCTCAAGCACGTCCTCGAGGTGTTGAAAGGGGTGGAGGGCATCAGTTTCACTTACTTCGATGCCCGGGATGTGGTCCGTCATCCCCTGGTGCAGCGTATCGTTTCGGCTTACGAGGCTCACGAACGGCGGCAGAAGGGAGGCGATGGAGCCTGAGGCGATGGCTGCCATCGATATTCAATTTGCATCCGACGGCCCCTGCCCCGCCAGGGATTCGCTCGTCCGGTGGGCGGAGGCCGCTCTGGAAGGGCGGAAGGCGGAGCTGGCACTGCGTGTGGTGGATGAAGCGGAGATGGCCGAACTCAACCTTCGTTATCGCCATCGCCAAGGAGCCACCAACGTTTTGAGTTTTCCTTTCGAAGCGCCTGAAGGGGTCGCGCCGGGATTTCTGGGCGACGTGGTGGTCTGTGCCCCGGTGGTCAGAAGAGAAGCCTCGGAGCAGGGGAAGCCGGAAGCGGCCCATTGGGCGCACATGATTGTCCACGGCGTGCTCCACCTGCGCGGTTACGATCATTTGACCTCTGAAGAAGCTGAGCGAATGGAAGCCCGGGAGCGCCGGATTCTGGCCGGACTGGGATATCGGGATCCTTATCTGATCGAGGAAAACAATCAATCATGAACGAACAACAGACCGGCGACAGTAGCTGGGTGGAGCGTCTTAGCCAGTTTTTCACCGGAGAACCCAGAGATCGCCAGGATCTGATGGAGATCTTGCGTGACATGCAAAAGCGTCATGTCATCGACCGCGATGCCCTTTCCATGATCGAAGGGGTGCTGATGGTGTCTGAACTACGGGTGCGCGACATCATGGTTCCCCGGGCGCAGATGGCGGTGGTGAATCAGGATTCGGTTCTGGAAGAGGTGTTTCCGCTGGTGATCGAAACGGCCCATTCCCGTTTTCCCGTCGTCGGCGAGGACCGCAGCGAAGTGGTCGGGATCATGTTGGCGAAGGATCTGCTGCCTTATGCCCTGCGGCAGGCATTGCAGCAACCGGTCAAGAAAGTGATGCGCCAGGCGTTGTTCGTCCCTGAAAGCAAGCGTCTCAACGTGATGTTGCGTGAGTTCCGGATGCGCCGCCAGCACATGGCGATCGTCATCGACGAATACGGAGCGGCGGCGGGGTTGGTGACCATAGAGGATATCCTGGAACAAATCGTCGGCGAGATCGCCGACGAGCATGACCTGGAAGAGGAATTCATCTTCCGTCGGAGCAAACGGGTCTATACCGTCAAGGCGGTGACGCCGATCGAGGAATTCAACGATTACTTCGACAGCCATTTCAGCGACGAAGATTTCGACACCATCGGCGGGCTCATCGTCCATACCCTGGGGCATGTTCCCAGGAAAGGGGAAAAAGTGCGGCTCGACCGGTTCGAGTTCGAGGTGCTGCGGGCCGACAAACGCCGGATCCATCTCTTGAAGGTGAAGTTGCTGCAGCCGGAGACCCAGCTCAACGGTGACGATTAACCCTTTCGCTGCCGCGCTGGCGGCGGCATTTTCGGCGGGAGCGGCGTCGATCCTGGCTTTCGCCCCTTATGGACAGGCGTGGCTCGCCCCCTTGTCCCTTGCATGGTTGTTCCATTCATGGCAGAAGCTGGAATCTCCCCGAAGGGCGTTTGCGGTTGGTTACGCTTTCGGGTTGGGGCAGTTTCTGTGCGGGGTCTGGTGGATTTATCTCAGCATGCACCAATATGGCGGCGCCACGCCTGTGGTCGCGGCGGGGCTGACCTTGCTTTTCAACGCCACCTGGGCGTTTTTCCCGGCGATCGGCGGGTGGTTGACGCGCAGGGCCCTGGACCGGAGAGCGGCTTCCTGGCAAAGGGTTCTTCTGCCTCCCTCCATCTGGATCGCCCTGGAGGGGCTTCGGGGTTGGGTGTTGAATGGTTTTCCCTGGCTGCAGATCGGCTACAGCCAGACCGATACCCCGTTGGCGGGTTTCGTCCCCTTGTTTGGAAGTTACGGCGCCGGATGGCTGATTGTGCTCACCGCCGCGATCCTGGCCCATGTGTGGCGGGAACGGCGCTCGGCCGGTGTCTGGGTGGGGTTGGCCGTTGTGATTTGGTCGTTGGGGGCCGCTCTGAAGACGGTGGAATGGACCGGCCCCGCAGGCCCCTCCCTCAAGGTGGTGTTGTTACAGGGCAACATTCCCCAGGAGATGAAATGGCGCCCTGAAACCCGCCGCCAGATCCTCGCCACCTATCTGGAAATGACGCGCCGCAACTGGGGGGCGGATCTGATCGTCTGGCCGGAAACCGCGGTACCTGCCTTTTATCATCAGGTCCGCGACAGCCTGCTCTTGCCGTTGCAGCGGGAAGCCCTCGCCCGGGGCACCGATCTACTGCTCGGGATACCCGTCAAGGAGCCCGACGGGCGCTATTACAATGCCCTGATCAGTCTGGGAAAGATGCCCGGTCAGTATTACAAGCGGCATCTTTTGCCTTTTGGCGAGTATCTGCCCCTGCGTAGCGTGCTGGGGTTCGTGCTGGATCTGCTGGAAATTCCCCTGGGGGACTTCACGCCCGGGCTGGATGATCAACCCTTGCTGGTGGCGGCAGGTTATCCACTGCGGGCGACGATTTGTTATGAAGATACCTTTTCCCGGGACGTATTGTTGGGAATGCCCGAGGCGGCTTACATCGTCAACGTGACCAACGATGCCTGGTTCGGCGATACCGCAGCGCCCCATCAGCATGCGCAGATGGCCAGAATGCGGGCGCTCGAGACCGGCCGCTATCTGCTGCGGGCGACCAATACCGGGGTCACGGCGGTGATCGGGCCGGATGGCCGCATCGTGTCCAGTGCGGCGTTGTTCGTGCGCACCTCGCTGACTGCGTCTTTCCTGCCCATGCGGGGTGTGACGCCCTATGTGTTTTGGCGTGACTGGCCGTTGATCGGGCTGGTGGGCGCGATTCTGTTGGGGTCGCTGCTGCGGGGGCGTTTGAACGGATGAAGCCCGAAAGCGCAGGGCTCGAGCCCTGCGCTTTCGGGAGGTCGTCAGACCAGTTTGCGGGCCCGGGTGAAGGCTTCCCGAAAGTCGAAGTAGACGGGTTTGTCCTTCAGGAGCAGATCTTTCAGCATGGCGTTTTGCAGCATGTACTTGATGTTGCCGACCGCCAGCGGACCCACGCTCACGGCCCCCGGGCTGTTGGGGGCGGTGAGCAGCGGTGCGCCCGAATCCTTGAATTTCACCCCTTCGATACCGGCGGGGGGGACAGCGTTGACATCCCCGACCACCTTGAGCTTTTTCGCCGTTTCCAGGATCTCCTCGTCCAAGACCTGGATTCCGGCTTTGGTGCAGTTGAAAATGATGTCGGTTCTGGCGACCAACCACGCCTTGCTCGCGCCTGAACTGGCGAAAGTGCCTTTGATATTGCAGCCGCAGCGCCGATTGTATTCTTCGGCGATCTGCATCGCCGTGTCCAGGCTCAAGTGGTCGACGATGGTCACGTCGGCACCGGCCAGCGAGGCGATCACGGCCGTCGATATTCCCACAGGACCTGTGCCGCCGAAGACGATGGCGCGGGTATCTTTCAATTCCAGGTGGTGATGTTCCTTGAGCTGTTTTTCCACCAGGGCGACCAGGGCGGTGGCGGTGGTGAACGCGCCGGATGGGTCTGCGATGACCGAGACCTCGAAGGGGGGCTGCATGGCCTTCCGGATTGTCTCCATCATGTCCAGGGCGATCCCGATATCCCGTCCACCGATGAAGATGGCGGTTTTTTTCACCCCCGACGGACCGCGGGAAAAGATGATGTCCTGGGTCAGGCCGTGGACCTGATTGGGCTCCACGTTCGCGTGGGGAAAGATCATGTCGAAGCCCGCGTCCACCGCCATGTTGATGTCGAAAGGACTGACCTGGGGGCGCGGACTGAGCATGTGAAGGACTGAGCGGGTGGTCATGGGGCAGATATCCTCGTATAGGTGATCAGCGTGGTGATAGGGTGATTTCGCGGGCTGTGGTGAAAGCCTGGTCGTAATGGAGATAGACCGCTTTATCGGTTTCCCGCATCAGACGTAGCAACCTGTGATGAGTTTTATATTTAAGGTTACCGATAGCCAGTGCCCCTATACCAACCGCTCCGGAAGGGGAGCCCTCGATGGGGGTGCCATTGGCAAAATTATCGATGCCGGCGATTCCTGATGGGGGAACCGCATTGACATCGACAGCGATCTTGAGTTGCCGGGCCAGGACGACTTGTTCCTTGTCGAGCAGCTGGATGCCGGCTGCTCCTGTGGCAAACACCACGTCTGCGGTTGGTAGATGATCAGACAGGGCATCGTTGCCTTCGCCGCGAATGTCAAGCTTGCCTTCACCGAAAAACACATTGCAAAGATCGGCAACGCGGCGGGCTTTTTCCTGTCTGCGGCCAAAAATGGT
The DNA here is from genome assembly GCA_026981855.1 of Methylothermaceae bacterium. GTDB lineage: Bacteria > Pseudomonadota > Gammaproteobacteria > Methylococcales > Methylothermaceae > Methylohalobius. The sequence continues at coordinate 120,746 of JALSIB010000037.1, read as the reverse complement.
TACTCTGGCGCCTGCCTTGGCACATAGAACGGCGGCGATTTGTCCGACAGGGCCCGTACCCGCCAGAATCAGGATATTCCTTCCCGGCAATTGCAGAGAAAATTTCTCGTCCAGTTTCTTCTCCGCAGCGGCTACCATGGCGGCGGCTGTGGTGAAAGCACCGGAAGGATCCGCCAATACCGGAATTTCAAAGGGAGGGAACATGGCTTCCTGAGCGGAGATAAGCATTTTGATCGCCATTTCGGGATCGCGTCCGCCGATGAAGATGGCGGTGCGCTTGACGCCGGCGGGTCCACGGGAGAAGATCGCGTCTTGGATGAGAGCCCTCACTTCATCAGCATCTACGTGGACATAAGGCATGGTAACTTGCCAGCCAGCATCCTGGGCCATGTTGACATCGAAAGGGCTCAGGTTCTTTTCAGTAGTGAGCATGTGGAGAATATAAGGTTTTTCCATGGAGAATCCCTTGTTATTTTTATGATTGCTTAGTTGACGGGCTTACTTCCGGCTTGAGACTAGCATAAACCCTAAATTATCACTTGGCGCGTATGCAAAAACAAATTTTTCGTCTCTATCCTCCCCCGCATTCCGAAGTGTCCCTGAAAGGGTTGTATCTCGAACATCGGTTACACTGTCTGGGGGAAGCGGGACGGCCTTTCGTCTATGCCAATTTTCTCGCCAGCCTAGACGGCCGGATCGCCCTGGAAGACGTTCATACGGGCAGGCCCTACCTGCCGAAGAGCCTGACCACGCCGGCGGATTTTCGTTTGTTTCTCGAGCTGGAAGCCCAGGCGGATTGTTTGATCACCCACGGGGGGTATTTGCGCGCCCTGGCGGAAGGTGTGCTGGGAAACATCCTGCAAATCGGTGCCCACCCGGCTGGAGCCGACCTGGTGGCCTGGCGCAGGGAGCAGGGATTGCCCCCGCAGCCGGCGCTTGCCATCGCCAGCGCCAGTCTTGATTTCATCATCCCCGATTCGGTTCGCGAGCATCGGCAGCCCGTCTATATTTTCACCGGAGAGGGTGCCGATCCCGTTAGGGTGGAGGCGTGGCGCAAGGAGGGGTATCCAGTGATTTTCGCCGGCAAAGGACAGATGGTGGAAGGGCGAAAATTGATTCCCATCCTGGGTGAGCTGGGCTATCGCAGCATCTATCTGATCGCCGGGCCCTCCATGCTGGACACCGTGGTGCGCGCCGGCCTGCTCGATCGCTTGTATCAAACCACGACCCATCAGCTGATGGGCGGGGAGGCGTTCCGTACCATGGTGCCAGGCCCCGAGCTGGGGCCGGCCGGTCATCTTTGTCTGCGTTCCCTCTACTTCGACCCGGCGGGACCCGGCGGCGCGGGGCAATGGTTTTCCCGCTTCGATATTCAATGAAGAGAGGCCGCCCGGCGCTTTGCTTCCCTGGCGCCGCCCACATCTCCGCGCTGATGTCTGGCTCTGGCGATCAACCCCCAGTTGCGCCGGATCAGGTCTGTTTGACCGGCCGCGAGGCTCAGGGATTTTTTGGCCAGTTCTTCCGCCAGTCCTGGCTGTTCCTGCTGAAGCCGGATTTTGGCCAGTTGGTACCAAAGTCCGGCGTTGCGGGGTTGAATCCTCAGTCCCCTTTCCAGTTTCGAAGCAGCGCGTTCCAGATCGCCACGGGCCCGGTCGCGCTCTGCTTGTTGCATCAGGGCGACCACCGCGGGGGAGGGCGGTTTTGGCCGGGCTGGCCGGGGTGAGGTTTCGGTTTCCGGCATGGGCCTGGCAGGAGAAGGGGGCGTTGGCGGGGGCTGGGGGCGGGTGGCCTGAACCGGTGGTACCGTCGTGGCAGGATATCGGGGTGTTGGCGCCGGGGCGAATACTGGATCGAGGGAGCAGGCATTCAGCCCCAATGCCAAAATGAGGAGGGGCAGCGGGCGGAAGGTCATTTCGTGGCTTCCGGTTCAGGTGTGGGGGCGGGCATGGACTGCTGCCGCAAGGAACCTGTCGGGGATGCCTGACGCTTGTTTTTGGGGCCGTAATACATGCCCTGCAGGGTCATCAGCCCCATGAAAAGGAGTACGGCAATGATCGATACCCAGAGCCGGTCCGGTTTTTCGCTGCCGAAGACCCAGGCGGGATTGATCATGCCAATGATCAAAAACAGCGCATCGGCCAGGATCATCGCATGGATGGCGGCGATGGGCATGGGGGTGCCTGTTTTCATGCTGAAGGCGAAGTAACAGCCGATGAACAAGAGTATCCCCGGAATGAACAGGTAGATCCGTTTGGGCTTTTCGACCCAAAAAAGGAGCCAGCCTGGTTTCGCCATGCCCACGGCCAGAAAAAGCAGGGAGATGATGACGGCCGCCTGAAAGATGGTCAGGGAAATATCGACATACTGCATGGTTTTTCCTCTTGAAATGATTCGATTGGGGAGTATTGTAAAGGAAGTGCACCGGTTCGGTGCTTTCTCTACGGGATCGAAACCATGAGCACCCCTCATCAGAAAATCCCCGTCGCCGTCAGCGCTTGCCTGCTGGGCCGGAAAGTCCGCTACGACGGCAAGGACAAACGTCATCTGCGGCTGGTGGAATTGTTGCAGGCAGCCTCGCTGTCGGCTGTGGAGATCTGTCCGGAGGTGGCCATCGGGCTGGGGGTTCCCAGGGCGCCCCTGGCATTGATGATTGGCGCCGAAGGCGTGAGGGTCAAGGGCCTCGAGGATCGGGAGAGGGATGTGACCGATCCGCTGGCGCGCTATGCGATGCAGGTGGCGACCCGGGAGCCGCGGCTTTGTGGCATGATCTGCAAGAGCCGGTCACCCAGTTGCGGTTTGGCCGTCGCTTTGCGCGACCCCATGGGCCGGGCATTGCCCCGGAAGGTTCAAGGACGGTTCGTCCATGGGTTGCTGAACCGCCTTCCGGGGTTGCCGGTGATCGAGGAAAAGGTTCTGGACGATGAGGATGGCTGGCGGGCGTTCGTTTCGGCGGTCAAGGAGTTTGCTTGTCGCCGAGGAATGTCCAGCGATCGAGTTTGGCGGCCTGACCGAGCAAACGGCCGGATTGATCGATGACGTTCCAGATCCGGGCCCCTTCTATTTTGAACCGGCGTCCACTTTGGCTGATGCGGATTCCCCGGTAGTCATCGATATATCCCTGGCGCGCTACGGTTTCCAACAACCTTTGACGCTTCTCGCGCACCGGCGCTTCCGCCGACAGGCGGGAGGGTAGGCGGGTGAAGGTGGCCCAGTCCATTTCGAACAGGTCTTGGGCGCAGAGGTTGGCGTAGTTGAACACCGGGTCGGCCCGGGTGTCGTGGGAGAGGAGGGCGAATGGCGCATGATAGAGCCATCGGGCCGCCTCGGCAGGGGGGAGGTCCTGGGGTACCAGCGCCTCGCCCGTCCAGTGGCGAAAGCTGAAACACAACAATTCGACATGGCGGCTGAGAAAGTCGTTGCCGGGGGCGGGTTTGGGCAAAATCATAGGCGTTCGAGCGGCATTTCCACCTGGATATGGGTTTTCCCCTTATAGTAACGGGCGACCAGCAGGAACAGGAAAGCGGTCAGCAGCATGACCGCGGTGAAGAACCAGAAATAAGCCGCGCCTTCCAGCTTGCTGCTGCCGTCGGGATTCTGGATGAAGAAATTGACGGCGCTGGTGAACAGGTTGCCGGCCGCCACCGACATCATGAAAAACGCCATGATGAAGGACTTCATGGTATTGGGGGCCTGGGTGTAGGAAAATTCCAGGCAGGTGATCGACACCATGACCTCGGCGCAGGTCAGCAGGAGATAGGCGGCCAGCTGCCAGGTGATGTGTGGCGTGCCGCCGGCGTCGATGCGCATCTGCAGCCAGCTGCTGAGGGCAAAGGCCAGCACGGTGATGAACATGCCCGCCGCCATCTTGCCAAGCGGGGTGACCCGCACGAACCGTTCCAGTTTCGGGTAGACCACGTAGGAAAACAAAGGGACCAGGATCATGATGAGCAGCGGGTTGGCCGCCTGGATTTGCGATGGCAGAATTTCATGGCCCAGCCATCTTCTTTCCATGTGTTGGGCCTGCAACACCCAGGAAGAGCCGGTTTGGTCGAACAGCGCCCAGAACATGGCGACGAACAGGTAGATGAGGGCCAGTTTTCCCAATACCGCCAGGCCCTCCCGGCCCAATGCCTGCCGGATGAAGCGTCTGCCGCCGGGAGGAATGTGGGCGTAGCGGTGGCGCCCGGTCCAGAAAACGAAGGTGGCCAGCGCCATCAGCATACCGGGCAGGGCGAAAGCCATGGAAGGGCCATGGTGATGAAGCAGGTAGGGGGTGACGAGCATTGCGCCGAAAGCGCCCAGATTGATGGCGAAGTAGAACCAACCGAAGGCGTGGGTAAGGAGGTGCCGGTTGCTGGCCCCGAATTGATCCCCCAGATGGCTGGAGACGCACGGTTTGATGCCGCCGGCGCCCAGTGCGATCAACGACTGGCCCATGAGCAGCCCGGTGCGGGTCGAATCCAGGGCCAGCGCGAAATGCCCCAGGCAGTACACCAGTGAGAGGAGGAGGATGGTGCGGTACTTTCCCAGCCAGCCGTCCGAGATCAGCGCGCCCAGTATCGGCGTCAGATAGACCGCCGACACGAAGAGGTGGAACCAGCCTTTCGCCTCCTCTGTCCCCATGGTATCGGGGTGTCCCATGGAATCGGTGAGATACTGGGTCATGAAAACCACCAGAATCGCCCGCATCCCGTAATAGCTGAAGCGTTCCGCCGCCTCGTTGGCGACGATGTAGGGAATGCCGGGAGGCATTCGAGAGGAGGCCAGCGGTGCGGTACGATACTTGGACATCCCGAATCCAGTCTGCATGACGAAATCATTTTAAGACAAAAGGGGGTTGGGGTGCGCTCCCCCCTGTCCGTGGGCCGGCATGTATGACTCTGGGGTGAGCAATCATCGCAATTCCGCCGCCCGGCTTGTAGAATCGGGGGGAGTTGGTTGGAAGACCGCGCAAAAACAACAACAGGAGCCCGAGCATGTTACCCATACGAGACACCATTCCCAGCCGTTCACCGCCATTGATGACATGGGGAATCATTGGGGTCAACGTTCTGGTTTTCTTTTTCGAAAGGGCCTTGCCTCCTGAACAATTGAAGGCGGTGTTTTATTGGTTCGGCATCGTTCCCGCCCGCTATACCCATCCGGATTGGGCCATGTGGCTTGGACTTCCGGTCGATAATTACTGGCCCTTCCTGACTTCCATGTTTCTCCATGGCGGATGGATGCACATCATCAGTAACATGTGGAGCCTGTGGATATTCGGGGATAACGTCGAGGACCGGATGGGGCCGTGGCGTTTCCTGGTTTTCTATCTGCTGTGCGGGATTCTCGCGGGGGGAGTGCACTGGGCCACCAATATGCACTCCACTGTGCCCACTGTCGGCGCTTCCGGGGCGATATCCGGGGTATTGGGTGCCTATCTGCTCCTCTATCCCCGGGCGCACATCATCACCTTGGTTCCCTTGTTTTTCTATCCGCTGTTCGTTGCGGTGCCGGCCGCCGTTTTCATCGTCGTCTGGTTCGGTTCTCAACTGATGTCCGGTGTGGCTTCGTTGACGGTGGCCGGAGCGGTGGGAGGCGTGGCCTGGTGGGCCCACATCGGCGGCTTTGTGGCCGGACTGGCTTTATGCCGGCTGTTTCTCGATCCGGAGCGCAAAGGGGTGCATTTCCGTGACGAAATGACCTATGAGCAGGCGTGGGATGCCGATCTGGGTCATCCCGGCCAGAGCCGGACGATTCAAGACTGAGAATCATAACCGAGGTTTCATTATGGATTTTTCTACCCTGTTTTGGTTGTTTTTCCTGTTCTCCGCGCTGCAGCCGGTCTTGCAGCAGCGAATGATCGAAGCGAGCCGAACCCGTTTGATTTCCCGCATCGAAGCCCGGCGTGGCAGTCGGGTGATCCTCATGGTGCATCGTCAAGAGTCGATGAATCTGCTGGGATTTCCCGTCGTGCGATACATCGACGTGAACGATTCCGAGGAGGTCATTCGTGCCATTCACCTGACCGACCCCGAAGTGCCCATCGATCTGGTTCTGCATACACCGGGCGGTCTGGTGTTGGCCGCGCTCCAGATCGCCAGAGCCATTTCCAGGCACAAAGGCAGGGTGCGGGTCATCGTGCCCCACTACGCCATGTCCGGTGGAACCCTGATCGCGCTGGCGGCAGATGAGATCGTTCTCTGTGAACACGCGGTTCTGGGGCCGGTGGATCCGCAATTGGGGCAATACGCCGCCGCCTCGATTCTGGAAGCGGTTTCCCAAAAGGACGTCAACAACGTGGACGATCAGACTTTGATCCTGGCCGACCAGTCGAAAAAAGCCATTCGCCAGGTTCGGGACGCGGTGCTTGAGTTGCTGCAGCCCAGGTTTTCCAGGGACAAGGCGGAAGAGCTGGCGGAACTGCTCTCCACCGGCACCTGGACTCACGACTATCCCATTACCGCCGATGAAGCCAAGCGCATGGGACTGCCCGTTTCCACCGACATGCCGGAGGAATTCCTCCAGTTGATGAATCTCTATCCCCAGCCGGTACGCCGTATGCCCACTGTCGAATACCTTCCAGTGAGAAAAATCCAGCAGGAAAGAAGCTCGGGCAGACGTTAAGCCGACAGGCGCTTTTGCAGCCCCCGGCGGGGGTAAGCCACGGAGACAAAAGAAAAGGCTTAACCTGTAAAGGTTAAGCCTTTCCCTTTTATTGGCTCCCCCGGACGGACTCGAACCGCCGACCCGGTGGTTAACAGCCACCTGCTCTACCAGCTGAGCTACAGGGGAGTGGAACCTGTTTTTACTGGCGCGCCCGGAAGGATTCGAACCTCCGACCACCTGGTTCGTAGCCAGGTACTCTATCCAGCTGAGCTACGGGCGCTTGCTCATCAAAGAGCGTGATAATTTACGTAAGGCTCCGGTCATTGTCAAGGGTGGTGAATGGATTATTTTTGTAACCCAATTCTTGGCAGAACGCCTGCGTCAAGCTTAAAATGAATGTTTTTATATGTGAAAAATCTATGCCAGTCCAACCCCTGATCAAAAGCACTCCCTCTCCCTGTATCACCGATCTGCCCCCCTTGGGAATGAAACCCGGGGACATCAAGAAGGATTATAAGCATCATTTCAACTATACCCTGGGACGGGACCGGGACTGTCGCTCCGCCCACTACGCCTATACCGCTTTGGGCCTTGCGATACGCGATCGGCTGATGGAACGGTGGCGGGACACCCGTCATGTCTGCAGTCAATCCCAATGCAAGCAGGCTTATTACCTGTCGATGGAATTTTTGCTTGGCCGCACGCTCGGCAATGCCATGCTCAATCTGGGGTTGACCGATGCGGCGAACAAGGCCTTGTTTGATATCGGCATCGAAATGGAAGAGCTGATCCAGATCGAACCCGACGCGGGACTCGGCAATGGGGGGTTGGGACGTCTGGCGGCCTGCTTTCTGGACAGTTGCGCCACTTTGCAGCTGCCGGTGATGGGGTATGGTCTGCGTTATGAATATGGCATGTTCCGTCAGCTCATCGACAACGGCTATCAGGTGGAGGAACCGGATCACTGGTTGCGAAACGGTAACGTGTGGGAGTTGGAGCGGCCCGAGCTGACGGTGAGAGTGCGTTTCGGCGGTCGCACCGAAGCCGTCACGGACGCGGCGGGGACGAAACGGGTTCGTTGGGTCGATACCCAGGATATCCTGGCGGTGCCTTTCGACGTTCCCATTCCAGGTTATCGGAACGATGTCGTCAATACCCTGAGGTTGTGGAAGGCCATGGCCACCGACGAATTCAATCTGGAGGAATTCAACGCCGGCGATTATCCGGAGGCGGTGGCGGCCAAGAACACGGCGGAGCAGATTTCCCTCGTTCTGTATCCCAACGATGCCAGTGAAAACGGCAAGGAACTGCGGTTGCGCCAACAATATTTCCTGGCTTCCGCCAGCCTCCAGGATGTTCTGCGCCGCTGGGGGTGGATACACGGAGAAGATTTCAGTCAGTTCGCGGAAAAAAACTGTTTTCAGCTCAACGACACCCACCCCAGTATCGCTGTCGCCGAGCTGATGCGTCTGTTGATGGACGAGCACGGTCTGGATTGGGATCGGGCCTGGGACATTACTTCCCGCACCATGGCCTATACCAACCACACCTTGCTGCCGGAGGCGCTGGAAAAATGGCCGGTGCGCCTGTTCCAGCAACTGTTGCCGAGGATTCTGGAAATCATCTACGAGATCAACGCCCGCTTTCTGGCCGAGGTGGACAAACGTTGGCCGGGAGATCTGGACAGGCTGGCCAGGATGTCGTTGATCGAGGAAGGGCACGAAAAGCAGGTGCGGATGGCTTATCTGGCCATCGTCGGCAGTTTCTCGGTCAACGGGGTGGCGGCGCTGCATTCCAGGCTGCTCAGTGAAGGGTTGTTCCGGGACTTCTACGAGCTGTGGCCGCACAAATTCAACAACAAGACCAACGGCATCACGCCGCGCCGCTGGCTGGCGTGGAGCAACCCCGGTTTGAGCGCCCTGATCACCGATACCATCGGCGATGGCTGGGTGACGGACCTGGGGCAGTTGCGGGAGCTGGCTTCTTATGCCGGCAAGGCGAAGTTTCAGCAACGCTGGCAGCAAGTCCGCGAGCACAACAAGCAGCGATTGATCGATTTCGTTGCCGCAGAAACGGATGTCGAGATCCCGGCCGGCTTCATGCTGGATGTCCAGGTGAAGCGGATTCACGAATACAAGCGGCAGCTTTTGAACATCCTGCACGTGATTCATCTTTATGACCGGATCAAGCGGGGGCAGACCGGCAATTGGGCTCCCAGGGGCGTCATCATCGGCGGCAAGGCGGCCCCGGGGTATTTCATGGCCAAGAAGATCATCAAGTTGATCAACAATGTGGCCGATGTGATCAACAACGACCCGCAGACCGAAGGTCTGCTGCGGGTGGCCTTTTTGCCCAACTACCGGGTTTCGGCGATGGAAATCATTTGCGCCGGGGCAGATCTGTCGGAGCAGATCTCCACCGCCGGCAAGGAGGCTTCCGGTACCGGCAACATGAAGTTCATGATGAACGGGGCGCTGACCATAGGCACCCTGGATGGCGCCAACATCGAGATCCTGGAGGAAGTGGGCGAGGAGCATTTCTTCCTCTTCGGTTTGACCGCAGAGCAAGTGGAACAGACCCGCCATGGCTATGATCCTTCAGCGATCATCGCCGCCGACGAAGATCTTTGTCGGGTGATGGAATTGCTCGAAGGGGGGCATTTCAATCGTTTCGAGCCCGGCATATTCGACGATGTGATCGGCTCGATCAGAAACCCTCACGATCCTTGGCTGACCGCGGCTGATTTTCGCAGTTACGTCGAGGCGCAAAAGCGGGCGGCGGAGGCTTATCTGGACCGCAAGCGGTGGCTGCGTTCGAGTATCCTGAATACCGCCGCCAGCGGGCGTTTTTCGACGGATCGCACCATTGGCGAATACAATCGGGATATCTGGAAGCTGACGCCCCTGGACCAGGTGGGTTGAGGGAAAGCGCATCGGCGCGAGACAAGACGCGTAAGGGGCGGCCATGTCGCATGGTTCGCCCTTTTTTCTTGGTCGTGGAAACCATGGGAAAACCTTGATGGGGGCGATGAAACCATCCAGAAACACCGTTTACCGGCTGCTCAAGTATCTGATCTACATTCTTCTGGCGGTGGATGCCTGGCAGTATTTTCTTTCCGATTACCAGGCCAGCCGCCATCTCTTTTCCGGCGGCTTCAGCTATCAGCGGTTCGTCGAAAGTTTCGCCATCACCATCGATGTCACGTCGTGGCTGGTGCTGTTATTGTGTTTCGAGGTTGAAACGGCCTGGTTGCCGGCGGACAGAGTCAGGGGAGTGGTCGCCTGGATTTTGCATGGGGTCCGCGTGGTCTGTTATTTCTTCGTCTTGTCTTCCTATTATGGCTATATCGCCAAATATCTGATGTTGACCCATGTGGCACCCTTCGAGGGGGCATCCCTGTGTGAGCTGGCGGGAAGCGGTTACACTTGGCTGCAGGCGCTGGATGAGTACCTTCCCATCACTTCCGACCTTTGCCGCCAGCAGGCGGGGACGCCACTGGTGGCGCTGGAGGGGACGAAGATCGTCACCACGCTTTCTCATTTGCAGGATGCGCGGTTCATGGCCTGGGTGGATGTGATCTATGCCACTACCTGGTTGTTGGTGATCGCGATACTGGAACTGGATGTCTATCTGAAGGAGCATGGCCGGCTCAAGGGTTGGGTTCTGAGCGCCAGCGAAATCTCCAAAGCGGTGTTGTATCTGATCCTGCTCGGTGGTGCGGTGTTTTGGGGCGTCAAAGGAGAGTTTCTGGATTTCTGGGATTCATTTTTGTGGTTGGCGGCTTTCGTTCTCATCGACCTGGATGTGTTCGGGGTGGCCCGGGAAGAAGAGCCGCCTTCCTCGTGACGCCTGTCCGCTAAAGCGTGCGCACATCCAGGAATTCGCCACTTTTCGTTCCTCTTATCGATGGTTCCATACAGCGGAATCGTCATCTTCCCCCCTTGAAACCCTGTTGCCGCCATGCCTCGTAGACGACCACGGCCACCGTGTTGGCCAGGTTCAGGCTGCGGCTTTGGGGCGTCATGGGCAGTCGCAGTTTTCGCTCGTCCGCCAGATTTTCCAGAAGTGCCACCGGCAGCCCCCGGGTTTCGGGGCCGAACAGCAACAGGTCGCCCGGCTGGAAATCGGTGCCGGCATAGCAACGGGAGGCCTTGGTGGAAAAGGCGAAGAGCCGCCGCCTTGGGTGCTGCGCCAGACAGTCTTCGAGGCTCCGGTGACGGTGGAGGACGGTCAGGTCGTGATAGTCGAGACCGGCGCGCCGCAATTTGCGTTCTTCCAGGTCGAAACCCAGGGGCTCGATCAGGTGCAGCCCGCATCCCGTATTGGCGCAAAGGCGGATGATATTGCCGGTGTTGGGGGCGATTTCGGGTTGGTACAGGACTACTTCGAACATCGCTCGCAAAGATCCCTCATGGCTTCCGTGGAAGGGCCGGACACGACGCCCTCGTTGGTGACGATGGCATCGATCAGTTCCGCGGGCGTTACGTCGAAGACCGGATTCCAGGCCTGGATCGCAGGGTTGCCGTGGTAATGGGAGGGTAGCAGCTCCGCCTCGTCCCTTTCCTCGATGGGAATTCGGTCGCCGTGAGGCAAGGACCAATCGATCGTGCTGACAGGCGCCACGACCATGAAGCGGACGCCGTGTCGTTTGGCAGCCACGGCCAGATTGAAGGTGCCGATCTTGTTGGCGCAATCACCATTGGCGGCAATGCGGTCGGCGCCGACGATCACCCACTGGATTTTTTCCTGGCGCATCAGAAAGGCGGCGGCCGAGTCGGCGATCAACGTGGCGGGAATCCGGTCCTGTTCCAGTTCCCACAGGGTGAGGCGGGCGCCCTGGAGCCAGGGGCGGGTTTCGGTGGCGTAAATTTGCAGAGGGGGCGTATGTCGCCACAGGGTGCGAATGACCCCCAAAGCGGTACCGAATCCGCCCGTGGCAAGAGAGCCGGTGTTGCAGTGGGTCAGAACGCCCCGGGCCGCGCCTATCAGCTCCGCGCCCAGTGTGCCCATCAGGCGGTTGGCGGCGATGTCCTCCTGGTGGATGGCGAGTGCCTCGGCCAACAAGGGCGGAAAAGGGTCTCGCCGCAGGCGTTCCATGCATTTCCGCATCCGTTCCAGTGCCCAGAAGAGATTGACCGCGGTCGGCCGGGAGCGGGACAAGACCTCGAAATCCTCCTCGATGGCCTGGCGCCAGTGTTCGGGCGTGTCCCCATATCTTTGCCTCGCCGCCAGGGCGATGCCGTAAGCAGCGGCGATCCCGATGGCGGGGGCGCCGCGTACCTGCATCTGTGAGATTGCGCCGGCAACCTGCCGGGCGGTGGTGCAAAGCGCGTATTCGGTTTCGTCCGGCAGCTTGCGCTGGTCGAGGACTTCCAATCCCTGACCGGTCCAACGCAGCGCCCGGACCCGGTCGTGAAGGTTCGGCTCATGAACCCCGTCGGCTTTGTCGTGCATCTTCACACTTTCCATGCTAAAGTTTTGCGGCTCTCACATCGGACCTCGGCCATGGAGCCTGTAGATACCCTGATATTCGCCCGCTGGATTATACCGGTGGCCCCGCCCGGCAAGCTACTGGAAGACGCCGCGATCGCCATCCGTGACGGGCGGATCGTCGCCCTCTGTCCGGCTGAAGTGGCCCGAAGAGATTATCGGGCGCTTGAAGTGGTGCATCTTTCCGGGCACGCTTTGATTCCCGGCCTGGTCAATGCGCATACCCATGCGGCCATGACGCTGATGCGTGGCTTGGCGGACGACCTGCCACTGATGGAATGGTTGAACGAGCATATCTGGCCGCGGGAGTTGCGGTGGGTGGATCCCGGTTTCGTCCGGGCCGGCACCACGCTGGCGGTGGCGGAAATGCTGCGGGGGGGGACGACCTGCTTCGCCGATATGTATTTTTATCCCGATAGGGTATGGGAAGTGGCAAGGGAAACCGGCATCCGGGCGAGGGTGGGGTTGATTTTCGTCGATTTTCCCACCCCTTGGGCGCGCTGCCCCGAAGAATATTTTTCCAAAAACAGGCGTCTGTACGAGAAGCATTGCGGTGATGAGCGGGTGGGCTGGATGCTGGCTCCCCATGCACCGTATTCGGTGAGCGACGAAATGTTTCGGCAGATTGCCGCATGGTCTCGCGATGAGAAGCTGCGGGTCCACATCCATCTTCATGAAACCCGCAGCGAGATCGAAGAGAGTCTCGATCGTTATCGCCAAAGGCCGCTTTCCCGCCTCGATCGTCTGGGATTGTTGAACGAGCGGCTGATGGCGGTGCATGGGGTCCATCTCGAAGCTGACGAAATGAGTTTGTTGGCTGAAAAAAAAGCATCGTTGGTGCATTGCCCCGAATCCAATCTCAAGTTGGCCAGCGGCTTCTGCCCCCTGTCCGAACTGGATAAGGCCGGTGTCCCGCTGGCCCTGGGGACCGACGGGGCGGCGAGCAACAACGATCTCGCCATGCTCGGGGAGATGCGGACCGCCGCCTTGCTGGCCAAGGGGGTGGCCCGCGATCCCGAGGCGATGCCGGCCGAAAGAATCCTGGCGATGGCCACTTTGGGCGGCGCCCGCGCCTTGGGCCTGGAGGACCGGATCGGCTCGCTCGAGGTGGGGAAATGGGCGGATATGACCGCGATCGATCTTTCCGCGCCGGAAACCCAACCTGTGTATGACCCCGTATCCCACATCGTCTATGCCGCCGGCCGTCATCAAGTCAGCGACGTTTGGGTGGCGGGGCGTAGATTGCTGAAGCAGCGGCAGCTTGACGGTATCGACTGGCCTGCATTGCAGAATGAAATCACCCCTTGGCAACAACGATTGGCACAACCCCTGGAGTTATGACAACGACAGACAACGTTCATCCCGAGGAGATCGCGAAGTTCGGTGACAAGGCCGAACGATGGTGGGACCCCGATGGGGAATTGCGTACCCTGCACCAGATTAATCCCCTGCGGATTCAATTTATCAAAGAACATGCCGATATCCTCGACAAGGAGGTCGTCGACGTGGGGTGTGGCGGTGGTATCCTCAGCGAGGGTTTGGCGCGTGAGGGCGCCCGCGTTCTGGGGATCGACCTGAGTGAGTCGCTGCTGGAGGTGGCCGAACTCCACGCCTTGGACCAGGGGGTGGATCGGGTGAAATACCAGCGCGTCGCAGCCGAAGCGCTCGCTCGGCAGCGACCCGCCGCCTTCGAGGTAGTGACCTGTATGGAGATGCTCGAACATGTGCCTCGTCCGGCTTCGGTGGTGGAGGCCTGTGCCCGGCTGGTCAAGCCGGGAGGGAAGGTGTTTTTTTCCACCTTGAACCGCACCCTGAAGGCATATCTTCTTGCTATAGTTGGAGCAGAGTATGTGCTCGAATTGATTCCCAGGGGAACGCACGAATATGAAAAGTTCATTCGCCCCTCCGAGCTGGCCGCCTGGGCTCGAGCGGTGGATCTGGAGCCGGTTGCCGCCAGGGGGGTGCAATACAATCCGGTTACCCGCAAATTCAGTCTCGGTGCGGATATCGGCGTCAATTATCTGATGGCTTTCGAAAAAATGACATGACGCTTCATTGCATATTGTTCGATCTGGATGGCACCTTGTTGGATACCCTGCCCGACCTGGCCCGGGCGCTCAATGGTGTTCTGGTGGAGGAGGGGCGCGACCCCCTGGCCGAGTCGGTGATTCGCCAGACGATTTCCCAAGGGGCGCCCGGTATGGTGAAACTGGGTTTTGGCGAGCATCAGGACAAGGTCGAGTTTGCCCGTCGAACCGCCAGATTGCGGGAGATCTACAGCGACAATCTGAATACCCACACCCGCCTGTTCCCCGGTATGGACGACATTCTGCGGAACATAGAAGCCCGGAACCTCAAATGGGGTGTGGTCACCAACAAGCGCCGCTATCTGACGGTGCCCCTGCTCGAGCGGATGGGTTTGTTGACCAGGGCCCATTGCGTGGTTTCCGGCGACGATACCACCCGCGGCAAGCCGAACCCCGATCCCTTGTGGCGGGCGTGCCGGCTGGCGGGGGTCGATACGTGCAAGTGTGTCTACATCGGGGATGCCAAAGGGGACATCGAGGCCGGGCGCAGGGCGGGAATGATGACGGTCGCGGCCTGTTATGGTTATCTGGCGCCCGAAGACGACCCCCGCCACTGGGGTGCGGATAGGTATATCGAACAGCCGGGGGATTTGATGGATGCGCTGGCGGATGTATTGCCCCCCTTGACAGTGGGTGACCCCATTCCCGTCTCGGTCATCGGATGAACCGGCTGCCGTTGCCTCGCGAAGTCGCGGGGAAGCTTGAGGAAAGAGTCGTTCTCATCACAGGGGCGGCGGGTGCCTTGGGGTCCGTCGCCGCTCACGCTTGCGCTGAGGCGGGCGCGAGCGTGATCCTCCTGGACAAGAACGTTGCGGGGCTCGAAGCGTTGCGCGACGATATTTTGGCGCGAACGCCCGGTGCCCGGCTGGCCCTTTTTCCCATGGACTTGGCAGGGGCCATGCCGGAACATTATCGTCAGCTGGCCGAAACCCTTGCCGGCCATTACCCCTCGCTCGACGGCCTGCTCCACAACGCTGCCCATCTGGAATACCTGGAGCCCTTAGCCTGCCAGACGCCCCAGCGCTGGTTCCAGTCGCTTCAGGTCAATCTCAATGCGCCGTTCCTTCTCACTCAGTCGCTGCTGCCGCTTTTACGGAAAAGCCGGGACGCCTCGGTGGTGTTTACTTCCGATTCGTCCGCCCGCGAGCCGAAAGCCTATTGGGGCGCCTACGGGGTTTCCAAGGCGGGGGTGGAATCGCTGGCGAAAATCCTCGCCGCCGAGTGGGAAGCCGGTGATCGGTTGCGCGCCAATATACTGATTCCGGGACCGGTGCGTACGCCCGTTCGATATCGGGCTTTTCCTGGTGAGAGCGAAAAGGACTTGACCACGCCACATTCCTTAGCAAAACTGTATGTTTATCTGCTGGGGCCAGCCAGCCGGGACTGGAGCGGACAAACATTCATTTTTCAGGATGACCAGTATGTTTTACGGACAGGGTGAGAGCATCGTTTTACAGCGGGACGTGGAGGCCATCCGGGTTCCCGATGGTGAACCGGTACGGCTGCACAAGGATGAGATCGTCACCCTCTACCAGGCCTTGGGAGGCAGTTATACCGTTCTGACCGAGGATGGCACCATGGCCCGTATCAGCGCGGCGGATGCCGATGCGCTGGGCAAGGAGCCTCCTGTGATCACGGGTCTGAAAGAAGGTACGGATCCCGAAACCGTCAAGCACAACGTGTGGGAAGTGCTGAAGACCATTTTCGACCCGGAGATCCCCGTCAACATCGTCGATCTGGGGTTGGTCTATCATGTCCGCGTCACGCCTTTGAGCGAAGAAGCGGGTGGCGAAGGAAACAGAGTGGAGATCATCATGACCTTGACGGCGCCCGGTTGCGGCATGGGGCCGGTGATCCAGCAGGATGTGGAATTGGCGGTCCGCAATCTCCCAGGGGTCGGGCAAGTGAACGTGGAAGTCGTGTTCGATCCGCCCTGGTCGCGAGACATGATGTCGGAGGCGGCCAGGCTTCAGTTGGGCATGATGTGAGGGTATTTTCCGCCAGAACCACTGCTTCCGCGTCAATTCAATCGAATCCCCAAGCGGTGCACTTTCGCTGTTTTTTTACGTCTTCAGACGGCAAGGATTGACCGCTTTTCAGGCGTCATTTTACCGTCACGAGTGGGCGGGCCGCGTGCTTTCTTTCTTATCTTAATGATTTGAAAGGCTAAATTCAGTTGGCATGGTTATCGCTTGAATGCTTTCGGCCACTTTGTGAAGCGAATCTCGGAAGACTCATGGGAGCATGCCATGCCACAGGATAGAGCCAATCTGGCGGTGATTACCAACCCTGCCTACGACAAGCACCCCGATAGGGAACAGTCCAGACAGTTCCAGTTGATCGAGGTTCTGCAGACCACCCTGATACTCGATCAGCTGTTGCAGTTGTTTTCCAGGGAGGTGCAATCCGTCGTCCCGCATGATGGTTTCCGTTACGGCAACCCGCTGCTTGGCGTGGAGATTCAGGGAGGAGAAAGGGCGCCTCACAGTTGTCATTACACCCTCGTCCTGGAGGAGCAGAAGTTGGGCGAGTTGACCTTGATGCGGCGCAAACGCTTCAGTGAAGGCGAGTTGGGACAGTTGGAGAATCAGCTGTGTTGCCTGCTGTATCCATTACGCAATGCCGTTTTGTATTATCAGGCGCTGCAGTCTGCCTATACCGACCCGTTGACCCAAGTCTACAATCGGACCGCCCTCGACAGCACTTTCCAGCGGGAGTGGAAGCTGGCCCAGCGTCAGCGTGCTCCCTTGTCGATATTGTTGCTCGATATCGATCATTTCAAAAAGATCAACGACACCTTCGGCCATACGGCGGGTGATTCCGCTTTGGCCAAGATCGCCCATGCTCTCCGGCAGACGGTGAGGGCCAGCGACATGATCTTCCGTTACGGAGGAGAAGAGTTCCTGATCCTGCTCAGCAATACTTCGGGCGAAGGGGCGCAGTTGTTGGCAGAAAGGATCCGGACACGGATTCGTGACATGGATTGCAGCGATATCGCGCCCAATCTGCGGATCACGACCAGTATCGGCGTGGCCACCCTCAGCCACCCCGAGGATACGCCGCTGCAGCTGCTGAAACGCGCTGACGATGCGTTGTACCAGGCCAAGCGCCAGGGTCGCGACAGCGTGGCGGTTGCCTGAGGCGGCCGGCTGGGGATAATGGAACCGCCGAACTCAACGCCTGTCGGTTTGCTTTTTCGGGGTCCGGGAAGGGTCCGCCGTACCGAACGTCCGTAAATTCAGGCCCGGCGCACCCCTCCCCGGCCGCTGACAGACCCTTCCCGGACCCCTCCGGCAGCAGTGATCGGTGGTAAGGCCGCCGAAGCCGGATTTGCTTTCTTTCTTCGACATGGCCATAATGAGTGGCTATTCGATGGTTTTTCGCCATCGGTTGGTTGATCTATGGTGGACCGCGTCGGTCCCCCCGCAACGATAGGCTGTAAACCCCGCCAGGCCCGGAAGGGAGCAACGGTAGCAGCTGATGCGTGTGCCGGGGTGTCTGGCTGGCGCGGGCCGCCGCCTTCATTTCCAGGCATCAAGCATGAGCTATCAGGCCCTGGCCCGCAAATGGCGTCCACGCCGTTTTTCCGAGATCGCAGGACAATCCCATGTCGTGAGGGCATTGCGCAATGCCCTGATTCACGATCGGGTTCATCATGCTTACCTGTTCACCGGCACCCGGGGGGTGGGCAAGACCACCATCGCCCGCATTCTTGCCAAGGCGCTCAATTGCGGTCGTCTGGACGATGGCGAGCCTTGTGGCCGGTGCGATGTTTGCGTGGCGGTGGATGAAGGCCGTTTCGCCGATTTGATCGAGGTGGATGCCGCTTCGCGCACCCGGGTCGAGGATACCCGGGAGCTCCTGGAAAATGCCCAGTACGCCCCTTCATCCGGTCGCTACAAGATCTATCTGATAGACGAAGTCCACATGCTGTCGGGGCACAGTTTCAATGCTCTGCTGAAGACCCTGGAAGAACCGCCTCCCCACGTCAAATTTCTGCTCGCGACCACCGACCCTCAGAAAATTCCGGTCACGGTGTTGTCGCGCTGTCTGCAATTCAATCTGACCAAGCTTCCCCAGTCCCGGATCCAGGACCATCTGGGCCGTATTCTCAAGGCGGAATCCATTGCCTTCGAGGAGGAGGGGCTCAAATTATTGGCGCGTTCGGCAGATGGCAGTTTGCGTGACGCCCTGAGCCTGCTGGATCAGGCGATCGTCTATGGGGGTGGCGAGGTCCGCGCCAAGGAGGTGGCCGCCATGTTGGGGGGAGTGGTGCTCCACTCTCTCAAGGGGGTGGTCGAGGCCCTGGCGACGGGGGATGCCGCTTTGGTGATGCATGAGACCCGGAGACTGTTCGCTGATGCCGCCGATCCCGCCGAGATCCTGACCGGGTTGCTGGGGCTGTTGCATCGGATTGCGCTGGCGCAGCAACTGCCGGAAACCGCCTCGCAAGACGAGGATGGGGCATGGGTGGTTGCCCAGGCGCGGGCGATGATTCCCGAAGACGTGCAATTGTTCTACCAGATCGGCCTGATGGGGCGTAAGGATCTGCCATGGGCGCCCGATCCCGCGACGGGGCTGGAGATGGTATTGCTGAGGATGCTGGCGTTCCGGCCACTGGAGGCCGGCGGTGAGGGCGTGTCTGATCGGGGCGCGGGTGGTCGGCGTCCGGTCCAGATACAGGGGGAACCTTCATCCAGGCCCGGGCCGGCCCTGGATGAAGATCGGCGGGAAGCGGTCATTCCGGATGCGGCGGGTTCGGCGGAAAATGGAATGGAGCCATGGTCTTCCCTGGTGGCGCGAATGAAGCTTCCGGGAATGGCCCGGGAGCTGGCCCACCATTGTGTCCTCGAAAAGTTGGAGGACGATCGTTGTGTATTGATTTTGGATCAGTCCTTCGAGCATTTGCTCAGTGAGCGTTTGCAGGCGCGGTTGGCTCAAGCACTCGTCGAATGCCTGAAACGACCGCTGCGGCTGGAGATCAGAACGGGTTCGGTCGATCGCGAGACCCCGGCCGATCAGCATCGGCGCCGGCAGGCGGAAAGGCAGGCCCGGGCCGAGCGGGAAATCGCCGAGGATGAGACGGTGAAGGCGATCATGGAGACTTTCGACGCCAAGGTGGTGCCTGGAACGATCAGGCCGGTCGAGGATGGGGAATGATCTGTGATGACGAACGTGAAAGCTGAGGAGCAGTGACGATGAAAAACCCTCTGGGAGCCTTGATGCAACAGGCCCAGGAAATGCAGGAAAAGTTCAAGCAGGCCCAGGAAGAGCTGGCCAGGGCGGAAGTTCAGGGAGAAGCGGGAGGCGGCTTGGTCAAGCTGGTGATGAATGGAAAACGGGAAGTGTTGCGCCTGACGATCGATGAAAGCCTGTTCAAGGAAGAAGATAAAGAGATCCTGGAGGATCTGGTGGCGGCTGCCGTCAACGACGCGGTGCACAAAGTCGGTCGGCTGAAAGAGGAGAAAATGGCCGAGCTGGCCGGTGGTATGCAGCTTCCAGGTGGTATGAGCCTGCCTTTCTAGATGGACAAAGGAGATTGTCTGAAGCGGCTGATGGAGGCATTACGGTGTTTGCCGGGCGTGGGCCCCCGTTCCGCCCAGCGGATGGCTTTCCATCTGTTGCAGCATGACCGGGGGGGCGGCAGGCATTTGGCACATTGTCTCACCGAGGCGTTGGAAAAGATCGGCCGTTGCCGGTCGTGCCGCACCCTCACTGAGAATCCGCTTTGCGCTTTGTGCAGTGACACCAGCCGGGATCGGAGCCGCCTGTGCGTGGTGGAAACGCCTGCGGATGTGCTCGCCATCGATCAGGCGACGGTGTTCCGGGGCCTTTTTTTTGTGCTTCACGGCCGCCTTTCCCCGCTGGATGGCATCGGGCCGGAGGATCTGGGCATGGAGCTTCTGGCCGGGCGTCTGCGGCAAGGGGAGGTGCGGGAGGTGATTCTGGCCACCAATTCGACCGTCGAGGGTGAGGCGACGGCCCATTACATCGCCGAGCTGGCGCAGGCGCAAGGGGTTGCCGTCACCCGGATCGCGCATGGGGTGCCGGTGGGCGGGGAGCTGGAGTATCTCGATGCCGGCACCCTGGCCTATGCCTTCGAAGGCAGGCGGCAGGTCTAGTCCGGCTTTACGACCTGATTCAGCCGGGCCGTTCAGGAGATTTTCGGCAGTTTTTCCAGCAGCTTCAGGTAACGCCGATAGCGCGGCAGGCTGATTTCCCCCTTGTCCACCGCTTGTTTGACCGCGCAGCCCAGATCGCCTGCGTGGAGACAATCGTTGAAGCGGCAGCGTTCGATGTAAGCGCGGAATTCCTTGTAGCCCCAGGCAAGTTTTCCCGGATCGATGCCGGCCAGGCCGAATATCGCCACGCCGGGGGTGTCGATGATGTCGCCGCCTTCCGGAAAATGGAAAAGCATCGCCGAGGTGGTGGTGTGGCGCCCCCTTCGGGTGCCGGGGGACAGCTCGCCGGTGCGGATGTCCTTGTCCGGGACGAGGCGCTTGAGGAGTGAGGACTTGCCGACGCCGGACTGGCCGGCGAACAGGGATGTCTTGTTTTTCAGCCGTGCTCGCAAGCGCTCCATGCCCTCCCCGCTTCTGGCACTGATAAACAGTAACGGGTAAAGATCCCGGTAGGGGGCGAGATCTTTCTCGGCATGGTGCCGGCCGGCCGGGCTCAGGAGGTCGGTTTTGTTGAAAAGGATGATCGATTGCAGTGAATGCTGCTCGCATACCACCAGATACTGGTCCACCAGTAACAGGTCGTAGGCCGGAGCGGGTGCGATGACAATCAGAACCTGGTCGAGGTTGGCTGCCACCGGTCTGAATTTCCCGGCCCTGCCAGGGCGGGTGAGGAGGGTGCGGCGGGGCAGGATCTCGACGATGACCCCATGCCCCGGGTCGGTCGGCTGCCATTTGACCTGGTCGCCGACGCAAGGCGGTGCGCAGTGCCTTCTTGTATGGCAGAGCAGGATTTGGCCCGCCTCGCCTTCCACGGCCCAGTGCCTGCCGAAATGAGCGATGATGCGGCCAAGCTGCATCAGGGAGTGGCGGTTGGCCGTTCAAACAAAGTGCTGTTCCCGCAGGCGTATGGTCAAGCCGGCATGCTCCGTTGTTGGACCCGCTTCAGATGTTCGATTCTGATCGCCGCCGGCGGGTGGCTGTAATGGAAGGCCGCATACAAAGGGTCGGGGGTCAGGGTGGCGGCGTTTTCCCGGTAGAGTTTCACCAGCGAGTGGATGAGGGATTCGGCCCGGGTCATGGAGGCCGCGAATTCGTCCGCCTCGAATTCGTATTTCCGCTGGATGGTGGCCATGATGGGCTGCAAGAAGGTGCTGAACACCGGCATGATCAACATGAACAGCAGCAGTGCCGTGGCGCTTGAGGGGGTGGAAACGCCCAGTCCCTGATAGAACCAGGATTGCTGCGCCAGCCATCCCAGCAGGGCCAGGCCGGCCAGGCTGATGAGAGCGCTGGTGATCAGCATCTTGATGACGTGTTTGCGTTTGAAATGACCCAGCTCATGGGCCAGAACGGCTTCCAGCTCTTCCGGTTCCAGGGATTCCATCAGCGTATCGAAAAAAACGATCCGCTTGTTGTTGCCGATGCCGGTGAAATAGGCATTGCCGTGGCCCGAGCGCCGGGAACCGTCCATGACGAAGATCCCCTTGCTCTGAAAACCGCATCGTTCCAGCAATCTTTGGATCCGGCCGCGAAGCTGGGGGTCGTCGAGGGGCGTGAATTTATTGAACAAGGGGGCGATCAATGTCGGATAGGCCCAGCTCATGAAAAGCGAAAAGGACATGATGATCACCCAAGCCAGCAACCACCACAGGTTGCCGGTGCTCTCCATGACCCACAGGATCAGTCCGAGGAGTGGCGCCCCGATGGCGAGCGCGAGGATCGCCTGTAACAGAAGATCCTTGATGAACTGGGCGATGGTGGTGCGGTTGAAGCCGAATTTCTCCTCGATCACGAATGTCTGGTAGAGGGAGAGGGGCAGTTCTGCCAGCGCCATCAGGAACATGACCGAAAGAATCAAGGCGGTTCCATGGGGGATGGGGCCGAAATCGAAGCCGGACCAGAAACGGTCCAGCGCATCGATGCCTCCCCCCACGGTGAAAAGCAGCAGCAAGGCGACGTTCAGGATCCTGCCGATTTCCTGCACTTTGAGCTTGGCCAAGGTATAATCGGCGGCCTTTTGATGGGCCTCCAGGGTGATCGCTCCCGCGAAGGATTCCGGCACCTTGTCCCGGTGTGCCCGGATGTGGGCGCCGTGGCGGCGGGCCAGCCAGAATTCGATGGCGAAGGAAGCGGCAAGGGCCAACAAAAAGACGAACGTGAACGTATTCATGAATAATCCATCTGACAACAACGACGGCTCAACAGCTTAGCCTTTGCTACAATCGCTGACAAGCCATGACTTAGGAATCCCCTGGATGACATTGAATAAAGACAATCTGATCTGGATCGACCTGGAGATGACCGGCCTCGATCCGGACCGTGACGTGATCATCGAGATCGCGACGGTGGTGACCGACAAGGATCTGAACGTGCTCGCCACAGGTCCGATGCTGGCTGTTTATCAGCCTGAAGAGCGGTTGGCGGCGATGGATCAGTGGAACCAGAAGCATCACGGCTCGTCCGGGCTGATCGAGCGGGTGCGCAAGAGCCGGGTGAGGGAGCGGGAAGCCGAGCATCTCACGCTGGAATTCATCAAAAAATGGGTACCCCCCGGTGAGTCTCCCATGTGTGGTAACAGTATCTGCCAGGATCGGCGTTTTCTGTACCGCTCGATGCCGCAACTGGAGGCCTATTTTCATTACAGGAACCTGGACGTGTCCACTCTCAAGGAGCTGGCGCGCCGCTGGGCGCCTCATCTCAAGGAAGGGTTCAAGAAGAAGAATGCGCATGAGGCGCTTGCCGATATCCTCGAATCCATCGAGGAATTGAAATATTACCGCGAGCATTTCCTGCGCTATTGAACCGATCGTCAACCGGGACAGGCCCCATTGATTCTTTTTCTCTTCGGGGAGGCGGAGGGCGCGGTTTTGTCCTGGAACCAGGGCAGTCGCATAAACCGGTTTCCCCCTCTCCCTCTGGGAGCGGGGTTTCAACACCGGGCAAAATCAACTCCCAACGGGGAAAGCGGCGCTCGTGCGGTTGCCCTGGTCGTGGAAACGTCCTGCCCAACGAAATGTCTCGATATGTTATAATCCCGAAAATTTGCCGACGCCTGTCACACTTGCCATTTCTGGAACCTGATGACTGAATTTGCCAAAGAAGTCCTTCCCATCTCCCTCGAGGAGGAGATGAAACAATCCTACCTCGATTATGCCATGAGCGTCATCGTGGGCAGGGCGCTCCCCGACGTGCGCGACGGCCTCAAGCCGGTGCATCGCAGGGTTCTTTTTTCCATGCACGAGCTGGGCAACGACTGGAACAAGCCCTACAAGAAATCGGCCCGCGTGGTGGGGGACGTGATCGGTAAATATCATCCCCACGGCGATGCGGCGGTTTACGATACCATCGTGCGCATGGCCCAGCCTTTCTCCATGCGTTATGTGCTCATCGACGGACAGGGTAACTTCGGCTCGGTGGACGGGGATCCACCGGCGGCGATGCGATACACCGAAATCCGCATGGCCAGGATCGCCCACGAACTGATGGCGGATCTGGACAAGGAAACCGTGGATTTCGTTCCCAATTACGACGAATCCGAGCGCGAGCCCGTGGTGCTGCCGGCCAAGGTGCCCAATCTGCTGGTCAACGGTTCGGCGGGGATCGCGGTGGGGATGGCCACCAACATTCCACCCCACAACTTGGCCGAGGTCGTGGGCGGCGTGCTGGCATTGATCGACCGGCCGGAAATCGGAATTTCGGAATTGATGCACCATATTCCAGGCCCCGATTTTCCCACCGGCGCCGTCATCAATGGCGCCAAGGGGATCCGTGAAGCCTACGAAACCGGCCGTGGCCGTATTTATCTCCGCGCCTGTTCCCATGTGGAAACCAGCAAGGACAGTGGCCGCCAGAGCATTGTGGTGACCGAACTGCCGTATCAGGTCAACAAGGCGCGCCTGATCGAGAAAATCGCCGGGCTGGTCAAGGAGGGCAAGCTGGAAGGAATCTCCGCCCTGCGTGACGAATCCGACAAGGATGGCATGCGCATGGTGATCGAGCTCAAGCGCGGCGAACAGGCCGAGGTGATTCTCAATAATCTGTATCAGCACACCCAGTTGCAGAACGTGTTCGGAATCAACATGGTGGCCCTGGTCGACGGACGCCCGCGGCGGCTGAATTTGAAGGAAGTGCTGGAGGCCTTCGTCGATCACCGCCGCGAGGTGGTGACCCGTCGCACCCTCTATGACTTGCGCAAGGCCCGGGAGCGGGTTCACGTGCTGGAAGGGCTGGCGGTGGCCCTGGCCAATATCGATGAGATCATCGAGCTGATCAAGGCGGCGCCCAATCCCCAGGCGGCCAGGGAGGAAATGCTGTCTCGGGTATGGCGGGCGGGTGTGGTCAAGGGCTATCTGGAGCGCGCGGGCGCCGACCGGACCCGGCCCGAGGATTTGGCGGAAGGTTACGGTTTGGGGCCCGATGGTTACCGCTTGTCCCCGGCCCAGGCGCAGGCGATTCTGGATCTGCGCCTGCATCGCCTGACCGGCCTGGAACAGGAAAAGATCATCCACGAATACGAGCAACTCCTGGCCAGAATCGATGAACTGCTCGAAATCCTGGGCAGCGATAAACGGCTTCTGGAGGTGATTCGCGAGGAGTTGATCGAATTGCGCGATCAATTCGGTGACGAACGCCGGACCGAGATTCTGGAAGAACAGCGCAGCTTGTCGGTGGAGGATCTCATCACCGAGGAGGACGTGGTGGTCACCCTCACCCATGCCGGGTACGTCAAGGCGCAGTCCTTGTCGGTCTACCAGGCCCAGCGCCGTGGCGGCAAGGGTAAGGCGGCGGCGGCCACCAAGGAAGAGGATTTCGTCGAGAAGCTGCTGATCGCCAATACCCATGCCACCCTGCTGTGTTTCTCCAGCCAGGGCAAGGTTTATGGAATCAAAGTCTATGAACTGCCCATGGCCGGCCGTACTTCCAGGGGCAAGCCGATCGTCAATCTGCTTCCTCTGGATGAGGGCGAGCGGATCAACGCGGTTCTGCCGGTCAAGGATTTCGCTTCCGGTGGCTTCGTCTTCATGGCCACCGCATCCGGCGTGGTCAAGAAGACCGCGCTGGAGGAGTTCGAGCACCTGAGAACCAACGGCAAGATCGCCATCGACCTCAAGCCCGGCGATGTGCTGGTCAAGGCTACCCTCACCGATGGGCGGCAGGACGTGATGCTGTTTTCCAGTGAAGGCAAGGCGATCTGTTTCAACGAGTCCGAAGTCCGTTCCATGGGGCGGACCGCCGGCGGGGTGCGGGGGATGAAGTTGCCGGTGGGGCAGAAGGTGATCTCGCTGATCATCGGCAAGGAAGGGGCGGGCACCGTGCTCACGGTGACCGAGAACGGCTACGGCAAGCGCACCCGGCTCGAGGACTATCCCAAGCATCGCCGGGGTGGCCAGGGGGTGATCGCCATCCAGACTTCGGACCGTAACGGCCCCCTGGTTTCGGCGGTGCTGGTACATGATGACGACGAGATCATGCTGATCACCACCGGGGGCACCCTGGTGCGCACCCGGGTCAACGAGATACCGGTCCTTGGACGCAACACCCAGGGTGTTCGGATCATTCGCCTCAGTGGTGGCGAGAAACTGGTGGGCGTGGACAGAATCGAAAGTTTACCGGAGGAAGAATAACAACCCATGCGAGTCTATAACTTTAGCGCCGGCCCCTCCATGTTGCCGGTCGAGGTCCTGGAAAAAGCGCGGGAGGAAATGCTCGACTGGCGCGGCAGCGGGATGTCGGTGATGGAAATGAGTCATCGTGGTCCCCATTTCAGGCAGATCGCGGAGGCCACCGAGGCCGCTCTGCGCCAGTTGCTGGAGGTGGGCGACGATTATCACTGCCTGTTCCTGCAAGGCGGGGCGACCGGACAGTTTGCCGCCATCCCGATGAATCTGTTGGGTGGCAGGCGGAAGATGAGTTACGTGTTGACCGGTTCCTGGTCCAAGAAGGCGGCTGCCGAAGCGCGGAAATATGGCGAGGTGGAGATCAGCGCCAGCAGCGAGGACAGTCGCTTCACCACCATTCCCGACGTTGCCGGCTGGCAGGTCGCGGAGGATTCGGCGTATCTCCATTACACCAGCAACGAAACCATCCACGGGGTTGAGTTCCAGGAGGTGCCTGAAACGACACTGCCGCTGGTGGCGGACATGTCCTCGAATATCCTGTCGCGGCGGCTGGAGGTTTCCCGCTTCGGCGTGATCTATGCCGGTGCCCAGAAGAACATGGGGCCCTCCGGGATCACGGTGGTGATCGTGCGCAAGGATCTGTTGCGCGAACCGCTTGCCGGAACTCCGTCGGTGCTGGACTACCGCCAGCAGGCCGAGGCGGGTTCCATGCTCAATACGCCGCCCACCTACAACTGGTACCTGCTGGGGTTGATGCTCGAATGGCTGCAACGGCAAGGGGGCCTGGAAGCCGTCGAGCGGCGCAATATCGAGAAATCCGATATGCTGTACCGGTTGATCGATGGTTCTGATTTTTATCGCAACCCGGTCGATCCCCGTTACCGTTCGCGCATGAACGTTCCCTTCACCTTGGCGGAATCCGGTCTCGACAAGGTTTTCCTGCAACAGGCGGAGCAGGAGGGGCTGGTGAACCTGAAAGGACATCGCTCGGTGGGAGGAATGCGTGCCAGCATCTACAACGCCATGCCCCTGGAGGGGGTCAAGGCACTGACCGATTTCATGCAGGAGTTCGAACGTCGCCATGGCTGAGCCGATTTTCAAGATTCTGACCTACAACAACATCGCCATCGCCGGGTTGGAGCGTTTCCCCCGCGAGCATTACGAAGTGGCCTCGGAGATTCAGCATCCCGATGCCATCATCCTCAGATCCCACAATCTGCACAATGAGTCCCTGTCGGAAACCGTCAAGGCCATCGGCCGGGCGGGCGCCGGGGTCAACAATATTCCGGTGGAGGCGTGCAGCCGCCGGGGGATTCCGGTGTTCAACACGCCTGGCGCCAACGCCAACGCGGTCAAGGAGTTGGTATTGGGAGGGATGTTGCTGGCTTGCCGTAACCTCTGTCAGGCCTGGGACTATGCCCGGCGGCTGGAGGGTGACGATCAGGCGATCCACCGCCAGGTGGAAGCGGGCAAGAAACAGTTCCAGGGGTTCGAGTTGGCGGGCAAGATGCTTGGGGTGGTCGGGCTCGGCGCCATCGGCGTCAAAGTGGCGAACAAGGCCCTGGCTCTGGGTATGAACGTCAGCGGTTTCGACCCTTACGTCACGGTGGAGCGGGCCTGGCAGTTGTCTTCGTCCGTGATCCAGGCCTCCAATCTCGATGAGCTGCTGGGGATTTGTGACTTCGTCACCCTGCATATGCCTCTGACCGACCAGACGCGGGGGTGTATCGATTCGGCGAGGTTGTCGCAGATGAAGGAAGGCTCGATTTTGCTCAACTTTTCCCGCGGCGAGCTGGTGGACTCCAAGGCGGTGATCGCCGCCCTGGACGAGGGGCGGCTGCACGCTTATGTCACCGATTTTCCCGACGCCGCCCTCAAAACTCATCCCAGGGCCATCTGTCTGCCTCACCTGGGGGCCTCGACCCGTGAAGCGGAAGAAAACTGCGCCGTCATGGTGGCCGATCAGATTCGCGACTTCCTCGAGAACGGCAATATCCGCCACTCGGTCAACTTCCCGGAAGTGGTTCTGGCGCGGGCCCCGGGAACGACCCGGCTCGCCATTCCCCACGCCAACGTTCCCGCCATGGTGAGCAAGATATCGGCCTGTCTCGGAGAAGCGCAGATCAACATCGTCGAGCTGCTCAACAAGTCGAAAGGCGACATCGCCTACACCATGATCGATGCCGAGGGGCGGCTGGGGAGCGATATCGTCACCGAGATCGAGAGCCTGGAAGGTGTGCTGTCTGCCCGGGTGATACAATGATCGTTCCTTGAGCTAGGGCCTGATCACAAGGTTATGGAAAAGGAACAGGGGCTGAGCCGGCTGCGTCGGCGCATCGACGAGATTGACGGACAATTGTTACGATTGATTTCCGAGCGTGCCGGCATCGCCCTGGAGGTCGCCAAGGTCAAGCGCGAGGCGGGGGAGGATGACTGCTTCTATCGCCCCGAGCGGGAAGCCGAGATTCTGCGCCGGGTCAAACGCGAAAACCCCGGTCCTCTCGGTGACGAGTCGGTGGTGCGCATCTTCCGGGAGCTCATGTCTTCCTGCTTGGCGCTGGAGAAACCCCTGCATATCGCCTTTCTGGGGCCTGAAGGCACGTTCACCCAGCAGGCGGCGTACAAGCACTTCGGGCATGCGGTCAAAGTGGCCCCTTTCCCTGCCATAGACGAAATTTTCCGCGCGGTGGCCGGCGATGCCTGTCAATTCGGCGTCGTCCCGGTGGAAAATTCCACCGAGGGGGTGGTGACCCATACCCTCGACAGCTTTTTCGGCTCTTCCCTGTTGATCTCCGGTGAGGTGGTCCTGCGTATCCATCACAACCTGCTCAGCCGGTGCGGGGGATTGGAGGAGATCAAGGAAATCTTTTCCCACCAGCAATCCCTGGCCCAGTGCCGGGAATGGCTGGACAGATTTCTCCCCCAGGCCAAGCGCACGGCGGTCAGCAGCAATGCGGAAGGTGCCAGGTTGGCCGCCATCGTTCCGGAAAGCGCGGCCATCGCGGGCGAGGTGGCGGCGGAGTTGTATCAGCTGCAAATTCTCGAACGCAATATCGAAGACGATCCCGACAACACCACCCGCTTTCTGGTCGTGGGGAAACAGGAAGTGGCACCGACCGGCGAGGACAAGACCTCGCTGCTGGTTTCCACCGGCAATCGTCCCGGTGCCCTCTATGAGATTCTGCAACCTTTCGCCGAATATGGCATCAGCATGACCAAGATCGAATCCCGTCCCAGCCGCCGCGGCATGTGGGACTACGTGTTTTTCATCGATCTCGAGGGACACCGGGACGACGCCAGGGTGGCCGAGGCCCTGGAAGCGTTACGGAAGAAAGCGCAATGGGTCAAATGGCTGGGGTCGTATCCGAAGGCGGTGGTGTAAACGCACGTCAGAGAGGCCAGGTCATGGATTTCAAAATGTTGTGTGTTCAGGCTGTTCTGGGCCTGACACCCTATCAACCAGGCAAGCCTGTCGAGGAGCTGGCCCGTGAACTGGGGCTGGATGCGGAAAAGATCGTCAAGCTGGCGTCCAACGAGAATCCCCTGGGGCCCTCGCCACGCGCCTTGGCGGCGATGGAGCGGGCGTTGCCGGATTGTGCCCGTTATCCCGACGGCAGTGGCTTCTCCCTCAAGCGGGCCCTGGCGGGCAAACTGGGAGTGAAGCCGGAGCAGATCACTCTGGGCAATGGTTCCAACGATGTGCTGGATCTCATCGCCCGTACTTTTTTGGGGCCTGATCGCAGCGCGGTGTTTTCCGAGCATGCCTTCGCCGTGTACCCCATCTCGGTCCAGTCGGTGGGGGCCGAATCAAGGGTGGCCAAGGCCCATGATGGCAGCCGTGGGCCGAGCTACGGACACGATCTGGGCGCGATGCTGGGGCAAGTGGCCGACGATACCACGGTGGTGTTCATCGCCAATCCCAACAATCCGACCGGCACTTACGTGACCACCAAGGCGCTGGGAGACTTCCTCGAAGCCTTGCCACCGCAGGTTCTGGCTGTGGTGGACGAGGCCTATTTCGAATATGTGGATACGGAAGATTATCCCGATTCCCTGCAATGGCTGGACCGCTTCCCCAATCTGATCGTCACCCGCACCTTTTCAAAGGCTTACGGGCTCGCCGGGCTGAGAGTCGGCTACGCCGTTTCCCACCCGGATGTGGCCGAATTGCTCAATCGGGTGCGCCAGCCTTTCAACGTCAACGCCCTGGCGCTGGCGGCAGCCGAAGCAGCGCTGGGTGACGAGGCATATCTGCAGCGGAGCCGGCGCCTCAACCGGGAAGGGCTGGCCTTTCTCCAGTCCGCTTTGCAGGCGCGGCGGTTGGAATGCATTCCATCGGTGGGTAACTTCATCACCGTAGACGTGGGCAGAGAGGCCGGGCCGGTTTTCGAAGGGCTGTTGCGGCAAGGGGTGATCGTGCGGCCGGTCGCCAATTATGGCATGCCGCGCCATCTACGGGTTTCGGTGGGAACAGCGGAAGAAAATACCGTTTTCATTCAGGCGCTGGACAAGGTGCTGGGATGCTAGATCGCTTGTGTATCATCGGAGTCGGTTTGATTGGCGGCTCCATTGCCCTGGCTGCCAGAACCCGCTCGATGTGCCGCGAGATTGTGGCGGTGGATCGGGATGTCGGCGCCCTGCAGCAGGCGGAGGCGCTGGGTGTGATCGACAGGGGGACGGGTGACATGGCGGCTGCGGTCCAGGGGGCCGAGGCGGTCGTGATCGCCACGCCGGTGGGGCAGATCCCCAGCGTTCTCGAAGGGTTGAAGCCTTTTTGGTCCCAAAGCGCTTTCTATACCGATGTGGGAAGCGCCAAGGGCAGTATCGTTCGGGCGGCCGGACAGATTTTTGACCGGGTGCCCGAAAATTTCGTGCCGGCCCATCCCATCGCCGGGCGGGAGTTGAGCGGGGTGAAGGCTGCGGTCGCGGATTTGTTCGCAGGCAAGCGGGTGATTCTGACGCCTCTTCCCGACACCGATGTGAAGGCGCTGGAAACGGTGCGTTCGTTCTGGCAGGCGCTTGGGGCCGAAGTCCACGATATGAGCGTGGCCCATCACGATCACGTGCTCGCGGCGACCAGCCACCTTCCCCACATCATCGCCTATGCCCTGACCCACCTTCTGGGCCGCAAGGACGAGAAGGACGAGATTTTCCAGTATGCCGCGGGGGGGTTCAAGGATTTCACCCGTATCGCCTCCAGTGATCCCGGTATGTGGGCGGACATCTGTATCGCCAACCGGGACGAAATTCTCGGTTTTCTGCGGCAGTTCGAGGTGGAGCTCCAGGATTTCAATCGGCTGCTGGAGGGGGAGCAGCGGGAAAAAATGCGGGCCTATTTTTCCGAGGCCAAAACGGCCCGGCAGAGATTTCTGAATCAATACACGGGTAAGACATGACGCTGAGGATCGATTATCGGGTGGCGCCTGGTGGCGCGCTCAAGGGGACGGCCAGGGTGCCGGGGGACAAATCCATCTCCCACCGGGCGGTGATGCTGGGTTCCCTTGCCGAGGGTACGACCCGGGTGACCGGGTTCCTGGAGGCCGAAGACGCCTTGGCGACTTTGGCGGCCTTCCGGCAGATGGGCGTGGAGATCGAGGGTCCGGAGCAAGGACGGCTGACCATTCAC
Source organism: Methylothermaceae bacterium (assembly GCA_026981855.1). GTDB lineage: Bacteria > Pseudomonadota > Gammaproteobacteria > Methylococcales > Methylothermaceae > Methylohalobius. The sequence continues at coordinate 89,155 of JALSIB010000037.1, read as the reverse complement.
GGGGTGGGGCTGGATGGGCTGCAGGCGGCTTCCCGGCCCCTGTATCTCGGCAATTCCGGAACTTCCATGCGCCTTTTGTGCGGACTTTTGGCCGGGCAGCCCTTCGACTCCGTACTGACGGGGGACAGTTCGCTTTCGAAGCGGCCCATGCGGCGGGTGACGGAGCCATTGCAACGGATGGGCGCCAGGATTGAAACCACGGAAGCGGGTACGGCGCCAATCCATATTTACGGGGGGCAAAAGCTGCATGGCATCGATTACGTCATGCCGGTGGCGAGCGCCCAGGTGAAGTCGTGTCTGTTGCTCGCCGGACTATACGCGGAGGGAAACACCTGTGTGACCGAGCCCGCTCCGACCCGGGACCATACCGAGCGTATGTTGCAGGGCTTCGGCTATGCAGTCAGGCGTGAAGGCAGCCGGGTCTGTCTCGGGGGCGGGGGGCGGCTGGAGGCGACGGACCTGGACGTCCCGGCCGATATTTCATCGGCGGCGTTTTTCCTGGTGGGTGCCAGCATTGCGCCGGGTTCCGAATTGCTTCTGGAGCATGTGGGGATCAATCCCACCCGTACCGGGGTGATCGATATTCTACGGCTGATGGGTGCCAAGATCGAAGTGCTCAATTCCCGCATGGTGGGTGGGGAGCCGGTGGCCGATTTGCGGGTGGTATCGCGTTCACTCAAGGGAATACAGATCCCGGAAAAACTGGTGCCGCTGGCGATCGACGAGTTCCCGGTGTTGTTCGTGGCCGCCGCCTGCGCGGAAGGCGAAACCGTGCTGAGGGGGGCGGCGGAACTGAGAGTCAAGGAGAGCGACCGGATTCAGGTGATGGCCGACGGCCTGACGGCGTTGGGCATCGATGCCCGACCCACGCCTGACGGTATCGTCATCCGGGGGGGGCGGATCGAAGGGGGTCGGGTACTTTCCCACGGCGACCATCGTATCGCCATGGCCTTCGCCATTGCAGCCTTGAGAGCCAGCGAGGCCATAGAGATAGAGGATTGCGCCAACGTCAATACATCCTTTCCTGGTTTCTCCTCATTGGCCAACCGTCTGGGGCTCCAGGTGGAGGTGATCGAGTGTGACTGACCAGGAAGTGCCGGTGCTGACCATCGATGGGCCCAGCGGCGCCGGGAAGGGTACGGTGAGCCGCCTCATCGCCAGGCGCCTGGGATGGCACTTTCTCGATAGCGGGGCCATCTATCGCGCCTTGGCGTGGGCGGTACAGGCCCGCGGTATTCCTGCCGATGACGAGCGGGCCGTGGCCCGGGTGGCGGCGGAAATGGCGCTGGAATTCAAATGCGACGATGGTGTCCAGGTCTGGGTCGATGGCGAAGAGGTCACGAGGTGTCTTTACACGGAGGAATGCGGGCGGATGGCTTCGAGAATCGCTGCCTTTCCCAAGGTCCGTCGGGCGTTGCTGGAAAAGCAGCGTGCCTTCAGGCAGCCTCCGGGCCTGGTGGCCGATGGCCGTGACATGGGAACGGTGGTGTTTCCCGATGCGCCTTTCAAGGTTTTCCTCGATGCCAGCCTCGGGGAACGGGCCAGGCGCCGCTTCCTGCAGTTGAAATCGCAGGGGTTGGATGTTAATCTTGATCAAATTATCAAGGACTTGGAGCAAAGGGACCGGCGTGACCGCGAGCGCAAGGAGGCTCCCCTGATACCTGCTGAAGATGCGGTGGTCATCGACTCTTCGGAAATGTCGGTGGAAGAGGTCACTGAAAAAATTTTGGCGCTGCTGCCCCGGAAGCTGAAAGCCCCGCCTGGGGCGACCGATTCCCGGTGAGACGGCAGTTGGTTGAAACCTAACGAATTATCGTTGTTTGTCCCGGCCGATGCCGGGAGTGGATTGTAACAATATGAGCGAAAGCTTTGCGGAATTATTTGAAGAAAGTCTAGCCAAGACTGAAATGCGCCCAGGTTCCATGCTGCGGGCGAAAGTGGTGGACATAACCCCTGATGCCGTCATCGTCGATGCGGGGCTGAAGTCCGAGGGAATCATCCCCAAATGGCAGTTCCAGGACGAAAATGGTGAGTTGGAAGTCCAGGTGGGCGACGAAGTGGAAGTCGCTTTGGATCTGGTCGAGGATGGCATGGGTGCGACCTTGCTGTCGCGGGAGAAGGCCAAGCGTCTCAGAGCCTGGGAAAAGCTCGAGGAAGCCTACGAAAAAGGGGAAACCATCAAGGGCCGGATTACCGGCAAGGTACGTGGTGGTTTCACGGTGGAAATCGGCCCTCTGCGGGCGTTTCTGCCGGGTTCGCTGGTGGATGTGCGCCCGGTGCGCGATACCACCCACCTGGAAGGCCAGGAACTGGAATTCAAGGTCATCAAACTCGATCCCAAGCGTAACAACATCGTGCTTTCCCGCCGCGCGGTGGTCGAGCAGGAATACAGCGCCGAACGCGAAGAGTTGTTGCAGCGGCTCAAGGAAGAAGGGGTGGTCAAAGGCGTGGTCAAGAACATCACCGATTATGGCGCCTTCATCGATTTGGGCGGAATCGACGGATTGCTGCACATCACCGACATGGCCTGGAAGCGGGTCCGTCATCCCTCCGAAGTGGTCCAGATGGGTGACGAGATCGAAGTCAAGGTGCTCAAGTTCGACGAGGAAAAGCAGCGGGTTTCCCTCGGCTTGAAACAATTGAGCGAAGATCCGTGGAAGGACATCGCCCGCCGTTATCCCCCGGGAACCCGCCTGATCGGCAAGGTGACCAATTTGACCGACTACGGTTGTTTCGTCGAATTGGAGGATGGGGTCGAGGGTCTGGTGCACGTTTCCGAAATGGACTGGACCAACAAGAACGTCAATCCGGCCAAAGTGGTTCAGGTGGGTGACGAAGTGGAGGTGATGGTGCTCGATATCGACGAGGAGCGCCGTCGTATCTCTCTGGGCATGAAACAGTGCAAGCCCAATCCTTGGGAAGAATTTGCGGCCACCCACAGGAAGGGGGAAAAGGTCAAGGGCGCCATCAAGTCGATCACCGATTTCGGCATATTCGTCGGCCTAGAAGGTGGAATCGACGGTCTGGTGCATCTTTCGGACATTTCCTGGAACGAAAGCGGCGAAGAAGCCATCCGCAACTTCAAGAAAGGTGACGAAATCGAGGCGGTCATTCTGGCCATCGATCCCGAGCGGGAGCGTATCTCCCTGGGCATCAAGCAACTGGAGCAGGATCCCTTCCAGAACTTCCTGGCCGAACATGAGCGGGGAAGCATCGTCAAGGGTGAGGTCAAGGAAGTGGATGCCAAAGGCGCCGTGATCGAACTTGCCGACGGGGTTCTGGGTTACCTGAGAGCCTCCGAGATCAAGCGCGACAAGGTGGAGGATGCCCGTACCCTGCTCAAGGAAGGTGACGAGGTGGAAGCCAAGTTCATCGGTGTGGACAAAAAGAACAAGATGATCATGTTGTCCATCAAGGCCAAGGAGGAAGAAGAGGAGAAAGCGGTCCTCAAGGACTACACTCAGCAGGCGGCCGGTGCACCGACATTGGGAGACCTGTTCAAGGAGCAGATGGAAGACAAGGGGTAATATCCACTGTCGATCGATTGACGAGGGGGCGTTACGCCCCCTCTTTCTTTGTGGAGGGCGTTGGTGAATAAATCGGAATTGATCGAAAACCTGATTCAGCGGCTGGCCAGGGAAAAAGGCATCGAGCTCAATGCCAAAGATGCGGAACTGGCGGTCAAGAATATCATCGAACACCTCAGCGATGCCCTGGCCCAGGGGGAGAGAATAGAAATCCGCGGTTTCGGCAGTTTTACTTTGAGATATCGTCCTCCGCGGCTTGGGCGCAATCCGAGAACGGGGGAGGCGGTTCCCCTGCCGGCAAAGCACGTCCCTCATTTCAAAGCGGGAAAGGACCTGCGCGAACGGGTCAACGATCGCCATCCCAAGGAATAATCCCCGCCTTTTTTTCAGGAGTTTCACCCATGTTGGATCCCCACCATTTGCGTCAATCCCTGGACGAAGTGGCCAGCCAGCTGGCACGGCGTGGGTTCGTCCTGGACAAGGAAGCCTATCGTGCGCTCGAGGAAAAACGCAGAGCGTTGCAGACACGTACCCAAGCGTTGCAGAACGAGCGCAATGTTCGCTCCAAGTCTATCGGCCGGGCTAAGGCAAAGGGAGAGGAGATAGGTCCTTTGCTCGCCGAGGTGGGGCAGCTGGGCGAACAGCTCAAATCCTGCGAGCGGGAACTGGGGCAAATCCAGCGGCAATTGGAACAACTGCTGCTCGGCCTGCCCAATCTGCTCGACCCTGACGTGCCCGATGGCCTGGACGAGAATGCCAATGTCGAAATTGCCCGCTGGGGGGAGCCGCCGGCATTCGATTTCGAACCGAGGGATCATGTCGATCTGGGGGTCGGGCTGGGACTCGACTTCGATGCGGCGGCCAAGATCACCGGCTCCCGATTCGTCGTCATCAAGGGGGCGCTGGCACGCCTGCACAGAGCGCTGATCCAATTCATGCTCGATACCCATAGCGGCGAGCATGGCTATGTGGAAGTCTATGTGCCTTATCTGGTGAACGCCGAGTCCCTGCTGGGTACCGGCCAATTGCCCAAATTCGAGGAGGATCTGTTTCGGGTCGAGCACGATCCTCCCTGGTATCTGATTCCAACCGCCGAAGTTCCCGTCACCAACATGGTTCGTGGAGAGATTCTGGATGCGGGGCGATTGCCGCTGAAACTGGTCGCCCATACGCCGTGTTTTCGTTCCGAGGCGGGCTCCTATGGCAAGGATGTGCGTGGAATGATCCGTCAGCATCAGTTCGAGAAGGTGGAGATGGTGCAGGTTACCGCGCCTCAGGATTCCTGCCGGGCGCACGAGGAATTGACCGGTCACGCCGAGGAAATTCTGAGGCGGCTCGGGCTGCCGTATCGGAAGGTGCTGTTGTGTGCCGGGGACACCGGTTTTTCGGCTGCCAAGACCTATGACCTGGAAGTGTGGCTGCCAGGGCAGGGGAAGTACCGTGAGATTTCGTCGTGCAGCAATTTCCGCGACTTTCAGGCGCGGCGAATGAAAGCGCGCTGGCGTAATCCGGAAACGGGAAAGCCCGAACTGGTCCATACCCTGAACGGTTCGGGGCTTGCGGTCGGCAGGACTCTGGTGGCGCTGATGGAAAATTACCAGCAGGCCGATGGATCGATCCGGGTGCCTGAAGCGTTGCGGTCCTATATGGGCGGGCTGGAAAGGATCGGTGCGGCACCTCAGGGCTGACGCACGCGCCTCGGAGAGTGGAATTCACGCCCGTACAAATGGGTATGGGTAACCTCGGGAATATTGGAGAAAAACAATGAAAGTCATGCTATTGGGTGCGCCGGGTTCAGGTAAGGGAACTCAGGCGCAATTCATTTGTGAGCGTTACGGAATTGTGCAGATTTCCACCGGCGACATGTTGAGGGCCGCGGTGCGCGAAGGGACGGAGCTGGGCAAAAAAGCCAAGGCGATCATGGAGGCGGGAGAACTGGTTCCCGACGATCTCATTCTCGGCCTGATCAAGGAGCGGATCGCCCGGCCCGACTGTGCCAACGGCTTCCTGTTCGACGGATTCCCCAGAACCCTCGCACAGGCGGAGGGGTTGGAGAAGCTGGGGGTGGAACTCGATTTCGTCATTGAAATCGACGTGCCGGATGAAGAGATCGTCAAACGCCTGAGCGGGCGGCGGGTGCATCTCCCCTCCGGAAGGACCTATCACCTTCTGTACAATCCTCCCAAGGAGGACTGCAAGGACGATGTGACAGGAGAACCCTTGATCCAGCGAGAGGACGACAAGGAGGAGACGGTGAAAAAACGTCTGGAAGTCTATCATCGCCAGACCGCTCCCTTGGTCGACTACTACCGTTCCAGGGCGGAGCAGGGGAAGGTGAAATTTTTCAAAGTACCAGGCAAGGAAGGGGTCGAGGAAATCCGCGAGCGGATTTTCCAGATTCTGGATGCCTCCTGATGCCGGCCGTGTCCGGCAGCCATTGCAAATTCGCTGATGGGGTTTCCCTCTTCAGACGGTATCACCCATACGCCGGCGTTTCATGGCAACTTCGCCCCGGCTTCCGGGTCGAATTGTGAAGCGATCTTCGACTCCTTAAAATAGAAACATTTACCGACAGCCCGGATAACCAGGATTCAACATGGGAAAGACTTTATACGACAAGATTTGGGATGCGCACGTGGTCCGGACCGATCCGGACGGGAGCACTTTGCTTTACATCGACCGCCAGCTCATTCACGAAGTGACCTCTCCCCAGGCTTTCGAGGGATTGCGGCTGGCGAACCGGAAACCTTGGCGCCCCGAGGCCAATCTGGCGGTGGCCGACCATAATGTTCCCACCAAGAATCGTGACCGGGGTATCGCCGATCCCGTTTCCCGCCTCCAGGTGGAAACGCTGGAAAAGAACTGTGCCGAATTCGGCATCCCGGTTTTTTCCATGCGTGATCACCGCCAGGGAATCGTGCATGTGGTCGGCCCCGAGGAGGGATTTACCCTGCCGGGGATCACGCTGGTCTGTGGCGATTCCCATACCTCCACCCACGGGGCGTTGGGAGCGCTGGCTTTCGGTATCGGGACCTCGGAGGTCGAGCACGTTCTCGCCACCCAGACTCTGTGGATGAGGAAAGCAAGAAACATGCGGGTCCAGGTCAAGGGGCACGTGGGCCCCGGCGTGACCGCGAAAGATATCGTTCTGGCGGTCATCGGCGAACTGGGTACCGCCGGAGGTACGGGGTATACCATAGAATTCGCGGGCGAAGCCATCGAGGCCCTGTCGGTCGAAGGACGGATGACGATCTGCAACATGGCCATCGAAGCCGGAGCCCGGGCCGGTCTCATCGCCGTGGACGACAAGACCATCGATTATCTCCGGGGGCGTCCGCTGGTTCCACAGGGAGCGCTGTGGGATCAGGCCGTCGAGGCATGGCGGGATCTGCACAGTGATGCCGACGCGGTATTCGATCGGGTGGTGGAACTGGATGCCAGGGCTATTCGGCCCCAGGTGACCTGGGGAACCTCTCCGGAAATGGTCGCCCCCGTCGATGGTGTGGTACCCGACCCTGCCCGGGAGCCTGATGCCACCAAACGCAAGGGGATGGTGCGGGCACTGGAATACATGGACCTGAAACCGGGTACGCCCATTCAGAAGATTCAACTGGACAAGGTGTTCATCGGTTCCTGCACCAATTCCCGAATCGAGGATCTGCGGGCTGCCGCCGAAGTCATCAAGGGCCGCAAGGTGGCCGCCAACGTCAGACTCGCGATGGTGGTGCCCGGCTCCGGCCTGGTCAAGGAGCAGGCGGAGGCAGAAGGGCTCGACAAAGTATTCCGCGAGGCAGGTTTCGAATGGCGCGATCCGGGCTGTTCCATGTGCCTGGCCATGAATGCGGACAGGCTGGAGCCGGGCGAGCGTTGCGCCTCCACCTCCAACCGTAACTTCGAGGGCCGCCAGGGATACGGGGGGCGGACCCATCTGGTCAGTCCGGCGATGGCGGCCGCCGCGGCCATTGCCGGTCATTTCGTTGATGTGAGGGATTTTTAAGTCATGCAAGCGTTCGAACGAATCACTTCCCAGGTTATTCCGTTGGATCGGGCCAATGTGGATACCGACGCCATCATCCCCAAGCAATTTCTCAAGTCGATCCGCCGCAGCGGTTTCGGGCCGTTCCTTTTCGATGAATGGCGCTACCTCGACCGTGGCGAGCCGGAGATGGATTGCACCGATCGACCAAAAAACCCCGATTTCGTCCTCAACCAGCCCCAGTACGCCCACGGGCGGATCCTGCTGACCCGGGAGAACTTCGGTTGCGGCTCGTCGCGTGAACACGCTCCCTGGGCCTTGGCGGATTATGGCATCCGGGTGATCATCGCCCCCAGTTTCGCCGACATCTTTTTCAACAACTGCTTCAAGAATGGCTTGCTGCCCATCGTCCTCGATCCGGAGACGGTCGATCAACTGTTCCGGGAGGTCGGCCCGGGCTATGAATTGACCGTTGATCTGGCGACCCAGACGATCACCAGGCCCGATGGTCAGGTCATTCGTTTCGATATCGAACCTTCGCGCAAGGAAAGATTGCTCAAGGGGCTCGACGACATTGCCCTGACCCTGGAACATGCGGAACAAATCCGTGGTTACGAGGCCCGGCGGCGGGAAGAAGCGCCTTGGCTGTTCGTTCCCATTCAACCCTGAAACCTAGGAAATTCATGACAAAAAAAATAGCTGTTTTGCCGGGAGACGGCATCGGACAGGAAATCATTCGCGAAGCCCTCAAAGTACTGGACTGCTTGCGGCAAATATTTTCCGTCGAGGTGGAAACCGAGGAGGCCCTGGTGGGGGGCGCCGCTTATGATGCGACCGGAACGCCGTTGCCCCAGGAAACCTTGAATCTGGTCAAAGAGGCGGATGCGGTATTGTTGGGGGCCGTCGGAGGGCCCCGCTGGGAGTCTCTCGACTATTCGGTGCGGCCCGAGCGGGGGTTGCTCGGCCTGCGCTCCGAGTTGAGTCTGTTCGCCAATCTCCGCCCGGCCATTCTCTATCCCCAGTTGGCGGAAGCCTCGACTCTGAGACCGGAAGTGGTCGCCGGGCTCGATATTCTGATCGTGCGCGAATTGACCGGGGGGATTTATTTCGGCAAGCCCCGGGGGGTCAGAACCCTGGACAATGGTGAGCGGGTGGGCCTCAATACTTTGGTCTACAGCGAATCGGAAATCCGCCGGATCGTTCAGGTGGCATTCGAGACCGCCATGAAACGCGGTCGCAGATTGTGCTCGGTGGACAAGGCCAACGTGTTGGAATGTACCGAACTGTGGCGTGAAGTGGTCGTCGAGACCGGTCGCGACTATCCCGAAGTGGAATTGAGCCACATGTATGTGGACAATGCCGCCATGCAGTTGGTGCGGGCGCCGAAGCAGTTCGACGTGATGGTGACCACCAACATGTTTGGAGACATTCTGTCCGATTGTGCGGCGATGTTGACAGGTTCCATCGGGATGTTGCCTTCCGCTTCCCTCGACGAGCACAGCAAGGGCATGTACGAACCGATTCACGGCAGCGCACCGGACATCGCCGGCAAGAACATCGCTAATCCCCTGGCCACGATCTTGTCCTTGGCGATGCTGTTCCGCTACAGCTTCAATGACGCGGCGACCGCCGCCAGAATCGAACAGGCCGTGAATGCGGCACTGGATTCCGGTGTCCGCACCGCCGATATCTATTCCGAAGGCAGCCGCAAGGTCAGTACTTCGGAGATGGGCGATGCGGTGGTCGAGGCACTGCGGGCCTCGGCATGAAGGGAGAAAGAATGAATAAGACCTATAATGTGGCCGTCGTCGGCGCCACCGGCGCGGTGGGCGAGGCGATGCTGGAAATTCTGGCGGCACGCGATTTCCCCGTAGGCGAAGTATACCCCCTGGCCAGCAGCCGTTCGGCCGGCGAGAAGATTGTCTTCAAAAATCGTTCCCTGGTGGTGCAGGATCTGGCCGAATTCGATTTCCGCAAGGCGCAGATCGGCCTGTTTTCGGCCGGCGCCTCCATCTCCGAGCGATACGCGCCGCTGGCGGCCGAGGCCGGCTGTGTGGTGATAGACAACACTTCCCGGTTTCGTTATGACGACGATATCCCGTTGGTGGTGCCCGAAGTCAATCCACAAACGGTTGCCGATTACACCCGCCGGGGCATCATCGCCAACCCCAATTGCTCGACCATCCAGATGGTGGTCGCCCTGAAGCCCATTCACGATGCGGTGGGCATCGAGAGAATCAATGTCTGTACCTATCAGGCGGTTTCCGGCTCCGGCAAGGAAGCCATCGAGGAACTGGCCATGCAGACCGCCAATCTGCTCAATGGCAAGCCCATCGAGAGCAAGGTCTATCCCAAACAGATTGCCTTCAACGTCCTGCCGCACATAGATGTCTTTCTTGATAACGGCTATACCAAGGAAGAGATGAAAATGGTGTGGGAGACCCGCAAGATTCTGGGTGACGAACGGATTCAGGTCAATCCCACCACGGCGCGGGTGCCCGTCTTCTACGGACACAGCGAGGCGGTCCATATCGAAACCAGGGAGAAAATCAGCGCAAAAGCCGTGCGTGAGTTGTTGACGCGCGCCCCGGGTGTGGAGGTGCTCGACAGCAGGCAGCCGGGAGGATATCCGACGGCGGTGACTGAAGCCGCGGGAAGGGATCCGGTCTATGTGGGCAGGATCCGTGAGGACATTTCACACCCCCGGGGGATAGACCTGTGGGTGGTGGCCGACAACGTGAGAAAAGGCGCCGCCCTCAACAGCGTGCAGATCGCCGAGCTGCTGGTCAAAAAATATATTTGAGCTATTCTTACAGGGACGGCATGAATAGCTCATAGGTGACCAAAGTGCGCAAATTCGCTAAGACCCTGGCTGTGGTGAGCGTTCTCACGCCGGCGGGCGTGAACGCTCTGGGTGTGGGGGAGATCAAACTACACTCAGCGCTCAACCAGAAATTCCTGGCGGAAATTCCGCTCCTGGTATCTTCAGGCGAGGACGTTTCTCAGATCAAAGTCCGTCTGGCGTCTCCCGCGGCCTTCTCCAAAGCGGGGTTGGAACGGCCTTACTATCTGGCGAATTTGCGTTTCAAGCCTGTCCGCAAGGCCGATGGTTCCGTCGTGATCCAGGTGACGTCTCCCAACGTCATTCGCGAGCCGTTCCTGGATTTTCTGCTCGAGGTCAACTGGCCCCAGGGGCGGATGCTGAGGGAATTCACGGTGCTTCTGGATCCCCCGGTTTCTTTTGCCGATGAAGTCGCCGTTGTCCACAGCGTTCCGGCTGTCACGCCGGGCCCTCTCCAACACAGCCGCTCTGTCGCCACGGTGGAAACAGCCAGCCCGGGTGTCGCCTATGGGCCGGTGAAACGCAACGAATCCCTCTGGAAAATCGCCGAAAGGCTGAAACGGGATGCTTCTGTCACCACCGAGCAGATGGTGATGGCGCTGTATCGGGAAAACCCGGAAGCCTTCCTCGATGGCAATGTCAATAATCTCAAGCAAGGGGTGACGCTGAAGATTCCATCCCCGCAGGCGGTTTCCCGATTGTCCAGCTCCCAGGCGCGGCGCGAATTGAGAGAGCAGTACCGTTCCTGGCTGGCAACCAGGGAAGAATCCACCCCGAAAACGCAGCGGGATGAAGCGCTGGCCGAAGCGGACGAGCCCAAATTGAAGCTGGAAGCCCCCGAAGAGAATGAGGTTGATTCGGGGCAGGTCGGGATGCCGATCATCGAGGGGCCGGACGAGGTGAGCGCGCAGACCCGGGAGAAGATCGACAGCCTGAGGGCCGAGAACGAAGCGCTCAAGGCCCGTCTCGAAGCCCTGGAGCAGAAAATGTCGGCGCTGCTGCAAATGCAGAATGCGCAACTGGCGGCGCTTCAAGCCAGACAACAGCCAGAGGCTGTCGAGACCGCTGGCGATGATTCCGCTACGGTGGCTGGGGGACGCCCATCCACCCATTCCGTCACCGAAGCGGCCGTGACGGCTGGCGATGATCTCGCCCCGGTGATGACAGAAAGGGAAACCACGGCCAAAGTGGCGGTGCAGGAACAGGCCGGGACGCGCCCGCAGCCCGAACAAAGCGGGAAACCGGAATCCAAATCCAGCCAGAAAGCAAAACCGGTGCAGCAACGACCCCCGGCGGTTGCGGAAAAAGAAACGGAGCCTTCCTTCCTGACGGCCCTGCTGGATGAGCCGATGTTTCTCGGCATGGGAGGGGGCAGTTTGCTGCTGCTGGGAATCGCCGGATGGATGATATGGCGCAGGCGGCAGGAGGCCGAGGTGCAGGCCGATACCCTGCTGGCGGAAATGGACGGGGCGGATCAGGACGCCTCCATTCAGGCTGCCGCGACCACACCCATGGCGACAGCCGTCACTTCCACTGCCGGGATGGAAGTGGCGGAAAGCTCTTTCCTTAGTGAGTTCACCCCCAGCGATTTCGATATCCTCGAGACCGAAAACGATGCGGTCGATCCCATTGCCGAAGCGGACGTCTATCTGGCCTATGGCCGTTATCAGCAGGCCGAGGAGCTCATCAAGCAGGCATTGGCGGATGAGCCCGAGAAGCCGGAGCTGCGGCTGAAACTGCTGGAAATCTACTATGCCAATGAAGACGGCGCTCAATTCGAGGCTTATGCCCGGGATCTGCGGGAGGCAGGTGCCCAACAAGATGAAGAATTCTGGCACAAGGTCGTTGAAATGGGGCGTGAGATCTGCCCTGATTCCTCATTGTTCGGTGCGGCATCACCTGAACAAAATATGGATTTGGCGACCTCCGCCCCGCTTGAGGATGTCGACATGGATTTGCCTGCAGGTGGCGATTCCTCGCCGCCGGAAGCATCCAGTGCAAAAGATGACGGGCTTGCCGATCTGGATTTCGATCAGTTTGAATTTTCGGCCACGAATGAGCAAGGCGCCTCGGATGTTGCCGCAACCCAGGAAAAGTCCACCGAAGAGGGGGCGGACGAGCGATCCGATGCCGATGATCATTCCCTCGATTTCGATCTGAGTGGTTTCGATCTTGAAGTCGGCAAGACCGATGACCAGCCACAAGCATCGCAAACCAGGGAGGATGAGACTCTGGAATTCACCTCGCTTTCCGGGGAAGCGGTGGAGGATGCTGCAGAACAGGAGGACGCGTCGGGTGAAGCGTTCGATTTGACCGACATGGATGAAATCGACACCAAGCTCGATCTGGCCCGTGCCTATGTGGACATGGAAGATGTCGATGCCGCCCGGGAGATTCTGGATGAAATCCTGGAGCGGGGGAGCGGGCAGCAAAAACGGGAGGCTCAGGATCTGCTTGACAAGCTGCGCCTGACTTCCTGATCTCGACACACTTATCGGTTTGCTTTTTCGGGGTCCGGGAAGGGCCGCGCCGAGCCTGAATCTACGGACGAATTTCGGTCCGGCGAACACTTCCCGGACCCCTCCGACAGAAGTGACAGGTGGTAAGCTTCCTGATTCAGAATTTCCAATAAATCATCGCCCGACGCCAGCAGGCGTTGGGCTTCTTTTTCAACTTCTTCCCACGCTGCTTTCTGCAAGGATGTTTCCGCTTCCTGCAGCGTTTCCTCCAGCCTGTCGGCCACTCGCTCCAATTCCGAAAAACCGATAAAGCCCGCCGCGCCATGGAGTTTGTGCACGATTTCCACAGCCTCTTCCCGGCGGTTCTGGTTCAGGGCCGATTGCACCGCTTTCAATTGTCCCGGCAATTCCGCCAAAAATTTTTTGATCAGCCGGATGCCTGCGGGGAGGTGATGCTCGAGATGGCTGGTGATCTGGTGTGAAAGTTGCCGCAGGTACCGGCCCGGGTTTCCCGAATGGGCCGCCATCTTTGCCGTCAATGTTTCGGCGGAAACAGGTTTGAGCAAATAATCGCTGAAACCTGCCCGAAACAGTTCGCCGGTCCTTTCGATCGTGACCCGGGTGGTGACCGCAAATATCGGTGGCGAGGTATCCAGGGGTTGGAGTTCGGCCAGCCTGTCTTCCGCCGGGCCGTCGGGGAGATGGAGGTCCATCACCACCAGGTCGAAGCAATGCCGGCGCATGAATTCCACCGCTTGTCCACCGGTGATGGCCTCTTCCACTTCGTATCCCATCCGGGTCAACAAGGCAACGAGACAGATCCTGGAGATTTCATCATCCTCTACCACCAGAACCCTGGGGGCGCGGGGTAAACGGTCATTCATCATGGGTTTAGCATACAACCTCGTTGCTCAAGTTCCAAGGTGGAGGCGCCAGGCGACGTAAATTCGTCACAGGGGATGGAAAAGTGGCCAAGCGGGAGTTATCTGTCTTTCAACTTGTTGATAATAAATAAGAATATTGGATGGTATGGGTATTGCATTTGCCAAGTCAGGAGGTGTGCGATGGCAAGTAGTAACGAAGATCTGGATCTGGGGGAGGAGAAAAAATCCTCCAAGAAATGGATCATCCTGGGTGGTCTGGTGATATTGCTTCTGGCCGGTGGTGGCGCCGGAATGTATTTCATGGGACTGCCTCCCTTCGGCGGCGGAGAGGAGACGGCCGAACCCGAGGAGGATGAGGCCGAGATTGAGAAAAAGCCTTCCGGGCCGAAAGAAGCCCACTTCCACCAGTTCGCTCCTTTGCTGGTGAATTTCCCCCGGGGCAGCGGGGCGCGTTTGATGCAAGTTGAGTTCAGCGTGCTGACCTATGATGAAGCCTCGAACGAGGCGGTGCGCAAACATGCGCCGATGATACGCAACAACCTGCTCTTGCTGCTGGGGCGATACAAGCCACAGGATCTCAGGACGGCACAGGGCAAGCTGGCGTTGCGGGAAGCCATTCAGGGGGAGGTCCAGAAAGTGCTCGACATGCAGTCCGATGGCGCCGAGATCGAAGCGGTGTTCTTCACCAAATTCCTGATGGAGTGATCATGCCGGCCGACGACCTGCTGTCACAGGATGAGATCGATGCGCTGCTCCACGGCGTCGATGCGGGTGCCGTGGAGACCGACGATAGCGAGGGCGCTTTCCAGGACGAGGGATCGCAGTCCTATGATTTCACCAGTCAGGATCGTATCGTCCGGGGAAGCATGCCGACCCTGGAAATGGTCAACGAGCGCTTCGCCCGGCATTTCCGTATCAGTCTGTTCAACTTGTTGAGGCGTACCGCCGAAGTCTCTTTTTCCGGCATTCAGGTGGTCAAGTTTTCCGAATTCGTCCATGGTCTGTTCGTGCCCACCAACCTGAATCTCATCCGCTTCAAGCCGCTTCGCGGGCGGGCGCTGATCGTCATGGATCCGACCTTGGTATTTACGGCGGTGGACAATTATTTCGGTGGCAGTGGCCAGTTCTACAACAAGATCGAAGGCCGTGAATTCACGCCAACCGAAATGCGGGTCATTCAGATCCTGCTCGAAATGGTTTTCAATGATTTGAAGGAAGCCTGGAAGCCGGTGATGGACGTGGAACCCGAATATATCGGCTCGGAAGTCAATCCCCAGTTCGCCAATATCGTCAGCCCTTCGGAGATCGTGGTCAATACCAGCATGCATATCGAACTGGAGGGCGGCGGCGGGGATCTGCACATTTGCCTCCCCTACTCGATGATAGAGCCGATCAGGGAGCTGCTCGATTCCATTCAAAGCGACCGGGGGGAGGTGGATGATCGTTGGCGCATGGCGCTCGACTACGAAGTCAAAGAAACCCAGGTGGAACTGTACGGAATCCTGCTCGATAAAACCATGACTGTCGAGCAGGTGCTGAACCTGGAAGCCGGTGACATCATCCCGGTGGAAATTCCCGACCAGGTGGTGCTGTATTCCGAGGAAGTGCCGTTGTTCCACGGGCGGGTCGGTGTGGCCAATGGCAATTACGCGATCAAAATCGAAAGCAAGGTGAAGCGTGGTCCGGATATCCAGCCGGCCGCGCATTGGATAGAGCACTTACAGAAGGAAGGAGAAGCCGATGAGCGAGAATGACCAAAGCCCGGACGAAGGATTGGACGCCGAATCCGGAGAAGGCGTTCCCGCCCCCGCCGATACGGACGCCGGCGGTGAGGTGTTGCCGGATGACGCGAGGCAGGGGGAGGCGGTGGAAAGCGAAGCGGCTCCGGATTTCGCCCCCGCCACTTACGAGGAAGTCGATCAGGATGCGGATCCTCCTTCCGCCGTCCAGGAGGATGTCAACCTCGACGTCATCCTCGATATTCCTGTCACCCTTTCTCTGGAGATAGGACGAACCCGGATCAGTATCCGCAACCTGCTCCAGCTCAATCAGGGGTCGGTGGTGGAACTGGACCGGCTGGCGGGCGATTCCATGGATGTGTTGGTGAACGGAACCTTGATCGCCCATGGGGAGGTGGTGGTCGTCAACGACAAGTTCGGCGTTCGCCTCACCGATGTCATCAGCCCGGCCGAAAGGGTACGCAGGTTGAAATAGCGGTCATTTCCATGAGTCTCAACAGCAAAATAAGATGCCGGTGCTTTCTGGTTGTGACATGTGGCTGGCATACCTCCGTTTGGGCCGCAACGGCGACGACTCCCGGAATGGGCCCGGCCTTGATCGCTCAATGGCTGGGGGGGTTGGCGCTGGTGTTGGCCCTGATTTTTTTGTTTTCATGGGGGTTGAAGAAAATCAATCGCTTGAGTTCTCCCTTGGGGGGGCAGATGCGCCTGCTTGGGGGGATCTCCCTGGGGGGTCGGGAAAAACTGATGGTGGTGGAAGTCGGTGAGGTCCAGCTGGTTCTGGGGGTGGCACCGGGCCGGGTGCAAACCCTTCACGTCCTGGAAGGGGGGCGGCGGCTTCAGGCCCGGGAAGCCCGCTTCGCCGGCCAACTGCAGCAGATGATGAACCAGGGTGCCGGAAAATGAAGAGGGCGAGCCGCTTGCTTGGTGTTGCGATCGTTTTGCTTCCGCCGCTGCTGTGGCCCCTGGGGGCGGCGGCCGCCCCCGGTCTGGAGGCCATTCAGGTGACCGCCGAACCCGGCGGGGGAAAGACCTATAGCGTCAGCATTCAGGTGCTGGCGTTGATGACCGCCTTGAGCCTGTTGCCGGCGTTGCTGCTGTCGATGACCGCCTTCACCCGGATCATGGTGGTGCTCGCCATTTTGAGACAGGCGCTGGGCACGGGGCAGACGCCCAACAATCAGATCCTGCTGGGGATCTCCCTGCTCCTCACCTTTTTCATCATGCTGCCGGTGTTCGACAAGGCCTATCAGGCGGGGATCGAGCCTTATCTGGAAGAGAAGATCGAGGCCGGAACGGCTTTGGAGCGGGCGTTGCCGCCTCTTCGAACCTTCATGTTGCGCCAGACCCGGGAGAGTGACTTGGCGCTTTTCGTCCGCCTGTCCGGCCGGCAGGATCTGGAATCGGTGGATCAGGTGCCGTTGTCACTGTTGGTGCCGGCTTTCATGACCTCGGAACTCAAGACCGCCTTCCAGATCGGCTTTCTGTTGTTTCTGCCGTTTCTGGTGATCGATCTGGTGGTCGCCAGTGTGTTGATGTCCATGGGGATGATGATGCTTTCCCCGGTCATCATTTCCCTGCCGTTCAAACTGATGCTTTTCGTTCTGGTGGACGGCTGGGCGTTGATCATGGAAACCCTGGCCGCCAGTTTCTATGTGGTATGAGAATCGGTTGAGGCCGGGGGGGGAGCGGGGCGCCTTCGGGCGATCCGGCAACCGGCGTTGAGGAGGAACGATGGACGCCGATACCGTCATGACCGTGGGGAACGAGATGCTTTGGGTCACGCTCAAACTGGCCGCTCCGATTTTGTTGTCGGTGCTGGCGGCCGGTCTGGTGATCGCCATGTTTCAGGCGGCCACGCAGATCAACGAAATGACGCTGACATTCGTTCCCAAGCTGATCGTGGTTGCGATGGTGCTGGTACTGGCGGGTCACTGGATGCTGCGCCTGCTGACGGACTACACCCGGACGTTGTTTGAAAACATTCCTTCCCTGATCGGCTGACCATGCAATGGACCGAGGCTCAAATGCTGGAATGGGTGGCCCGGTTCTTCTGGCCGTTCCTCCGCATCGGTGCCTTCTTCGTGGCGATGCCGATATTCAACAGCCGTTCCGTTCCACTGCGGGTGAGGCTGATTCTGGCCTTGGCCGTGACCCTGGCGGTGATGCCGTCCTTGCCGCCGGTGGCGGAATCGGATCTGTTGAATCTGGCCGCAGTGCTGGTGGCAGTGCGGGAACTGGTGATCGGTATCGCCATGGGTTTCGTTCTCCAGCTGGCCTTTGCCGCCCTGGTGTTCGCCGGGCAGAACATCGCCTACAGCATGGGACTGGGGTTCGCCGCCATGATCGATCCCCAACTCGGCGTTCAGGTTCCCCTGGTCTCCCAGCTTTACCTGTTGTTTGCCACCCTGTTTTTCCTGGGATTGGACGGTCACTTGGTCATGATCGACATGCTCGCGGCCGGCTTCCAAACCCTGCCGCCGGGCCTGGAGGGGTTGGCGCGGGAGGATCTATGGACCCTCGTTCGCTGGAGCAGCGGTGTTTTCAGTGGTGGCGTGCTGCTGTCACTGCCCATCGTCATCGCGCTGCTGTTCGTGAACATGGCCTTGGGGATCGCCACTCGGGCCGCGCCCCAGCTCAACATCTTCTCGGTCGGTTTCCCCATCACCCTACTTTTGGGGCTGGCGCTGATCTGGCTGACGCTTCCGGCCATTCTGCAACGGTTCGCCGACACCTTGCCCGCCACCTATGAATTGATCCTCAAGTTGCTGCGGGCCTGAATATGGCTGAACAGGACAACAGTCAGGAAAGAACGGAAGAGCCGACTCCCAAGCGCCTGGAGGATGCGCGGAAGAAAGGGCAGATTCCACGGTCGCGCGAACTCAATACTTTCATGGTTGTGATGGCGGGGGTGGTGGGATGCGGCGTCTTGAGCGATTACATGGGCCGCTCCATGGGCCGCATCATGCGGGCCAGCTTCCGGCTCGAACGGGGGGATCTGTTTCATCCATCCGCCCTGCTGGAACACAGCGCCGCCGCATTGCGGGACGGCCTCTTGTTGCTGGCGCCCTTTTTGGCGCTGATGGTAATCGTGGCGCTGATCTCGCCTCTGCTGCTCGGCGGCTGGTCGTTCAGCTGGGAAAGCCTGCAACCGAAGTTCGGCAAGCTCAACCCGCTGGAAGGACTCAAGCGCATGTTCGCGCTGCGGGGCCTGGTGGAACTGGTCAAGTCGTTGTTGAAAGTGCTGCTGTTGGGGCTGGTGACCGCGGCCCTGCTCGGTTCCTGGAAGGGGGAATTGTCGCGGCTGGTCCATCAGGATCTGATGGCCGCGCTGGCTTCCTCGCTGGGGTTCCTCTGGTGGGCGGTCTTGTTGCTGGGGGTGTCGCTATTGGTGTTGGTGGCGATGGACGTGCCCTATCAACTTTGGGATCACCGCCGCAAGCTGAAGATGACCTTGCAGGAGATCAAGGATGAAATGAAGGAGTCGGAGGGGCGGCCGGAAGTAAAGTCAAAAATCCGTCAGCTGCAACAGGAGCGGGCCCGCCAACGAATGATGGAGGAGGTGCCGAAAGCCGATGTGGTGGTGACCAACCCCACCCATTTCGCGGTGGCGCTGCGTTATGACCAAAGCCAGGGTGGAGCGCCGAAGGTGGTCGCCAAGGGAACCGATTTCATCGCCGCCCGGATCCGCGACAAGGCGGTGGCGGCGGGGATTCCCCTGTTGGCCGCCCCGCCTTTGGCACGCGCCTTGTATTACAGTACGGAGCTGGAACAGGAAATTCCCGAGGGACTGTATCTGGCGGTCGCCCAGGTGCTGGCGTACGTCTATCAGCTCAAGACGGCCCAAGGGCCCAACGACAGGCCCGTTCCCCCCGGGGATCTTCCGGTTCCGGAGGAATATCTCCAAGGGCGGGATTGAGTCCCGTCCGCTTGAACGCAAGGAGCACGCAATGGATATGAAGCGGAATACATTGACTTCTTCAAGGATACCCAAAGGAGGCGCGTCATGAACTTGACGGATATATTGACGCGCCTGCGCCGGTTGAGCGGTGCCGGGCTCGGCGCGCCCCTGCTGGTGCTGTTGATGCTGATGCTGCTGGTCCTGCCGCTGCCTGCCTTCGTCCTGGATCTGTTCTTCACTTTCAATATCGCCCTGTCGCTGATCATACTGCTGGTGGTGATCTACACCGCCAGGCCCCTGGATTTTGCGGTTTTTCCCACGGTGCTGTTGGTGGCCACCCTGCTCAGGCTGGGTCTGAACGTGGCTTCGACCCGTGTGGTACTGCTGGAAGGGCACGAGAGCCCTGACGCCGCCGGCAAGGTGATCGAGGCCTTCGGCGCCTTCGTGATCGGCGGCAATTATGCGGTGGGGCTGGTGGTGTTCGCGATCCTGGTGATCATCAACTTCGTGGTGGTCACCAAGGGGGCGGGCCGGGTTTCCGAAGTCAGCGCCCGCTTCACCCTGGACGCCATGCCAGGCAAGCAGATGGCGATCGACGCCGATCTCAATGCCGGCCTGATCGATGCCGACGAAGCGCGCCGGCGGCGTGAGGACATCGCCAACGAGGCCGATTTCTACGGCGCCATGGACGGGGCGAGCAAATTCGTTCGCGGGGATGCCATCGCCGGTATCCTGATTCTCTTCATCAACGTCATCGGCGGCCTGGCCATCGGCATGGCCCAGCACGGCATGGAGATGGCCGAAGCGGTCGAGCGCTATACCCTGCTCACCATCGGAGACGGCCTGGTGGCCCAGATTCCTTCCCTGCTGTTGTCGGTGGCCTCGGCGATTCTGGTGACGCGGGTGTCGAGCAGCACCCAGGATATGGGGCAGCAGTTCAGCGGGCAGTTTCTCGAACATCCCCGGTCACTGGCCATCAGCGGCGCCGTCATCGGCTTGTTGGGACTGATCCCGGGGATGCCCAACCTGCCATTCCTGTTGCTGGCCTCGGTGCTGGGGGGCTGCGCCTGGTTGCTGGTCCGGCATCGCCAGGCCGCGGAAGCCGTGCCGGAAGTCGAGGAGATGCCACCGGCCGAGCCGGAAGTGAAAGAGCTCGGGTGGGAAGATGTGATGCCGGTGGATCGCATCGGGCTGCAGGTGGGGTACCGTCTCATTCCCCTGGTGGACAAACAGCAGGGAGGCCAGTTGATGAGCCGGATCAAGGGGGTGCGGAAAAAATTGTCCCAGGATCTGGGCTTTCTCATTCCCCCGGTCCATATCCGCGACAACCTGGATTTGCCGCCCAACGCCTATCGGCTGCAAGTGTTGGGCGTGACGGCGGGAGAGGCGGAAATCCATCCCGACCGGGAAATGGCCATCAATCCCGGTCAGGTTTTCGGTTCCATAGAGGGAATCGAGGGCAAGGATCCCGCTTTCGGCCTCGACGCGGTGTGGATCGAGCCCTCGCAGAAAGACCATGCCCAGGCGCTCGGTTATACCGTGGTAGACCCGGAGACCGTGGTGGCGACCCATCTCAGCCAGATTCTGCAAGATCAGGCCCATCTTCTGTTTGGTCACGAGGAAGCGCAACAGTGGCTGGACAATCTCGCCAAGGTGGCGCCCAAGCTGGCCGAAAACCTGGTGCCGCAGATCATCCCGCTGACTTTGCTGGTGAAGGTCTTGCAAAACCTGCTCAAGGAGAAAATTTCCATCCGCGACATGATCACGATCGCCGAAACTTTGGCGGAACATGGCGGCAGAAGTCAGGAACCCGACGTCTTGACGGCAGCGGTGAGGGCGGCCCTTGGGCGTTCCATCGTTCAGAAAATCAACGGCTTGGAGCAGGAGTTGCCGGTCCTGACCCTGGATCCGGAGTTGGAACAGTTGTTGCAAAAGACCATTCAGAGCACGGGCGTGGAAGGTGGCGGGGTGGAACCCGGACTGGCTCAGCGAATGCATCAGTTGCTGGAGGAGCAGGCCCGCAAGCTGGAAATGGGGGGCAAACCCGCGGTGTTGTTGGTATCTTCGGTGTTGCGTTCCTGGCTGGCCCGTTTCGTCCGCCACTCCATTCCAGGGCTTCACGTACTGGCCTACAACGAGGTCCCCGAAGACCAGCAGATCAAGGTGGTTGGCGTCGTCGGTCAACGGGCCTGACAGCGAGAGGTGAATTTGAATGAAAATCAAACGATTCCTGGCTGCCGACATCCGGACGGCCTTGCAACAGGTAAAGGAAAGCCTGGGTCCTGATGCGGTGATTCTGTCCAACCGCAAGACCGACGAGGGGGTGGAAATCGTCGCCGCGATGGATTTCGAGCTGGAAGCGCTGACGGAAAAAGGGGAAGTGCGCAAGCCCGCATCCGGCGAGGCGGTACCACCTCCCTCCGCTTCCCAGGTGACGCCGAGGCCCGCTTTTTCGGCCAGGGGATATGGTGCGGTGGCCGGAATGGCGGAGCAGCCGGCGAAAAAGCGTTCCATGCCGCCCAGAGGCACGGCGAAACCCCGCTTCGGCGGCCAGGCCACAAATGCCGGCACCGGTTTCGGTTCCGATCCCGATCCCCATCCGCCGCGGAAAGTCCGCCGGCCGGCCCCTTCCGACCCCGTTTCCCGGGCCGAAGCCCGGCGGGAGACGCCCCCGAATCAGGATGCGCTCATCCCCTTGCGCAGGGAGCTTCAACAGATGCGGCGCCTTTTGGACCGCCACCTGTCCCGGACGGCCTGGCAGCAGGAGATGCAAACCCACCCCACCCGCCTGGATCTGATGCGGGCCTTGGGCGAGAGGGGGTTTTCCCGCCGTCTGGCGCTGGAACTGGCGCAGCGGGGTGGCGTGGAAGAAGCGTTCGAGGATGCCTGGAAACAGGTGCGGCAGGTGTTGACTTCGCAGGTTCCCGTGGTCGACGATCCACTGCTCGACCATGGCGGCGTCGTCGCCCTGGTGGGGCCGACGGGTGTGGGCAAGACCACCACCATCGCCAAGCTGGCGGCCCGATTTCGCCTCAGGCATGGTCCGCGTCGGATCGCTCTGGTGACCACGGACAATTACCGCATTGCCGCCCATGAACAATTGAGCACTTACGCCAGAATCCTGGGCGTGCCGGTGCGGGTGGCCGCCAACCCCGACGAATTGCATGCCATCTTGCGCAGCTTCAGCGACAAACGGCTGGTGTTGATCGACACCGCAGGGATGAGCCAGCGCGATGCTCGCTTGGCCAAACAGTTCTCTTTGCTCGGCGACAGCGAGATCGCGGTTGAAACCTGTCTGGTGCTGTCGGCGGCTTCCCAGTTGCCCAGCCTGTATGAAGCGATGGACGCCTACGCCGAATTCCGGCCCAAGGCGGCCATCGTCACCAAACTGGATGAAGCCGGATGCCTGGGGCCGATCCTGTCCGCCCTGGTCGAGCGTGGACTGCCCGCGGCATTCATGACCGACGGCCAGCAAGTGCCGGAGGATTTGCATCCCGCCTGCGCGGAAACCCTGGTGGCCAGAGGTCTGGGCGGGGACGCCCCTTCCCATCTCCAGGGTACGATGGATCAGGATTTCGAGGACTGGATGCACTATGCAAACGTATCTTTATGATCAGGCGGCGGGGATGCGGCGAATGAGCGGGAATCATCGCCCGGTGCGAGTGTTCGCGGTGACCGGCGGCAAGGGCGGAATCGGCAAGACCAACATCGCCGTCAATCTGGGGGTCTCGCTGGCCGGCAGGGGACGGGTGACCGCGCTGCTGGACGCCGACATGGGGCTTGCCAACGTCGATATCCTGTTGGGATTGCAGCCGAAATACAATCTTTCCCATGTCATCGCCGGTGAGCGGAGCCTGGACCAGATTCTGGTGGAAGGGCCCTCGGGGCTGAAGATCGTTCCGGCCGCCTCGGGGTTGCGGCGGATGGCGGAGTTGTCGGAAATCGAACAGGCGGGGTTGATTCGCGCCTTCAGCGAACTGAACCTGCCTCTGGAGGTTTTGATCGTCGACACCGCGGCCGGCATCTCCGGTTCGGTGGTCAACTTCGCCCGCGCCTGCCAGGAGATCATCGTGGTGGTGTGCGACGAGCCGACCTCGCTGACCGATGCTTACGCCTTCATCAAGCTGCTGCACCGGGACTACGGTTTGTTCCGTTTTCAGGTTCTCTGCAACCAGGTGCGCGGCGAAAACCAGGGACGGGCGCTGTTCGAGAAGCTGTACCGGGTGACGGAGCGCTATCTCGACGTGACGCTTGGTTATTTTGGCGCGGTGCCCCACGATGAGGCGGTCCGCAAGGCGGTGCAGCTGCAGCGGCCGGTGGTGACCGCCTTTCCCGACAGCCCGGCGTCGCGGGCCATCCGTTCTCTGGCGCGCAAGGTGGAGGGCTGGCCGTTGCAGCAGACGCCCACCGGCCAGCTGGAATTCTTCGTCGAGCGGATGCTGGAATTCAGCACGGGAGAATGGGCGTGAGCGGAGCGACGGCTTATCTGCAAGTCCAAAGCCTGGATTTCGAGGGCATCGTCGACAGCTATGCCCCTTTGGTGCAGCGCATCGCCCACCATCTCAAGGGCCGGTTGCCCGCCAACGTCCAGCTGGATGACCTGATTCAGGCCGGCATGGTGGGGCTGCTGGAGGCTTCCAGGCATTATGACGCCAGCCAGGGAGCCAGCTTCGAAACCTATGCCGGGATTCGTATTCGCGGCGCCATGCTGGACGAGGTTCGCCGTTATGACTGGACCCCCCGTTCGGTTCACCGCAAGGCCAGGGAGGTGTCCGAGGCGATGTACCGGATCGAGCGCCGCACGGGCCGGGATGCCCGCGATACCGAAGTGGCCGCGGAACTGGGCGTCAGCATGGCGGAATACCACAGGATTCTTCAGGATTCCACTGGCTGCAGAGTGTTCAGCGTCGAAGATCTCGACGAGCAAGGCGCCTTCCTGGAACAGGTTTCGGACGATGGCCAGGGGCCGGTCGAGCGCCTCGCCCGGGAGGGCTTCAAACAGGCCCTGGCCGATGCCATCGCGGGCCTGCCGGAACGGGAGCGGCTGGTGATTTCCCTTTACTACGAGGAAGAGATGAATCTGCGCGAGATCGGAGAGGTGCTCGGCGTCAGCGAATCGCGGGTCTGTCAGATCAACAGCCAGGCCACCTTGCGGCTGCGTGCCCGGATGCGGGACTGGCTCACCGGTTGAGCCGTGGATAAACGGCTATAGTTTATGCATGCACACGTTCAACTGATCGGCGGAGCCAGGTTGTGGACAAAGGGCTGAAGATACTGGTCGTGGACGATTTCTCCACCATGCGGAGAATCATCAAAACCCTGTTGCGCGAACTCGGTTTCACCCACGTCACCGAAGCCGACGACGGCAGGACGGCGTTGCCGAAACTGCAGAGCGGGGAGTTCGACTTGCTGATGACCGACTGGGACATGCCCGGAATGACCGGTATCGAGCTTCTCAAGGCGGTACGGGAAGACGAAAAACTGGCCAACCTGCCGGTATTGATGATCGCCGCCGAGGCCCGGCGGGACCAGATCCTGGAAGCGGTCCAGGCCGGCGTCAACGGCTACATCATCAAGCCTTTCACGGTGGCCACCCTGCAAGACAAGCTGCAGAGAATCTTCGAGCGGCAGGAAGTCTGAGGAAAAGGGCATGGATGGAAGGAACCTCGAACGGGCGGAAAGGCGGTAGGGCATGGACCCGCTCAGCCTTGTCGGGTTCATTGTCGGCTTTGCCGCCATCGTCGGCGGCAGCGTGCTCGAAGGCGGCAGTCCCGCCTTCCTGATCAACGGTCCCGCCCTGGTCATCGTGCTGGGGGGGACGCTGGGGGCCATCTTGTTGCAAACGCCGCCCCGCCTGTTCTGGCACGGACTCAAGATGACCGCCTGGATCGTCAGGCCTCCCTCCATCGATCTGGAACGGCAGATCGGGAAAATCGTCCAATGGAGCATCCTGGCCCGGAAAGAAGGGCTGCTGGGACTGGAAAACGAGATCGAGCGGGAAAGGGATGGATTCGTTCGCAAGGGGTTGCAGCTTCTGGTCGATGGCAACGAGACGGAAACGATCCGCCAGGCCCTGGAACTGGAGATGATCACCAAGGAGCGCCAGGCGCTCTCCGGCGCCCGGATTTTCGAGGCGATGGGGGGCTATGCGCCGACCCTGGGGATCATGGGAGCGGTTCTGGGGCTGATCCAGGTGATGCAGAACCTCACCGATCCCGAGCGTCTGGGACAGGGGATCGCCATCGCTTTCGTCGCCACCATCTATGGCGTCGGACTGGCCAATCTGTTGTTTCTGCCGGTGGCCAACAAGCTCAAGAGCCATGTCAGAGCGTTGGGGGTGGCGCGGGAATTGATGCTCGAGGGGATTCTCGCCATCGCCGAGGGGGAAAATCCCCATAACGTGGAATTGAAGCTCAAGGGATTTCTGACGTGAAGGGCCGGTTGTCCAGGCACCGCCGCGAACCGGAGGGCGAGACCAATCACGAACGCTGGCTGGTGTCCTACGCCGACTTCATCACCCTGTTGTTCGCCTTCTTCGTGGTGATGTACGCCTTGTCGAACCTGAACGCGGGGAAATACAAAGTGCTGGCGGAATCCCTGGAGAAGGTTTTCAAGCAGCAAAACGAAAGCCCGCTGCGGGTCAAGGACCCGATTCAGACGGGCGAGATACCCCGGTCGCTTCATTCGTCCTCGATCCTCGATGGCGGGGTGGAGGAGGTGACGATGCTGGAACGGATGAGCGAGCAACTGGAAGAAGTCCTGGCGCCTTACATCGACGAGGATCTGGTGGCGGTGGAGCACCACAGGTTCTGGGTGGTGGTGGAAATGAAAAGCAGCCTTCTGTTTCCCAGCGGCAGCGCGGAACTGGGAAAGGGCGCCGACGCGGTGTTGGGGAAGCTGGCCGAAATCGTCAGGGAAATGCCGGGAAATCCGGTCGTCATCGAGGGCCATACCGACAACGTGCCGATCCATACCGCCCGCTTCCCCTCCAACTGGGAGCTTTCGGCCGCCCGCGCCGCCCGCGTGGTACGGCGCCTGGCCGCCTTGGGCGTGTCCCCGAAGCGGCTGGCGGCGGTCGGTTATGGCCCGCACCACCCGGTCGCGGACAACTCGACTCCCCAGGGCCGCAACCGCAACCGGCGGGTAGTGATGGTTCTCCAGGCCAGGCACATGTCCCGCTTTCAGGCGATGGCCGGGGAGCGGGAAAAAGCGCCTGTACCGTGACGGGACATGGCATGAATATCCATCCGCTTGTCTTGTTTGCATTGATAGGCATCATGGCCTTGCAGGCTGGGGCGGTGGCCTGGATATGGCGACGGCAGCGGGAAATGGAGAAACGGCTGCACGAATATCTTCATTGTCAACAGCACCAGCAACTGGACATCGCCGGTCTGTGCGCCGCGGCGATCCGGGTGGATGAACGCTTGCTGGATCTTGGCCGCAGCATCGGTGAAATGCACGAATGGGCTCAGGGAATGGCCCGGTCGGTCGGCCAGGAAATGCATTCTTATCAGGAGGCTATCGAAAGGATTGGGCAAGGGGCGGGAGTCGATGATCTGGTAGATGAATGCGGCCTGACCAGGGAGGAGGCGGCGCTGTTGATCAGGATGCACCGGAATGATGACTGACTACCGGTGGCTCGCTTTGTCTTTCCCTTCCAGCCAGTAGGCGAACGCGATCACCTCCGCCACGGCGACATAAAGTTCCGTGGGAATTTCCCCGCCCAGCGGCACCCGGCTCAACACCTTCGCCAGTTGCGGGTCGGCATGGAGCGGGATCTGGTTTTCTTCGGCCAGCGCCAGAATCCTTTCGGCCAGTTCGCCCCGCCCCTTTGCCGTGACCCGGGGGGGGGACTCGCCGTCGTAGTGGAGCGCCACGGCCAAATCCAGCGGATTGAGCGGTGCGTCGTCTTTCATATGCTTTCGTCCACGAGGGGTTCGTCGGACACCGGAAGCGGTGGGGGGCTTTGCGGGGGTTCTTTGAGTGTCTGTATCCGGTCCGTTTCGAGCCCCCGGGCGCGCAGGTTCTGGCCCAGGGTTTCCAGATGCCGTTGGAACAGCGCACGGGTGCGGGGGGACTCGCTCCAAAGATAGGCGCTCACCTGATTCTGCCGCAGGGTCAGCTTGATCCGGATGTTCCCCAGACGGGGGGGCGCCATTTCGACCCACACCGACCATTGGGTCGAGGACCGCCCGGCGGCGGTTTTCGTCCTTTCCTCTTCGATCGTCAGCTTGAACGGTTCCAGTTGATCGCCGTTTCGCAGCGGTAACTCCAGATGCCAGAGGAGTGCCGGATGTTCCGGCACGGGCAGGGAGGCCAGCTGATTGAGTACCAGCCGCGACAGGGCGGCGGAGACCTTGGCGGAAACGCTTTCCAGTGCCTCTGCTGCCGGGTTGGCGCCAGGCTGGGCGAGGGGCTCTTCTCGCCCGGCCGGCGAGGTGGCGGGGTGGCGGTTTTTGGGGAAAGCGCCGGCGGGCGTGCGGCCGATGAGCCGGGCCAACTGCAGCAATTGGAATTTCAGATCCAGGGAGCCGGGTGCCGGCGTGGAGGGTGACGGGTGTGACAGGCTTGCCTCGTAAAACAATCCACTTTGCTGGATCGCCTGTCTGAGCCGCTGGGGGTGGACCAGGTCGGAGCGTTGGGGAAGGGTGGTGATCAAGGTGGCAAGCCGGTCGGTGACGGAGCCGGGTGGAGCCGGTTCGGTCCCGCGGGTTGCCGCCAGAAAGCGCAATGCCTGGATGAGCGGTTCCTGCTTGGGAAGCACCGAGCGTAGTGTCTGGAGGGTGAGCGAGGCGCCCTGTTCGAGAATCTTCAGCTGAGGTATCTTGCCCCCGTTGTCCACGACTTCCAGCGACAGCCGATCGCCGACGCGCAATGGCAAAGCGGTCTCGGCCACCAGTTTTTTTCCCTCGACCTGCAACACCACCTGGGTGGCGGACTGCCTCGCCGTCACCCAGGCTTCCAGCCGCTGGCCCGGTTGCAGGGGCGGCAGAGGCCGGCCGTCCTGTGGCGTTGGGCCGGTGCGGCCCACCAGGGCCAGCAGGGTCTGGCGGATCTCCATGATCAAAAGGTCAGCATTTTCTGGATCTGCCAGATTTCTTCCCTGGCTGTTTCCAGAATGCCGAGGCTGGTGTCGGCGTCGAGACGGCCCGCCAGCAGCTTGCCGTAGGCGGGGACGGCGTCGATGCGGGGGGCGTCCTTGATCCGGGGCGTGCCGACGAAGCTGTGGAGCTGGGAAACCAGGACCAGATCGACATAATCCGGCTCCGGGGCCGGGTCGCGCCACCAGTCTTCGGAGTGCAGGATGACCTGCTCGAAGTCCTCCGGGAAACTCCAGTTGCGCATGATGGCCGCCCCGACCGGTCCCCGCAGGGCGGCGATGGTTTTTTCCAGATCTTCGGCTCCGGTCAGCAGATCCCGGTAGGCATCGGCGAAGATCAGGATGGGCACGGTGCCGATGTCGTGCACCAGACCCGCCAGCATGGCGCGGTCGGGATCGAACCCCGGCGTCTTGTGGGCGAGAACGGCGCTGATGGCGGCGACATAACTGCTGTGATGCCACAGTTCGTTCATCTGTTTCTGGATGTGACGGGTCTTGGCCCTGAAGACGGCCTTGAGGGCGAAACTGGTGATCAGGTGCTGGGCCACCTTCATCCCCAGCCGGGTCAGGGCTTCGGGACAGCTTTCGATCCGGCGTCGGCCCCGGTACAGGGGGCTGTTGGAAATCTGGATCAGGCGGGCGGTGATCACCGGGTCGATCTGCACCACCTTGGCGATCCGGTTGCTGTTGGCCTTGGGGTCGTTGATGGCGCGGCGGATCTTGAGCGCGATGTCGGGAATGGTGGGCAGGGGCAGCTTGCCCTTCTTGAGGGCCTGGTGACACTGGTGAAGGAACCGGCTCGAATGGGTGTTTGCTTTGTTGGCGGCTCCGGTGGTCACCATGTGGTTCCAGACTCGAAGTGGTTGACGATGACCTTAAGTTTAGCCTGATTTATTGTCGGGTCACCATCAACAGGCCATGCATCCCCCGGGCCCGGTGGCTCTTGAAAAACAAAAGCCGCTTGCTGCAATGGAACGGGAAGAACCCGGCTGCGGTGGGCGTGAAACGAACGGTTTTCGAGGCGCCGGGGGGAACGTCCACGGCGATGTCGAGGCCGGCTTCCGGGGCTTCGAGCACGAAATCGTGGGGGATGAAACGGTCGCTGTTATGAAGACGGAGCATGACCTCCCGGCCCACGGTCGCCTCGATCTTGTCCGGGCGGAAGCGGTAGTCCCCCATTTCGATCTCCAGCCGCAGAGGTTCGGCCAAGACTTGCCAGGCGGGAATGAGGGTAAGGAAAAGGCCGATCAGTGAAAGGGCTTTCATGGCGTTCCTCCGCGCCGGGGGAAAACGGGATGGGGCGCCCGCTGGCCGGGACGCCCCGCCTGAACTACGTTTTTGGCCGCAGATGGGGGAACAATAGCACATCCCGGATCGAGGGGGAATCGGTCAGCAGCATCACCAGCCGGTCGATGCCGATGCCTTCTCCGGCGGTGGGAGGCATCCCGTGTTCCAGCGCCAGGATGTAATCCTCATCGAAATGCATGGCTTCGGCGTCTCCGGCGTCACGGGCCTCGAGCTGGCGGCGGAAGCGCTCGGCCTGGTCCTCCGGGTCGTTGAGCTCGGTGAAGCCATTGGCGATCTCGCGTCCGGCGATGAACAGTTCGAAGCGGTCGGTGACCTCGGGGTCGCCGTCGCTGCGCCGCGCCAGGGGGGAGACCTCCACCGGATAGGCGGTGATGAAGGTGGGGTCGAGCAGCTTGGGTTCGACGGTCTTTTCGAAAATTTCGGTCTGGATTTTACCGAGGCCATAATTGGAGAGCAGCGGAATGTCCAGCTTTTCGGCCACCCGCCTGGCGGCCGGGAGCGTGGCCACGTCCTCGGAACTCATGCCCGGATTGAACCGGAGCAGGGATTCGAACAAGGTATAGCGCTCGAATGGCCGGCCGAAATCGTATTCCCGGCCCTGGTAGGTGAAAGCGGTCTGGTCGAAGACCGTTTGGGCCAGGCCGCGGAACATTTCCTCGGTCAGATCCATCAGCTCGTGATATTCGGAGTAGGCCTGATAAAACTCCAGCATGGTGAATTCCGGGTTGTGCTGGGTCGAGAGCCCCTCGTTGCGGAAGTTGCGGTTGATCTCGAACACCCGCTCGAAACCGCCCACCACCAACCGCTTCAGATAAAGCTCGGGGGCGATGCGAAGATAGAGCTGCATGTCCAGGGTGTTGTGGAAGGTGACGAAGGGCCGGGCCGCCGCGCCTCCCGGAATGACCTGCATCATCGGCGTCTCCACTTCCAGAAAGTCGCGCTCGATCAGAAACTGGCGGATCTGCTGCACCACCTGGGAGCGGATCTTGAAGGTGCGCCGGGTGACCTCGTTCATGATCAGATCGAGATAGCGCTGGCGGTAGCGGACTTCCTGATCGGTCAGTCCGTGATATTTCTCCGGCAGCGGGCGCAGGCACTTGGCCAGCAGGCGGATGGCGTCCACCCGGACACTCAACTCGCCGGTCTTGGTCTTGAACAGCACCCCTTCGGCGCCGACGATGTCCCCGATGTCCCATTTTTTGAACTCCTGATAGAGCCCTTGGGGCAGGCCGTCGCGGGTGACGAACAACTGGATGCGTCCGGAATAGTCTTGCAGATGGCAGAAGCTGGCCTTGCCCATGATGCGGCGGGTCATCATACGGCCCGCCACCCGGACCCGAAGCGGTGCCTGCTCGAAGAATTCCGCCGGCCGGTCGCCGTAGCGGGCGTGGAGTTCGGCGGCGATGCTGTCGCGGCGGAAATCGGTGGGGTAGGCCATGCCAGCCTCGCGCAGGGCGGCCAGCTTGGCCTTGCGTTGAGCGATGAGTTCTTCCTGGGTGGTGGTTTGTGCGTTCATGGGCGTCTGTCTTGATTGAATGGTTTCCTGACTGCGGGGACGCGAAGGGCGCAAAGCGTCGTCCTGCCGGCTCCGCGCCCCGTGCGGGGGATTACAGTCCTTGTTTCAAACTGGCCTCGATGAATGGATCGAGATCCCCGTCCAGCACCGCCTGGGTGTTTCCGGTTTCGACACCGGTGCGCAGATCCTTGATCCGCGACTGGTCGAGGACGTAGGAGCGGATCTGGCTGCCCCAGCCGATGTCGGACTTGGATTCCTCCAGCTGTTGCTGTTCTACCCGCTTCTTCTGCATCTCCAGTTCGTAGAGCTTGGCCTTGAGCTGCTTCATCGCCGTGGCCTTGTTCTTGTGCTGGGAGCGGTCGTTCTGGCACTGCACCACGATGCCGGTGGGCAGGTGGGTGATCCGCACCGCCGATTCGGTCCGGTTGACGTGCTGGCCGCCGGCGCCCGAAGCCCGGTAGACGTCGATTCTGAGATCGGCCGGATTGATTTCGATGTCGATGTCGTCCTCCACCTCGGGTGAGACGAACACCGCGGCGAAAGAGGTGTGGCGGCGGTTGCCGGAATCGAAGGGAGATTTCCTCACCAGCCGGTGGACACCGGTTTCGGTTCGGAGCCAGCCATAGGCGTAGGGGCCCTCCACTTTTATGGTCGCGCTCTTGATGCCCGCCACTTCTCCCGGCGACAGCTCGATGATTTCGGTCTTGAAGCCCTTGCGCTCGGCCCAGCGCAGGTACATCCGCAAGAGCATCTCCGCCCAGTCCTGGGCTTCGGTGCCGCCGGAGCCCGCCTGGATTTCCAGAAAAGCGTTGTGCGCATCCATTTCGCCGGAAAACATACGGCGAAATTCCAGTTCGGCGACGGTTTTCTCGAAGTTCTCGAGATCCTCGGCCACGCTGGCGACGGTGTCCTCGTCTCCTTCTTCCAGGGCCATTTCCAGAAGCTCTCGGGCATCTTCCAACCCCTGGGACAATTGATCGAGGGTCTGGACCGTCTCCTCCAGCTGTGCCCGTTCCCGGCCCAGGGCCTGGGCGCGTTCGGGGTCGTTCCAGACTTCGGGGTCTTCCAGCTCCCTCAGGATTTCCTCTAGCCGTTCTTTCTTGTGATCGTAGTCAAAGATACCCCCTCAGGGCCTCGGTGCGGCCCTGGAGGTCATCGATGGTGCGTGTCAGCTGGTTGAGTTCCAAAGCTTCCATGGTCGTCTCGTATCCGGTTCGTAAAATCCGTTAATTTTACCCCAAACAGACGAATGAAACGGCGATAAGTTTACGCATTTTTATCGGCGAGAAGGCTGATATAATTCGCACCGTCTGATCCTTGCGATCCGGGATCGCGCGCCGGGGCGCCGCCGCCATCGAATACCCGCCTTGAGTGGATGATTCTTGACGTTCCCGCCCGAAGCGGCGCATGTTTTCCATCCATCCAGCAACAACCAAAGAGAGAAATCCATGACGTATCGATTCATTCTGCCTGCCGCCCTTCTGATTTCCACCTCCCTGCCCGCGTTGGCGGCGGAAACGGGAGTGGCGGCTTATTACAGCGATGTTTTCCAGGGCCGCACCACCGCTTGTGGCGATCGCTACGACAAGCACACCCTGTCGGCGGCTCACCGTACCCTGCCATGCGGCACCAAGGTTCGGGTGACGAATCTGGACAACGGCAGGCGTGTCGAGGTGGTGATCAACGACCGCGGCCCTTACTCGAAAAGAAGGATCATCGATCTGTCGCGGCGGGCGGCGGAAGAATTGGGATTCATCAAGAAAGGACTGACGAAAGTCCGGCTTGAAGTGCTGTCCAAACCCCAATCGAAATAAACTTCATGACCCGCCCCCCGCCGGAACCGGCGGCGTCTTTCCGCCGTCAGTCCCAGCGGTCGTCGCGTATCTGCACCCTGCAGTTTTCCACTCTCGTTGGAAACACGTGCAGATCCTCGTAGGCGGGGGGGCATAGCACCTCGCCGGTTTTGAGGCAGAAGCGGGCGCCGTGGCGGGGGCACACGATCACCGCGCCGTCCAGTTCACCGCTGGCGATCTCCGCGCCGTCATGGGTGCAGACATCCTCGATGGCGTGGAATTCCCCGTCCACGTTGAACACCGCCACCTCGGTGCCGTCCAGGTCGATCACCCGGTGATCGCCGGGTTTCAAGGCATCGGTTTCACAGACGTCGATCCACTCGGACATGGTTGGGTGCCGTTCCTGCGATGCTTATTCGGTACTGACGGAGGAAGCCTCTTCCCCTTTCAGCGCCGATTCCAGGGAATGCCAGGCGAGGGTGGCGCATTTGATGCGCGAGGGATATTGCCTGACCCCGGCCAGAACCGCCAGTTTGCCGAGTTCCTCCAGCTTGAGGTCGTCGTCCTCGCCGGTGACGATCTTGTGGAAAGCCTGGAACAGGTGCTCGGCCTCGTCGATCGTCTTGCCCTTGACGATTTCGGTCATCAGTGAGGCGGAGGCGGTCGAGATGGCGCAGCCCTGTCCCTGGAAGCTGACGTCGGCGATGCGTTCGCCATCGAGTTTGAGATAGAGGGTGATACGATCCCCGCACAGGGGGTTGAAGCCTTCGATGACACGGTCGGCGTCCTCGATCACCCGAAAGTTGCGCGGGTTGCGGTTGTGGTCGAAGACCACCTCCTGGTACAGATCTCTCAATTCGTCGAGCATCAGCCGAATACCTTTATGATTTCCCTGATGGCGTCCATGAGTTGGTCCACCTCCTCGTGGGTGTTGTAGATTCCGAAAGAAGCCCGGGCGGTGGCGGGCACCTGGAAGAAATCCATCACCGGCATGGCGCAGTGATGACCCGCCCGGACCGCGATTCCGTAATGGTCGAGGAAGGTGCCGATGTCGTGGGGATGAATGCGCTCGAGGGTGAAGGAGAGGATCGCGCCCTTTTCCCCGGCGGTGCCGATGATCCGAAGCCCCGGGATCTCCAGTGCCCTGGCGGTGGCGTATTCGATCAGGGCATGCTCGTGGGCGGCGATGGTTTCCCAGCCGATGCCCTCGATGTATTCGATGGCCGCTCCCAGGCCGACCGCCTCGGCGATGGCGGGGGTGCCGGCCTCGAACTTGTAGGGCAGGTCGTTGTATTCGGTTCTCTCGAACGTCACGGTGCGGATCATCTCGCCGCCGCCCTGCCACGGTGGCATCGCCTCCAGCAGTTTGCGCTTGCCGTAGAGCACCCCGATCCCGGTGGGGCCGTAGAGCTTGTGGCCGGAGAAGGCGTAGAAGTCACAGTCCAGCGCCTGCACGTCCACTTTCACATGGGGCGCCGCCTGGGCGCCGTCGAGCAGCACCGGAATGCCGCGCGCGTGGGCCATGTCGATCAGTTCCCCGGCCGGGTTGAGGGTGCCCAGGGCGTTCGACATGTGGGCGATGGCCACCAGCTTGGTGCGGGGGCCGAGAAGCCGCTGGTATTCCTCCACGATCAACGCCCCGTCCTCGTCGATCGGTGCGACCTTGAGCCTGGCCCCGGTCTGCCGGCACACCATCTGCCAGGGGACAATGTTGGAATGATGTTCCATGGCGCTGATCACGATCTCGTCGCCTTCCCGGAAACGGCTGCGGCCGAAGCTCTGGGCCACCAGATTGATGGCTTCGGTGGTGCCGCGCACGAATACGATTTCCTCCACCGCTGCGGCGTTCAGAAAGCGCCGCACGGTGTCGCGGCTGGCCTCGTATCTGGCGGTGGCCCGTTCCCCCAGGGTGTGGACGCTGCGGTGGATGTTGGAGAAGTCGTGCCGGTAGAACTCCGCCAGGGTGTCGATGACCTGCTTCGGCTTCTGGGCGCTGGCGGCATTGTCCAGGTAAACCAGCGGCTTGCCGCGGATCTGTTGCCGCAGCGCCGGGAAATCGGCGCGGATACGCTCGATGGGATAAGCCTGGGGGGACTGTCGTGGCAAGGTGCTCATGGGTTTTCTTCCAGGTCGATGGCTTGGAAACGGCGGTCCAGTCGTCCATGCAGATAGCGGCGCAGCGGTTCGACCTCCACCGCTTCGATCAATTCGTTGACGAAACCGTACAGAAGCAGCTGACGCGCGGCCTCGGCGTCGATGCCCCGGGTCTCCAGATAGAACAGGGCGTCGGGGTCCAGCTGGCCGATGGTGACGCCGTGGGCGCACTTGACGTCGTCGGCGTAGATCTCCAGTTGCGGTTTGCTGTCCACCTCGGCATCGTCGGAAAGCAGCAGATTGCGGTTGTTCATCGCCGCATCGGTCTTCTGCGCGCCGGGCTCGACCACGATCCGGCCCTGGAACACGCTGCGGCCCCGCTCTTCGGCGATGGTCTTGTAGGTTTCGCGGCTGACCCCGTGGGGGCCGGCGTGGATCAGCCGGGTGTGGCTGTCCAGATGGCGGCGGCCGTCGGCCCAGTGCAGTCCGTCGAGCGTGGCCCGGCAGTTTTCCGCCAGCCGGACGTGGATTTCGCTGCGCGACAGGAACCCCCCCAGCGCGAACTGGGTCTGGGTGAAGTCCGATCCGGCGGATTGCCTGACGTACAGCCCGCCGAAATGGTGGGCGCGGGCGTGTTCCTCCTGGATCTTGAAATGCCGCAGCCTGGCGTTTTCCCCCAGCAGAACCTCGGTGACGTGGGCCGTGAGTCCGCCCTCGCCGCCTGTGTAGGATTCGATCACCGTGGCTTCCGCGCCCGCTTCGAGCACCATCAGGTGCCGGGTCGGAATCGCGGCGGCCTGGGTCTGCAGGTGCAGGATCTGGATCGGATGCGGCAGGCGGGTGCCCGGCTTCAGCCGGATCAGCGCGCCGCCGTGGAAAAGGGCGGTGTTGAAGTCGAGGAAACCGTGATCCACATCGACCGCCCGGCCCAGGTTTTCGGCCAGCAGTTCGGGGTGGCGCAGCCGGGCGGCGCCCAGGTCGCACAGCACCACGTCGCCCGCCAGCGCGGGGTGGGAAAGGTCACGCTGGAAATGGCCGTCGATCAACACCAGATGCCAGCACTCCGGCAGCAGCAGGGAACGGATGTGTTCGCCGTCGATGCCGCCCGGTTCGGCGGCGATGGTGAACCGCTTGCGCTCTATGGCGCTGACGTTGGTGTACTTCCACGCTTCCTCGCGAGGGGAAGGAAAGCCGCCTCGTTCGAATTTTTCCAGGGCCTGTCGGCGTATGCCCGCCAGCCAGGCCGGTTCCTGGGCCGCCAGGGATTCGGTATGGCGGCGATAGCCGGGACGTTCCGCAGTCTGGGTCATCAGGCCCGGTCCTCCAGATAGCGTTCGATCCAGCCGTAACCCTTTTTCTCCAGTTCCCGGGCGAGTTCGGGACCGCCGGATTTGACGATCCGGCCATCGGCGAACACGTGCACCACGTCGGGCCGGACATAGTCGAGCAGACGTTGGTAGTGGGTCACCATCAGGAATCCGCGGTTCGGGGATCGGAGCGTCTCGATGCCTTCGGCCACGACCTTGAGGGCGTCGATGTCGAGCCCCGAGTCGATTTCGTCGAGCAGGCACAGGGTCGGTTCGAGTACCATCATCTGCAGGATCTCGTTGCGTTTCTTCTCGCCGCCGGAAAAGCCCTCGTTGATGGCGCGGTAAAGGAATTGCTCGTCCATCCGCATGGTTTTCATCTTTTCCTTGACCAGGAGGATGAAATCCATCGCGTCCACTTCCGGTTCGCCCCGGTGCTTGCGGATCGCGTTGAGCGCCGCCTTGAGGAAGTAGATGTTGCTGACGCCGGGAATCTCCACCGGATACTGGAACGCCAGGAACACCCCTTCGCGGGCCCGTTCCTCGGGCGCCATGGCCAGGAGATCCCGGCCCCGGTACCATGCCCTGCCGGCGGTGATTTCATAGCCTTCGCGGCCTGCCAGCACATTGGCCAGGGTGCTCTTGCCCGAGCCGTTGGGGCCCATGATGGCGTGAACCTGACCACAGTCCAGGGTCAGGTCGATGCCCTTGAGGATTTCCTTGCCTTCTATCGAGGCGTGGAGGTTTTCGATTTTGAGTAGGGGATTGTTCATTGATTCAGCGTTTCAGTTCAGGGGCCAGTTCGGCAATGACATCGTCCAGTGGGCGGCCTTGTTCCTGCCTGCTTTGCGTTTTGGCCGTACGCAAGTCGACAAGATCCTCGTAGGTTTCGGCCTTTTCCACCAAAGCTTCGAACTCCTCTATAGGCAGGACTACAAATTCGTCTTTGTCCCCCTTTTTGATGATTTGCGGATGCAGCTTCATTGATAAACCTCTTTTCGGTGCTTGATTCGGAACACGATGAGTTTGTCGCCTTCAATCTCGAACAAAATCCGATAGCGGCCTACTCTCAAACGATATTCCGGGGTAAAGTTGGTCAGCCTTTTGATATCGCCATGGAGGCCGTTTTCCAGCTCGCGTATTTTTTTCAAGATTCGAACGACATCGCTTCTTGGAATGGTTTTGAGATCTTTGTATGCCCTTGAGCGAATCTCGATCAGGTAAGGACGCACTTCACCCCACACTGCCTTCCAGGCTCACGCCCAGCAGGTTCTGCGCCTCCACCGCGAATTCCATCGGCAGTTCCTTGAAGACTTCCTTGCAGAAACCGTTGACGATCATCGATACCGCATCCTCGGCGGAAATGCCCCGCTGTTGGCAATAGAAGAGCTGGTCCTCGCTGATCTTGGAGGTGGTGGCCTCGTGTTCCACCCGGGCGTCGGCGCGCTTGACCTCAATGTAGGGAAAGGTGTGGGCGCCGCAGCGGTCGCCGATCAGCAGCGAGTCGCACTGGGTGTAATTGCGCGCTCCCTCGGCGCCTTTCAGAACCTTGACCAGGCCCCGGTAGGTATTCTGGGCGCGGCCCGCGGAGATGCCCTTGGAGATGATGGTGCTTTTGGTGCGCTTGCCGATGTGGATCATCTTGGTGCCGGTGTCGGCCTGCTGGAAATGGTTGGTGAGCGCCACGGAATAGAATTCGCCCACCGACTCGTCACCGCGCAGCACGCAGCTGGGATACTTCCAGGTGATGGCCGATCCGGTTTCCACCTGGGTCCAGGAGATCTTGGCGCGGTCGCCGCGGCATTCGCCCCGCTTGGTGACGAAATTGTAGATGCCGCCCTTGCCTTCCTCATCCCCCGGATACCAGTTCTGAACCGTGGAATATTTGATCTGGGCGTCCTCGAGGGCCACCAGTTCCACCACCGCCGCGTGGAGCTGGTTCTCGTCGCGCATCGGCGCGGTGCAACCTTCCAGGTAAGAGACATACGAACCCTCGTCGGCGATGATCAGGGTGCGCTCGAACTGGCCGGTATTGGCAGCGTTGATGCGGAAATAGGTGGACAGTTCCATCGGGCAGCGCACCCCCTTGGGGATGTAGACGAAGGAACCGTCGGAGAACACCGCCGAGTTGAGGGCGGCGAAAAAATTGTCCCCCTGGGGAACCACCGAGCCCAGATAGCGGCGCACCAATTCGGGATGCTGGCGGATCGCCTCGGAGATGGGGCAGAAGATCACCCCCGCCTTTTCCAGGGTTTCCTTGAAGGTGGTGGCCACCGAAACGCTGTCGAACACGGCGTCCACCGCCACCCCTGCCAGGCGCTCGCGCTCGTGCAGCGGAATCCCCAGTTTCTCGAAGGTCTCCAGCAGCTTCGGGTCCACCTCGTCCAGGCTCTTGGGGCCGTCCTTGGGGGATTTGGGCGCGGCGTAATAACTGAGGGCCTGATAGTCGATGGGATCGTATCTGAGCTGCGGCCAGTGGTGGGGTTCTTCCATCCCGACCCAGTGACGGTAGGCTTCCAGCCGCCATTCCAGCATCCATTCCGGCTCGTCCTTCTTGGCCGACAGGGCGCGGATGATGTCCTCGTTCAGGCCGGGGGGGAGGCGGTCCTCCTCCACGTCGGTGACGAAGCCTTCCTCGTATTCCCGGCCGATCAGTTTTTCCAGGTCTTGACTCGTGGCTGCCATGGTGTGTTCTCCGGTTGGTGGGCCTCAGCGGAGGCCGGCGTGCAGGGCGCCCAGGGAAATGGGGATCTCGCGCGGCGCGGGCTTGACCATGTCCGCCAGGCTGACCGCCTCCAGGGCCGCCTGGATGGCGCGGTTGATCAGGGTCCAGTTGCCGCGGATGTCGCAACCGTCCGCCTGCCGGCACTGGCTTTCCGCCAGGCTGCATTCGGTCAGCCCGATGGGGCCTTCCAGGGCGGCGATGACCCGGGCGACGCTGACCTGATGGGGCGCGGCCGCCAGCAGATAGCCGCCGTGGGCGCCCCGCTCCGAGCGCAGAATCCCCGCCTGGGTCAGCCGCTTGAGCACCTTCTGCACCGTCGGCAGCGCGATGCCCACCGAGGACGAAATTTCGGCCGCGTTGTGCAACGCCTGCGGGTTCCGGGCGCAGTGACAGGCGATGACGATGGCGTAGTCGGTCAGTTTGCTCAGGCGTAGCATGGCGGGGATCCCCTTTCAATTGGGGACTATTCTAGTCCTGATTAAAATCCAAGTAAAGCGCTTGGGTTTGTTTTCGATCGTGCCGTGGGTTCGCAATGGATGGCGATCGAAAGTGCGCTTGTGCCAAAATACCCCTTGGCGAGAACAGGGGGGCAAGATTCGGTGGAATCCAAGACACGGGAGGGATACTCCGGCGAGAGGCTGGTCGAGCGTTTGAGGACGCTGCTGTCGCATCATCCCGAAATCAGCCTGGCGATTCTCTTCGGCTCCCTGGCGGCGGGCAAGGCCGGACCGGACAGTGATATCGATCTGGCGATTTCCACGACCCGGCCGCTCACGGCCGGGGAAAGAATCCGGTTGATCTGGGAGCTGGCGGAGGCGACGGGCAGGCCGGTGGATTTGATCGATTTGCGCGAGACAGGGGAACCGCTGTTGGGCCGGATTCTTGCGACAGGCAAGCGAATCCTGGGGGGAAGCGGGGAATATGCCGAATTGATCAAGCGCCACCTGTTCGATCAGGCGGACTTCGCGCCGTATCAGCGCAGGATTCTGGCGGAACGGAGGCGGCATGGATAAAGAAGTGATCGAACGAAAGCTGGAATCGTTGCGCCGCTGCATCGCGCGCATTCGTGAGAAGTGCCCCCCCAAACGCCACTGTGCTGGCCCGCGACTTCGACCTCCAGGACATCCTGGTGGTGAACTTGACCGGGGCCATTCAGTTGTGCGTCGATCTGGGCGCCCATTTGCTCGCCGATCAGGAGGTCGTCCCGCCCGCGACCATGGGGAAGACGTTCGAGCTATTGGCCGATATCGGGGTGATAGACCAGGAGCTTGCCACCCGCCTGAAAAAAGCGGTGGGCTTCCGCAATATCGCGGTTCACAATTACGAAGCGATCAATTGGGATATCGTTTTTGCCATTGCCCGGCTTCACCTGGACGACTTCAGAAAATTCGCGGAAGCGGTCGCCAGGCGGATTCGATGACCTCTCCTCCGGGCGGCTGCAATCCATGAACGCCATGCTCCATCTGGCGGAATCACGGCATGACCGGGCGCCGCTGCCCGAACCCCGGATGGCGGTGGTGATGCCCGCCCGGGACGAGGCGGCGGTGATCGGCCGGGTGATCGGATCGGTGAAGGAAAAGTTTCCCCGGGCGCTCGTGGTCGTCATCGACGACGCCAGCGTCGACGCCACCTTGGAAATGGCCGAGCTGGCGGGGGCCAGGGTGCTGCGGTTGCCCGTGCCCCTGGGGGCCTGGGGGGCGATCCAGACGGGGATGCGCTATGCCCTGCGGCAAGGGTGTGACACGGTGGTGACCATGGACGCCGATGGCCAGCATCTGGCGGAAGAAATCGTCAAGCTGCTCGAGACCCGGCGGCGGGAGTCGGCCGACGTGGTGATCGGCGCCTACCCTCAGCGCGGGAGTCTCGCGCGGCGGCTGGCGTGGGGGATTTTCCGCTGGTTGAGCGGATTCTCCCATATGGATCTGACTTCCGGCTTCCGGGTGTATGGATACCGGGCCTTGTGCCTTTTGGCTTCCCCCCGGGCGACCCTGCTGGAATATCAGGATCTGGGCGTTCTCATTTTGCTGCGGCGGGCGGGGCTCGAGACGGCGGAGGTGGCGGTTTCCATGGGGCCCCGGGTGGAGGGGAAGTCCCGTATCTTCAGCAGCTGGTGGAAGGTGGCGGTTTACCTTTTCCAAACGGTTCTGCTTTGCCTGGCGGGGCTGCATTTTCTCAGGCGGGGGAAATGAGTGGCACAGCGTCCGGCGGTCTTGCGGAGGGTGTTTTGTGGCGTCCGATGCTGCTTCTTGGGGCGGCGGGGATTGTGCCGGCGCTCGTTTCCCGCTGGTGGCTGGGTTATCCCCGCTGTCCGTCCGACGAGCGCAACTGG
This sequence comes from Methylothermaceae bacterium, assembly GCA_026981855.1. Lineage (GTDB taxonomy): Bacteria > Pseudomonadota > Gammaproteobacteria > Methylococcales > Methylothermaceae > Methylohalobius. Next base: position 47,655 of record JALSIB010000037.1, on the reverse strand, counting down.
CTGGCGATCCTGGAACGGCTCGATCAGGGTGTGGACTGGCCCGTGTCCGGTCCCGGCTTCGTCTGGGGCGTGCGCCGGCTGGCCTGGGCGACGGGGCTGGACTACGGCGAAATGCTGCCGCTGCTGGCCGTTTTCGGCGCCGCCGCCATTCCGGTGGCGCTCCTTCATCTCTATCGCCGCGCCGGTCTGTCTCCGGAAGGGGCGGCGGGGTCGGCCGCCTTGCTGCTGGCGAGCAGCTATTTCCTGGGCCCCCTGCTCGAGGCCCGGCCCCAACAATGGGGCATGGTGTTGGTGCTTCTGGTCCTGCTGGGTTATCGACGTATGGAACGGCGGCCGGCACCGCCGGTCGTGGGGCTGTTTCTGCTGGGGTATGGCGGGCTTTTTCTCTATCACATCCTCAGCTTCATGATTCTCAACGGGCTGCTGGGCGTTCACGTGGCGCTGAACTGGATTTGCGGGCGGCGGCCGGGCAGACCCGAGTTGTGGTGGCTGGTGGGGGCCGCCGGGGCGCTGGCGGTTCTGCTTTCCGATGGCGGGCCTTACCGCGTCATGCTGCAGGATCTGCGTCAATATCACTTTCGCCATCTGTCGTGGCCGCTGCCGGTGGCCGGGCTGTCGGTGCTCGTGGCGGCCCTCGTCTTGTTTCGGCGCGGGCGGTTCCGGATTCGTTTTCCCCGGCCGCAGTGGGGCTTGAGGGGCTTTCTGTTTTTGGGGGCGGGGGTTCTGCTGTTTGCGGGGACACTCCAGGCGTGGTTCGCGCCGCCCCAGTATCTGGCGGCCTACCAGGGAAGCCCGTGGCGCTTCCTGTTGGTTCAGAGCGGAAATCTGGTGTTCGGCCTTTGCTTCGTCTGGGGGGCGTGGCAGGTCGTGGAGAGGGGAGGGGATTGGCCGTTCTTCTTTCGGGCGGCGCTGTATGCGATGGCGCTGGGGGCGCTGGTGCTGCTGCTTTCCCCCTGGCTGGGAGACAAAAATGGCATGATCCGGATCATGAACTATTGGATGTTGCCGGCGGCGCCCGTCGCCTGGGCGGGCTTGGGGCGGATGCCTCCGGCCCTGCGCAGGGGGGTGGTTTTCGGTTGGCCGCTGTGGCTGGGGGCCAGTCTGCTGCACGTGACCAGGCCTCCCTGGATGTTGGGGTGTTGAGGGGCAAGGATGCGGCTTCTGGTCAATATCACTTCCCTCTATGGCCACATGACCGGTATTGGCTGCTACACCGCCAACCTGGTGCGCGGCTTGTTGCGGCATCCGGCGGTGGAGGAGGTGCGCGGAGTCGGGCTGGCGGGGATCTGGTCCGGGGAGCGGCTCGCGGCGCGGTTGCGGGCGGGCGCGGACGCCCGCCCCGTCCGCAACGGGGAAAGGACGGGCGCGTGGATGCACCGGGCGCGCCGGCTGGCGACCCGGATTCCCAACATGGTGCCCCTGATCCACACGGCCCAGGGCTGGCAGCTGCGGGCGTTCGGCCCCGGCAAGGATTTCCTGTACTGGGAGCCCGCCTATGTCCTGCTGCCCCACCGGGGGCCGTCCGTGGTCACGGTGCATGATCTTTCCCATCTGCGCCATCCCGAGTACCATCCGCCGGAACGGGTCGCCTGGCTGGAGAAGCACCTGCCCGCCAGCCTGGCGCGGGCGGACCGGATCGTCGTGGTGTCGCCGTTCACCCGGCGGGAGCTGCTGGCCGCCTTTCCCCTCGACGAAACCCGGATACACGTGGTTCCGCCGGGCGTGGGGCCGGCCTTCCGGCCCTTTTCTCCCGCCGGGGCGGAGGCCGTGTTGCGCCGCCATGGCCTGGAATGGAAGCGTTACCTGCTTTCCGTCGGCACCCTGGAACCGCGCAAGAACCTCCCCGGCCTGATGCGCGCCTACCGCTTGCTTCCCCGGCGGTTGCGCCACCGCTATCCGCTGGTGCTGGCGGGCGCCCGCGGCTGGATGGAAGGGGAAACCGAGCGTCTCGCCCGCCGACTCGAGGCGGCGGGGCAATTGCGCTGGCTCGGGTATGTCCCGGCGGCGGATCTGCCGTACCTCTACGCCGGCGCCCTGTTGATGGGCTACGTTTCTTTCTACGAAGGGTTCGGCATGCCGGTGGTCGAGGCGATGGCCTGCGGGACGCCGGTGCTGGTTTCCGACCGGGGCGCACTGCCGGAAACCGCGGGAGGCGCCGCAGTCCAGGCGAATCCCGGCGACGTGGAGGGATTGGCGGAAAGGCTCGAGTCCCTCATCGGCGATCCGGAAACGCGCGCCCGTCTGGGCCGTCTGGGACTGGCCCGGGCGCGGAATTTCACATGGGAGAGATCCGTTGCTAGAATAATCGGCTGCTTCGAGAGTATCGGGAAAAACCCCTCACCACCGGCCTGAGCCACCATCCATGCAAATCATCGTTCTGGGCCCGCACCGCAGCGGCACCTCCCTGGTCACCCGCCTGATCAACATGATGGGCGCCTATTGCTTCGGCGAGGGAACCTCCATCGGCTTCAACGAGGAAAATCCCAAGGGATTCTGGGAGCGGCGGGATGTGATCGAGGCGAACGATGCCGTGCTCGGCTCGCTGGAAGCGTCCTGGGATTCCCCTTTTGGTTGGGATGCCGAAGCGGTTCCGGAACAGGCGCTTGATGAATTCCGGCAGCGTTTCAAGAATATCTTCCTGGAGCTGGATGCCCACCGTCCCTGGGTGATGAAGGATCCCCGCTTGTGCCTGACGCTTCCTCTCGTCAAGCCGTTGCTGGAAGTGCCGGTCCTCGTCTATGTGTCAAGGTTTCCGCTGGAAGCGGCTGCGTCGTTGCAGGTCAGAAACCGGTTTCCGCTCTACTATGGACTGGCCTTGTGGGAGTTCTATTCTATTCAAGCCCTGAATGCCGGCATGTCTTTGCCGGCCAGGATTCATGTTTCGCACAGGCAGCTCGTGACCTCTCCCGGGGAAGCGGCGGCGGATCTGTTTTCCCGGTTGTGCGATGTGGGGGTGGCGGGGCTGCGGAAGCCCGGCGATGAAGAGGTTCAAGCGTTCGTCGATTCCGGCCTGTGGCGCCAGAGGCAGGCGGGGGTGCTGCCTCTGGACCGGCTGACGGCCGATCAGCGGGTTGTTCTCGATTCTCTGGAAGGACGGAGGGATGTGACGCAACCTCTCCTGGTGTCCCCGGTCACTTCGAGCATTCTGGAGGCGGGGAATCAATGGCGGCGTGTCGATGCGCTGACGGCCGAGCGCGATTCCTTGACAGAACGGATCCGGGATTTGGAAAACCAGCGCGGCTCCCTGCTGGAACGGATCCGGGATTTGGAGGGACGGCTTGATGCTTTGTCGGGCCGGATCCATGACCTGGAGAAAGAGCGTGACCGGCTGCTCCACAGCCTTCGGGTTGCCGAAGCGGATCGGGAAAAGGAAGCGGAGAAGCGGCGGATTTTTTTGGATGCCTTGTTGGCGGGTCTTTCCATGGAGATCGACGAGAGCCAAGGGGAGTTTGACAGGTTGCGCAAGCTTTCTATGGGCATCGGTTCGCTGCGGCGGCACAATGACTTGCTGGACGAGGATGTTTCGCAATTGTCCAATTGGCTGGCCGAACTCGATGCCATTGTGACCCGGATAGAAAACTCCTTCGGGTGGCGTATGGGGCAAGGTTCGATGGCATGGGCTGGAAGGCTTCTGGGGCGTTCTCCCAGCCGTATTATGGAAGACGCCCGCGCTGTCCGGGAGCAATACGCTGCATGGCGCAAAATAAGAACATGAGTGGCGGCCGGAGCAGTGGTGTCTGTTCCTTTTCCCCCATGGAAAGGAAGGAAGCTGGATTCCCTTGTCCCATGACTTTCATGGTCTTGTATCGCCCTTCCAAAGTCCTCTCGGTCGCCCGGCTCCAGTTGCAGGGCCTTAGGGCGGCCCTGGCGGGGCATTCGCTTGCCGGGGTTCTGGTGGACACCAATGCCGTTTCCCCTTCGGACCGGCTTTTCTGGGACTATCGCCAAAGTCGTTGGCCGGAACTGGTATTGGCCGATGGAAGCGACGAAATGGAGGAGCGGCTGGCCCAGCCCGGATGGGATCACCTTATATGCCATGGCTCCGATACCCTCGTTTCCCGGGATGCCTGGGAAAAGATCGTTGCGATACTGCGACGGAATCCCGGGGAAGATCTTTTTTCCAGTTCCGGGGGTGATGATTTTTGGATTCTCGCCCGTGGCGCCTGCATGAGTTTGCCGAGCCGTTCCTGGGAATCGCTCCACCGGGCGTGTATCGACCACGAGGGACCTATGATTCCCCTGCCCCGGCTTCCCCGTGCCCGGGAACTTGCATCGGCCTTGCCGGAAGTTGGAGAGCCGGTTATAGCAGGATCGCTCCCCCAGGTTGAAACGGCTTTTGTCGATGCCATGGGGGCGGATTTTCGCCACGCGCTGGAAAAAGTGGAATTCGTCAATCTGGGCCACTTGGGGTACGGTTGTCGCTTGCGGGGATGGTTTACGCATCTGCATTTTCCGGTGACGCTGGAGCCTGCGGAATCCGCCCTGGAATTTCGCCATGGCATTTCCCGGGAAGACGTGGCGGCTGAACTGGGGCTTTCCCACGCCCGTTCCGCCGGTTGGGAGGGAACGTGGCCATTTCATCAGGGAGAGAAAGAAATGGTCGTTCATCTGAATATCCTCGATTCAAAAAGGCGGGCTCTGGGGCAGTGGCGTCTTCGGATCGCCTTGCCCAGAGCCGATTGGCGGTCGCTCCTGGGGTGGTCGGCGCGCAACCTCAAGCGTGAGAATATCCGGGAGGCCCTGCGCCTGTTGGGGAGAGGCGAATGGAGGAAGCTGCTGCACGCTGTCCGGTTGGCGGTCGGTTCCATAGCCGGGCAGGCGGAAACCGCTCCGCTTTCTCTCTTGCAGGTGGCAGCGCTGGCACAGGCATTGTCCGCTCCCAGTGCGGAAGAGGGGGGGCATCCGCCAGTCGATATCATCGTGCCCGTTTACAATGGGGCCGGATATTTGAGGCGCTTGCTGGAAAGTCTCCGAAAACATACCGCGCCCCCCTATCGGTTGATTCTGATCGATGATGCCAGTACGGAACCCGAAGTGGAGGGATTGCTCACCACTGCGGAATCCTCCTTCGAGGATTGTCTGGTATTGCGGAATGAAACCAATATGGGGTTCGTTCTTACCGTCAACCGGGGGCTGGCGGTCTCGAAAAACCATGTGGTGATACTGAACACCGATACCGAGGTCCCGGCGGGATGGCTGGAACGTCTGATGAAGCCTTTGGCCGACGATCCCCGTATCGCTTCCGTCACTCCCATGACCAACAGTGGCGAGATTGCCAGTCACCCCCGTTTCTGCAAGGACAACCCCTTGCCCGAAGACGGGGGGCTTGAGCTTGTGGACGGGGTCTTCCGCCGTCTTGCCGCGGCCGAGCCTGTCGAGGCGCCTACTGGTGTGGGTTTTTGCATGCTTCTTAATCGTGCGGCATTGGACGCCATCGGCTCGTTCGATGCGGAGCGGTTCGGTCTCGGCTATGGCGAGGAGAACGACTGGTGTCAACGGGCGATGGCGCGGGGGTATCGCAATGTCATTCAGCCCGGGCTGTTCGTCTGGCACAAGCATGGGGGAAGTTTCGAGAGCGAGACCAAACAGCGGTTGCTCGCCCGGAACCTGGACAAACTGCGCAGCCGGCATCCCGACTATGAACGCCAGGTGCGGGACTTTATCCGCCGCGACCCCCTTCGCGTTTATCGCTGGTGGGCGGAATTGAAACGCCTTGGAGAGGCGGGCCGTAAGCCGCTCTTGATCGTGGATCATGCCCATGGTGGAGGCGCCAACACGTATAGTCGGGAGCTCATTGATCAGAGTCGTCGTGAGCGGCCGGTTCTGCGCCTGGTCCACAGGGCCGGACCCGAACTTGAGGGGTATTTCCGGCATGGGGATGAAAGCGCGCGCCTGGCTTCGGTGAGCGACTGGTTGACGTTGGTCGATACCCTCGAGAGCCCGGAGATTTTCTACAACAGCCTCTATGGTTACCCCACAGCCGCGGCCGTTGAACTCCTGAAAGGTCTGGACGCGCGTTTGCAACAAGGCGGAATCCGCCTGACGGTGGGGGTGCATGATTACATGCCTGTCTGTCCGGCCTATACTCTGCTCAACGACACGGGCCGGTTCTGTCGGGTACCGCGGGCGCTGGAGCAGTGCCGCCGCTGTCTGCCGGCCAATTCCCGTAACGCCTTTCCGGGGATTTCGATCGAGCGCTGGCGCGGGCTGTGGCGGCCGTTGCTCGAGCGCGCAGACAGAATTCTGGCGTTTTCGGAGGACTCGGTTTCCTGGTTGGCCAGGGCGTATGCCATCTCGGAAGACAAGATCGAAATCGAACCCCACCGGATAGAGCTGCCGTTCGCTTCCCGCTCGTTGGCGGTGGATCGTGAAGCCTCGCTCCACATCGCTGTCGTCGGGGCCATCAACAAGGCCAAGGGCGCCGAAGTCGTGGCCCGGCTGGTGCGGGCGCTGGACCGTCGCCGGGAAGGGCGTCTGACTGTCGTCGGCAAGCTGGCCGAAGTCTCCATTCATTCCGACAGGTTGACCGTGACGGGGGGTTACCGGCTGGAGAACCTTCCCGAAATACTGGAAAATTTGGGCGTCAACGTGGGCCTCATTCCTTCCATCTGGCCCGAAACCTTCAATTTGGTGGCCTCGGAGCTGATGGCGCTGGAGTTGCCGCTGGCCTGCTTCGATATCGGCGCCCCGCGCGAGCGCATTGGCTCCTACGCCAAAGGTTCGGTTCTGCCGTTGAGTCTGGCGGAGGAGCCCGAGGCGCTTCTGGAAGCCCTGGAACGCCTCAGAAACGAAAGCTGATGTACGGCGAGCTGATCATTTACAAGGCGTTGGCGGAACTCAGGGCCGAAGCGGCCCGGACTTATTTGAGTTTTGCCTGGTGGATACTCGAGCCCCTGATGACCATGGCGGTCTTCTATGTGGTGTTCGGGTTGTTCCTGCAGGGGCGGCAGCCGGATTTCGTTCCCTTTCTGCTGGTGGGGTTGCTCTTCTGGAACGGTTTCGCCAATACGGTCCAGCACGGCGCCGGCGCGTTACTGGACAACGGCCCCCTGATGCTGCAAACCTACCTGCCCAAATGGGTGTTGCCACTCATCGTTGTCGTCATGGACGGAATCAAGTTCGCGCTGGTGTTCCTGCTGCTTCTGGTTTTGCTCTGGTGCTACGGCCTCGTTCCCACCCGGGCGTACTGGGCGCTACCCGTATTGCTGGGGCTCTGGGCCTTGTGGACTGTGTCCGCGACCATGTTGGCGGCCGCACTGACGCCGTTTTTACCCGATCTGCGCTTGTTGATCGCCAGTGTTCTGCAGCTGATGTTTTTCGCTTCGGGCGTGTTCTTTTCCGCCGACTCCCTCCCGCCTGTCTATCGCCCCTGGTTCTATGCCAATCCCATGGCGGCGTTGCTGGAGGCGTTGCGGCGGGTGTTGATGAAGGGACAATGGCCGGATTGGGCGCATCTGTGGCCGGTGGCGCTGGAATCGGCCGGGCTGATGTTGTTCGCCTGTTATCTTCTCTGGCGTTGGGACCGGCTCTACCCCAAATTGATAGGTGGATGAGCACGCCTGTCCTGGAGCTTCGGAATGTGGCGGTGCATTACCGCCGGCCCGGCGGGTGGCGCCGCCATCCGGATCGCTGGGCGCTGAAGGATGTGAACATCCGTCTTTTTCATGGCGAGTCGCTGGCCGTCATCGGGGGGAATGGAGCGGGCAAGAGCACCTTGCTCAAGCTGATGGCCGGCATCTTCGCGCCCGACCGGGGGCGGATTGTCAATCATGGGGTGCGGGTCAGCCTGCTGGCGTTGCAGCTCGGGTTCATTCCTTATCTGTCCGGGCGCGACAATATTTTCCTCAGCGGCATGTTGCTGGGGATGCGGCGACGCGAAATCGCCCGCCGCCTGGACGCCATCATAGAGTTTGCCGAATTGGAGGGTTTCATCGACGAGCCGGTGAGAACCTATTCCTCCGGTATGCAGGCGCGTCTCGGGTTCTCCATCGCCTTTCAGATCGAGCCGGACGTGTTGCTGATCGACGAAGTGCTTGGGGTGGGCGATGCGACCTTCTATCGCAAATCCTCGCAAGCGTTGCGCGACCGTATTCTGGCGCGCGACAAGACCGTGGTGATGGTGTCGCACCAGGCGCCGGTACTGCGTGAATTGTGCGACCGGGCGGTCTGGATGGACAAGGGCGTCAGCCGCGCCACCGGAGCGGTGGGAGATATCCTGGAGCTTTACGCTTCCGGTTCCGGCCGGCATGAAAGCTGACCGGACGCGTTTTCCGTCCATGCCTGTTTCACCGGCCGGGGCTAGGGACGCCTTGAGGCGGCCAGGCTGATCAACGGCAACCCATTGATGTCGGCGTCGGCATGTACCACGATGTTTTTGAACCCCTTGGCGTGCAGCAGCTCGATGATGGTGTCCCGCTCCAGCCAGAAAGTCAGGTCGTCGAGTCCTCCTTCCCAGTAGGCGGGTATGTTTTCATGGTAGTTCCGGATGTTGTAGCTTCTCGCGTGGAGCGTGATGCTTGTGGTTCCGAACTTGACTTTTCGATCCGCCTTGGGAACGAAATGTTTCTCCTGGCCGTTGTTCAGTTGCAGAACGCCGGGGGAGAAATAATGCGTCCAGAGGTAGAGGTCGTGGCAACGGTCGCAGGCCAGGGACAGAAAATCGACCGGTTCTTGCATGTGGTAAAGGATGCCGCTCGCCCAGACCACATCGAAATCTTCCGTACACTCCCTGAGGAAGGAGAGGGCGTCGCCGAAGAGGTAATCCACGTTGCGCAGGCCGTAAAGCTCCTTGACGCACAGACATTTGAGAAAATTGAAGCTGTTGGCTTCCACCGAGACGATTTTCCTTACACCGTGCCGGTACAGATGGTAGCTCTGATAACCCTCGAAAGGCCCCAGTTCCAGAACGCTCTTGTCCCGGAGCCCGCCGTCGAGGGTGGAATTGAACCACTGGATTCTCCGGTCCTCGAACATCGATACCGCTCCGGTCTCGATGTCGCCGGGAAGGCGCGATTTCCAACTGCCCCTGAAAATGTCGGCGATCGTCTGGGGGCTGGGTGTTCTCGATTCGTAAAAAGGCTTGATGTGCTCTGTCACGGGTGTTTTCCTCTCGGGTGGTCCGATGGGGGGGTTGTATTTCATGATTCATGAATTATATACGGGGATATGGGTTCTGTAACCGAAACTGTCTCGTTATACCGGGGATGCGTCGCTGCCCGGGCGGGCGCTGTCGGGGCGTGTGTCACCGGCGCCGGTTTTCTGTTTTCGGCGGGGATGATGTCATCATGAATGCTGAGTCCTGTGCGTCTCCCACCGCCGTCGTGGTGCTCAACTGGAACCGTTCCGATCTGACCCTGGCCTGTCTCGATTCCCTCTTGCCGGCGGCCCGGGGCAGGCCCGTCACCCTGGTGGTGTGCGACAACGCATCGAGCGACGATTCGCTGGCGCGGCTCGCCGCCTGGGGGCGGCGTCATTTCGGCGGCCGCCCCCGGACGCCCGCCGAGGCCCGCTTCCTGCTGCTGCGCACGCCCCGCAACCTGGGGTTCGCCGGCGGCCACAACGCCGCCCTGCGCTGGGTGCTGGAAGGCGATTACGAATTCGTGTGGTTGCTCAACAGCGACACCCGGGTCTATCCCGACACCCTGGACCGGCTGGTGGAATGCGCCCGCCGCCATCCCCGCGCCGGCTGCATCGGCGCCACCCTGGTGGAGGCGGACCGGCCAGATATCGTGCAGTGCGCCGGCGGCTGCCGTTTCAATCCCTGGCTGACCACCTTCCGTCCGGTCCACCAGGGCCGCGCCTGGGAGGAGGTTTCGGAATTGCCGGAACCGGTGCTGGATTATGTCGCCGGCGCTTCGCTGTTTCTGCCCACAGAAGCCCTGCGTCGGGTCGGGCTGCTCAACGAGGCGTTCTTCCTTTATTATGAGGAGCTGGATCTGGCCCGCCGCCTGCGCGATGCCGGCTACCGGCCCGTCTGGTGCCGCCTCGCCCGGGTGCGCCACCAGGGTGGGGCCAGCCTGCCCGAGGACGCTTTCCGCCACTACCACGAAAACCTCAGTACCCTCCAATACCTGTGGCAGCATCACCGGTTGGTCTTTCCCTTCGCCGCTGTCTTCCGCTTTCTCGCCAAGTGCCTCTGGCTGCCCCTCGGGGGCAGGGCCGGATTGTTGCCCAGCCTGGCGGCCGCCTACCGGGATTTCCGCCCCGGAGGATTCCGGGCCGGGGCCGAACCGGCGGCGGTGATCGTGGCGGCGGGATGAGGCGCTTGCCATCGGAATCCAAAGGCTCCACAATGAAACCATTTTTCGGGGATCGAAGGGCATGTCACGAAGGCGATCACATGAACCGTTTCCCCCTCTTCCTCCGGGAGAGGGCCCGGGGATCGCGCGAGGCCGGGGGCGGACGGGAGAAACGGTGCCGGGGCGTTGCGGCATGAAGCCTGCCGGCGGCCGGGAGAAGCAGGAATGAGCGCCCCCGAACTGCTGCTGCACGTCGGTCTCAACAAGACCGGAACCTCCGCCCTCCAGCGGTTTTTCGCCCGCGCCCGCGAACGGCTGGCGGCGGCCGGCGTGCTTTACCCCCTTGCGGGGATGCGGGGCGAGGCGCATTACGACCTGAGCGCCGCCCTGGGGTTCAGTCTCGACGGCCGCCTGCCCGACCCGGAGCGGTTGCGCCGGTACGGGGAGGCGCTGTGGCGCGAGGTAGAGGCGGCCGGGCCCCGAAAGGTGGTGATCAGTTCGGAGATGTTCGTGCTGCCGGGGGAAATCGAGCGGGTGCGGGCGTTCTTCGGCGGTTTCGAAGTGCGGGTGGTGATCTACCTGCGGCGCCACGACGAATGGTGGATCTCCGCCTATAACCAGTCGGTGCGGGCCGTCTCCCGGCCCGGTTGGAAGCCGGGTTTCGGCAATTACCTGGCCTTTCAGCGCCGCAACCCCAACCGCTGGTATCTGGATTACGCCCGCTTCGTCGATGCCTGGGCCTCGGTGTTCGGCCACGGCGCCATCGTGGTCCGTCCCTACGAGCCCTGCCAGAACCGTCCCTCGCTGGTGCATGACTTTCTGGCGGCCACCGGTTGTCCTGTGGAACCGGCCGGCGGGGAAGCGGCCGGGCGTGTCAACCGCTCGGTGTCCCTGAAGGGCCTGCAGCTGATCGACCTCTGGCAACGGACCATCGATGACGACGCCCTGCGCGCCCGCCTGATCGCCCACGTTCTGGAGACCGGGGGCGGGGGGCGGCCGTTCGACCTTCCCCTGGATGTGAAGCGGGCGCTGGTGGCGGCGCACCGGCGCGATTACGAATATATCGCCCGGCGCTATCTGGGGCGCGCCGACGGGCGGTTGTTTTTCGAGCCGGTCGAATCGACCACCGACGAGGATCTGGAGCAGGCCCACCCCTTGTCGGCGGAAGAGGCGGTGAGCGCCACCGTGGCGGCGCTGCGGCACGTACTGCAACCGATACGGGAGGGAAAAACGGCCGATGCGTGAATACCTCGACCGCTGCAAATTCTTCTTCGTCCACGCGGGCGTCTTCAGCTTCTTCATCAATCTGTTGCTCCTGACCCTGCCGCTTTACATGCTCCAGGTGTTCGACCGGGTTCTCAGCAGCCGCAGCCGCGAGACCCTGCTGATGCTCACCCTGCTGGCGCTGGGGGCGCTGCTGGTGTGGGCGTTGCTGGAGCTGCTGCGGTCGCGGCTGATGGTGCGGGCCGGCCTGGCCCTGGACCATCTGCTGGGGGAAAAAGTGCTGGTGGAGCTGGTCGAACACGCCAACGTTCCCGGCGGGCAGCGTTACAGCTCCGCCCTGCGCGATCTCAACCTGCTGCGCAACTACCTGCTGGGGCAGAACGTGCTGGCGTTGTTCGATATCCCCTGGACTCCTCTTTTCCTGGGGGTCATCTATCTCTTCCATCCGCTGTTCGGTGTCATCGCCACCGCCGGCATGGTGATCATGTTCGCCCTGGCGCTGGTGGAAGAGCGGATCGGCAAGCGGATTCTCGATCGTGCCCATGAAAACAACCGCCAGGCCGGCCGCTTCGTCGAACAGATGGTGCGCAACGCCGAGGTGGTCAAGGCCCTGGGCATGGTGGCCGCGGCCACCTGCAAGTGGCGTCTTCACAACGATCAGGCCAGCGGTTACTACGCCCTGGCCAGCAACCGTTCGGGCGTGATCCAGTCGGCCTCGAAGTTCACCCGGGTGGCCCTGCAGGTGACGATGATGGGCCTGGGCGCCTATTTGGTGATCGACCAGAACCTCAGCCCCGGCATCATGATGGCGGCCACCCTGATCCTGGGACGGGCGATGGCGCCGGTGGAACGGGCCATCGCCGGGTGGAAGGGGTTCATCGAGGTCCGCTCGGCCTACCGGCGTCTGGACGAACTGTTGCGGCAGATGCGGGCGCGCCACCGCAGCAGGCTGCAACTGCCCGCCCCCCGGGGAAACCTCAGTGTGGAGTCGGTGGTGTACGGCGGGCCGGACGGACTGATCCTCAAGCGGGTTTCCTTCGCCCTGCGCGCCGGCGAATCCCTGGGGATCGTCGGCCCCAGCGCCGCCGGCAAGAGCACCCTGGCCCGGGTGGTGATGGGCATCCACACCCCCGTTTCCGGATCGGTGCGGCTCGACGGCGCCAGCCTGGCCGACTGGGACCGGGTTTCCTTGGGCCGCCATCTGGGGTATCTGCCCCAGGACATTGAACTTTTCGAAGGCACGGTGGCCGAAAACATCGCCCGCTTCACCGATTTGCACGGCAATGACGAACAGGTGATCGAGGCGGCCCGGCGGGCCCGGGTGCATGAAATGATCCTGCGGCTGCCCGAAGGCTACGACACCGTGATCGGGCCCGGCGGGGTGATTCTGTCGGGCGGCCAGCGCCAGCGCATCGCCCTGGCCCGGGCCCTGTTCGGGCGCCCGCGGCTGGTGCTGCTGGACGAACCCAACTCCAATCTCGACAGCGACGGAGAAATGGCATTGATACAGGTATTGCAATGGCTCAAGGAGCAGGGGGTCACAACCTTGCTGATCACCCACAAGATCGGCCTGCTGGGCAACATGGACAAGATGCTGGTGCTGCGCGACGGCCAGGTGGACAAATTCGGCCCCTGCCGCGACATCCTCCAGGCGATGATGCCGCGCCAGCGGCAGCCGCGGGAAAAACTGGGAACCGGATGAGGCGGATCTGATGGGAACGCCCGCGCGAACCGACGCCCCGCCGCCGGCCGGGGGCGGGGTGGTGGTGGACTTGCCGCCGCGCCCCCCGTCCGGTCTGCCCGACCCCTTCCGCGAAGGGCGGCGCATTTCCCGGATCGGGATCTGGCTGTTGCTGCTGGCTTTCGCCGCCCTGGCCGCCTGGGCCGCTTTCGCGCCGCTCCAGGGCGCCATCGTGATGCCCGGCCAGGTGCGGGTGGATTCCCACCGCAAGAAGGTCCGGCATCTGGAAGGCGGCATCGTCAAGGAGATCCTGGTCAGGGCGGGGGACCGCGTGACCAAGGGACAGCCGCTGATCATCCTCGAGGACGTGGACCAGCGGGCGCTGGTGAAAGTGCTGGGCAAGCAACTCGACTCGCTGCGTATCCGCGCCGCCCGGCTGCGGGCCGAACGGGAGCGGCGCGAGCGTTTTGAGTTGCCGCCGGATCTCCGGTCGCGCGCCGGCGATCCCGACATCGCCGCCATCGTCGAGGCCGAGACCGCCCTGTTCCAGGCCCAGCGCAAACTGCTGTCGGGCCAGACCGGGCTGATCCGCGCCGAGATCGACCAGGCCCGGGACGAGATCGCCGGCCTGCGGAGCCAGCTCGCCTCCATCGACCGCAACATCGCCAACCTGCGGGAAGAACTGGAGCTCAACCAGGTCGTCTACAAGAAGGGCTTTCTCCCCTACACCAAGATTCTGGCCCTCAGGCGCGCGGTGGCCCAGAAACAGGAACGCCGCGGCGCCACGGTGGCCCAGATCGCCCGCACCCGCCAGCGCATCAGCGAACTGGAGCTGCGTATCCTGGGGCTCTACGACAGTTACGCCAAAAAGGCCGCCGACCGCCTCAAGGACGTGGAGGCCCGCATCGCCTCCCTGGAAGAACGCCTGCGCCCGGCCAGGGACGCCCTGACGCGGCGGGTCATCACCGCCCCCATCGGCGGCGAGGTGGTCTCCCTGCAGGTCCACACCCCCGGCGTCGCGGTGGCCCCCTATCAGGATCTGATGGAAATCGTTCCCGAGGGGGCCAAGCTCATCGTCGAAGGCCGCATCCGGCCCGAGGACATCGACGAGGTCGGTACCGGCAAGGCCGCCGAAATCCGCTTCAGCGCCTACAAGCAGCGCACCACCCCCACGGTGGCCGGGCGGGTCGTCTATGTTTCGGCCGACGCCCTGAGCGAAGAAACCCCCAGGGGGACGGTGCCCTACTATCTGGTCAGGGTGGAGATCGACCCCGAATCCCTGGCCCGGGCGGGAAACCTGACCCTGACCCCCGGCATGACCGCCACGGTGTTCATCAAGACCCGCGCCCGCACCGCCCTGCAATACCTGCTCGACCCGGTCACCGAAACCCTCGACCGCGCCCTGCGGGAATCGTGACCCGCCGGGATGCGAAACGGACACCCCTCTCCCAGAGGGGGAGGTGCTTCAAGATTGCCCGGGAACCCGGTGTGAAGACAGGAAACCGAGCGAATTTTTTCGCCGAAAACCCCACGGAGAGCCTGCATCCACTCATTCTTCTGCTAGAATGAATCCAGAGGGGGATTTCGGGCTTGCAAAGGCTTGCGCCCGGTGTTCTAATTTCTGCTACAATTTTTTGCGAACCAACCACAACCCGTAAGACGGAGGAAATGATATGGCGAGTACTTATGATGAAATCTGGGTGGGGACTGACAAGGACGACACCCTGACAGGCGAAAGCTTCTTCAACGATTCCATCGATGGCGGCGCTGGCAATGATGTCCTGGATGGCGCTGGTGGCGAGGACACCATCCTGGGCGGTGATGGCGATGATTCCATCACCAATGGCGGTGACAGTTCCTCCTTGGACGGCGGCGTGGGAGATGACGTAATAACGAGCACCGGTGATTCATCCACCCTGATTGGCGGTGACGGTGATGACGCCATTACCGGAACCGGAGATTGGCTGTACATCGATGGCGGCGCGGGTACTGATACCATTACTGAGAGTGGTGCTATCTTCGGCCGGAACACCGTCATGGGTGGCGATGGCGATGATTCAATCGACAGTTCCGGCGACGGTGCCGTGGTTTGGGGCGATGCCGGTAACGATGAGATCACCGTGAGTGGGGCGGGCAGCACTGTGTATGCCGGTACCGGCGACGACAGCGTGAAAAGTTCCGGCTCGAAGGTGTATGTGGATGGCGGCACGGGCAATGACACCTTGAGTAACGCTGTCGGAGGCGACAATTCGACTCTGTTCGGCGGGGAAGGCAATGACTCCATTACGAATGCTGATGGTGTGGCTGGGGTGACCATGCGTGGCAATCTGGGCGCCGACGTGTTGACGGGCGGAAGCTCTGATGAAACCATCCAGGGTGGAAGCGGCAATGATGCCCTGAATGGGAATGCTGGTGACGACCTTTTGCGTGGCGGCAAGGACAACGACATTATGGACGGCGGCGCCGGCAACGACACCCTGCGCGGCGGCGCCGGCGACGACAACCTTACCGGCGGTGCCGGCAACGACCTGCTCAAGGGTTGGAAGGGTGACGACACCATCGATGGCGGCGCTGGCGACGACACGGTCGCCTTCGATCCCGACACCGACGGCGTCAATGTCAACCTGGATACGGGAATCGCCTCGGGAACGAACATCGGTACCGACACGCTCTCGAATATCGAACACGCCACCGGTGGTTATGGGGATGACACCCTGGTGGGAAGTTCCGCAAATAATAAGCTGATCGGGCTGGACGGTAGCGATTCCGTTCAAGGCGGCGCGGGTGACGATATCATTATCGGCGGCGCCGGAAACGATACCGTGTTCGGTGAGACGGGCGATGACAGCATCATCGGCGGTGCTGGCAACGACTCCCTCAGAGGCGGTGCTGAAACGGATGCTGAGGCGGATACCGTGCGAGGCGCCGCAGGTGACGACGAAGTCTATGGCGGTGGCGGCGCCGATGAGCTGCATGGCGGTTCCGGTGCCGATACCGTTTCCGGTGGAGACGGCGCCGATACATTGTATGGCGGTGCCGGCAGCGACAGCATCGATCTCGGCAAGGTCAGTGGCGACACCAACGACGATGGCGATGATGACGTGGACGAGGTGCATTACAACGCCGATTTCCTGGGGCAGCTCGACATGGCCGCGGGCGACGTGGATACCCTCAGCAACATTGATACGGGCGCAAGTGGGGATCAACTCTGGTTCGATACCGACGTGTTGTCGGCTTTGAAGCTTGACGGCAACCCATTTACTGACGGGGATGAGGTCGGTAGCACCATCAATGTCAACAACAACATCGCCTTCACCGGCGGGATGCTGCAGTTCGACGTCAACGGTGACGGGAACTTCAATGCGGCCGATGACTTCTCCATAGCGCTGCCGTCAAACGTCAGCAAGGTCACTTATTCGGATGCCGATGGTACCGCCTTTAATGGAGACGAGTATTTCTGGTTCGGTTGATACCCGTTATCGACCCGCTCAGGGATGACACAGGGGCCGCCTTCGGGGCGGCCCTTTTTTATTTCCCCGCCCGAAGCTAAAATCACCGCCATGAACATTCTTCTCGTCCATCAGAATTTTCCCGGCCAGTACCGCCACCTCGCGCCCTATCTGGCCCGCCAGGGGCACCGGGTGGTGGCCGTCGGCGAGCGCCGCCGGGGGCGCGAGATCCGCATTCCCGGCGTCCGCTACGTGGCTTACGATCCCCCCCGGGGCGCCACGTCCTCCACCCACCACTATCTGCGCGCCACCGAGGCCAACGTCCGCCGAGGCCAGCAGGTGGTGCGGCTGGCACTCGACCTGGCCAGGAGCGGCTGGCGGCCGCGGCTGATCTGCGCCCATCCGGGCTGGGGGGAGTCCTTGTTCCTCAAGGACGTGTTTCCCCAGGCCAGGATTCTCAACTACTACGAATTCTTCTACAACGCCAGGGGTTCGGATGTCGGTTTCGACCCGGAAAAGCCGCCCACCATCGACGACATGTGCCGCATCCGGGTCAAGAACGCCACCCAGCTGATGAGTTTCGCCGCCGGCGACTGGGGCGTCAGCCCCACCCACTGGCAGCAGCGCCAGTACCCGCCGATGATGCGCGCCCTGATTTCGGTGATCCACGACGGGGTGGATACCCGGACGGTGCGCCCCGATCCGGAGGCGGTGTTCGAATCGCCCGCCCGCAAGCTGAAGCTGACCCGGCGGGACGAGGTGGTCACCTACGTCGCCCGCAATCTCGAACCTTACCGCGGTTTCCACGTCTTCATGCGCGCCCTGCCGGAGATTTTGCGCCGCCGCCCCAAGGCCCGGGTGCTGATCGTCGGTGGCGACGAGGTCAGCTACGGCAGCCCGCCGGAAGGCGGCAAGACGTGGCGCCGGGTGATGCTGGACGAGGTGGGGGCCGGGCTCGACCTGGAGCGGGTTCACTTTCTCGGCAAGATTCCCTATCCCGACTTTCTCCGCCTGCTGCGGATCTCGTCGGCCCACGTCTATCTGACCTATCCCTTCGTGCTGTCGTGGTCGATGCTGGAAGCCATGGCCTGTGGCTGCCTGCTGATCGGTTCGCGCACCCCGCCGGTGGAAGAGGTGCTCGAAGACGGGGTCAACGGTCTGCTGGTGGACTTCTTCGATCCGCCCGGCATCGCCGAACGGGTCTGCGAGGCGCTGGAGAACCAGGAACAGCTGGCGCCGCTGCGCCGCCGCGCCCGCCAGACCGTGATCGAACGCTACGATCTCCACAAGGTATGCCTGCCCCAGCATCTGGCGCTGATCGAAACCCTGGCGGCGGGTTGAATTTCCCCGTTCCCCCGGTGGTGGTGGGGGCGGTGGGCGGTTCCGGCACCCGGGTGGTGGGGGGGTGGCTGCGCGAGGCCGGGGTGCAGCTGGGCGGGCCGGCCAACCAGGCGGGAGACGCCTTGCGGTTGCGTCCCCTGTTTCTGAGCCACGTCGTTCCCTATTGGCGGGAGGCGTTGGACGCCGACGCCTTCCGGCGCGATCTGGGGCGTCTGCTGGCCGATCACCGCCGGTCCATGGACCCTTCCCGCCCGTGGGGCTGGAAAAACCCCGGCAGCCTCTATCTGCTGCCGCTTCTCGACCGGGCGTTGCCGGGGATGCGCTTCATCCACGTGGTGCGCCACGGGCTCGACATGGCCCTGTCGGACAATCGCAATCCCCTGCGGAAATATGGCGATGCCGTGGTGGGTTCCGGCTGGCGCGACCTGCCGCCGCCCCTGGCCGCCGCCCGGCTGTGGGCCCGCGCCAATGCCCGGGCCGCCGATTACGGCCGGGCCATGGGGCGGCGCTACCATCGGTTGCGTTACGAAGACCTGTGCGACGATCCCGGGCGCGTGTTTGGCGAGCTGGCGGCGTTTCTCGATCTGCCCGCGCCCGCCGGTGATTGGGACGCGCTGGTGCGGCCGGCGCCGCCGCGCCGCCACGCCCTCGACCCGGCGCTCCGGCGGCGGATCGAGGGCGAGATTGGCCCGGTTCTGGAACGGTTCGGCTACCGGTGTTAGATTTTCTCGGCATCGGCGCCCAGAAGGCGGGCACCACCTGGCTTTACCACATGCTGTCGCGCCATCCGGAGGTGGCGTTTCCGGCGGGCAAGGAGGTCCATTTCTGGGATGGCCAGTATGAACGTGGCATCGACTGGTACCGGGGCCTGTTCGCCGGCGATGCGGGCGGCCGCCGCCAGGGGGAGATCACCCCCGCCTACGCCATTCTGCCGCCGGAGCGGATCGCCGGGATTCAGGCCTTCCAGCCGGCGCTGCGGATCGTCTATCTGCTCCGCAATCCCCTGGAACGGGCCTGGTCATCGGCCCTGATGGCCCTGGGGCGGGCCGAGATGACCCTGGACGAGGCCTCCGATCAATGGTTCATCGACCATTTCCGTTCCGCCGGTTCCATGCGGCGCGGCGACTACGAAACCTGTCTGCGCAACTGGTATGGGGTTTTCGACCCCGGCCGGATACTAGTGCTGTATTATGACGACATCGCCCGCGATCCGGTGGGGTTGTTGACCCGCTGTTGCCGCCACCTGGGGGTGGACCCCGGCTTTTTCGCCGCCCTGCCCGAAGCGGAAATCCGCCGGCGTGTCTTCGGCGGCCCCGGCCATCCCATCCGTCCCTCCCTGCTGCCGGTGCTGCGCGGGCTCTATCACCCCCGCATCCGCAGCTTGGAGCGGTTTCTGGGCCGGGATCTGCGGCACTGGCTGGGCTGAGGCGGCCTCCCGCAGCCCTTTCCCGCCGCTGCCGCTTCCGCGCCGGATCGCGCCTCAGCCGCCCGGACGGGCGGCCCGCATCCGCCGCGCCGCTTCCACCATCCGCCCGAGCGCCGCGTCCACCTCCGGCCACTGGCGGGTCTTGAGGCCGCAGTCGGGGTTGACCCACAGCCTTTCCGGCGGAATCTTCTCCGCCGCCTTTTCCAGCAGCGCCACCATTTCCTCCACCGTGGGGACGTTGGGCGAGTGGATGTCATAGACGCCGGGGCCGATCTCGTTGGGGTATTCGAAGCCGGCGAAGGCGTCCAGCAGTTCCATCTTCGAGCGGGAAGTTTCGAGGGTGATCACGTCGGCGTCCAGGGCGGCGATGTGCTCGATGATGTCGTTGAATTCGGCGTAGCACATGTGGGTGTGGATCTGGGTGTGGTCTTCCACCCCGGAGGCGGCGATGCGAAAGCTCCTGACCGCCCATTCCAGGTAGCCGGGCCAGTCCCGCCGCCGCAGCGGCAGACCCTCGCGCAGCGCCGGTTCGTCGATCTGGATCACGCCGATGCCGGCCCGCTCCAGATCCGTCACCTCGTCGCGCAGCGCCAGGGCGATCTGCAGGCAGGTGTCGGCGCGCGGCTGGTCGTCGCGCACGAACGACCATTGCAGCATGGTGACCGGCCCTGTGAGCATGCCTTTCATCGGCTTTTCGGTCAGCGACTGGGCATAAGCGATCCATTCCACCGTCATCGGCCCGGGGCGCGACACGTCGCCGTAGAGGATCGGCGGCTTGACGCAGCGCGAGCCGTAGGATTGCACCCAGCCGTTTTCGGTGAAGGCGAAGCCCCGCAGCCGTTCGCCGAAGTATTCCACCATGTCGTTGCGCTCGGGTTCACCGTGGACCAGCACGTCGAGCCCGTATTCCTCCTGCTTGGCCACCGCGAAGGCGATCTGTTCCCGCAGGAAGGCGTGGTAGCGGTCTTCGCCGAGTTCGCCTGCCTTGAAGGCGCGGCGCCTGGCGCGGATTTCCGCCGTCTGGGGGAAGGAGCCGATGGTGGTGGTGGGCAGCAAGGGCAGTTTCAGCCGCCGGCGCTGGCTTTCGCGCCGCCCGGGGTAGGGGGTGTGGCGCTGGTCGATGCCGGGTTCGAGGTTTTCCAGCCGTTCCCGCACCGAGGGATCGACCACCCGGCTGGAAGCCCGCCGCGACGCCAGCGCCTTGCGGCAGTCTTCCAGGGCGGCGGCGGTTCCGTCGTCGCCGCCGGCCAGGGCGCGCTTGAGCAGCGTCACTTCCTCCAGTTTCTGCACCGAGAAGGCCAGCCAGCTTTTGAGTTCCGGATCGAGACGGGTTTCGGCCGCCAGATCCACCGGGGTGTGGAGCAGCGAGCAGGAGGGGGCGACCCACAGGTTGCCGCCGCGCTGGCGATGCAGGGGGGCGAGCGCTTCCAGTTTCCGCTCGAGGTCGGCGCGCCAGACGTTGCGCCCGTCGATGACTCCGGCCGACAGGACTTTGTGTTTCGGCAGCCAGTCCGAAACCCGGCTCAGCTCCGCCTCCGCCCGCACGCCGTCCACGTGCAGCCCGGCCACCGGCAGCCCGCAGGCCAGCTTCAGGTTTTCCGCCAGGGGACCGAAATAGACCGTCAGCAGCAGCTTCAGATCCTTGACCTGCAGCCCGTGGTAGGCGCGTTCGAACGCGCCTTGCCAGGCCGGCGGCAGATCGAGCGCCAGGATGGGTTCGTCGATCTGTACCCATTCGGCGCCCAGCGCCTTCAGCCGGGACAGGATCTCCCCATAGACCGGCAGCAGTTTCGGCAGCAGCGTCAGCCGGTCGAAGCCGGCCCCGGCGCATTTGCCCAGCCACAGCCACGTCAGGGGACCCGGCAGCACCGGCCGGGCGCGTTCGCCCACCGTTTCGCGGGCCTGGCGGTATTCCTCGAAGAGTTTGTCCGAGGAGACGGAAAATTCCATCGCTTCGCTCAGTTCGGGGACGATATAGTGATAGTTGGTGTCGAACCACTTGGTCATCTCGCATGCCGGTTGCGGCTCGCCGCTGGGGGCGCGGCCCCGGGCCATGCGGAAACAGGTGTCCAGGTCCACCGCGCCGCCGCCGTGTCCGAAGCGCGGCGGGATCGCGCCGAGCAGCACGGTGGTGTCCAGCACGTGGTCGTACCAGCTGAAGTCGCCGCAGGGGATGAAATCGAGACCGGCCTCGAGCTGGGCCTGCCAGTTTCGCCGGCGAAGCGCGGCGCCGCGGCGTTCCAATTCATCGCGCTCGATGTCGCCTTTCCAGTAGGCCTCGACGGCCGTTTTCATTTCCCGCTTCAGGCCGATGCGGGGGAATCCGAGATTGTGTGCTTGGGTCATGGTTGTTATGGTTCCTTTTTGGGTTGATGGCGATAGGCGGCGTTTTTTCTTTTTCAGCCGGGGGGAGGGAAAAAGGCCGCATGTCCACGCAATGTTTCAGGTTTCATGACAGGGCGAAAGTATGCAGTGGGCATATCATGAAATCAATTGATGATATTTCAAATTATCGTGAGTTAAATTCATGTATCTGGAGCTCAAGCATCTCCGTACCCTGAGCACGCTCAGGCGCTGCGGGAGTCTGGTGGCCGCCGCCGAGCGGCTGCATCTGACCCAGTCGGCCTTGTCGCATCAGCTGAAGGCGCTGGAGGATCAGATCGGCGCTTCGCTGGTCATCCGCAAGAGCCGGCCGCTCACCTTCACCCCGGCGGGAAAGCGCCTGCTGGCCCTGGCGGACCTGGTGCTGCCGCAGGTTCAGGCGGCGGAACGGGACCTGGCGCGTTTCGGCGGCGGGAAGGCGGGGCGGATTTTCATCGTCATCGAGTGCCACAGTTGTTTCGACTGGCTGCTGCCGGCCATGGACGTTTACCGGGAAGCGTGGCCGGAGGTGGAGATGGATCTGACCCTGGGTTTCAGTTTCGAGCCGCTGCCGGCGCTTCGGCGGGGGGATGTGGATCTGGTGATCAGTTCCGATCCGAGGCCCCTGGCGGGCATCGTCTTTCAGCCTCTGTTTTCCTTCGAGGTGCTGTTGGCGATGGCGAAGGATCACCCCCTGGCCTCGAAGGAAGGCATCGAACCGGGGGATCTGGCCGATCAGGTGTTGATCACCTATCCGGTGGAGCGGCAGCGGCTGGACGTGTTCACCCGGATTCTCGATCCCGCCGGGGTACAGCCGGCCGGTCACCGCACCTGCGAACTGACGGCGATGATGCTGCAACTGGTGGCCAGCCGCCGTGGCGTGTGCGTGTTGCCCAACTGGGCGCTGGCGGAGGCGTTGGCGCGCGGTTACGTGGCCGCCCGGCCTTTCGCCCCGGAACCGGTGATCGCCACCTTGTACGCGGCGGTGCGCGAGGAGGAGCGGGCGCTGGCCTACATGGAGGAATTCATGGCCACCGCCCGGGCGGTGTCATTCAGGCATTTGAAGGGAATCCGGCCCGTGCCGGAACGATGATGTCGGGCACCCGCCTTGAAACACGCTTCATTCGGTGTGGGGAAGGGCGCTTGCTTCGATAAGGTTGGCGGGAATCGTTCATGGAAAGTGCTCCTCCACCAATGCCTGCAAAGCCTTCTCTTCCATCGGCGATTTTGCGGCTATCGCCCAAAGATCATAATGCGGATGCCCACGCCGTTTGCCGGCCACGCTGGCGAAACCGGCTGCCCGCAGGGTGCCCATCAGTACCTTCAAAGTGAAGCCGCAACGATGGGCCATGAACAGATTCCCTTTCGCCAGCGCAGACCGATGGCCATACAGAATATCCACCGGCGCGATCGGCCCGGCAGGCGAAGTATAGGCGGGCTCGGTCAGTTTGTCGTCAGCCACCAAAGCACACACCGACTGCAAATCGGGACAGGTGATCATTGCGAAACCGCCCGGTTTGAGCACACGTTTGAACTCCGCCAGCGCCAAAGGCACCTCGTGCGGATAGAGATGCTCAATGTTATGACTGGAGAAAACCCCATCAACCGAGGCATCCTTCACAGCCGACATATCCGTCATCGTACCGACAATATCGGGACTGACATTGGGGTCGATATCCAATCGTATTTCGGCCCACGCATCGGTGTTGAATCCTCGCGTGGTTCGGTCTTTGCGCTTGGGGCCGCAGCCGACGTGCAGAAAGGTTTTCATACGCTTGCCATCATGCCTGGTCTTGTAGAAGTCAGGAAGGGAAAGAATGACTGCCAGATTCTAGCAGTGCCCGGGGGCGCGTCAAAGCAGCAATGCCCGCTTTTCCGTTCATGCTTGATGTTGCACGCCCTTGAAGCCCCTCTCCCTCTGGGAGAGGGGTTGGGGTGAGGGTTCGAACCGGTAAAAGAGGGGATTTATCTCCCTCACCCCCCCGGCTTCTCTCCCACAGGGAGAGGGGGGGATCGATTCGCGCCTCGCCCGCTTCCGCGGGAAAATGCCGCCTCATCGCAGCCGCCGCAGCTCTTCCAGCAGGTCCAGGGCCAGGGCGGCGCCTGCGGGATTGACGCCCAGATCCCGTTCCAGCCGCAGGGCGGCCTGCAGCCGCCGGAAGGCAAGGGCGTCGAAACGCCAGTGTAGCGGTTCGGCGCCTTCGACCTCGATGACGCCCGCGTCCACCAGTTCGATCACCCGTTCGGCGCTGACTTCGCAGATGCGGCAGATTTCCAGCAGGGTCAGGCGGAAGTTTTCGTCCAGCACCACGCCGGTGAAGATCTTTTCCTGCAGCATCGTTACACCCCCATACCTTGACGCGGATTCATCGGCATGACCTTCGCCATTTCCTCATAGAGACGCTTCTTTTCCGCCGTGTCGGCGGGCGGGGTGTGGATCTTGAGGATCACGTACTGGTCGCCGGCGGGCCTGCCCGGCAGCCCCTTGCCCTTGAGGCGGAGTTTCTTGTCGGTCTGGGCGCCGGGCGGGATTTTCAGTTCCACCCGGCCCTCCAGGGTGGGGACGGGAACCTTGGCGCCCAGGGCCGCTTCCCACGGCGTGATGGGCAGGTCCAGATACAGATCCCGGCCCTCCACCCGGAACCAGCGATGGGGTTTGAAGTGGATCTCCAGGTACAGATCCCCGGCCGGCCCGCCGCCCATGCCGGGCGCGCCCTGGCCGGCGAGGCGGATTTTCTGCCCTTCCTGGATTCCCTTGGGAATCTTCACTTGCAGCCGTTTGTGTTTGTCCACCAGGCGGCCGCTGGCGGGATCGGCCTCGGGAACGTTGAGGGTCAGGGTCTGGGTGGTGCCGCGGTAAGCGTCTTCCAGGTCGATGTGTACGCTGGCGTGCAAGTCTTCCCCCCGCATTCTGAACCCCCCTCTGCGCCCGTGGGGACGCCCTCCGCCGAACAGGGCCTCGAAGAATTCACTGAAGTCGCCGAATCCTCCCCCGGCCTGCGCGCCGCCCTTGAAGCCGAATTGTTCCTCCCAGCCCGGGGGCGGTTGGAATCCCTGGCCGCCTTGTTGCCACTGGCTGCCGAACTGATCGTAGGCCCGGCGCTTCTCCGGATCCTTGAGTACTTCGTAGGCTTCGTTGACTTCCTTGAATTTCTCCTCGGCATTCTTCTCCTTGCTCACGTCCGGATGATACTTGCGCGCCAGCTTGCGGTAGGCGCGCTTGATCTCGTCCTGACCGGCGTCCCGGGAGACGCCGAGAATCTTGTAATAATCCTTGAATTCCATCGCGGCTTTATGTCCTTCGTTCGAGTCGGTTGCAAGGTTGTCGGCAAAGTCCCCTCTCCGGGAGAGGGTTGGGGTGAGGGCATTCCGGAAGGAGCACGCCCCGTTTCTGTTTATTGTGGCCGAATCCTCCGGTTTCAACCCCGCTCGTATTCTTCCAGCGCCGAACGGGCCGCTTCCACATCCTCGTCGGCCACCCACAGGGAGACCGTGCCACCGACCGGCAGTTCGCCGATACCGCCCTGGAGATAGAAGCCGCTGACATGGGTTTCGATCCCCCGCTGCTCGAGGTATCCCTTGAGGATATGGGCCTCCAGGATGTCGGTGGCGGTATAGATGGGTCGCATGGTGTCTGTCAGTGGGGGTGAGCGGTTAAAATACCATTCAACGAAGAAGCGAGGCAAAGAAGATCGAAGTGAAAGTCTATCTGGTGGGCGGTGCGGTCCGCGACAAACTGTTGGGCCTGCCGGTCGGGGAACGGGACTGGGTGGTGGTGGGCGAAACGCCGGAAGCCATGGAAAGACGGGGCTTCAAGCGGGTCGGCAAGGAATTCCCGGTGTTTCTGCATCCCCGAACCCACGAAGAATATGCCTTGGCCCGGACGGAGCGCAAGGTCGCCCCCGGCCACCGGGGGTTCGTGGTCCATGCCGCACCCGACGTGACCCTGGAAGAGGATTTGCTGCGCCGCGATTTGACCATCAACGCCATGGCCATGGACGAGGCGGGGCGCCTGATCGATCCCTATGGCGGCCGCCGGGATCTGGAAAGAAGAGTGCTGCGTCATGTCTCGCCGGCGTTTGCCGAAGATCCGCTGCGGATCCTGAGAGTGGCGCGCTTCGCCGCCCGTTACGCCCATCTCGGCTTCAAGGTGGCGGACGAGACCCTGGCGCTGATGCGGCGGATGGTCGATGCCGGCGAGGTGGATGCCTTGACGCCGGAGCGGGTGTGGCGGGAGTTGGTCAAGGCGCTGGGCGAGCGGCTGCCAGCGGAATTCTTCAAGGTGTTGCGCGCTTGCGGTGCGGGCGCCCGCCTGTTTCCGGAGATCGAAGGCTTGTTCGGGGTGCCGCAACCGAAGAAATGGCATCCGGAGATCGATACCGGCGTTCATACCTTGATGGTGTTGAATCAGGCGGCCAGGCTGACAGGCGATACCGTGGTGCGTTTCGCCGCCCTGACCCATGATCTGGGGAAAGCCCTGACACCGCCCGCGAAGTGGCCCAGCCATCGGGGACACGAGTCTCTGGGGCTGAAGCCGCTGGAGGCGCTGTGCCGGCGTTTGAAAGCCCCCAGGGTCTATCACCGCCTGGGGGAGCAGGTCATGCTTTATCATGGTCATTGTCACCGGGTGCGGGAACTGCGGCCGGCCACCATCGTGGATATGCTGAACGCTTTGGGGGTACTGCGCCGGGAGCGGCCGATCGAGCCTTTTCTGTTGGCGTGCATGGCGGATTTTCGCGGCCGCAAGGGGTGGGAGGAGAAGCCCTATCCCCAGTTCGAATGGTGGCGTTCCCTGCGCCGGGCGGCGTTGTCGGTCCAGGCGTCCTCGCTGACGGCCAAAGGATTGATGGGGAAGAAACTGGGGGCGGAGATCCGCCGGGCCAGAATCTGCGCGGTGGCGGTGGAAAAGGATCGCCTGTTGCGTTCGGACTGAAAAACCGGGGCTTTGTGACAGGCAAGGCAATCGCACGAACCGGTTTCCCCCTCTCCCAGAGGGAGAGGGGCTTCAAGGCCTTGCAAAATCGGGTTTGAACGGGAAAGCCGCGGTTATACGATCGCCCTGTTATGACAGGTCAGGTGAAGAAAAGGAACTTTCTGCCGTCGATTTCCAGCCGGTCGCCGTCATTGAGGGGGATGACCTTGTTTCCGATCGGATCGCCGTTGAGGAGGATCTGTTCCTTCCCGTCGAGGCTGGAGAGGTGGAAGCCATCTTTTCGCAATGAAATCACGGCGATGCTGCCGCCGGGGTGGCCGATACGGGTCATCGGGTTCTTGATGGGGATCAGTCGCCCGATATGCTTGCCGTTGAGGATTTGCAGCCCGGCCCGCGGGATGGGGTCCAGAAACCCGGGGGAGGCGGTCTCTGTTTTCGCCGTTTTTTCTTCCTGATACAGCAGGTTGTGTTTCCCCAGGGAAACGACGTCTCCGTCCTTGAGCGTGTGGCGTTCGACCTCCCTGCCGTTGATCCTGACCGGAAACTGGTCGTCTTCCCGGATCAACCGGGGGCCGTCGGGATGTTCGAAGTCGATGATGACGTGTTTCGGCGCGATGGCGAGACTGTCGATGCAGATCGTGTTGTCGCTGTCACGGCCGATGGTGATGATGCCCTTGTCGAATCGGTGAATCTTCTTGATCTCGCTTCGAAAACGCACAGTCAGTTTTGCCATAGGCGTAGCGGCTCCCGGTTGGCCGGATTCTGGAGTTCGAGAACAAGTATAGACCAGTTCCGGAAACCTGGCCCCGGATGCGGCGGGCGGGCCGGGGCAATCGCACTAACCGGTTTCCCGGGGGTGAGGGCTTGACCGGCCGCCTTCCGCCGTCTTCAGTCCCGGGGCCGGACGCGGACTTTGCCGACCATGTTTCCCTCCATTTCGAGAATCTCGACCTGGAAGCCGTTGAGTTTCAACCCCGTCCCCGGGCTGGGAATGGTTTCCAGGTGTTCCATGATCAATCCGTTGAGAGTCTTGGGGCCATCGGTGGGCAGATCCCAGTGGGTGATGCGGTTGAGATCTCGGATGGAAATGCTGGCATCGACGATATAGCTGCCA
Source organism: Methylothermaceae bacterium (assembly GCA_026981855.1). Classification (GTDB taxonomy): domain Bacteria; phylum Pseudomonadota; class Gammaproteobacteria; order Methylococcales; family Methylothermaceae; genus Methylohalobius. The sequence continues at coordinate 19,888 of JALSIB010000037.1, read as the reverse complement.
TCGTCCTGTTTCTGCACCTGCCCGGATCCCGCCGCCAGTTCCCCGACCAGTTCCTGGATGATATCGGTCAGGGTGACCATTCCCAGCACGTCGCCGTATTCGTCCACCACCAGGGCGTAATGTTTGTTTTTCTGCTTGAAATCCACCAGCAGCTGGTGTAGAGGCGTGTTTTCGGGGACGAAAAAGATTTCGTCCAGATACTGGCGCAGGTTTTCCTTGGTGAAGGATTCGGCCGGAATTTTGGGCAGCAACTTGCGGATGTGGAGGATGCCGATGACGTTGTCGATGCTTTTCTTGTACACCGGCAGGCGGGTATGTTCGCTGTGCTTGATCTGCTCCACGATTTTGTCGATGGGGTCGTCCAGGTCGAGACCGCGGATTTCCTGTCTGGGAACCATCACGTCCTCGACGGTGGCGCTTTCGAGATCGAGGATGGTCAGCAGCATGGTGTGATAGCGTTCCGGCAGCCTGGCGCCCGCTTCGGCCACCACGGTGCGCAATTCCTCGGCCGTCAGCAAGGTTCCGGTGACGTGTTTCAGACGGATGCCCAGCAGCCGCAGAAAGACGTTGGCGAACAGGTTGACCAGCCAGACGAGGGGGTAGAGCAGTTTCAACAGGGGCAGCAGCAACCACACGGCGAAGAAAGCCACGCCCTCGGGATGGGTGGCCGCCAGGGTTTTGGGCGCTACTTCGGCGAAGATCAGAACGACCAGCGTCAAGGCGCCCGCCGCGATGGCGATGCCTGCCTCGCCGTACAGCCGCAGGGCGATCACGGTTGCGAGGGAGGAGGCCAGAATGTTGACGAAGTTGTTGCCCAGCAGAATCAGGCCGATGAGCCTGTCGGGGCGGGCCAGAAGTTTCTGGGCCAGCATGGCGCTGGCGTGTTTCTTTTTGGCCAGGTGTTGCAGCCGGTAGCGGTTCAGCGCCATCAAGGCGGTTTCCGATCCGGAAAAGAACGCCGACAACAGGATCAACACGCCCAGGGCGCCGAAGAGCAAGCCGAGTGGAATGTCGTTCAAAGGGGCGGGTGCTCCTTCATCGTTTGTGGAGACTTAGGCTTTTAAGCTTTGGTGAAGCGGATGTCAAGTTTCCCGCAAGGAGCGGCCGCCGGGGTTTTCCAAAAGCGGGTACGATTTCACACGCCATGCCGGAATTATAAGCGCTCATTGTGGATTGTCGCCATCAGGTGGCGTGGACGGCGTTTTTTTGACTTCCCCGGGAGTGGGTGGTTTACTTTCAATCCGTTGTCAACTGGGGTGCCACATCGATGGAATTGCAGTCGCTTTTGCTGGTTGCTCCGGACGAAGAAGCGCGCCGTCTCGTCCGGGCCATCCTCGAATACAGCGAATATCCGGTCGTGGACGTCGGTCCGGACGATCTCGAACAGGCTCTGCGGCAGAAAACGGCTTTTGGCACTTTCCTGGTCCTGGAAGGGGAAGGGCTGGCCCGGACGGTGCGCCGGCTGCGCCAGGGGGAGCCTGTGACGCCCATTTTGCTGCTGCGCCGGCGGGAGATGAAAGATCCGCTGCCCACGGCGGTGGAGAACGAAATTTCGGCTTCCCTCGATTGGCCGACCACCTATCCCGTTTTGACCGAGTTGTTGCAGCGTTTGCTCCGCGAGCGTGGCAAACCGAGGGAAAAGCGCTCCCTGGAGCTTTTCCGCAGCCTCACCGGAGACAGCCAGGCCATCCGGAAGACCCGCAAGCTGTTGGAACAGGTGGCCGACACCGAGGTGACGGTGCTGATACTGGGGGAATCGGGGACCGGCAAGGAGGTGGTGGCGCGCAACCTCCATTACCGTTCTTCGCGGCGCAACAAACCCTTCGTGCCGGTCAATTGCGGGGCGATTCCCGGCGAGTTGCTGGAAAGCGAGCTGTTCGGTCACGAGAAAGGCGCTTTCACCGGCGCCCTCAGCGCCCGTCAGGGGCGTTTCGAGATGGCCGAGGGGGGCACGCTGTTTCTCGACGAGATCGGCGACATGCCGCTGGCGATGCAGGTGAAGCTGCTGCGGGTGTTGCAGGAGCGCTCCTTCGAGAGGGTGGGCAGCAACCGCACCATCCAGTGCGACGTGCGGGTGATCGCCGCCACCCACAGGAATCTCGAAGAGGAAATCGCCGCCGGCCGGTTCCGCGAGGACCTGTACTACCGGCTCAATGTCTTTCCCATCGAAGTGCCCGCCCTGCGCCAGCGCAGGGAAGACATTCCCGCCCTGGTGGGCGATCTGATCGCCCGGATAGAAAACGAGAAACGGGGTTCGGTCAGGCTGACGGCGGCGGCGCTGGAGGTGCTGAAGCGCTATGACTGGCCGGGAAACGTGCGGGAGTTGGCCAATCTCGTGGAACGTCTGGCGGTGCTCTATCCCTATGGCGTGGTGGATGCTTCCGATCTGCCGGAGAAGATTCTCCAGAAGGTGGGGGATGGCGGGGGGGGCGTTCGGCCTGCCGCTCCGGTGCCCGCTTCCGCCGCCGAGGCCGTATCGTCTTCCTCCCCGGGCGGGGAATTGCCCGAGGACGGGCTGGATCTCAAGGCGCATTTGAGCAGCCTGGAAAAGGCGCTGATCCGCCAGGCCCTCGACGAATCCAAAGGCGTGGTCGCCCACGCGGCGAAACGCTTGAAGATGCGCCGCACCACCCTGGTGGAAAAACTGCGCAAGTATGGCCTGCGGGCCGAGGACGTGACGGAATCCTGACGCCGTTGTTTCCAAGTCATTGATCTTCTGTCTCGATCGTTTTGGCATCGCGCTTGCTATCTGTTCAAAGGGTAAACCGATGAACGACCAGCGAGTACGCGGTGATAGATCTACGAACACTCGACAGTCCGGAAAAGCTCAAACAGGCGTTTGAGGTCTTCAACCAGCTCTCCCGCTCCCTGGAGGGCTCCTATCGCGAACTGGAGAATCAGGTGGCCCGTCTCAACCGGGAGCTGGCGGCGGCCCGTGACGAACGCCTCCAGACCCTGGAGGAAAAAGAGCGCCTGGCCGGCAAGTTGCAACGCCTTTTGGAGGCCTTGCCGGGGGGGGTCGTGGTCGTCGATGGCGGGGGAACCGTAGTCGAATGCAATCCGGCGGCGGTCGGCCTGCTCGGCGAACCGCTGCTGGGCGAGCGTTGGCAGGGCATCGTCGAGCGCAGCTTCACCCCCTGTTGTGACAATCCCCACGAAAGGCGGCTGAAAAATGGCAGGACCGTCAGTATTTCGGCGCGCTCCCTGGGCGAGGGCGCCGGGCAGATCCTGCTGTTGACCGATGTCAGTGAAATGCGCGCGTTGCAGGAGTTGCTGGAACAGCACAAGCGCCTGTCGGCGATGGGCGAGATGGTGGCGAGCATGGCGCACCAGGTTCGCACCCCTCTCGCCGCCGCTTTGTTGTATGCCTCCCAGCTGGGGGCGGAGGAACTCGATGGGCGGCAGCGGCGGCGGTTCGCCTCCCGGATCATGGAGCGTTTGCGTCATTTGGAACGCCAGGTGAACGATATGCTGATCTTCGCCCGCGAAGGGCGCTTCGTCATGGACCAGGTCGAGGTGAAAGATTTTGTCGCCAGGCTGCGGGAAGCCATCGAGCCCCACCTGACGGCCACCGAAATCGCGCTGACGTTCCAGCAGCGCTGCGCGGACGTGGTGTTCCAGGGCAATCTGGAGGCGCTTTTGGGGGCCTGCCTGAATCTTTTGAGCAACGCCATCGAGGCCATGGGCGGCCGGGGCGAGCTGGTCGTGCGTGTCGCGGAGGAGGAAGGGATGCTGCGGCTGAGCGTCATCGACGACGGCCCGGGCATCGATCCCGGGTTGCGGCAGCGGATATTCGAGCCCTTCTTCACCACCCGTGCGGCCGGAACCGGGCTGGGGCTGGCGGTGGTGGACAGCATCGCCAGGGCGCACGGCGGGCATGTCGAGTGCCACAGCCGCCCCGGCCGCGGTTGCCGGTTCGATCTTTGGCTGCCGCTCGCCACGGGGCGCTCGCCCCTTCCGGCGCATGTTTCCGCAGGCGGCGCCGCGGCCTTGAATCCGGTTCATGCAGTGGGGTGAGGGAATGCGGGCGGTGGATGTGCTGATCGTCGAGGACGACCCTTCCCTGCGGGAAGCGTTGCAGGAGACCCTGGAACTGGCGGGATGGCGGGTGGCGGTCGCCGCCGACGGCCAGGAGGCCCTGGGATGGCTGGAAGGACAGCGGCCGGGGCTGGTGGTCAGCGACGTGAAGATGGCGCGCATGGACGGCCGGTTGCTGTTGGATAACATCAAGCGCCGCTGGGACGAGCTTCCGGTACTGTTGATGACCGCCTACGGGACCATCGAACAGGCGGTGGAGGTGATCCGCGCCGGCGCCTGCGACTACCTGGTCAAGCCCTTCGAGGCCGAGGTGCTGGTGCGCCAGGTGAGGCGCTATCTCTCCCTGGCGACCGAGGCGCGGGCGGAGGCGATGCAGTCGCCGGCCATGGCCAGAGTTCAGTCGCTGGCGCGGAAGGTGGCGCCGAGCGACGCCTCGGTGCTGATTCTGGGCGAGTCGGGGTGCGGCAAGGAGGTCATGGCCAGATTCATTCACACCCATTCCCGGCGTGGCCGGGGGCCGTTCGTGGCCATCAATTGCGCCGCCATTCCCGAGCAGATGCTCGAGGCGGAACTTTTCGGCTACGAAAAAGGCGCTTTCACCGGCGCCGCCCAGAGCACGCCCGGTAAGTTCGAAATGGCCCAGGGCGGCACCCTGCTGCTGGACGAGATTTCCGAGATGGATCTCTCCCTGCAGGCCAAGTTGCTGCGGGTGTTGCAGGAACGGGAGCTGGAGCGTCTGGGGGGGCGCAAGACCCTCAAGCTGGATGTGAGAATCCTGGCCACCTCCAACCGCAATCTGCGTCAGGAGGTCGGCAAGGGGCGGTTCCGCGAGGATCTTTTTTACCGCATCAACGTGTTTCCGCTGGTTCTGCCTCCCCTGCGCGAGCGCAAGGAGGATATCCCGGCGCTGGCGCGGATATTCCTGAAGCGGCATGGGCGCGGCAACGAATTGCCGCGACTGTCCGCCGCGGCGCTGCGGAAACTCCAGAACCATCCCTGGCCGGGCAACGTGCGCGAGCTGGAGAACGTCGTCCAGCGCGCCTTGATTCTGTGCCAGGGGAACACCATCGGGCCGGCGGATCTGATTCTGGACGATACGGTGGCCGAACCTGCCGGGGAGGAAACGGAAACCCGGCCCGCGGCGCCGGCCAGGCTGGAGGACGGGCTGCGTTCGGTGGAGGAGCAGATCATTCTGGAAACCCTCAGGGAGGAGAACGGCAGCCGCGTCTCCACCGCGAAACGCTTGGGCATCAGCCCCAGAACCTTGCGTTACAAGCTGGCCAGGATGAAGGAGGCGGGGATCGCCCTGCCGGGTTGAAAATATGGTACGAAAACTGCTTGAATCCGGACGGGGTGCCGGCGTGAAGGCGGTTGGCCGGGTACCTCGTGTCGATCACAACCGAGGCAAGATTCGATGAGCCAAATGGATGTCAATGAAGTACTGGCCCAGATGCGGGTGCTGCGCGATCAGTCGGCGCAGAAAAATCCCCGGGCGGAGGCGCCGCAGACCGATTTCTCCGATCTGTTGAAAAACTCCATCGATACCGTCAACGAGGCGCAGCAACAGGCGAGCAGTCTCGCCCGGGCGTTCGAGAACGGCGAGGCCGACGTTCCCCTGGCCGAGGTCATGGTGTCGCTGCAGAAGGCCAGTGTCTCCTTTCAGGCGATGGTGCAGGTGCGCAACAAGCTGGTGGAGGCCTACAAGGACATCATGAACATGCAGATGTGATGTTTCCCATGATTCACCCTGGAATGACGGATACGGACCATGGAACTGGCGACGACGGATAACGGCGACGAAACCACGGAACAGGCGCTGGCGACCACCGAAAGCCGCGATCTGGTGTCTTCCGAAACGGCGCCTGCGGCCCAGATCCACCCTGTCATTCAAACCTGGCGGGAAATGGGCTGGGGGCGGAGAGTCGGCCTGATGTCGGTGCTGGCGATGACCATCGCCCTGGCGGTGGCGGTGATCCTGTGGGCCTCGGCACCCGAATACAAGCCGTTGTTCCTCGATCTGAACGATGCCCAGGCGGGGGAGATCGTGACCGCGCTCGACCGGATGGAGGCCGATTACAAGATCGACAAGCGCCACGGAACGATTCTGGTGCCGGCGGACCAGGTCCACGAATTGAGGCTTCATCTGGCGGCCCAGGGGTTGCCCCGGCAGGACGAGAACGGTTATGAGATCCTGGAGAAGGACCCGGGTTTCGGCACCAGCCGGGCGCTGGAAAAGGCCCGCTTCCAGCATGCCCTGGAGGGTGAGATCGCCCGCTCCATCATGGCGCTGGAGGGTGTCAAGGCGGCGCGGGTGCATCTGGCGTTGCCCAAACAGTCGGTGTTCGTGCGTCAGCGCAAGCCGCCCAGCGCATCGGTGTTGTTGCAACTGGCGCCCGGTTACGAAATCGACCTTCGGCAGGTGCGGGCCATCGTCCATCTGGTTTCTTCCAGCGTGCCGCGCCTGGAGCCGGAGCGGGTGACGGTGGTGGATCAGTATGGCCACCTGCTGACCGACCGGGAACAGGACACGGACGAGATGTCTTTGACCGACAAGCAGTTCGAATATAAGAAAAAGGTCGAGGATCACCTGGTCGGAAGAATCGAAACCCTTTTGATTCCCCTGGTCGGCCGCGAGGGACTGAGGGCCCAGGTGGCGGCTGACATCGACTTCACCGCGGTGGAGCGGACCGAAGAACTCTACAATCCCGATCTGCCGGCCTTGCGGAGCGAACAGGAAGAACAAAAAACCGAGCGCGGCGCCAACGCCATGGGCGTGCCCGGCGCGTTGACCAATCAGCCGCCCGCCGCTGGCACCGCGCCCCAGGTGGCCAACGCGGCGGGAACCGGTGGAACCGAACAGGTGGTGGAGACCCAGAAGAAACGGGTGCGCAACTATGAACTCGATCACACCATCAGCCATATTCGCCAGGCCAATGGTGTGGTGCGCCGTCTGACCGTGGCGGTGGCGGTGGACAACGTCAAGGTGACGCAGCAGGACGGGTCGCAGGTCAGCCGTCCCTATACCCAGGAGGAACTCAACAGCCTGACCGCGCTGGTGAAGCAGGCGGTGGGGTTCGATGCCAGCCGGGGCGACCGGGTCACCGTCACCAATGTGGCTTTCCATGGCGGCGGGGAATTGTCCATGCCGCCGGTTCCGCTGTGGCGGCAACCGTGGGTCTGGTACGCCGGGAAGCTGCTGGTGGCGGCCCTGATGGTGCTGGCGCTGATTTTCGCGGTATTGCGCCCCATGGTGCGCAGTCTGTTCCCGCCGCCGCCGCAGCCGCCTGCCGCGGATGTGGATACGGATGAGAGCGGCGCGGCGGAACAGGAGGAAGCGCGGGAAGACGAGGCGGCGGAAGAAGCGGAAGAGGAAACGCTTTCACTGGAACAGCAGAGCGAGGAACTGTTGATGCTGGAAGGTCCCCAGAGTTATGAGAAGCGGCTGGAATTCGTGCGCCGGCTGATCGAGGATGATCCCGACCGGGTGGTGCAGGTGATCAAGAACTGGGTGGAAGAAGATGCCGCAGGTTGAGGAACTGGACGGGATCGACCGCGCAGGGTTGCTGCTGCTGGCGGTGGGGCAGCGACACGCCGCCCAGGTGCTGAAATTCCTGGAGCCCAAGGAAGTGCAGATGCTGGGGATGGCCATGGCCAACCTGCAGAACATCCGGGGAGAGATGGTGGCGGGGGTGGTGGAGATCTTTCTCGAACATATCCGCGATCAGACCGCCATCGGGCTGCGTTCGGACGACTATATCCGTGGCGTCCTGACCGAAGCGCTGGGCGAGGACAAGGCGGGGGCGGTGATCGACCGGATTCTTCTCAGCCGCAACAGCCGCGGCATCGAGCAGCTCAAATGGATGGAGCCCCGGGCCATCGCCGAGCTGATCCGCCTCGAACATCCGCAGATCATCGCGATCATCCTCTCCATGCTCGATCCCGCCCTGGCCTCCACCGTTTTGGGGTACCTGCCGGAGACCATGCGGCCTGACATCGTGATGCGGGTCGCCTCCCTGGAGGCGGTCCAGCCGGACGCCCTGAAAGAGCTGGACAGCATCATGGAAAAACAACTGTCGGGCAAGACCGTCAAGTCTTCCACCATCGGCGGGGTGGCCAAGGCGGCCGAAATCCTCAATCTGGTGGACAGCAACGTCGAGGCGGGGGTGATGGAGTTTCTGGAGGACAAGGCCCCGGATCTCGCGGTGCAGATCCAGGACAAAATGTTCGTCTTCGGCGATCTGGCCAAACTCGACGACCGCAGCATCCAGACCCTGCTGCGGGACATTTCCACCGACAGTTTGCTGCTGGCCTTGCGCGGCGCCGACGAGGAGCTCAAGGAGAAGATTTTCGCCAACATGTCGCGGCGGGCGGCGGAGATGTTGCGTGACGATCTCGAAGCCGCGCCGCCGGCCAAGCTCAGCGAGGTGGAGGCGGCGCAGAAGGACATTCTGCAGATCGCCCGCCGCCTGGCCGATGCCGGCGAGATAACCTTGGGCGGAGGCGGCGATGAACTCATCTGACCAGAGCTTCAGCCCCGAAGAGCTGGAGGACGCGGCGCCTCTGCAATGGCCGGAGGTGCGGGCCGATGACGCCTTCTCCCGGGTGTTGCGGCAGGAACTCGATCCGCAGCCGGAACAGGAACCGGCCGAGCCTGCCGTGGAAGCGCCGCCCGAACCCTCCATGGTGTTGACCGCCGACCAGCTGGAGCGGATGCAACGGGAAGCCTGCGAAGAGGCCGCCCGGGAGGGGAGGGAGCGGGGTTACCGCGAAGGTTACGACAAAGGCAACCAGGAGGGTTACCGCGAGGGTTACGACAAGGGTTTCCAGCAGGGTTACCGGGAGGGCCGGGAGCAGGGGGAGAAGGAGGGGCTGGAAGAAGCGAAACGGTCTCTCGACGCGGAGATCGGGCATATCGGCGAGGTGCTGAAGCAGCTGTCGGAACCGCTTTCCGATTTGGACGAGGAGGTGGAGCGGGAATTGGTGGATCTGGCCATGGTGGTGGCGCGCCAGCTGGTGCGGCGGGAACTGAAGACCGATCGGGGGCAGATCGTGGCGGTGGTGCGCGAGGCCCTGTCGCTGTTGCCCGTCTCCCAGCGGACCGCCACCTTGACCATGCATCCCGAGGACGCGGAGTTGGTGCGCTCGGCGTTGCGTCTGGACGAGGCCAGCGTGCCGTGGAAGATCGTCGAGGAGCCTTTGATCAGCCGCGGCGGGTGCAAGGTGGAAACCGAGGTTTCGCGCATCGATGCCACGGTGGAATCGCGGTTGGCGGCGGTGATCGCCACCGCTCTCGGGGGTGAGCGGAGCCTCGACCGGGAAAGCGGGGAAGCCCCATGATTCATCATCCCGACGGGCGCCAGCAGAGGTGGCGGCAGCATTTGGCGATGTGCCGGAAGCGGCTGTCCGCGCCCACGCCCATGGTGGTGGAGGGGAAGTTGTCACGCATGGTGGGGTTGACCCTGGAGGCGGTTGGTTGCCAGGCCCCGGTGGGCGGGCGCTGCTGGGTGGAGACCGCCTACCGGGAGAAGATCGAAGCCGAAGTGGTGGGGTTTGCCGGCGAACATCTCTACCTGATGCCGGTGGGTGACGTCTACGGCCTGGAACCCCAGTGCCGGGTGATTCCCAGCGGCCAACCCAGCGTGGCCCGGGTGGGTATGGGATTGCTGGGCCGGGTGCTGGATGGGGCCGGGCATCCCCTCGACGGCAAGGGACCGTTACAATACGAGTCCATCCGCCCGCTGCAGGGGCGGCCCCTCAACCCCTTGACGCGGCAGCCGGTGGAGGAACCGCTCGATGTCGGCGTCCGCGCCATCAACGCCCTGTTGACGGTGGGCCGGGGGCAGCGGTTGGGGTTGTTCGCCGGAACCGGGGTGGGAAAGAGCGTGTTGCTGGGGATGATGACGCGGTTCACCTCGGCCCAGGTGGTGGTGGTCGGCCTCATCGGCGAGCGGGGACGGGAAGTGAACGATTTCGTTCGCAACATCCTGGGGCCCGAGGGGTTGGCGCGGGCGGTGGTGGTGGCCACCCCCGCCGATCAGCCGCCGCTGATGCGCATGCACGGCGCCCTGCTGGCGACTGCCATCGCCGAGTATTTTCGCGATCAGGGGAAGGACGTGTTGCTGCTGATGGATTCCCTGACCCGTTTCGCCCAGGCGCACCGGGAGATCGCCCTGGCGATCGACGAACCCCCCGCCACCAAGGGTTATCCCCCTTCGGTGTTCGCCAGGTTGCCGGCGCTGGTGGAGCGCGCCGGGTGCGGCGAGGCGGGCAAGGGTTCGATCACCGCCTTCTATACGGTGCTGGTGGAAGGCGACGACCACAACGACCCCATCGCCGATTCCGCTCGCGGCATTCTCGACGGGCATATCGTGTTGTCCCGGGAGCTGGCGGAATCCGGCCACTATCCGGCGATCGACGTGGAAGCCTCGATCAGCCGGGTGATGGCCGATATCGTCCCGCACTCGCAACTGGAGGCCGCCAGGCGGCTGAGGAAGCATTATTCCCTCTATCAGGGCAACCGCGATCTGATTACCCTGGGCGCCTATCAGGCGGGGTCCGATCCCAGAATCGACCGGGCCATCGAGATGCAACCCGGGATCGCCGAATTTCTCCAACAGGGCATGCACGAGCCGGTTTCCCTGGCGCAGAGCGTGGAATCCCTGACCCGGCTGATGGCTGAAACATGAAGCGCGGCCAACGCCTGGAGCGGGTGGTGGCATTGGCCGCCGAACAGGAAAACGAAGCCGCGAGAATTCTGGCCCAGGCCTCCCGCCAGATCGACGAAGCCGTGGCCCAGGTCGAGGCGATGCGCCGCTTCCGCGCCGAGTATTGCGCCCGCTTGCAGCGGGAGGGAGGGATGAACGCCCTGCAACTGAATGAATACCGGGCGTTTTTGGCCAACCTTGGAAAGGCCATCGAGGAGCAGGAGGCAAACCTGCAACGGATGCGGCAAGAACATGCCGCTTTGCAGCGATCGTGGCGGCAGCTTCATTGCCGCCACAAAGGTGTCGGCAAAATCCGGCAGAAAATCGCCAGGCAAGAACAAGGCGTGGTGGAAAAGCGTGTGCAGGGGGAGCTGGACGACCGGGCCGCCGCCAGGCGGCGAAGGAATCGGGGCCAATGAAACGGTTCAAGACACTCGATGTTGAGGGTGAAGAATATGGCTTGTTATTTGCTTGTTGATCGATAGAGATAATTCTCTGGGAGTCCATTGATGAATTTTGATCCAAGCGGCGTGTTGAATGCGATCCTGTCTGCGGTGTCACTGCCTTCCGGATCGATCCAGCTGAATATGGCCGATGGTGTGGAGGAAAATTTTTCCGATTTCCTAGAGCGGATACGCGCCGTGGTCGGGCAGCCTCCTGCTGGAGGGCTGCCGCTCGAAGCGGGGGAATGGAGCCTCCGGCCGCCACCGCAGGTGCCTGCCGAAAACGTGCCGGAATTTGTGGAGACGTTGATGCCTGCGACAGCCGGGCCGCTACCTGGGCCGGACGAATGGCGGTTGCGGTTGCAACCGGAGGCATTGGCGGAAAATCTGCGAACCTTGCAGAGATATCTGGAGACCTTGGCCGCCGGCGGCGGTGAAGGGGGGGGGCAGGCGCGAAGGGTGGTGGAGGGGGTGAAATCCGGCGACACCGAGGTTCTCGATGATCTCCTGACGGAGGTGAGCGCGGCATTTCTGCAGTCCATTCAGACTGAACCTGCCGCTTCCCCTTCCATGGCGCAAACGGAGGATGCGCCTCGCTCCGATCAGGCGACGGTGGATGTCATTCACACGTTGATCGGGATGGCGGCCGAATTGGAGCGGGAAGGGGAAGCCGGGCCGGCGCCGGCCGAATCTTTCCTTTCCCTGACGGGAGGAGAAATGGGCAAGGCGTTCGATGTCCAGGATGCCGGGGAGGGTTCGCCTGCCTTGGCGTCCTCCTGGCAGCGGCTCGATGCCGGGCCTGGATCGTTCACCGGCCTTCCCGCCGGGGAAGAAGCGAAAGCCGGATCGAAGCAGGGGGGCTTTTCCCCGGTCGCCGTCATGACGAGGGAGCCGCTGGAAACGGCGCCGCCGGGTAGTGGGGCGCCCCCGGCCGGAGAGTCCGTGCAGTTCCCGGAAGCCTGGCCGGAAACGCCCGAATCCGAGGCTGCGGCGGTACTTTCACGGGGGGAACCTGCCGGCGCGGACGATTCATCCTCCCGCTCCTTACAGGTGGAAGTCCCCGATGCGCCGACCTCCCTCAGGGAAGGAAGGCCGATGGAAACCGCCCCCCCGGCGGGAAGCGAAAAGAGCTCGCAGCGGCCGCTCCTGGATTTGACCCGACCGTTCGACCATCCCCAGTGGCCGGACGAGTTGGGTCAGCGTTTGCTCTGGATGCATGGCAAAACGATGCAGGTGGCGGAATTGCGGGTCAACCCGCAGCATCTGGGGCCGATCGAGGTTCGGATAGAAATGCGGGACGATCAAACGACGATCCAGTTCGCATCTCATCACGCGGTTGTGCGCGAGGCCATCGAAAGCGCGTTGCCCAGGTTGCGGGAGCTGTTCGGACTGCAGCAGCTGCAACTGGCGCAGGTGGATGTGAGCGGCCAGTCTTTGTCCGATCAGCCGCACTCTTCCCCCCGGCGGGATTCTGCGGAAGGCGGTTACGGGAACGGCGGGGCGGCCGACAGGGCGGAGGAGGGGGAAACCCTGGAAACAGGGGCGCGGCGATCGCCGGTTTCGGGCAATCGCCTGCTCAATCTTTACGCCTGAGGGGGAGGCGGGCGCTCAGTCGTCCGGGCTCTCCCCTTCCGCGAGGGTGACTTTCTCGCTGCCGGTGGGGGCCGGTTTCTCCTTTGACGCTTCTTTCACCGGGGGGGGCAGGGCAATGGGGGGCTTGCCGGATTCCCGGGCGGTCTTTTCAGGCGGGGCGGGAGGGGCCGGCTCGCTCGTGCCGCCGGCGGGTTCTTGCCCTTCCTGCCGGCCCTGGGCCGGTGATTCGTTTTCCGTTTTGGCCGATGTTCCCTGGGGCCCTTGGTATTGTCTCCGTCCTCCCCGGCGGCGGCGCGAAGCGCCTCTTCGGTTGCCCGGACGTCTGCGGGAAGCGGGTTGCCGGGTTTTTTCCTCGCCCGTTTCCGGCTGGACGGCGGTTTCTCCGCCCTGTTCCTTTTGCGGAGGCCGTTCCTGTTGTGCTCTGTCGTTGCCGGCGGGTCGGCCGCGCCGGGGGCGGCGGCGGGGTTGTTGCCGCTGGGACTCGGGCCCCCGTTTCGGGGGCGGCAGTTCCTTCGGGGCTTCCTCCGTCTTTGGGGGAACGGGTTCGGCCGTTTTGGCGCCGCCGATCAGCTTTTGCCAGAAACGTTTGATCAGGTCGGAAGAAGAGGCCTTGCTACGCATGGGGGCCGGCGTGCTGGGCAGGAAGTCCTTGATCGCGGGTTCCTCGAGTTTTTTGCCGCCTTCGGTGGCGAATTCCGGTACCTGTCTTTCCGCCTCGGGAATCTGTTCGTAGCTGGTCTGCTCGGATTCCTCGCTGGCGCGCAGGCGCTGGATTTCGTAGGCGGGGGTTTCCAGATGCCTGGAAGGGATGATGACCACGCCCACTTCGTGGCGCTGCTCGATTTGCTCCAGCACCTGGCGCTTTTCGTTGAGCAGGTAGGTGGCCGGTTCCACCGGCAGGTGGACCACCACCCTGCCGGTCTGGGGTTTGAGGGCTTCCTCCTCGATGAGACGAAGGATCGACAATGCCAGCGATTCCGTGCCGCGGATACTGCCTTGTCCCTGGCATCGCGGACAGGGGATGAGGCTGGATTCCCCCAGCGAGGGCCGCAGTCTCTGCCGGGACATCTCCAGCAGGCCGAAGCGCGAGATCCGGCCGATCTGGATCCGCGCCCGGTCGCTCTTGACCGATTCCCGCAATTTATTCTCCACCGCCCTTTGGTGGCGCATGGAAATCATATCGATGAAGTCGATCACCAACAGACCGCCCAGATCGCGCAAGCGAAGCTGGCGGGCGATTTCCTCGGCCGCTTCCAGGTTGGTGGTGTGGGCGGTTTCCTCGATGTCGCCGCCTTTGGTGGATCTGGCGGAATTGACGTCGATACTGGTGAGGGCTTCGGTATGATCGATGACGATCGCGCCGCCCGAGGGCAGCGGAACTTCCCGCTGGTAGGCGAGCTCGATCTGGCTTTCGATCTGAAAACGGCTGAACAGCGGCACCGGATCTTCGTACAATTTGGCCTTGCCGATGAAATGCGGCATCACCTGTTGAAGGAAATTGCGCACCATCCGGTAGGTGGCCGGGTTGTCGATCATGATCTCGTCGATGTCGGCGCGCAGGTGGTCCCGCAGGGCGCGTATGATGACGTTGCTTTCCTGGAAGATCAGAAAAGGCGCCTTGCGCTCGCGCGCCGAGCGTTCGATGGCCTCCCACAGCTGAAGCAGGTAATTGAGATCCCACTGCAGTTCTTCCGCGGTCTTGCCGCCGGCGGCGGTGCGGACGATCAATCCCATGCCTTCGGGTATGTCGAGGGAGGAGACGATTTCCTTGAGGTCTCCCCGGATTTCTCCCTCGATGCGGCGGGAGATGCCGCCGGCCCTGGGGTTGTTGGGCATCAATACCAGATAGCTGCCGGCCAGGGCGATGTAAGTCGTCAGCGCGGCCCCCTTGGTTCCGCGTTCTTCCTTCTCGATTTGCACGACGACCTCCTGGCCTTCGCGGATCAGTTCCCTGATTTCGGAGCGTTGCTGCTGGGGACCCAGGGGTTTGGAGAAATAAGAGGGGGCGATTTCCTTGAAGGGAAGAAACCCGTGGCGTTCGGAGCCGTAGTTGACGAACACGGCCTCGAGGCTGGGCTCGATCCGGGTGATGATACCTTTGTAGATATTGGCCTTCTTTTGTTCTCGGGAAGGAACCTCGATGTCAAAATCGTAGAGTTTTTGCCCTTCGACCAGTGCCACGCGCAACTCCTCCGGTTGGGTGGCATTTATCAGCATTCTTTTCATTCCAATAATCCTTTTGTCTCAATGCGAATGGCGCGGGAACGGGGCCGGGCCGGCCGGTGCCGGCTGTGATGAGTGTGGATGCACGATTCTTTTTCGGGAACCTTTGGCTCGTGAGGATCCGCGGGTGCATCGCCCTGCTCCGGGTGATGGATGGCATTCGCAACATGGCTTGTTAAACCAAATGATTTAAAATGGGTCTTTCTCGTAGACGCATCAATTGAAAGTTCTGTTCTATGACCCTATCGCCGGTTTTTTGTTCGGGGGGCGTACAAGGCGGTTTTTTGCGGCCTCGTCTCCCGGATGCGGCTGGATATGAGTTCGGAGCGCATCGATAGAGTTTCTCAGCGACATTATAGACTTGGCCCCAGGCAAAATCCATGAATCCGCACACCCGCCAACATTCCGACTCCGCCCGTCCCCGGCATGTCGAGATCGATGCCGAAAAGGCCGGCCAAAGGATAGACAACTTCCTCATCACTTTTCTGAAAGGGGTTCCCAGGAGCCATATCTACCGTTTGCTGAGAAAAGGGGAGGTGCGGGTCAACAAAGGGCGGATCAAGGCCCATTACCGCCTGCGTGAAGGGGATCAGGTCCGCCTGCCTCCTGTCAGGGTCGCCATGGCCGCGATTTCCCGCCAGGCGGCCGGCGAAGACATGGGGCGGCGGCTGGAAGCGTGCGTCCTGTACGAGGACGAGTGGATGCTGGCCCTAAGCAAGCCGGCGGGAATGGCGGTCCATGGCGGCAGCGGTCTGCGGGGGGGCGTGATCGAGGCGCTGCGCGTCTCGAGGTCGGGGGCCGGGACTTTGGAGCTGGTCCACCGCCTGGATAAAGAGACGTCCGGGTGTCTGTTGATCGCCAAGAAGCGCCAGGCGCTTCGGGCGCTCCATGACACGATGCGCAACGACACGGTGGACAAGCGTTATCTGGCCTTGCTGACGGGGAGTTGGCAACGGCGCCGGGAAAGGGTGGAGGTCCCGCTGCGAAAATATGTTCTCAGGGGTGGCGAGCGCATGGTCAGGGTGGATTCGGCCGGAAAACCGTCGCAGACCGATTTCCGCCGGTTGCGGCGATTCGCCGGGGCCACCTTGGTGGAGGCCCGTCTGCTGACCGGCCGCACGCATCAGATCCGGGTGCATGCGGCCCATCTGGGGCATCCGGTCGCTGGAGACGGTCGGTATGGCCACGCTGAAGCCAATCGGAAGTGGCGGGAACTGGGGCTCAGGCGCATGTTCCTCCACGCCTGGCGGCTTGGGCTTCCTCATCCGGTGACCGGCGCCCCTTTGTTAATCGAAGCGCCGCTTCCCCCGGAGTTGGAGGCATTCCTGGCCGCTTTGCCGGGCTCAGGGTGATCCCGGCGTGTGCCACGGCATGGTTCTCAGGCTGCCTGGCGGGTGTTCCATCCCAGATTGAGCGGGTCGCCGGGAGGGCCGAGCGGCGGCGTTTTTTCCAGCACCTCGAAGGCGTCGTGACGGATGTGATTCTGACGCATTTCCTCGCGCAGCATTTCTTCCGTGACGATGCCCTGTTCCAGGCATTCCTTCAGCAGCCCGAAGAAGAAGCGTTCCTGGTTGCGGTCGGGGTGGCGTTTGTAGGTGCCGAGCAGGGCATGATCGCCAAGCAGTCGCCGGCGGGCCCGTAACGCCCAGCCGATGGGGGGGAACAGGCGGAAACGGTCGTTCGGCGTCCAGTCGATCGGCAGACCCGCCTTCCAGGGCTGGGTCAGGCGCCGGGTGTTGTGCAACAGTTTGGTCGCCGGCGTCAGTTTGTCGAAGTCGTTCCACTCCGGTTCGAACAAGCCGATGGCGTCTTTCGGTTCCTTCCGCAATCCGATCCAGTCCATGTAATCGAGTTTGCCCTCGAACATGGCGCGGAACTGTTCCTCGCAGCGCCAGTGGGTCAGTTTGCCGCAGTCCAGCAGCATCACGCTGGAGGCGTAGCAGCGATCGATCCACCATTTGGGTCCGGATCGGGGGCGGCACAGGATCGATTTGCCTTGCATGTCCCGCGAAAGCAGTTCCCACACGTCGCCCACGGCGAAGATGTCGGGGTCCACCACCACCGCGCGGCCTTGATAATTCATCAGTTCTGGAGGCATGAAGCGAAGGGGGGTGAACGATTGGAGGTCTTCGTTGCGCCAGATTCTCTCGACGCCATCGCGGAGAAAAGGCTTGCCTTCCATTTCCTGGAAGAAGGGATAATCCCTGTGGTGAATGATGTGGACGGCGAAACGTTCGGGATGGGCCGAGTTCCGCTTCATCGAATATTGGGCCACCAGGGCGCCGATCCACTGTTTGTGGTTGGTATGGACGAAGACGCAGCAATCTTTCTGTTCGTTCATGCGTTCACCACTTGTCTGGTTTGCGTGTATTGATAGACGGGGTCGAGTCTTTCGTTCACCAGCTCGTCGATCCGCCTTGCCTGGTCGTCATCGAAATAATCGCGCCAGCCCCCCACCTTGGCGCGGCGAACCTTGTAGGAATCGGGATTGCTTTTGTCCTTGGGTACCAGGCGGCTGCCGCTGAGCCAGAACTTTTTCTCCTGTTCGAGTTTGCGCATGTTCTCGATGGAGGCGTATTCGACCGCCTCGCGAATTTCCTCTTCACTGCCCGGGGTGCCCAGAAAATCGGTGATGCGGCGCAGTTCGCCGGCGGTATCGGCGCGCAGATCTTCATATCTGACCAGGAGAAACCGGTCCAGTTTCGGCATTTCCCTGGCCCAGAGATTGAGGAAATCGATGATCTTGGGAAGTCCCGCGGTTTCGTGCATGACGAAATCGAACAGGGAGATGTCGCTGCCGTGCGGCGGGTACTGGTTGAGCTTCTTTTTTGCCGGGCGCATCCGGAACTTCCATTGGAAGAACTGCGAGACCGCGGTGTCCCTCGGGTCCCGGGCCAGCAGCACGACTTTGTGTTCGTAGTAGTCCTGTTTGCTGCCGGCGTGGCCGGTATAATCCTTCAGATAATTGTCATGGGTGAAGAATATCCTCGGGATGGCCGGGTTTTTCGCATGTAAGTTGGCGAAACCCAACAGTTGGGTGGATCGCAAATGGTGCTTGGCTTGGTAGAAGCGTGACAGCATGACCCGCAGCCAGGTCCGGCCGCTTTTTCCGTAGGATACGATGACTGCGTCGCAAAGCGAGAGTTTTCGCGCTTCCTCCTTTCCCCTCAACCGGCGTTCCAGGGTGATACGCCGTGATTCGGGGAGCGGGAAAGCGGGGGCGAGGACGAGGCGCCGATAGAGCTGTTTCCAGAGGTTGTACATGAAGGAATCGAACGAAAAAATTTATTGAGACCACAAACTGTAGTTGATTTGCGGAAAAAAAACAATTTGTTGTTTTTTGTCTGCTATACTAATTCCACAATCTTATTAGTGGACAGGGGAATCCGCGATGTGGTTCATGTTACACAATTGGATGAGTCAACAATTGACCGAGGCGGCACAGCCCCGCGTTTGGGTGTTGCTCAATCATCGGGCAGGCGAGAACGCCCAAGTGGTGGCCTTGGCCGAGGCCTTGGGTTGGCCTTTCCAGATCAAGCGTTTCACCTACCGCAAGCATGTTCCTTACCTTTTGCTGGGCGCTTCCGTGGCCGGTATCTGTGCCGACCAGTCCGATTCGCTGTCCGCTCCCTGGCCCGATCTCATCATCAGCGCTAGTTCCCGCAACGAGCCCATCTGCCGCTGGATACAGAAACAGGCGGCCAAATCCGGCAAGCGGGTTCGCCTGGTTCACATTGGCCGGCCATGGAATCCCATCGAACGGTTCGACCTGGTCATCACCACTCCCCAATATCGTTTGCCACAGCGTCCCAATGTGCTTCACAACAGCACCACCCTTCATCGGGTGACGCCGGCCAGATTGGCCGGGGAAGGAAGGAAATGGCGCGCCCATCTGGCGCATCTGCCGAGACCCTATATCGCGGTGATGATAGGCGGTTCCAGTGGCCCTTACGTGATGGATAAAAAAGCGGCCCGCCTGTTGGCCAGGCAGGCCGGGGCTTTGGCGGAAAAAGTCGGCGGCAGCCTGTTGGTGACCACCAGCGCCCGGACGCCCGAAGGGGTGATGGAAGCTTTCGCGGAGGAAGTCCGGGTGCCGGCCCATCTTTTTTCCTGGTCGCGGGAATGCAGGGAAAATCCATACTATGGTTATCTGGCCCTGGCGGACCAAATTGTCGTGACCAGCGATACCGTTTCCATGCTCACGGAAGCCTGCGCCACCCGCAAGCCCGTCCACATTTTCGATCTTGGGCAGGTCTCCCGTGGATGGAAGGGATGGAGCGGGGATCGCCTGAGATCGATCGTGTATCGCTTGGGGATGAAGTATGCGCCCAAAAGGCTCACCCGCGACCTGTCGCTGGTCCATCGGCGGATGATCGCCGAAGGGCGGGCGGTGTGGTTGGGGCAACCGTTCCCCCCGGGACCTGTGGATGAATTTTCGGCAGACATGAACAGGGCCGTGCGCC
Organism: Methylothermaceae bacterium; assembly: GCA_026981855.1. Taxonomy (GTDB): domain Bacteria; phylum Pseudomonadota; class Gammaproteobacteria; order Methylococcales; family Methylothermaceae; genus Methylohalobius. Next base: position 424 of record JALSIB010000037.1, on the reverse strand, counting down.
GGGTGCGTGCCTTGTGTCAAGAGTATCCCCGGCAGACATCCGAGCTCACCACCGGGCTCTTCGAATTGTCCCGGCAATTCCAGACCTGACTTTCTGCTCTGATTCCGGCCGGCAGGATGCCGGGCGGTGTCGTTCATCTCCCGGTTCTGTCCGGGATATCTTGTCTTTTTCCATTCCGCGGGCCGGGTACCCGCACTGATTTTCCCGCCTCGCTTTTCCCGTTCATACCTGAGCGTATAGAGATTGAAGCCTCTCCTCCTTCCGGGAGAGGCGAGAAAGTCGCTTCATGCGATCGCCCTGCTGGCGTCTCCCCATTTTTTCACCTGATTCCCGCCAACAAGCCACCGGATTCGTTGAAAAGGTCGTCAATGGGAGGGTCAGTGATGCCAGGAGCGGGGTGTCGCCGCCACCAGTGGTAAAAGAT